>CAYNIP010000012.1:0-84393 GCA_964397305.1 uncultured bacterium
CTCAGCGTAAAGCGCGGTGCTGTTGATGGATAGAAGCTGCATAGAGCCGGAAAGTAAAGAGCAGCTAAGAAAGCAAAGTAAAGTAAAGCTTCAAAGGAATTGAAGATGTTTCCCCTTGACTCAACGATTGTTACGCTGACCAGCAAACTACTATGGCATCAAGGTTTCCACCAAGTGAAGCTCTTCAGCGGCTTGAATCTCTCCATCGGAGAACCGGATGGCGTCTTAATTCACTTTGGACAAGGACACGACAACAAATATGGCGATGAGACCATTGATGCCAATCCTGAAAACGGGCTCAGCATAATGGATAGAGGCTTTTGCAAGCTCAAGAGAATTGTAGAGTTAATGGCGAAAGAGAGTCGTTTTTTTCTATTGCGAATCAACAACAAAATCACGTTAGAGATGTTGTCAGACGATCAATTTTTGATTGGGAAAGGCAAAGATCAAGTCAACGCCAGATTGGTTAACTTTTGCGATCTAGAGACCCAGTGCGAATTCCGACTAGTCACGAACTTGGCAGGGCCTAACGAAGAGGGTTTTAGCAATGAAGAGGTTGGTGATTTTTACCGCCAACGCTGGCAAATTGAGTTACTTTGGAAGTTTCTCAAGATGCATCTTAAGCTAGACAGATTAATCACAAAAAACACGAACGGAATCGAGATTCAGATCTACGCCTGTTTGATCGGATATGTCTTGCTGCAATTGGTTGAGATTCCGAAAGAGTTTGGCTCTAAGTTGTTAGATAGACTGCGATATATGCAGGCTTTTATGTGTGAGAATATCAGCTACGTGCATTGGTTTAAGAGGATAGTTCTAAGTTGTTGAATGAGGTTACTGATAGGATTAATATACCCTTTTTTAAGTAGTTCAAGCGTACCGTTCAACATTTCTGCCTCCATTACTGTATATCACTACCGGCAAGCTAAGCCCTAGGCTTCTCGCAATACATAGCCAACGCCGCGCACGGTCTGAATGAGGCGCTTTTGGCCTTCGTCCTCAACCTTCAAGCGCAGATAGCGAATGTAGACTTCAATCACATTCGACTCGCCCATGAAGTCGTAGCCCCAGACATTCTCCAAGATTTGCTCCCGCGTCACCACCTCGCGGGGATGCAGCATGAGGTATTTCAAAAGTTCAAACTCCTTCATCGTGAGTTCGATCTCGCGGCCGTGGCGTTGGGCGCGTCGGGTGGTGAGATCCAGGGCCAAGTCCCCAAACCGAAGCTGTTCGTTCCCTCGGGCGGCGGGCTCCAAGTAAAGGCCGATCAGGCGCAGAAAAGGCTCACTGCGGTAGGGCTTGGTCAAGTAATCATCGGCTCCTGCTTCCAAGCAGGCGACCCGATCCTCAACGTTATCCCGGGCCAGGAGCAGCAGGACCGGAACCCGGTGGTGATCGTGGCGTAATTGACGGCACAACTGGAGGCCTGCGTCCCCAGTTTGAGTGCGATCAATGGCGATCAGGGCTGGCTTGAGCTCGCGGATCTGAGCTGGAACTTTCGCTAGCTCCGTGGCTAGGACCACTTCATAGCCCGCCTCCCGCAAATCTAGCGTCATTTGCGGTGTTGTCAGTTCATCGATCTTGACCAAGAGAACACAAGACGAGTGTTCGGTCGCGTCAGCTCCCATAGTGGTTTCCGTAAAAATACCCATGATAGCTGTCGATAGATATAGCACGAGCTGGAGCCGCCCGGCTGAGGGGCTCTGCTCTGCATCCTAGTCGCGGGGCCCGGCCTTTGCCCAGTGATCGCCTAGACCAGCCTGGGCAGCGGCTCCAGCTTCGCCAGCCAGGCGTCGTAGTCCCCGGCGTGGTTGCCTTCGAGGGCGCTATCGGTGTAACCGGCTAAGTAAACGTGGCCCTCGGCATCGACGGCCACCGCATTGCAGCCATCCTCGCCCGCCGTGCCGATTTGCTGGGCCCAGCGAAGTTCCCCCTCGGGACTGTAGCAGGCGACCCAGGCATCCGCGTCGCCAGCATTCTCGCCCGCGATCGCCCCGTAGGTGAAGCCGGCCAAGTAGACCTGACTCGCGGCATCGACGGCGATCGCTGTTGCTTCTTCTTCCACCGTGCCCTGGCCCAGGGTCTGTTGCCAGAGCTGCTGGCCTTGGCCGTCGTACTTGGCCAGCCAGGCCTGGTGGTGCTCGGTGTCGGGGCGATCGCTCAGACCGACCACATAGATATGATCTGCCCCATCAACGGCCAGGCCGCTGCAACTGGTTTCGTCCCCAGGACCCAGGGGTTGTTGCCACTGGGGCTCCCCTTGGTGGTCATAGCAAGCAAGCCACAGGGCGGTTTCGGAACTCGCGGCCGCAGGACTGACCGCGTTGCTGATCAGGTAAAGGTGCTGAGTCGGGCTGACTGCTGCGTAGGCGATCACATCCTTGCGATGGTGGCCGAGGGAGCGCCGCCAGCGGGGCTGGCCGTCAGCCCCGTAGCAGGCGAGCCAGCCTTGCCAGTGATCCTGATCGGGGGCGGTGTAGCCCGTGATGTAGAGGTGGCCATCTTGGTCAATCGTCAGGCTGGTGGGGATGTGGGGGGCCTCCAGGCCGAGGGGATGATGCCAGTGGCGGTTACCCTGTTCGTCATAGCAGGCAAGCCAGGCGGTGGCTTGGCGATCGCCGCTCGCCGTGCCCGGGGGCTCGTTGTAGGTATAGCCAATGATGTAGATCTGGCCGTTCGGGGCGATCGCCACCCCATTCGCCTCATCATCCCCCGCCCCCCCCAATTGGCAGAGCCAGCGCTGGTTGCCATCAGCGTCATATTGAGCCAGCCAGGCATCGTTGCCGCCAGCATTTTCGCTCCCCAGGGCCCCCGCCGTATACCCGGCTAGATAAACGCGGCCGCTGCGGTCCACCGCAATGCTGTAGGCATCGTCTTCCCCCGCTGTGCCTAACTGCTTCATCCAGACAAGCCGCGCTCCCGCCATCGTCCCGCTCCATAGGTTCCCCAGCCCCGATTATCGCACTTGGGTGGTCATGGTCATGGTCGGTGTCGGGCTACGGGAGAGCGATCGCCAGTCAGGAGGCAGCAGATAGCACAAAAAACCCCGAACTGCTTGCTCGTCGAGGAACAAACAGTTCAGGCGCTCATGCAGACCGGCTCAAGCCTGGAGACAGCAGGGACGTGGCCTTAAGCCTGCCACTTCGCCGCTACGAGTTCAGCGAGATCAACGACCCGCTGCGAGTAGCCCCACTCATTGTCGTACCAGCCGACGACTTTCACCATGTCGCCATCCATCACCATCGTCAGGCTACCGTCCGCAATCGAAGAGTAGTCCGTGCCACGATAGTCACAGGACACCAGAGGCAGGTCGTTGTAACCCAAGATCCCCTTGAGGGGCCCCGCCGCCGCGTCGCGCAGCGCATCATTAACCTGATCCGTGAAGGTGCTCTTCTCGACCTGGGCCACAAAGTCCACGATCGAGACATTAGGCGTCGGCACGCGGAACGCGATGCCATTGAGTTTGCCCTTCATCTCCGGCAGAACCAGCGCCACGGCCTTAGCCGCCCCCGTCGTCGTGGGGACGATGTTCACCGCTGCGGCCCGCGCCCGTCGGAGATCCCGATGGCTGGAATCCAGGAGGCGTTGATCCCCCGTGTAGCTGTGGGTCGTTGTCATCGTGCCCTTGATGATGCCAAAGTGCTCGTGAAGCACCTTGACAATTGGCGCGAGGCAGTTAGTGGTGCAACTGGCGTTGCTAATAACCTTATATTGACCGTGTTGATACTCTTGGTGATTGACCCCCATGACGTAGGTGCCGATATTGCCTCCCTTTCCCGGAGCTGTAATCAGTACCTGCTTTGCCCCAGCCTCTAGGTGCTTTGAAGCTCCCTCCTCAGTAACAAAGACGCCGGTAGATTCAATAATCAGATCCACTTCCCAAGCCTGCCAAGGAAGGTTTAGGGGGTTGCGATCTGATACACACTTGATCGTTTTGCCGTTGACCGTAATTGAATTCTCGTCGGCTGAAATCTCAGCGCCGAGCTTGCCCAGCATCGAGTCATACTGGAGCAGGTGGGCATTGGTCTTGGGATCGGAGGTATCGTTAACGCCCACAACCTCAAGCTGGCTGTCGGTGCGTCCCAACCAGCAGCGTAAAAAGTTACGTCCGATGCGCCCGAACCCGTTGATGGCTACTCTAATCACTGCGTCTTGCCCTCTGTCTGCAAATCAATACATTAAATTAATGTTAACCACACAAATCATATCCTAAAGGCTGTTCGTTTCAACCGCAGCCTCCGGGAGATTTGCCAGCGGGGATCGGGAGCATCCCGCTTTGGCAGCCCTCCCTCTAAATTGTTCTCCCGAGGGGAGAGGGAGTTTTAGTTCTTCGGCTCTCAGCCTTAGGGGCTGGGGGAAGAGATCTGGGCAGGGCCCCGGGACTCCCTGGGATGCACCCAGGGGATCGTCCTAGGAGATCCTAGGAACCTCAGGTCTGCCGCCTGGCTGGAGTGAGCATTCGTACTTCCAGCGCGTTGCCGCTGCTGACGGGGGCAACGATCACGGGGGCCAAGTTGCCGGAGGTCGGTCGCGCAACGTCGCCCCAAATTGTTGCAGCGTTGCCACAAACAGGTAGGATGAGGCGAGGGAAGCTCATTGCTGGAAAGTTTCCGGATTCACAGCACGGCTGTTTGGGTAGTGATAGAACTCTGGCGATGAACGCCGACATGGGCGTCAATTGGCAAGAGGTGGTAATAATCAAATCAAGCGCCTAGCTCGGTCAGAGCATAGAAAATTCTGATGGACTCTGTGTTGAGCTGAGTGATTCTTGATATTATACGCCTGATGCTGAGGCCGTATGGTGTCTGGTGGTGTGTGTGAGGAGTTTTGATGACAAACACAATCAATTTTCGAGGCCAGCCGTTCCACTTCATCGGTATCGGTGGTATTGGGATGTCGGCTTTAGCCCTGGTTCTGGCGAAACGGGGGCTCCCGGTCTCTGGATCGGATCTGCGCTCGACCCCGATCACCCAACGTTTGGCGGCGGCTGGCGCGCGCATCTTTACCTCTCAAAGTGCCAGTAATATCGAGGGGGCAACCGCGCGCGCGGCAACAACGGTGGTGAGCGAACCTCAACCGGTGGCGGTAGGGGCTACGAGTGGCAGCAACGAGGACTCTCGCCTCGCAACGGCGGCGGCGACCTGGCAACGGCCCCAAGTGATCTGCTCTACGGCGATCCGGGCTGATAACCCTGAATATCAGGCGGCTCTGGCCCAGAACTGCCCGCTCTTTCACCGCGCGGATTTGTTGGCGGCCCTCCTGCAACAGTATGAGAGCGTTGCGGTGGCGGGAACCCACGGTAAGACAACGACCAGTAGCTTGATTAGCTATATTTTGGTGTCGGCTGGGGTTGATCCGACGGTCCTCGTGGGGGGGGAAATTCGCGCCCTCGGGGGCAATGCTCGCCTCGGCTACAGTCGCTACTTGGTGGCGGAGGCGGATGAGTCGGATGGTTCTTTGACGAAGCTGGCTCCGGCCCTCGGGGTGGTGACGAATATTGAACTCGATCACCCGGATCACTACCACAGCTTGGAGCAGGTGATTGGCACGTTCCAGCAGTTTGCGCGCCAGTGTCAGGCGACGGTAGGCTGTCTGGACTGTGAGACGGTGGCTCAGCGACTGACCTTGGATGTCACCTATAGTCTTGATCCTCAGCGTGGGGCTGATTACACGGTGCGGAATCCGGTGTATCAGGCCTGGGGGACGGTGGCGGAGGTTTGGGAGCGGGGCCAGTGCTTGGGGACTCTGAAGCTGAAGCTGTTGGGTAAGCACAATCTCAGTAATGCCCTGGCGGCGATCGCTGTCAGTCGGCAACTCGGTCTGAGTTGGGCGGCGATCGCGCCGGCCCTGGCGAGCTTTGAGGGGGCCTGTCGCCGTTTTGAGTGGCGCGGCCACGCCAACGGCATTACCTGCATCGACGACTACGCCCACCACCCCAGCGAGATCTCGGCGACGCTAGCGGCGGCCCGCTTGCAGATTCAGACTCCGGATCAGGCTCCCCAACGCTTGGTGGCTATCTTTCAACCCCACCGCTACAGCCGCACTCAGACCTTTCTCCATGAGTTCGCGACCTGCTTTACTGCGGCGGATGTGGTGGTGCTGACAGACATCTACAGTGCTGGCGAGGTCAATCAAGGCGGTGTGAGTGGCCAGCAGCTTGCCGAGGCGATCGCCCGCCACCAACCGCAAGTCTTCTATCAGCCTGATCTGGGGCTGATGGCGTCCTTCCTTAAGGAGGAAATCCTTCAGCCCGGTGACTTGGCCCTCTTTTTGGGCGCTGGCAACCTGAACCAGGTCATTAACCCTCTGCTCGACCTCTACGGCCGCAGCGTTGTGAGCTAACTGGCCGGGATTCCTGGCGGCGTGGGCTATGCCCCGTGGCCCTGGGCCCTGCTGTTTTGAGCCCTGTCTCAACGTATGGCAAAAAGCGATGACCCTTTCTTCTGAGGCTCCGATGATTGGCTCTAAGACTCTGGTAGTAGAAGCGCTTCGGCCCAATGCTCAGCCCTTAACTCTTCCAGATTCCCAGTGCTTGCTTCACCCCCAGGTTTCTTTGGCGAACTTGACCTCGTTCCGGGTGGGTGGGCCGGCGGAGTGGTATGTGGCCCCCCGTAGTTGGCAGGAAGTCCAGGCGAGCACTCAGTGGGCTCGTGATCGCGGGTTGCCGCTCACCTTCTTGGGGGCCGGCTCCAATCTCTTGGTGAGCGATCGCGGTTTACCGGGCTTGACCCTCGCGACCCGTTATCTGCGCCAAATGCTCTTCGATGATGCTTTGGCTCAAGTCACAGTGGGAGCCGGAGAACCCCTCCCCCGCTTGGCCTGGAAGGTGGCGAAGCGCGGTTGGCGTGGCCTTGAATGGGCCGTTGGCATTCCAGGCACGGTGGGGGGCGCGGTGGTGATGAATGCTGGGGCGCACCGGGGCTGTCTGGCGGATATTCTGGTCAGCGCGCTCGTGCTCAACCCTGAAGGCAGCATCGACTGCCTGGGCCCGGAGGCGCTCCACTACAGTTACCGGAGCTCTTGCTTGCAAGGGGGTGATCGCATCGTGCTCCAGGCCACCTTGCAGCTCCAACCCGGAGCCACCCGCGCTGAGGTCATGGCCGAGACCAACCGCAATCTGGTTCAGCGCAAATCGTCCCAGCCCTACCACCTGCCCAGTTGCGGCAGCGTGTTCCGCAACCCCGGCCCCCATGCTGCGGGTTGGCTGATCGAGCAGACGGGCCTCAAGGGCTACCAGATCGGGGGCGCGCAGGTGGCCCACCGCCACGCCAACTTCATCCTCAACTGCGGCGATGCCAAGGCCCAGGATATTTTCAACCTTATTTACCACGTCCAAACGGAGGTTCAGGACCGTTGGTCCCTGGCCCTGCAACCGGAAGTGCGGGTTCTGGGCGAGTTTGAGGGCTAGGCGCGGCCCGGCTGCACCGGATGGGCCTGCGGTACTACAATCAGAACGACGCCTGCTAACGATCTCAGTTGAGCTTGGTTCCCCTGCGGTGAGCCCTTAGACTGGCGATCGCTTAGCAGAACTGTTGGTATTGAACAATCGCAAATAACTCTTATGACCCAAGGTAAAGGATTTGGCTTCGGGCTCGGCAAGATGAAGGAGCTGGCCGACGCTTTCAAAAAAGCACAGGAAGTACAGCTTGGCGCCAAGCAGCTCCAGGAAGAACTGGAGGCGATGGAGATCACGGGCGAGAGCGAGGCCGGTCTCGTCAAGGTCGTCGTCAGCGGGAACCAAGAACCCCTACGAGTTACCATTGCGGCCGAGGCGATGGCAAAGAGCGCCGAAGAACTCTCGGCCCTCGTCACCGTAGCGATGCAAGACGCTTACGAGAAATCCACGGCCACGATGCGGACGCGCATGGAAGAGCTCACCAGCGGCCTAAACCTGCCCGGATTTGCTGAATAGGGCCGCCCTGCACCTCAAGGGCTTGCCTTGGGGTCGGTCCTGCCGTGCCCCGAGACTCCTGCCCAGGAGGCGGGGCGGGGGCTGTAAACCGCCCACGCGGCTGGTTTTTAGGCTCACGGTCAAGGCCAGATCGGTGTTACAGCGTTGTGGCCTCACACTCCAGCAAGCGATTTAAGATCCCGATCAGGGTTTGATTGCCGCTGGCGCGGAGCTGCTGCTCAATGGCGATATTCAGCAACTCCATGCTCAATCGCGTCAGATAAGCTGACTGAATCTTATTCAGCCCGCGCCCTCGGGCAGCCGATTCTGCCGCTAAGAATGACTGCTGGAGGGGCAAGCCCGCCTGCTGAGCCAGGGTTTCCACGACATACTGCTGCTCCGGCCGGGCTGTCGCTAAGAGCGACAGCATGGGCTGGCTGAGGATTTGCTGCTTCTCGGCCTCGGAGCGTTGGCTTTGGAGCCAGACCTCGGAGGTGGAGACCGGGAGATCCGTGGTGCGACCGTCTACCTTGGCGAAGCTGTGGGCTTCGGCATAGGAAATCTGGCCATCGCGGTTGTAGTCGGCGGAGGCGACGGCCTGCCCGGTGCGATCGCGCCCACTGAGCCCGGCAAAGAAGCTCGAGCTGTAGTCCCGATAGTCCGCCTCATCGACTTCAGGAGTACAGCCAACGGAGGTATTGCTCTTAATCGTGGCAAAGAAGCCGCAGCGGCTCTGGGCGGCGATCTCCAGGCCGGGAGTGCCCTGGGGGTAAATGAAGTTGGCAAAGGAGCCCGAATAGCACTGCACCATCATCGTCACGATGCGGCGATCGCGCCCCCACGGGTCAAACTGCTGGGCGAGGCCCTGCACACTCAAGCGCTGGTCGCCCCAGAGTATCAAGGTATTGTTATCCAAATTGTTATCATTCTTCCCCCCGTGGCCCGTGAAGTAGAAGAAAAGCGAGCGGCCGCTGCGATTGGCCTGTTGTCCCAGCCAGTTCGTGACATTGGCCACCGTCGCTGCCCCCTGGAGGTTGGGGATCTCCGGCGCTTTGTAGCGCTCCTGGCGCTGAGCGTCTAGGTAGCGCACCGTCGCCTGCCCATCGTTGCCATTGGCAAAGAAGATCGTCGCTTGCTCCGGCCGCAGGCCCAGAGCCTGGAGGGTGCGCTGGAAGTAGAGCACATTCTTTTCCAGGGCAATCTCGTTGTTGCGGGGCGTGCCACCCCCCGCAACAACAAGGAAATCGGTGCTCCCCCCCTGACCACGGCTCCCAGGCCTGGGGCTAGGGGCCGCCGCTGGCGGGGGAGCCGCGGCCACCGCCCCGCCCCCGCTGCTCCGCTGTTGGGCGACGGCGAGGTTTTGCTGATACTCAGCAATCTTTGCCTGGGCGGCTTGGTACTGGGGATGGTCCGCCGGGAGGGACTGGAGCAGGGCGATCGCCCGCTGCCACTGACTGGCCACTAGTTGCCAATCTGCGGCTGTCTGAGCCGACTGCGTGAGAGTCGCCGCCCCAAAGCCCACATCCAGAGCATCTTCAAAGGTATTGGCCCGGACGGGCGGCGCCGCTGCCGGTGGGGCGGCGGCTCCCGTGGCGGTGGGAGCCGGTTCGGGAGCAGCGGGTGGCGAAACCTCACTGGCGGCACAGCCCACGCTGAGGCAGATTGTGGCAAACCAGGCTAGGTGCAAGCCCCGCAGCCTGTCCCGATGCCACCGTCGGCGAGCCGTAGAGTTGTGCAGCATCCCCTGTCTCATGCTTAAATGTCCTTACCCAATCTTGTTCGCGGCCTGGAGACCTCATCACCCATGTTTGCAGTGACTACTCTGCGTCCTTTCTGGGTCGGCTGTTTAGCCCTAGGCACAGGAGCGATCGCCTGGAGTGGCGTCTCCCCAGCCCGGAGTGAAGTCTTGCCCCCGGTCTCAACCACCGCCGCTGACCTGCAAACGGAGCCGGCCGTGTCTTCATTATGGCAAACAGACCGGCAGGCCGCGACCCTGAGCTTCGATCCGAGTCTGACACCCGGGGCGATCGCCCCCCCCGAGCCGGTCCCCGACCTTACCGCTGAATTTGTCGCCCCCTCCCCCTGGCTCAGCCAAGCAACCGACAGCCGCACCCCGATTGATGTTGACCCCGAGATTCTGGAAGGCAGCCCCGTGCTTCAGCGCTGGCTCGAGGAGATCCCCGATGTCCTCCACGACATCCGCCACGACCCCAGCTTCCGCAGTCGCCTACGCTTGGGGTACTCCTACTTTCCTTCCACGGATCGCAAAAGCGGTTGGCTCATTGGCATTGAAGACTTCTTCCTTGGCAACACCGGCCTCACCGTCAGCGCCGAGTACCAGGGAGCTTTTGCCGGCGGCCGCGAAACCTGGGGCGGCGACCTGCGTTACTACCTCCTCCCCCGGGGAAGCTATATCAACGTCGCGCCCATGGTCGGCTACCGCAACATCACGACCAAAAACTACCGGACCGACGGTGTTAACGTCGGCGCAAAGCTAATCCTCGCCCTCTCCCGCACCGGAGCGGCGGACATTTCCCTGTCGCAATCTTTTGTCTCCCCTGGCTCAGCGAATGAAGTTGGCATCACGACCCTCTCAACCGGCTACGCTGTGACTGAGGACCTGCGCTTCTCCGTCGATCTGCAAAAGCAAAACTCCGTCGGCCGCAAGGATAGCCGCGTCGGCTTCGTCTTGGAATGGATGCTGTGAGCAGCTCTCGGTCAGGGCTGCGGGCATCGTGAACCCTGGCAAACCATCTAGTTAGGAGCACTTATAGGACGAAACTATTTCGCCGGGAGGCGAAATATTAGCCACCGGGAGCCCAAAGCTATACTAAAAGCAGATTCACCGGAGTATCGGGTCATGGTTCGTCTAGAGGAGAATCGCCCGGAACTTGGCGAGGCGAGCACCGCCGAGATTCAGGGGCCTCCGGGTAACTTGTATAGTGATGAGCCCCCCTTGGAAACCGACTACCATCGCCGCCAGATTGAGCTGCTGATTCGACTCCTAGAGCACTGGTGGCGCGATCGCCCCGACTTCTACATCTCCGGCAACCTCACGGTTTACTACAACATCCAGCAGCTCAAGTCTCGGGACTTTCGGGGGCCGGATGTCTTTGTGGTGTTGGGAGCCGAAAAAAAAGACCGCCGCAGTTGGACGATTTGGGAAGAAGGCGGCCAGTATCCCCATGTGGTGATTGAATTACTCTCCAGGTCCACCGCCCGGGTGGATAAAGGAGCGAAGAAAAGCCTGTATCAAGATGTGTGGCGGCTGCCAGAATACTATTGGTTCCACCCCGAAACCCTGGAGTTTGCGGGATTTCACCTGATGGATGGGCGCTACGAGGCGATCGCCCCCGTCGAAGGCGGGCGCTTGCCCAGTGAGCAGTTGGGGTTACAGTTGGGGATTCACGCCCGCCAGTTGCGCTGGTTTACCGCCACGGGGGAGTTGATTCCGTTGCCGGAAGAGGCTGAGCGCCAGCGGGCGGAGCAGGAGCGGCAAGCGAGAGAGCGGCTAGAAGCCTATCTGCGATCGCAGGGGATTGACCCGGATCAACTGCCTGACTTGTGACCCGGGTCTGAGATGGGCCCGTGCTCGCCCGAAACATCCCCTCATTCCAGCAACGTCGAAATCTCCCAGGGTTTTGAGCGACGGGTTGGGCTATCAAGGTTAGCTCAGTGGGCTGACCAGCGATCGCCCGTCACCCAGGTGTGAACCTGCCAGGCTGGGTCCGGGTGGGGGTAATCCTGGCGGAAGTGGCCGCCTCGGCTCTCGGTGCGGAAGGCAGCGCTGCGAAGAATCAGCGCCGCGATCGCCAACAAATTCCGCGTTTCCGACCAGCAGCGGAGCCCCTCGCTCGTAAGGGGCTCCGTAGCCTCCGCTCCCTGGGCCAAATCCTCGCTCCAAGCCTGGACCTGGGCCAGGGCAGAGTCGAGCGTCTCTTGCTGGCGGCGGATTCCCGCACAGCGCCACATCAAGGCCCGTAACTGCTGCTGGCGCGATCGCAAGCTCGCCACGGGCGGTATGTGGGTTGGTAATTCCAGGGGAGGCGGCTGGGCCGGCGCGAGGGGCGGCAAGACCAACTCCGCCAATTGGCCAGCATAGACCAGACACTCCAGCAGCGAATTACTCGCCAACCGATTGGCCCCGTGGACCCCCGTACTCGCCACTTCCCCAATCGCATAGAGGCCTGGCAGCGAGGTGCAGCTTTGGCCATCAACCGCGATGCCCCCCATCCAGTAGTGAGCTGCTGGAGCCACCGGAATTGGCTCCTGGTAGGGATCGACCCCCCAGCGCTGGCAGACTTGGAGGATGTTGGGGAAACGGCGCTGGAGGCGATCGCGCTCAATCGGGCGCAGGTCGAGGAACACCGTCGCCCGCTCCGGCTCCGGGCTCGTCTGGGCCAAATGGCTAAAAATGGCGCGGCTCACCACATCCCGGGGGGCAAGTTCTCCCTTGGGGTGATAGTGAAAGGCAAAGCGATCGCCCGCCCCATCGATCAGGTGAGCCCCCTCCCCGCGCACCGCCTCACTGATCAGAAAGTGGGGCGCACCGGGCTTTGTCAACGCCGTGGGGTGAAACTGCATAAATTCCAGATCCCGCAAAGTCGCCCCCGCCCGCCAAGCCAGAGCAAGGCCGTCGCCGGTACTCACGGCTGGGTTCGTCGTCTGGGCATAGACCTGCCCACCGCCGCCCGTCGCCAGAATCACCGCCCGGGCCTGGAGCCAGTGGAGCCGATCCTGATACCAAAGATGCAGGCCCAGACAGCGATCACCCGCCTGCCCCAAATCCAGGGCCAAGGCCGGAGCCACCACCCGAATATTCTCCCGCTCCCGCACCCGAGCGGCCAAGGTACTGACGATGGCGCGGCCCGTGGTGTCGGCCGCATGGAGCACCCGGGGCCGCGAGTGGGCTGCCTCGAGGGTGAAGGCCAATTCCCGCCCCTTGCGGTCGAAGCGTACTCCTAAGGTCAGCAGGCGATGGATGGCGGCGGGAGCCTGTTGCACCAGATAGTCCACGGCGGCACGATCGCAAAGGCCGGCCCCCGCCTGGAGTGTATCTTCAAGATGCAGCGCTGGGGAATCCCCCGGGGCGATCGCCGCCGCGATGCCCCCCTGAGCCCAGTCACTCGCGCCCGTTTGTAAGTCAGCTTTAGTCAGCAGGCAGATCGAGTAGTCAGCCGGCAGGCAGAGGGCCCCATAGAGGCCGGCCGCACCCGCACCAACAATGGCGACATCACAGGCTTGGGGCAGCGGCAGCAGGGAAGTTGGGGGCAAGGGCCTAGAGGAGCGCGGCGGCACAAAAACCCACCCTGGTATTCAGAGTGGGTACGTCATGAAAAATAACTTAACTTAGCGTAACGCAGCTTAACGGAAATGCTGACTTAGTAGTAACCGTTGTTGAAGCGATCGCCACCTTCGGTGAAAACTTCCGTCGATTCCAAAACCGTGAACTTGTTCAGATTGGCCTGCAAGCGCGATTTTTGGCCCTCACTCAAGCCCGGAATCGTTAGGACATCCTCCACCTTCTGGTAGGGGGCATTCGCCACAATCTTTTTCGCCAGAGTCGGGTAAAAGCCCCGCAGGCGGCGGAAGGCCCGCACGTTGGTATTGTTCAGGTCAATCTTTTTCCCAAACTCCGTGTTGAGCATATCGTCCGCCGGGTTGCGGAGATCCGCCGCCAACAAGGGCGCTTGCCAAGACCCCGAGGGAACCGGCAGCGCCTGGGCTGCACCCTGGCTCCCTGCCAACCAACAGCCCACAGCCCACACACCAACTAGCAGTAAACGCAGCAATTTGCTCATAAACTCCAAATCCTCCTCAGCAAAGCTCTCAGCTCAAGATCATCTCATGACTCACAGCATTTAAGGGCGCATCCCCTGCTGGCGTTACGGTTGCCCGCACCCCCTGGCCTCTGATTCTCCCCAGGGAGAATCGGGCGGCTACTTCTCCCCTCCTCCTCTGGGAGAAGGGCCGGGGGTGAGGGCTGCCAATCTTGGAAGTCCCCAACTTTGAGTCAGCAACATTAATTTTTATTGTCGTGCCTCTCATCTTAGCCCAGAACTTACCCCCAATTCCTGGCAGGGCGGGATCATTGCCGCCCGGCTTCGGGGCTCTGGGAGGATTAGGTGCAACCAAGGGACAACCCCCATCGGTTTTGGGGAGAATCGAGGGTTGACCCAGCGGGGTTGCTCCCTATACACTGAAAAGCAGTTCGGCGGTCGCGATCGCCAACTTGTTAGAATTTGCATTCTGCACAATGAAACTAAGCGGTCGCTACTTTTATTTTTGGTTTAGCAAGGTTCGCCACTGGTGAGCCCAGTTGATCCTGGCTCAGTGACGCGAACCGCAGGCAAGTAGCACTGCGGTTTTTTTATGCAAGGAGTTTCCGATGTCCCCCGCAACGATCCCTAGCTTCTCCTGGTTTTATGGCTTCTACTTTTTTGCCTGGCTGCCGAGGTCCGGGTAGATCCTTGCGCGTCTAGCATGACAGAGCAAAGAGCCCGGAGCCCCTCAGGCGACCGGGCTTTTTGTTCGCCCCCGGAGCCTTGACCCCTGTTCACAACTGTTGATCCTAACGATTCACCTGAGGAATCCTACCCATGAAACACGCAAAACTCGCCCTCAAATCTACGCCCGAGGCCGGAACCACGCCCGTAGCCCTCGCCCCCAATCTTGTCTGCGGCGGCCCTGAGTTAGTGCTGATCGGCGGCCCCTGTGCGGTTGAGAGCCTGGAGCAACTGGAGGCAGTCGCCACAGGGCTCCAGGGATCGCCGGTCCAAGCCCTCCGGGGCGGGGCCTTCAAACCCCGCACCTCCCCCTACTCCTTCCAGGGTTTGGGGCTGGCTGGGCTGGATATGCTTCAGGAGGTAGGCCGGCGCTACCAGAGGCCGATTGTGACGGAAGTGATGGCCGTGAGCCAAATTGACGCCGTGGCGGCGCGGGCTGATGTGCTGCAAATCGGCAGCCGCAATATGCAGAACTTCGACCTCCTCAAGGCCGTGGGGGAAACCGATAAGCCGGTGCTCCTAAAGCGGGGGCTGGCGGCGACGCTGGAGGAGTTTGTCGGCGCGGCGGAGTACATCCTCAGGGGCGGTAACTCGAAGCTGGTGCTCTGCGAGCGGGGGATTCGCAGCTTCGATACCTACACTCGCAATGTACTCGACCTCGGAGCGGTGGTGGCCCTGAAGCAGTTGACCCATCTGCCGGTCCTTGTTGATCCGTCTCATGCGGCCGGGAAGCGGGAGTTGGTGCCGGCCCTGGCGAAGGCGGCGATCGCCGCCGGGGCCGACGGCCTGATCATCGAGTGCCACCCGGAGCCCGAGCAGTCAGTCTCGGACGCGCGCCAAGCCCTTGCGATCCCTGACCTCGTGCAATTGGCCCAGGAACTACAACCCCTGGCCACGGTCCTCGGCCGCCGCCTCGGAACCACGGTGATGCCACAACCCTTAGCAGCGTAGACGCGGGCGATCGCCCGCGTTTTTTCATGGGACTCCGCTATCCGGAATCCTCGCTCCCGAGAGGTGTTACCGGGCCCTCATCCCCCAGCCCCTGCTCCCAAACTTGGGAGCAGGGGAGTTGAGGGAGTTAGAAGCCCCTCTATCGAACTTGAAGAGGCCTTGGGGAGAGGGCTTGAATCGAGCTTCTAGAAACCGGATGTCGGATTCGCTGCGCTTCAGCGCCCCAGCGCCACTACGCAAAACTTGCTGACTTGAATCAGGCGAGGATTGCCGCAGCCCGGAACTAAGAGCCCGGCTTCGCAAAGTAAGCACTCAGCACTTGCGCCACCATCGGCGCGGCGATCTTACCGCCGCCGCCCCCTGAGTGCTCCACAAAAGCGACCACCACGATCTCCGGCTTATCCGCCGGAGCATAGCCCCCAAACCAAGCGTGGGAGAGGCGATTTCCCCCTGTTTCTGCCGTGCCGCTCTTGCCCGCCGCCATCGGAATGCTATCGACATTGAGCGCAGCACCGGTCCCGCCCGCGACCACCGCCCGCAAGCCCTTACGGAGAGTCTCCACGGTGCTGGGCTTGAGATTCATGGAGGTACGCCAATTGTCGGCACCGCGCTCATCCTTGATCAAGTGGGGCGTCACCCGGTAGCCGCCATTGGCTGGAACCGCAAACATCACACTGACCTGGAGGGGGGTCGCCTGGGTAAATCCCTGACCAATGGACATATTGACCGTATCACCTACAGTCCATTCCCAGTTAAATTGCTCCTGCTTCCAAGCATCATCGGCGATCAGGCCAGGGGACTCCGACTTGAGTTCGATTCCCGTCTTCTCGCCGAAGCTGTAGCGCCGCGCCCAGTCGATCAGGGCTTCGCCACCGACGCCCCGAGCGATTTGACCGTGGAAGGTGTTGCTGCTCCAGGCCATCGCTTGCACGTAGCCCATGGGGCCAAATCCAGCCCGGTTCCATTCCCCGAAGGCGGTCCCGCCCACAACCAGGTAGGCCATGGTTGGCAGCACCGTATCGGGGGGATACTTGCCTGATTCCATCCCCGCCGTAGCGGTGACAATCTTGAAGGTCGAGGCCGGCGGAAACCCGCGCAGAGCACGGTTGACAAAAGGATTGCCTTCCCCTTGGAGTTTTTGCCACATCTCCTCCGTGATGCGAGAGGAAAAGATGTTGGGGTCAAAGGTCGGGTAGCTAGCCATGGCCAGCACTTCACCATTGTTGGGGTCCATGGCGACAATGGCTCCCCGGCGTCGGTCCAGGGCGGCTTCAGCAGCCTTTTGCAGGTCCACGTCGAGGGTGAGGGTCAAGTCCTGACCAGCCTTCGCTTGCTTTTGGCCAAGGATGCGGACCACCTTGCCGGCTCCGTCTACTTCGACTTGCTGGCCGCCCCACTCGCCCCGGAGTAGTTCTTCGTAGGCCTCTTCAACGCCCATCTTGCCGACAATATCCCCGAGGCGGTAGCCCTTAGCACGACGTTGCTCTAGCTCTTCGACATTGAGTTCACCGGTATAGCCGAGGATGTGGGCGGCAGTTTGTTGGTGGGGGTAGTGGCGCAGGTGCTCAATGTCTACGTCCACGCCTTGGAGCTGGGTGCTGTACTCCTTGATGGCGGTGATCTGGGCGGGGGTGAGGTCGCGCGCGATGCGGACGCGGGTGGGGTCGTTGTAGTCGGCGGCTTCGACGGGCTGGCGGATTTCCTCAGGGGGCAACTCGAGGATTTTTGCCAAGTACTCTACGGTCTTGTCCCAGGTTTCGTAGCGCTGGGCCAAGGGCCAGATGTAGGCAGAATGGGACAGGCGACTACTGGCCAGGATGCGGCCTTTGCGGTCGAAAAGGGTTCCCCGGACTGGGGAGCGCGGAATCAGGCGCACGCGGTTGTTCTCGGCGAGGGCTTGGTTGCGATCGCCTTCCACCAACTGCAACTGACTCAGCCGAGCCCCAAGGCCCCCGAGGAGAAATACGCTAATAAATAGCATGATGACCAACGCTTGGTGCTGTTGGCCGACGCTCCGGGGAGTCTGCTTGCGACCGACTACCTTGGAGACGGGTTTAACCGCTGTTGCCATGCGCTCAACTCGCGTCATTGTCATTGGTTGATGCCTGTCAATCCTCTATTAGCCAATAAAATAGCAAATAACCCAAGTTCATTATGCACCCGGCAGCCCCAACCTTTCGTTATGGCTCAAACTTCTCTCCAGGTTCCCCTGTCTGCTGTGGCCGCTGGGCCTCCCGATGTTGAACTGCGGGGGGCGAGCAAGGTGTTTGGCAACGAGACGGCCGTGGCTGGGGTCGATCTCGCGGTGCAGCCCGGCGAGTTTTTTAGCATCCTGGGGCCCTCAGGTTGCGGCAAGACAACGCTGCTGCGGGCGATCGCCGGTTTCGAGACCCTGACGGCGGGCGAAGTTCGCATCCGCGGCCAGGTGGCCAATGCTATCCCGGCCTACCGTCGCCCGGTCAATACTGTGTTTCAAAGCTATGCCCTGTTTAATCATCTTACTGTCGGGGAGAACGTGGCCTTCGGTCTGCGGGTGGCCCGTCGCCCCCAGGCTGAAATTGCCGAGCGAGTGCAGGCAGCCCTCGCGGGGGTGCGCCTCGAGCCCTTAGTAAGTCGCTATCCCCACCAACTCTCTGGGGGTCAGCGGCAACGGGTCGCCTTAGCTCGGGCCCTGGTGAATCGGCCGGCCGTGGTGCTGTTGGATGAGCCCTTGGGGGCCCTGGATCTGAAACTGCGGAAGGAAATGCAGGTGGAGTTGTCACGCTTGCACCAAGAGTTGAGATTGACCTTTATTATGGTCACACACGATCAGGAAGAGGCCTTGTCCCTTTCGGATCGGATTGCGGTGTTGCGGGCGGGCCGAATTGAGCAAATCGGCACCCCCAGCGAGATTTACGAACAGCCCCAGACCGCTTTTGTCGCCGACTTTATCGGCGATACCAACCTCTTCACGGGGGAGGTGGACGCTCAGGATGGTTTCACCCTCGTGCTGCGGACGGCGGCGGGGCTGCGGGTGCGGGCCCACGGGGACCTGGCGACGAGTCGGGCGATCGCTAGCGTCCGCCCAGAAAAGATCACCCTCACGTCCGAGCCCTGCCCCGAGGCCGAGAACTGCTTTGCCGGTCACGTGGGCCAGATCATGTACCTGGGAACCCATCTTCAGGTGATGGTAGCGCTGCCGGGGGCGTTGGTGATGGTGCGCCAGCCCCAACAAGCCAGTACGACCCTCCACCGGGATCAAACGGTCTATGTCACCTGGTCGGCTGCGGATTGCCGTGCCTTTGCCCAGCCCGAGGACGCCAGGAGTCAGGAAACCCGTTGAGGTGCTGACGGCTCGACCCCAAGGTGGCAACCTTTGACAACCTCACCACCGCGAACTTCAGCCCGAGGCGGGGGATGGGGTGGGAGATACGTCAGCGGTGGTGGGCCGGGTTCCGGCCAACATCCACTCCACAAACCCTAAGGGCGGCGCGAGCCAGCGGCCTTGGTACTTGACGCCAAAGTGGAGGTGCGGTCCGGTGCCGGCCGTGCCCGTCGTCCCAAAAACCTCGCCGGGGCTGTAGTTTCCGGGGTGGCAGGTCTGTAGGTGGTGGGCGATGAAGGTCCAGTCCGGGAGCGAGGGGCTCTCGAGACGGGCATAGGTTCCCCAAGGGGGCTGCTGAATGCAGTCTACGTGGGCGGTGCTGCCGGGCTGGGCGATCGCCGCCAAGGGGGTTCCCACGGGCGTGCCGACATCGACCCCCCGATGGGCCACGCAGCCCTGGATTTGCTGGGTGTCGATCGCTTCGAGGTCTTTCCCCAGGCATTCGGGGCGGCTACGCTGGCCAGTGCTGGGGTGGACCGGACGCACTCGATACGTATCGGTCACGCGGTAGTGGGTATTGCGACCCCGAACCCGCTGCTGGCGGTCAGGGGTCTGCGCCAAGGCCGCCGCACCAAACCACCGGCCCAGGTGCTCGGGGGGCAACGGGGCTGGTGAGGCGGGGGTGGGAGGCTCAGCGGGGGCTGGGGTTGGCGATGGGGCGGGGCGATCGCGCAGGGCAGGGTGAATCACCGTGATGTAAGCAATCCCCAGCAGCAAGAGCACCAACAGCGTCAGAGTGGAGCGCTGGGAGCGTTGGGCCCGGCGCTCCGCGAGCAGGTGATCGAGCTTCCGCTCGAGGCGCTCCGTTTGGCGGTAGAGGTTAAAGAGGTGGTCGAGCAGGCGGTGCTCTGTATCTTGAAGGCGGGTCAGCAAGCGACGGCGATCGCGGCGCTGCTCCTGTTGCCATTGGCGTTGCAGGGCGGTGAGGTCGGTTGACGGCGGCGGGGGTTGGGCCGCCGTCGGGGCGGACGGCGGCTCACTGAGGATTTCGGCCTCGAGAATGTCCGGGGCCGGGGGAGGAGTGAGGGGGTCTGGGGGGCGCGGGCGATCGCGATGATTTTGGGTGTAAGGCATGAGCAAGCAGAGCGCCGATCAGCGGGCGCTCGGTCAGAGCAAGCGGAGAGGGCCGACGGAATGAGAGAATTACCCAGGGGGCCGGCGGCCCTCCCTCCGGCGGCCCTTCAGCACCTTGTAATATAGTACATATATATTATCCAAACGGCTCCCCACTCCCCTATGCCCACGCGCATCTACTTCGCAGCTCCCCTCTTTACAGCGGCGGAACAGGCCTTTAATGCTCGCTTGGCCGATCACTTAGATGCCCTGGGCTGGCGGGTCTTTTTGCCCCAGGCGCGCTGCGCCGGGTTGATGACCAGTGCCGCGATCTACCAACGCTGTCTTGAGGATTTGACCCAAGCGGAGGTCGTCGTCGCCATCCTGGATGGTGCTGATGCTGATGCGGGGACCTGTTGGGAATGTGGCTATGCAACGGGGCAGAATATCCCCGTGATCGCCGTCCGCACTGATTTTCGCCAGTCCGGGGATACGCGCGGCTTCAATGCCATGCTGCTCCACGCGGCGGCGGCGGTGATCGAAGGCAAGGAGGATCTCGCCGACCGCATTCATGCGGCTATCTGTGCGGTCTTAAATGTGAGCCCGTCTTAGCCCCTGCGGGCTAGGCCGGCCGGCGTCGCTCCTGGAGGAGGCTCTGAAGTCAACGCGATCGCCCCGAAAACTCCCCCGCCCAGCAACTGGAGTAATCTTGGAGGTTTCTACCGATGAATCCCACCCCCGACTTTGAAGAGGCCCGGCCCTGGACCGCAGCGGCCCAGGCCAAATTCCGCAATATTCCCTACTTCGTGCGTCCCCAAGCCCGCCAGCGCATTGAGCAGCTCGCCCGGACCCAGGAGTGCGACGAAATCACTGCCGAACTGGTGGAGCAAGCCCGGCGGGAGTTTGGCCAGTAAGGACTTCAGCTTGCCCTAGGGGACTTCCAGGAACGGGGGCAGGGGGCAGCCGAGGGCAATGGCGATCGCCCGCAGCAGTTCCGCCTCCCGCACCGTCACCCGGCTATCCACCAGCACGGTGTGGGCACAGGCATCGACGATGGCTTGCTTGAGCTTTGGGGCTGCCCGCTCGAGGCGTTGCAGACTGCGGTTAATATCTCCCAGGCTACAGGGGGGAGGCTCCGGCGGCACCCCGCGTTTACCGGCTCCTGGCAGTCGGAACATCCCCGAGCGGAACGCATAGGTGACATTTTGCGGTGTCGTATGGCCCACCCGCGCTAGGGCCGTGAGCACGATCGCGCAATCGTCCCAAATAGCTCCCAAGTTGGTGAATTGGCTGGGCGATCGCCCCTCGGTGTTGCGGATGTAGGGCTGCAAGCGGCGCTGCAAAATGAGTTGCAAAATGTACTCCGAAAAGGAGATTTTGCCATCCGCCGCCGCCAACTGCTTGACCCGTTGCAGAAAATGCTTCAGCTCCTCTCGGGAGCACTGGCGTAGGGCCGGCAGGGTCAAGTCCACCAGAGGCAGCTTCAACCGGGGCTCCAGTTGCGCGATCAGGGCCCCGTAGGCCTGGGTAGCCCGCGCTAGCTCGGGGCTATCGCTGGCCACCAGGGCCAATTGCTGCTGGCGCACGCCGGCCTGACGGTCCAGGGCCAGCCCATAGAGGACCGCCACCGCTCCCTGAGGCTCACAAACAGCCGCCCGTAACGCGGCCGGCAACCCCTCGATCAAGGTCTGGGCATAGGCAATATGCTCCGAATCGATGGTTCCAATGGCCGTAGTCACGCTCTCGGCTTTGATCTGAGTCGTGGACGATGGAGCAGTAACTGGCTCCTGAGAGTTTGCCTCTTCTCCGGCCAAACCTAGACCTTCCAGAGCCCCCAGGGGTGTTGCGGCGGCGGAGCGTCTGGGCCTGGGCGCGACCCGCACCCCCGTGAGGCGACGAATCCGCTCCTCCAAGGGGGGATGGGTGGCGAACAGCCCGGGAAACAGCCAATCATCCAGGGCCCTGCCAAAGAAAAGGTGGCTGTGCTCTTCGGCCTTATCGGCTTGCAGGTCGGAGCCCTGAGCATAGCCCCCCAGCTTGCGGAGGGCGCTGCCAATTCCCTCCGGGTTACGGGTGAACTGCACCGCCGCCGCGTCCGCGAGAAATTCCCGCTGCCGTGAGACCGCACTTTTGATCGCCCGCCCGCAGAAGAAGCCGACACTCCCCACCACGACCAGAGCCAAGCCCCCCAGCACGAGGATGAACGCCCCGCCATCCTTGCGGCTGGTACGACGGCCCGTAGCGTTGAGGCTGACCCGCAACACCCCGCGCCCGAGCAGGTAAATGAGTAAGATCCCGTGCAAGACCCCAATCAAGCGCAGGTTCAGCCGCATATCACCATTGAGAATGTGGCTGAATTCGTGGGCGATGACCCCTTGCAACTCGTCCCGGGTGAGTTGCTCCAGGCAGCCGCGCGTGACGCCAATCGCCGCTCGGTCAGGGGAGAAGCCCGCCGCAAAAGCGTTGATCCCCGGTTCCTGGGGGAGGACGTAGACCTCCGGCACCGGGGTGCCCGAGGCGATCGCTATCTCAGCCACAACATTGAGCAGCCGTTGCTCGTCGGGGTCATCGGTGTTAAGGCTGACCAACTGCCCCCCCAACTCCCGCGCCACCACCCCGCCCCCCCTTGCAAGCTCGCGAGCCGCCAGAGAGTGCCAGCACCCACGAGGCTCACCGTGCCCAGCGTCACCACCCCAAACAGGGACGGCGACCAGAGGGAATCGGTCGCCTGGGGACTCGCCGCCATCTCCACATCAGCAAAGTACAGCACGAGCGTCAGCGCGATGTAGAGCGCAACAATGGTCGTGATCACCGACACCGCAAATAAGCACAGCAGCAGCGTGGTATTCTTACGCGCCTGATCCTGATGCTCAAAAAAGTTCATGACAGCTTCATCGTAGGAACGAGCGTGCAGACAGAAATTCCCTCAGGGACGAGCTTCTAGATCAACCCCAGCCCCTGTCTCGGATTTATAGCCACAGGTGGGCCTGGGTTCTTAGGGCCTAGGGTCAGGGGGCATCTCAGTTAGGCAAGTTGGCCCCCTCTGCGAGAAGCCGCTGCGCGTCTACATCCCCCGGCCCCTTCTCTCAAGGAGGACGAAGGGGAGTCTCTAAAGGGAGATGCACCCTAGGGCCGGGATAGGCCCCCCCTAAAAATCGAGGGCTTTTCGCCTTTCTGGAGAACTCCTGTGTCAAAGGCTGAGCTTAGGATGAACCCGGGGGCGGGTCGGTAGCAGCGCTGATGGACAGCCCTCATCCTGAATCCTTCTCCCGACTTGGGCTCCTAAGCACCCATAAGCTCTGAAACTCCGGCTGTTCAGGCTTTTCTCTCCCCCGCCAACCCCTGCTCCCGCCCTAGCAGTAGGGGAGTCGCAAAGCCTGGCCTGGCCTCTCCCCCGCCCATTTTTGGGAGAGGAGGACTGAGGGAGTGAGGACCGGGATGGGTGTCCTTAGCCGCCGCCCTGGGAGCAGGGGTCAGGTTCGTAGCTGCGCGTTAGCGCTGATGGAATTTCACAAATTAAATGCACCACTGTCGGGTTTGGGTCTCCCAACCCCCAAACCCTGATCGGAACAGCGATGGACTGGGTTGAGGGCGGGGCCACCGGGCCCCTACCGAATTGGGTCGTTATTTCGTGAAAATTCATCAGCGCAACTCCTTAGAGTCGTAGCCCCTGGAGCGAGGAGGGGGATCAAACCCCGCTCCCTGAGCCGGTCCCTAGAACGACACGCGCGGAACCGCACGCACCTCAGGGTCTTCGGCCTCCCGCAACAGGGCCGCCCCCGCAAAGTTAAACATCCCCGCAATGATGTTGCTGGGAAAGACCTCGCGCTGGGTATTGTAAAGCGTTACACCGTCGTTAAACGCTTGTCGCGCAAAGGCGATCCGATTTTCTGTAGATGTTAGCTCCTCCATGACCTGGCTCATCGCGCGATCAGCCTTGAGGTCAGGGTAAGCTTCCGCCAAGGCGAACAAGCGACCGAGACTGCCTCCGAGGGCCTCCTCTGCCTGGGTCAAGGCTTGCATCGCCGTGGGGTCGCCGGGACTGCGGGCCGCCTGAGTCGTGGCGTTGAGGGCAGAGTTGCGGGCCGCGATCACCGCTTCGAGGGTCTCGCGCTCATGCTGCATATAGCCCTTGGCCGTTTCCACCAAATTGGGGATCAGGTCATAGCGGCGACGCAACTGCACATCGATCTGAGCAAAAGCGTTCTGGTAACGATTGCGGAGCGTCACGAGGCGGTTGTAGCCGTTGATGGCGATCGCCCCCAGCACCCCGATAACAACCAAGACAAAGAGCAAAAATCCCCAGGCCATCAGAATGAACTCCCTCTGAAAACGCAACAACTGACCCTACTAGCTACCCCCCCTATTGCGCAGATTTCCCCTGGCATCCCCTTTGGATATAATTTTTTTGTATCAAAAAAGTGACTTTACCCGTTGATTACTTATTGATGACGACCATCGCTTTGGGGGTAACAATAGCATTCAGCCTCAGACAGGGCAAGGCTTTGCCCGGTTTGACCCAGGCCGGCGACGCAACTCTTTGGCGCAGGGCAGCTCCAAAATGGCCCCGACCATCTGCTATAATTCAGGGTGTAATTAATTTGTCATTACACTACAAGTACACACTTCACCGCGATCGCCCATGCTTTCTACATCCGAAAAACTTTCCGTTACTCCTACCTGGAGCGCTTTGATGTCCTTGACTGGTTCCCTGAAGCGTAGCCTCCATACAGGCCTTGATCTCATCTTCGCCGTCTTAGCCGAGATCGAGAACAACCTAGCCTAGCCAGCCCCCGCGCTACGGCCTCTCGCTCGGCTTACGAGCAGGCTCCTAGCCCTAGGGCTCCTAAAGCAGCCGCCAATACGGCTTCAACCCCTCAGCTTGTCTGAAAAGCTGGGGGGTTTCCCATCAGCGTACCCCCACCCTCCCCCGCTCAGGAGGAGGGCATCGCGCTAGCAATTCACCGCCACAGGCTGCACCCCTCGCAGAGCCTCGTTATGGTGTTGCAAGAGTCTGGTAGCCTCAGCCGCCTCCACCGGGGGCGAGAAGTGATAACCCTGGTAACAATAGCACCCCTGGCTTTGGATCTGCGCCAGCTCAGCCGCCGTCTCGATCCCTTCAACGACCACCTTAATCCCCAAGCTTGCTGCCAAGTGGAAAATGCCGCGAATGAGCGACCACTGCTGACGAGCCACAAAAACCCGATCCACCTTGAGCACATCGATCGCCAGCTCCGGCAAACGCCAGAGCGACGAGTAGCCAGTGCCAAAATCATCCAAGTACAGGAAGATCCCCAGGGACTTAAGCTGCTGCAACCCCTCAATCGCGACGGCCGAATTTTCGAGGGGCGCGCTCTCGGTAATCTCGAGATGCAGACTGCCGTGAGCAAGGTTCGTCTGCTGCAAGAGGTCGCGGATCGTCTGCACAAGCTGCGGCTGCCCCAACTGGAGGGGAGACAGGTTCACGCTCACCGCCAGCGGCTGCGGACTCGGAAATTGAGCTTGCCAGACTTGCAACTGCTGGCAGGCTTGACCCAGCACCCAGTCTCCCAGGGCCGCGATCAAACCCAACTCCTCCGCCAAGGGAATAAAGACCGTCGGGGAGACCCAGCCCCGCCGGGGGTGATGCCAGCGCAGCAGCGCTTCTAAGGCGATAATGCGTTGGCTGCGGGTGCAGACGATCGGTTGATAAAATACAGCGAACTTACCTCGCTCCCAAGCGGCATAGAGATCTGCCTCCAGCCGCAAGCGCTCTAGATCCACCACTTGCAGCCGGGCGTCGGTGCTCGAGGCGCTGCCCTCAAGGGCAGTCGTGACGCGGAGGAGGCGTTGGGTATTGTCGCTGGCGATGCTCAGCAGGCGCTGGCCCCGGGCACTGTGAGGATGCACCTTGCCACTTTGCAAGAGCCCGAGGGCGGCGTGGATGGCAGCAATAGGAGTCCGCAATTCGTGACTGAGGTTGTTCATCATGCAGGGAGACACAGGGGGGGTTAAGGTAATTGTTTCAGCGGCGAACTGTGGCGGGCACCAGTAGCGTCAGGGGTGGTGGCTGCTATGACGACGCCATCTTGTGGCAATCAACGCAGGCGTCACAGTGCTTTCACGGTAAGTGCTTGTAAGTTTAAGGGAAGAGTCGTGAAAATCTTGGGAAGAGCAGGGTGGGAATACGAGGGTTGTCAACTCTCCTCGAACACCAACTGCGGCTCGCGTATCTTAGAGGATATTGGAAAAGTCAGCTTAAACCCTTGATGTATCTGGGTTCTAGCGATTTTCCTGCTTTTGGCTGAAACCCTTGCCTGGCAAGGGCTTCAGGGCGGTTTCCCCGTATCCTCTTAATCAAGAACCAGTGTTGGTTGCCCGAGTTGAAGGTGCCTTGATTCCAGCCGCAAGGGGTGTACAGCATCGAGGCTCCCAGGTTTCCGCGTAGATGGGGGTGTGAATCCCGCACCACTCTGCTCGTTCGTTGTTACTGTTTGCTAGAGAGCCCGCCCGCTGATGCTTGACTTTTCAGATCGTGATGCTCAGTCATCCGATCGTGATGCGATGCTAGACCCCGCGTTTGATCCCAGTCGCTTGGGGGATATTTTAGTCGTTGATGACACCCCCGCGAACCTACGCTTGTTAGTGGGTCTGCTGAACCAGCATGGCTATCATGCGCGGCCGGCGATCAGCGGTCGCTTGGCGATTTCGGGGGCGCGCTCGATGCCGCCGGATCTGATCCTGCTGGATATTATGATGCCGGATCTGGATGGCTACGATGTCTGCGCCCAACTGAAGGCGGACGCGCGTACTCGTGAGATTCCCGTTGTGTTCGTGAGTGCGCTGGATGAGGGCGTGGATAAGGCGCGTGCCTTTGCGGTCGGTGGTGCGGACTACATTCCCAAGCCCTTTCACCCCCTGGAAGTGATCGCTCGGGTGGACAATCAGCTCCGCCTCCAGGCTACGCAGCGCCAACTGCAAGCGCGTAACCGCCAACTGCATCAGTTCACCGCGAACCTCAAGGAACTGCACCGCCTCCGCACGACGGCCTATACCCAGGTGGAGACGCTGTTTGCGGACTATCTCCAGGCGGGCTGCGCCATGCTGGGGTTTACGACGGGCTGTGTGGCGCGGGTGGCGAAGGGCCTCTATCACGTCGAGGCAGTCTATACCGATCGCCAGGACTTTGCCGTGGGCTGGCAGGCTCCCCTGGAGGCGACCTACTGCGGTGAGGTGGTGGCGCGGGGTGCGACGCTAGCCTGTGGCTGGGTGGGCAACGAACCGAGCTTGTGCGATCGCGCTGCCTATCACGCCTTGGGCTTTGAGTCTTACCTGAGCACCCCGATCTGGGTGAATGGCTCTCTCTATGGAACTTTGGGGTTTGCGGCGGCGGCGGTGCGATCGCAGGAATTTGACGCCAACGAGCGGGAGATCATTGAGCTGATGGCCGAAAGCCTGGGCAACTTCATCGCCGCCCAGAAGGCCGAGCAACAGCGGCAGCAGGCCGAGCAGAAACTGCAAGCCTTCGCCAGTCAGCTGGAGCAGCACGTTGCCGAACGCACCGCGCAACTGGGAGCTGCCAATGAGAACCTCCGAGCCGAGATTCGCCAGCGTGTCCAGGCCCAAGCCGAGCTGGCGGCCTCCACCGAGCAACTACAAGCCGTGCTTGATGCGGTTCCTGGCTTTGTTTCCTGGCTGAACATCCTCGGGGCTAATAGTATCCCCTATTACCTTGGGGTCAATCGCCTCCTAGCTGAAGCCTGCCAGCAGGCTCCGGAAAACTTTGTGGGGCAACCCGTCGGCTTCCTCAGTCGCGGCTCGGAGTTTACTGACTTTATTCACGATTTTTTCCACAGCTCGGCCCCGGCCGCTTCTACGGTGGCCCAACTGAGCCTGAGGGACAACCAGCGCCACTATCTCGTCGTGGCCCAGAAATATCAACAAGATCAAGCGGCGGTTTGTGTCGGGATCGACATTACGGCACGGGTCGAGGCCGAGCAGCGGCTGCAACAGGCCTACCAGCGGCTGCAACTGCTCTCGGAGTTGACGCTCAAGATCCGCCAGTCCCTCGACATCAAGGAGATTCTCCGCACCGCGACTCAGGAGGTGCGCCAGTTGCTCGGGGCAGACCGGGTGTTGATTGTCACCCAAGCGGCCGAGGGCTGGGGACAAATCGTGCAGGAGTCTGTCCTGCCGGAGTGGCTATCGCTCCAAGGGGCTGGCCTGGCTGGGGCAGCCGCTGGCTGTCAAGGGGCAACCTACCAGGAGGGGCAGCCCGTGGTGATTGCGGATGTGGCGGCGGTCGCGGATCTGAGTGAGGCCGAACGCCATTACTTGGCCCTTGCCCAGGTACAGGCAAAGCTGATCGTACCGATCTTTGTCCAAGCGGCGGTTTGGGGGGCCTTGGTAATCCACCAGTGCCGGGAGCCCCGCCAGTGGCAGAGTGAGGAGATCGAGCTGCTCCAGCAGTTCGCCGACCAGATTGGGATTGCCCTGTCCCAGGCCCACTTGCTGGACCAGCTCGAGGAACGGGTCGCTGAGCGCACGGCTGAACTAGAAGTTGCCAATCAACAGTTGCAGCAAGAGATCGGGGAGCGGCAACGGGCTGAGGCTAACCTGCGCCACAGTGAGCAGCAACTGCGCCGCGCCATCGACAGCAATACCTATGGAATGGTGGTCTACACAGCCACGGGCGAGGTGCGCTTCATGAACCGGGCAGCGGCGATGATCTTTGGGGGGCTACTGCGACGGGTAGCCTCGAAATTCCTGGCCTTGCCGCTCTCGAGCACGGAGGCCTGGGAGCTGGAGATTCCCTGTTCGCAAGAGCAATCCCGCATTGTTGAGGTCCGCACGGTGGATCTGCGCTGGGAGGGAGAAGCGGCGATCTTGGCGTCGCTGATGGATATCACGGAGCGGAAGGCGATCGAGCAAATGAAGGATGAGTTTCTCTCGGTGGCCAGCCATGAGCTACGCACACCCTTGACCTCGGTTCGTGGCTCTTTGGGATTGCTGGCGACGGGGCGCTTGGGGCAGCTCTCAGAGAAGGGCCGCCGGATGCTGGATATTGCGGTGAACAATGCCAATCGCCTCAGTCGCTTGATCGATGACATTCTAGATCTGGAGCGGATGAAATCGGGGCGGGTGCAGATTGTGAAGGGGGACTGCGCCGCCGGGGCTCTGTTGGTGCAGGCGGTGGAGGCGATGCAGTCAATGGCGGATCAGGCGGGGGTCGAGCTTCAGGTGGAGAGCCCGCAACCGGAGGACTTGCAGCTCTGGGCCGACCCGGACCAGCTGTTGCAAACACTGACCAATCTGATTAGCAATGGGATTAAGTTTTCTCTGCCGGGTGGCAGGGTAGTGCTGGGGGCTCGGGAGGGCGATCCGTTCCTGCGGAACGGGCTAGGCCAACGCGAGGTCCTCCTCTGGGTTCGCGATCAGGGACGGGGCATCCCGGCGGACAAGCTAGAGACAATCTTCGATCGCTTTCAGCAGGTGGACGCCTCCGACTCGCGGGAAAAAGGGGGGACGGGTCTGGGGCTGGCCATCTGCCGCGAAATTGTTGCGAGTCACGGCGGGCGCATCTGGGCGGAGAGTAAACCGGGTCAGGGTAGTTGTTTCTATGTGGCCTTGCCTCACCCTTCCCAAGCGGACCAGCCCTCATCCTAAATCCTTAAACCCTTGCTGGCACTGGGATGCAGTTGTGGCAATGATTCGTTACATAGTCCATAGTATCAACCCTGGTCTACTTAACGGCTATGCTGAGGGGTCGCAGGTTAGGCAGGTTGTTGGGTAGATCGTGACGCAGGTACAGGGAATTCTCTTGGTCGGCGGTCTAGGGGCCGGGCTGTTGGCGGGGTTGCTGGGGATTGGGGGGGGCACGGTGTTGGTTCCCCTGCTGGTGGTCCTGGGGCGGGACTACGACGAGGCCGTGGCCACCAGTAGCTTTGCGATCATGATCACGTCCCTCTCGGGCAGTGTGCAAAATTGGCGCATGGGCTTTTTGGACTACCGGCGGGTCTTGCTGCTGGGGTTGCCGGCGATCTTGACGGCCCAGATCGGGGCGCCGCTGCTGGGGCAGTTGCCGAACTTTCTTAAGGAAGCGGCCTTTGGGCTGCTGCTGCTGGGGACGATTTACTTAACGACCCTGCGCCAGCGGCTGGTCCAGCGGCAAGGGCCTGGGGGGGCGATGTTGCCGCCGGGACGCGGCGCGATCGCGCCAGCGGCCCAAGATTCGGCCGAGGTGAGGGTTGATACCGGCCTGGGAAATCGGCTCGGCCGACGCGCTGGAGCTTGGCGGGAAGCTCAACTTCCGGCCCGCTTGGGCACAGGAGCTGTGGCCGGCCTCTTGGCCGGCCTGTTCGGCGTCGGCGGTGGCGTGGTTTTAGTGCCCCTGCAAATGCTGCTGCTGGGGGAACCGATCAAGCGGGCGATCCAGACTAGCCTCGGGGTCATTGTGCTCACTTCGATCTCCGCCGCCAGCAGCCATGCCCTCCAAGGCAATGTGCGCTGGCTCGATGGCCTCCTGCTCAATCTGGGGGGGCTGGTGGGGGCCCAAATTAGCACGCGCTTTTTGCCGAAGCTGCCGGACTGGGTTGTGAGTCTGAGTTTTCGGCTGCTGCTGGCCTTGCTGGCGATCTATTTCTGGCTGCGAGCGGTGCAGAGTTATCCCGCCTAAGCCCGGATGACGGATGGGAGCCAGGGACTTATGCTATGAGGTATGAGCGCCCGGCTCAGTCAACCACGCTATAGGTGAGGAGATGCGCCATGATCCAGGATGTCGCTAGGAGCCGTGCCAATTCGGGCTTTCCCGTCTCAGGGCCGGGCCAAGGGATGCTAGTCGCGCTTGATCCCGGCTTGCCGGCGGTGAACCAGTTGGCGGCTGGGGTGTTGCCGGGGGCGACGCTGCTTTGGCTAACGGCGGGCGATCGCCTCGCTCAGATTGCTGACTTTCTCGCGACCCATCGCGGCTACCAGAGTCTCCACCTCGTCACCCACGGCGCTCCGGGCCAGATTCATTGGGGCGAGCAGGTGCTGAGCCCCGAGACCCTGCCGGAGCAGGCCGCCACGCTGCAACGCTGGCGGGCTCACTTGCCCCCCGGCTTTCCCCTCGTGCTCTATGGCTGTGCGATCGCGGCGGGCGATCGCGGCCGGCACTTCCTCCAGGCCCTCCACCAAGCAACGGGGGCGACGATCTACGCCAGCGCCACGCCCACGGGCAGCCCTGCCCAGGGCGGCGACTGGGAATTTTCCAGCGCTGTCGCCCCTCACGCCGCTCCTCTCGCCTTCAGCCCCGCTTGCCAGGTCGAGTACCCGGCCCTGCTAGTGGCCACGGTCGCGGAACTCATTGCGGCGATCAACACCGCCAACAGTACTCCTGGCCCGGCGGTGATCGACCTCACGGCGACCACCTTTAATCTCACCGCCGCCGCCGATAATGACCCCTTCTTTGGGGCCACGGGCCTGCCGGAGATTAGCAGCGAGATCACGATCAACGGCTTCGGGACCGGCAGCACGATTCAGCGCGACGGCAGTGCCCCCGCCTTCCGACTGTTCCGCGTGGGCGGCCTCGGGGCCCCCACCAATGGCAACCTGACGCTGAGTAACATTACCCTGACCGGTGGCTTTGCGGGGGGAGCGGGGGGCGCGGCCGACGACGGCGGTGCCCTGATCAACGTCGGTGGTACCGTCACGCTCAATAACTCCGTGGTCACGGGCAACCGCGCCAACGACGATGGCGGCGGGATTTTGAGTCTGGGAACGGCCCTGGGAACCGCGAGCCTCACGGTCAACAACAGCACGATCAGCAACAATATTGCGGTTGGGGGTAATCTCGGCGATGGGGGCGGTGGCCTGGATGCCGACGGCAACCGGGATGAAGGGGGCCAAGGCTCGATCGTCACCATTAACGACAGCACAATTACGGGGAACAGCTCCACCAATGGCATTGGCGGCGGTATCCGGGTTCGGGATGGGGCTGAACTGATCCTCAATAACTCGACAGTGAGCGGCAACACGGCCGCCTTTGGCAGCGGGATTGCGGAAGTGACCAACGGGCCGGCAACGGCGAACACGATCACGCTGCAAAATAACCCCACCATTACCGGCAACCAAGGCAGCGGCCTCGATTTTGAGTCACCTCATTTCGTGACTCCCAATAACCAGCCGCCCAACAATAACTCCACCCCGACGATCAACGGCACGGCCAACCTGGGCTTCACCAATATTCTGGCCTTGCAGCCGCCCGGGGCAGCCGTGCGGGTGGTGCGGCTGGATGCGAGCGGCAACTACTTGGCTCGGGTTGAGGATGGAGCAACGCTAAATCTGGGAGCCGTGCAGCTCAATGCGCCCTTCACCACCCAATTCCGCGTTGAAAACTGGGGCCAGGCGGATCTGGCGGTTGCGCCCGTATCCTCAGAGCCGCAGTTTGTTACGGTTGCACCGGCCGGCCCGGTGACGTTGACGAATGCTGCGCCGACCCAAGTATTTACCCTCACCCTCAATACCGGCACAGAAGGGGCCTTTGCTAGTACTATCCAATTCGATAGCGGCGATCCGGCTAATCCGTTTAACTTTGAGGTGCAGGCAACGATCACGAGTACCCCGATCGTCGCGCCGCCGACGATTACCAACAACATCTTTGTGGTCGGCCAGACGGGCAACCTGAAGCTGCAAGTCCAAAGCGCGCCCACGAACCAGATCGCGGAGGTGCGGGCGGCGCGGCTGGACGCGAATGATCAGGTGGTGGGGTTAAATAACCTCTTCTCGGTCTTGCCCGACGGCTTCCGGCCCAGCGGCTTCTCGGCGGCGCTGCAACAGACGACGTTTGGGCCCGTCACGGCGGGCGATCGCCTCGGCTTCGAGCTGGTGACGCTAGACGGCCGCACGATTACCTACACCAGCGACCAGCTCCGAATCACCGACCTAGGGGGCGATCGCTTCAGCTTTGGCTTCGAGATCAATGGCGACGGCCTCTTTGATGATGTTGTGCTCACGATTCAGCAAACCACTGAGGCCGCGCCCCTGGGGGTGGGCACGAATCAACGGCAGGGCTTTGAGGTGCTCGACCTGATGGGCCGGGACGGCGTGAATGTCAACTTCACGGTCTATCGCGAGGCCGTGTTCAACAACGTGGTGGGCTTTTACCGCATCGACGATGCTAGCGGGGCGGTCGGCGGCCTCGCCCCCGGGCAGCCAGGCTATGCCCAAGCCGCGATCGGCCAGCGAGTCGGGGGACTCGAGTTGTTCGCGCCCAATCAGGGCCTCAACCGCTTCAGCGCTACCCTGGCAGGCAATGCTCTCTACGCTCCCTTTCTGATCGTCAATGGTGATCCCCTCGCCTTCCTGAACAACAATCCCGACAATATCCCGGGCTTCCTGGAGCAGGCCTACTTCATCTTCACGGCGGCGAACCCCGATGGCGTCGATCACGTCCGCCGGCTCGGGGATAATGTCTTCGGGTTTGAAGACCTCCCTGGTGGCGGTGATTTCGACTACAACGACATCATTGTGAGTATGAACCTCGGCTAGGGAATGGGGCGAACGGGCTTTACTCGCGCCGGAAGACAGAACTGGTGATCCCCTGCTGCTGGAGGCGGTTAACCAGGGCTTGGGCGTCGGCCTCGGAGCCAAAGGCCCCCATCTGGATCTGAACGCCCTGGGGGAAGCGGCGCAGGTAGGCTTCGGGCACAATGCCCCGAGCTTGGCGCAGGGACTCCTCCCCGCCATAGCTCACCACTACGTAGTGGAAGCGATCGCCCGCGGCCGGCCCCGGCACAGCATTGGCCACAGCCGGATCATCCTCCAGATTTGGCGAGGGAGAGGGCTGGGGACTGGGCTCCGCGTCGGGCTCCGGGGCGGTCGGCGAGAGCAGGGCCGTCGTCAGGTCAGATTCCAGAGCTGGGAGCGTGCCCGGCGGATTCTCGATGCGGACTGGTGGCGTTTCCGGTGCAGGGCCAGGAACGGCGGCGGCTGGACTGGGGGACGCCTCCAAGGTACTGAGAGCATCGAGATCGAGGGGATTAAATTCATCGTTGGCCAGGTTGGGCCCTTCTACATCAAAGCCCCCGGCCTCGGCCTCCGTGGTGGCGCTCGGCTCGGGAGTATCCGTTCCGAGCCAGGCTCCGGTCAGTTGTTCCAGGCTCGCTGGCGCCAGCAGGGCTGAGCCTAGCAGCATTCCCGTGACTCCCAACACCAGCAGAGAACCAACGCCCAAGGGGGTCAGGAGGCGATCGCGCAGCGTCCCAGCAGGAACAACATCGCCCCGCCCCGGCGGGGCGGCCGCAGGCTTGGCTGGGGGCAGGTTGCGCCGTAGTTGTTGCGAGGATTCGAGATCGTCCTCCGGAGGCGCTGGCGTGGCCGCCTCGGGGCTCGGGGCCGGAGGGCGCGGCCGGGTCAAGTTGGCGATGTCGTTGGTATTGCTAACGGTAGCGCTAGCTCCGGAGTTACTGACCGCTGTATTGACAACCGCTGCCTCGGGGCTAGCGACCGGGGTTCCGAGGGGCGGTGTCGCGGCTCGCTGGCGTCGGTAGCGGGCCAGTTCAGCCTCAAGCTGCACATCCATACAGTTCAGGGCTGCCTGCAAGGTGGTGTGTAGCGATGACTCAGGGATCTGCTCTCTGGCGGGCTGCTTCACCATAGTCGCGTTCTGTTCACATTGAGGGACAGCACAATCATTGTGGCACAGGAAACAGGGACTGGAGCCATCTCAAGCCTGGGAACGGAAGCGGGCCTCTGCTCACGAGAGGAGCGAGAAGGCGGACCGCGCTCCAGGCCAGGGCGAGGTTCCCGGATTGCCTGCGTCTCGGTTCAGGGCCGGCGTTGCTGGGCTCCCCAGGGGGTTCCCGGCTTGAGGACCTCGGCGCGGCAAGGGGTGAACGAAATTTTGCGCGAGATGTTAGTACTCCTTCGCTCAGCCCGCACCCCAACCCCTCTCCCCATAAGCCCGCACCCCAACCCCTCTCCCCATAAGCCCTCACCCCAACCCCTCTCCCAAGTTGGGAGAGGGGCTTCTAACTCCCCTTCTCCCAGCTTTGGGAGAAGGGGCCGGGGGATGAGGGGCCCCGTAACGCTGTTCGCGCTAGCGTCGCGTCGCGATCGAGGGCTATGCTCAGCTCCTAGAACTAGCGCTCAAAATTCCGGGGAGCCGCGCTTTTTTTCGTCCACCCGCCGGAGAGCTTCCCCGCAGTGGACGCAACCCTGGGGGGTAGAATGGAGTGCGGATCGCTCTTGTCTGCCTGAAAAGCCCCATGATTTCCAGTAATGACTTCCGAACCGGCGTCAGTATTGAGCTTGATGGTTCTGTCTGGCGCGTTGTTGAATTTTTGCACGTCAAGCCCGGTAAGGGCTCAGCCTTTGTCCGCACGAAGCTAAAAAACGTCCAGACCGGCAGCGTCGTTGAACGCACCTTCCGAGCGGGGGAGACGGTTCCGCAAGCGGTGCTGGACAAACGCACCATGCAGTTCACCTATAAAGATGGAGATCAGTTGGTCTTCATGGATATGGAAACCTACGAGGAAACCCGCTTGACCCCAGAGCAGGTGGGCAGCCGCGCTAAGTACCTCAAGGAGGAAATGGAGGTGGGCATCTTGACCTGGAACACTCAAGTTCTGGAAGTTGAGCTACCCAACTCCGTCGTGCTCGAAGTCACGGAAACCGATCCGGGGGTGAAGGGGGACACGGCCACGGGGGGAACCAAGCCAGCGATCGTGGAGACTGGGGCCCAGGTGATGGTGCCGCTGTTCATTGCCATCGGCGAGCGTATCAAGATCGACACGCGCGACGACTCCTACCTCGGTCGGGAGAAATAGCGCCTTAGCGGTCGCGTGCGATGCTGGAGCGAGTATCCGCGTGGGATTTGGGCGGCAAGCCGCCGGGTCGGCGCGTCGGCTGACCACCAGACAGTGATGAGGGGATAGCAAAACGAGTGCCTATCGATTTTCAGCAGGTGCGCGAGCTGATTGCGGCGATCGCGCAAACCGATGTTGTTGAGCTTGAGCTTAAGAGCGACGACTTCCAGCTCAAAGTGCGGAAGAGCCCCCCAGTCGGCGCTCCCAGTGGGGTGAGCCCCGAGCTCAGCCCGACGCCACCCTTACCGGCGGTCCCCAAGGTTGTCGCCCCCCCCAGTCCCCCAGCGGCCGCCCCGCCCCCGCCAGCCGATACCAGCCAGGGGGTGGAGATTACCTCGCCGATGGTGGGAACGTTCTATCGGGCGCCGGCCCCGGACGAAGCACCGTTTGTCGAAGCGGGCGATCGCGTGCGGAGCGGCCAAGTCGTCTGCATCATCGAAGCGATGAAGCTGATGAACGAGATCGAATCCGAGGTGAGCGGTCAAGTGACCGAGATCCTGGTGGAAAATGGCGAGCCCGTAGAGTACGGCCAAGCCCTGATGCGGGTCAGACCCGATTAGCGCCCCCGTCCGCTGCTTGTCACTGAGGTTAAGGAATTGTTAAGATGCGGGCATCCAGGCCTCGATCCAAGTGCCCATGCCGCCGATGCCCTCTGTTTCTCCCGAAGTCGTGCAGCAGGTTGCTGAGTACTTCAGTATCCTCAGTGAGCCCATGCGCTTGCGCCTGCTTAACTTACTCCGGGAGCGTGAATACTGTGTCCAGGAGCTTGTAGACGCCACTCAGACCAGCCAGGCCAATGTCTCCAAACACCTCAAGGTCATGCTCCAAGCCGGCATCCTCAGTCGTCGTAGTGAGGGAACCTCTGCCTACTATCGAGTGGAAGATCCACTGATCTATGAACTGTGCAGCCTCGTCTGCAACCGCCTCGCCACCCGCATTGAACAACAGGCTCGCTACTTTCGCGATTTTAGCCTGGCGCGCCCTGAAGAATCCTGCTCCCCGAACCCCCCAGCGAGCAAGCCAGCCGCAATGGGATAATGGGAAAGAGCTGGGCGCGTGATTGGTGCGTTGCGCGGCCGAGTTTGCCCACTGCCCTTTCTTTGCCAGCATGACTGCTATTCAACCCGCTGCTTTGACCCGCTCCTCCCAACCCCAGACCCCCCCCTGGCCGGGTCTGCTCGCCACCTACCGGGACTTTTTGCCGGTGACGGCGGCAACACCGATCGTCACGCTGCACGAAGGTAACACCCCCCTGATCCCGGTGCCGGCGATCGCCCAAGCCCTCGGCCGCGAGGTGCAAGTTTTTGTCAAATTCGACGGCCTCAATCCCACCGGCAGCTTCAAAGATCGCGGCATGACCATGGCGATCTCCAAGGCCAAGGAAGCAGGCGACAAAGCCGTGATCTGCGCCAGCACCGGCAACACCTCCGCCAGCGCCGCCGCCTACGCTAGCCGCGCCGGGATGAAAGCCTTTGTCCTGATCCCCGAAGGCTACGTGGCCCTGGGAAAACTCGCCCAAGCCCTGCTCTACGGAGCTGAAGTCCTGGCCGTTAAGGGCAACTTCGACGATTGCCTAGGCCTGGTACGGGAGATCGCCGCGCGCTATCCCGTCGCCTTGGTGAACTCCGTCAACCCCTATCGCCTCGAAGGCCAAAAAACCGGAGCCTTTGAAATCATTGACGCCCTCGGCAATGCCCCCGATTGGCTCTGTATCCCCGTCGGCAATGCTGGGAACATTAGCGCCTACTGGATGGGCTTCTGCGAATATCGCCAGGCCGAACGGAGCGATCGCCTGCCTCGGATGTTCGGCTTCCAGGCCGCCGGAGCCGCCCCTTTGCTGACCGGCCAACCCATCGCCGCCCCCCAAACCATCGCCACCGCCATTCGCATTGGCAACCCCGCCAGTTGGGACAAAGCCCTCGCCGTGCGAGACGCCTCTCAGGGCGAATTCAACGCCGTCAGCGATGAAGAAATTTTGGCCGCCTACCGCCTCCTAGCCCGCCAGGAAGGCATTTTCTGCGAACCAGCCAGCGCGATCAGCGTCGCCGGCTTGCTCAAGCTGAAAGACCGCGTACCAGCCGGAGCCACCATCGTCTGTGTCCTCACCGGCCACGGCCTAAAAGATCCTGACTGTGCCATCCAGCACAGCCAAAACACGGCCCACAGCGGCCTCCCCGCCGATTGCGAGACCCTTGCTCAGGTCATGGGCTTTTAAGCCCCCATTCCCCAGCGCTCATAGCGCCGCTGCCTGCCGCAATTCCAAATAACGATGCAGGTACTCCGTCATGATCCCATGCAGGAATAGATCCCGCGCCGCCTGAAAAGGGCTATTGGGGGCGAGGGGATGGCGATTGATCACCACATGATTCCAGTCATAATCCCCCGTCACCTCACTGACATAGAGCCCGAAGTTTTCATCTAGTTGCAACGACAGCACCGCCCGCTCAAACTCATCACAAGTCAAACACAGGGAATAGAACACCTTAAACAGCTCAATCGCAGATTCTAGATCCAGAATCTGGAGCCAACGACGCTGGGAGCAGTCAATCTCAACCGCAACCGGTTGAATACTGGCATAGTTCAAGCCCCGCTGCCGGACTAGGGCTAACCAATCAGGATTTTTCTGTTTTGCCTGGTGATAATCCCACAGGAAGTTGTAGAGAATCAAGTCGTGCTCCAAGAACGCTTGCCGACGGGCTAAATCCTGGACTTTACGCGGGTAAAGTGTAGACTTTTCCATCGTCACATCCGGGCCATTATCAACGAGGAAATTAATGATATTCGACCCCAAGTTAATGTGTCGCACAATCAGGTAACAGGCCTCCGGCGTCACAAAGTTAGCGAGAAACCAGGCCGCTAATTCGTGCATCAAGCCATAGGCCCGAAACTGAAATGGCAGCAGCCGCTTCAGCACCATGATCAGAGCCAGAGAAAGATTCGCCACCGCCTTGATGGGAATCCGCAAGTAGGCGCGTGTCCAGTTCTGTAAGTCTCGTAGCATATAGGCCTTGGCTACCGAATCGACTGGAATTGCATTCTCAACATAGAGCACATCCCAAGTCTTGGGATCGCGGCGATTGTAGGGTTGCAGCCGATAAGGGGATGCAGGAGCAATCGATTGAGCTTGGGTGGGTGCTGGCATTAGCAAATCTCCTCCAGTTGTAGGCGGTAGAGTCGGGCGGTAATGCGGGCCGTCTTGACAATACGTTGGGCCCGTTCAGGGGTGAGCCAGTCTGCTTGCAGGAGGGCCTCCAGTTTACCCAAGTGGCTCTCGTCGTTGTCGCCGTGATAGGCCAGAAACGACACTTGATCATCGGAGAGCTGGAGCGTCGCCTGAATTTGACGGGCCCAGGGTCCCGCCAGTCGCTGACCCAGCCCTTCAATAATGAACATACTGCCCAACAGATCCACTGGATTCTCTTGGGAGGCCTGGTGGAACATGAAGGCCGAGAGGGCCTCGCTGCCCAGGTTTTTCTCCGCTTGGACGATCTCGCTCAACTCGCCACCGCTGGCTACGTAATTGCGCTCCAGCAGTTGGAAATCCCGATGCTCGTCCTTAGCATGGCCGATCAGAGCGGAGCGCAGTTCAAAATCGGTCATATTGGAGGCGGCGCGGGCGATCCAGCGGGCTCCCTCCACGACTTGGGGACGCAGGTTGCGGAGCAAGGCCTGGTAGTCTTCGAGGGTAAACTCGCCCCGGTGCAGCTTGCGAATCAGGGGAACGGTGCGGAGTTGGCGCTCGAACTCGAGCCACACTTGGGTTAGTTGGCGGAGGAGGTCGGCCTGGGGAGTCGCGGCGGGGGCGATCGCCGCGTCTAAGGGAGCGGCCGTTGGCGCTTCCGCAAGCGACCGGGGCGCGGTCGCCCCTGAACCCACCACCGTTAATTTCACATAGGCGGTGGTAAAGCGACCGCTCTCGGGCACGAAGCAGAAGAGGGTCTGACCGGGCTCCAGTTTGCCAGAATAGAAAAGTTCTTCCAGCATCAGGTAAATAGAAGCACAGCCTGTATTGCCCCGAGTGTAGAGGTTGGTGAACCACTTTTCTTGGGGAATCATGCAGCCGGCTTGGGTTAGCAACTCGACAATTTGTTCCCGGAAGAAGTGGGAGGAATAGTGACAGAGGAGCCAATCGATCTCCTCGGGGCGCACCCGTCCGGCCGCAATCAGGCCTAGCCAGCCTTCCACCCCCAGCTTGACCACCTCTCCCAGCAGGCGAATGTCTTGCCGAAGATTCATGGCCCCGGCTTCGGCAGCAGCCACATCGGAGTCATAATCCAGCCAGCTCTTCGTGGCCTGGGCGCTGTCGGTGCCGGCATACATACAGACCGGGTAGGCGTTGGCGTGGGAAATCAACTCAATCCAGTCTACGCGCAGGCTGAGGCCGTGGGCCCTGGGTTGATGGTGCAGGAGCAAGGCTCCCGCACCGTCGGAGAGCATCCAGCGCAAAAACTCGGTGTCGAAGCTGAGGCTGCCACCTGTTTGAGTCAGAGTCTGGGCTTCAAATTTGCGGCGTTTGAAGAGGCGGGAGGGAAATTCAGCGGCGATCACCAGGCCCCGTTGCCGCTTGCTCAGTTGCAGTTGGCCCACGGTGTAGTTGAGGGCCGAGATACCGGCGCAGCAGACCCCTTGCAGGGAGGCAATCTCCAGGGGCGAGAGTTCCGGCAGTTCACCGTGAACCATGCTAGCGAAGCCGGGAACGAGGAGATCCGGCAAGGTGGTGCCACAGGCCAGCAGATCGATGGCTTCCGGTTCCAAATTAGCGCGACTCAAGGCATCGCGGGCGGCGAAGGCCGCCATTTCGCTGTTGCGGTAGCGGCTTTGCTGCTGGGTATCGAGGGCGTAGTGGCGTTGACGGATGCCGTTGCGGTTGAGGATGCGCTGGCGGACGCGGGAGGGGCGATCGCCAATCTGACCCAAGTAGGTCTCGATCTGCTCATTGGTCAGGGGTTCTCCCGGCAAAAATTTGCCAATTGCCTGAATGTAAGCTTGGTGCATGGTTGAGAGCAAGAAATGGGGACAGGCAAACGGCTGACGCTGGGAGCGATCGCGCTGCCCCAGCCACTACCCGCTTGCTCTTAGCAATTTAAGCGTAGTCCTTTGAGAGTTCCGGCTCAGGTTGCCAGTTTTGCCGCTGTCGCGGATTCAGGCCACGGAACAGCAGGCTAATTTATGAATTTTCACGAAATAACGACCCAATTCGGCAGGGGCACGGTTGCCGAGCCCTCAACCCAGTCAATCGCTGTTCCGATAAGGGTTTGAACGTTGGAAGACCCAAGCCTTGCAATGGTGCATTTAATTTGTGAAATTCCATCAGCGCTCCAGCCAGCAAAAGAGAGGCTAAAGCCCAACTATGTCAACCGGTTCGGGTCAATCCCCTGCGATCGCAGATAGGCTTCTAGCCGCTCTCTAGCTTGCCGCTCCTGGTCCGCCCGTTGCCGCTCCTGCTCAGCCCGCTGGCGCTCAGCCTCTTCCGGCAACGGAATCAACTCCCCCGTGGCGGTAAACCAGCGCAACTGGCGGGCGTGAATCCCCAACTGTAACCCCAACTGCTCACTGGGCAAGCGCCCGCCTTCGACGGGGGCGATCGCCTCGTAGCGCCCATCCATCAGGTGAAATCCCGCAAACTCCAGGGTTTCGGGGTGGAACCAATAGTATTCTGGCAGCCGCCACACATCTTGATACAGGCTTTTCTTCGCTCCTTTATCCACCCGGGCGGTGGACCTGGAGAGTAATTCAATCACCACATGGGGATACTGGCCGCCTTCTTCCCAAATCGTCCAACTGCGGCGGTCTTTTTTTTCGGCTCCCAACACCACAAAGACATCCGGCCCCCGAAAGTCCCGAGACTTGAGCTGCTGGATGTTGTAGTAAACCGTGAGGTTGCCGGAGATGTAGAAGTCGGGGCGATCGCGCCACCAGTGCTCTAGGAGTCGAATCAGCAGCTCAATCTGGCGGCGATGGTAGTCGGTTTCCAAGGGGGGCTCATCACTATACAAGTTACCCGGAGGCCCCTGAATCTCGGCGGTGCTCGCCTCGCTAAGCGCCGGGCGATTCTCCTCTAGACGAACCATGACCCGATACTCCGGTGAATCTGCTTTTAGTATAGCTTTGGGCTCCCGGTGGCTAATATCTTGCCGGCGATCAAGCAATGCCGGCAAAGTCTCGCTGCGCTTTTGTATAACCGCGATCAGGGAGCATCCCAGGGTGGCAGCCTCCCTCTAAATCCCTGTCCCAAAGCGGGCTACTCAGTACACGTAAGCCCTGAAACCTTTGCGGTTCAGGCTTTCCCCTAGCCCATTTTGGGGAGTGGGGGGCTGAGGGAGTGAGGGTCAAGATGGGGGTACTTAAGTAGCGAACCTTGGGAGAGGGACTTTGAGATCGTTTTGTAGGATTGGTGAAAGGACGGTATGCAACGCCTTGATCACGACTGAATCGACCATTGCGCGCCGGCACTGCATCTAACAATTCGATTTCAGCGCTCCTCCCCGACCCCGATTACAATGACGGGAACCCTGCCCCTGCCTGCGCTCATGCACTGTAGCCTCAACCATCAAGACATCGCGATCGCCTGTCCCCCCGGCACCAGCCTCGCCACTTGGCTCCGCGACCAAGGCTGTGTTGGCGTCCATAAAGCCTGTGAAAGCGGCGACTGCGGTGCTTGTACCGTTTGGGTTGACGGTGAACCTGTGCATAGCTGCCTCTATCCCGCCTGGCGAGCCAGCGGGCGGGACGTGACCACCATTGAAGGGCTGGCGGAAAACGGTCAACTCTCCCCCATGCAGCAGGCCTTTCTCGATCAGCAGGGCTTCCAATGTGGCTACTGCACCCCCGGTATGGTGATGACCGCCAGTAAGCTCGACTGGGAGAGCGAAGCTGACCTGCGCCGCGCCCTAGATGGCAACCTCTGCCGTTGCACGGGCTACCAGGCAATCCTCCAGAGTATTCAGCAAGCCCGCCAGGCTCAGCCCTCCCCCCTCGAGACCCCGGCTGCTGGGCAGCCCCAAATTGGCGTCAGCCTGCCAAAACAGGATGGCCCAGCCATTGTCACCGGGCAGCCGATCTACACGGCCGACTGGTCGCCTCCGGGCTTGCTGCACCTGAAAGTACTGCGATCGCCTCAGGCCCACGCCACAATTCTCGCCATCGATACCCAGGCCGCCGCCGCCCTGCCCGGGGTCCGGGCCATCTTCACCCATGCAGACATACCGCGCCGCCCCTACTCCACGGCTGGTCATGGCGAACCCGTCCCCGATCCTCACGACCACTACTTGCTGGATCGCAAAGTCCGCTTTGTGGGCGATCGCGTCGCGGCTGTCGTCGCTGAGAGTGCCGACGTGGCTCAGCGAGCCTGCGAGTTAATTCAAGTCGAGTATGCAATCCTGCCCCACGTCCTCGATCCTGTGGCTGCCATGGGCGACGCCCTGCACGAGCTGCCCCTATTTCGGGCGGTGAAAGCAGGCCCTGTCCCCACGCAGATCCACGACGAACCCGACTCCTTCCAGATCCACGACCCCCAGCACAACATTTCGGGCGCGGTGGCCTTGCAGCGGGGTGATGTCGAGGCCGGTTTTGCCGCCGCTGACCTCGTGCTCAAACGCACCTATCGCCTCCCCGCTGTGCAGCATTTCCACCTCGAGCCCCATGTCTGCACAACCTGGATGGCTGAAGACGGAACCCTCACCGTCCGCTCCAGTACCCAAGTCCCCTTCCACTGCCAGCGCTTGCTCGCTGATCTGTTTGACCTGCCCCGCGATCGCATCCGCGTCTACAAGCCCAACCTGGGCGGTGGCTTTGGCAATAAGCAAGAGATGCTCTGCGAAGACCTCTGTGCCTTCGCCACCCTGCAACTGGGGGAGCCCGTGCAGTGGCAATTCACACGCCAGGAGGAATTCACGGCCACTAACAGCCGCCACGCCATGCAAATCCGGCTCAAGATCGGCGCAAAACGGGACGGAACCCTCACCGCCATGGAGATGAACGCGATCGCCAACGCCGGAGCCTACGGCAACCACAGCGAGCAAGTCATCTTCCTCACCGGCAGCTTTCCCCTCGGCCTCTACCGCTGCCCCCACCAGCGCTACCTCGGCCGCGTCGTCTACACCAACACCATGCCCGCCGGAGCCTTCCGGGGTTATGGCGCGACCCAAGGCGTCTTTGCTGTGGAAACACTGCTCGACGAACTAGCGGCTGAATTAGACCTCGACCCCCTCGAGCTGCGCCGCCAGCACCTGATCAACGAGCAGGATGAAATTCTGCTCGGCCGCGACGAACACTTCCACGTCGTTGGCAGCGCTGGCTTTGAGGAGGCGATCGCCCGAGTCACTCAAGCCTTAAACTATCAACCGCGTTCGCGTAGCGTCCCGGAGGGATTATCGTCCCTCTCCCCAGGAAGAGGAACCAGGGGTGAGGGCTCCCTTCCCCACAAAAAGCGCGGCCTCGGCTTTGCCGTCGCCATGCAGGCTAGCGGCCTGGCGAAAATTCACTTGGCCACCGTCCGCCTCCACTTGCAGGCTAACGGCCGCTACGAAATGCGGGCCGGAGCCGTCGATGTGGGCACAGGATCGGACACCACGTTAAGGCAAATTGCCGCAGAAATACTTGGCTCTACCGTCGGCCAAATTGACCTCATCAGTGCTGATACCCAAGCAACCCCCTTCGATGCCGGCTCCTACGCTTCAGCCACTCTATTTATTTCCGGCCAAGCGACCCAGCAAGCCGCCCAAAGTTTACGAGCCTCGCTGCTGACAGCCGCTAGTTCAATTCTCCACTGTCCGGCGACGGAGCTGAGGCTGAGCGGCGATCGCATCACCGTGCCGGATGGCAAGAGCTTGAGCTTAATCAAGCTAGCAGAACAGGCCGCCCCAGAATTGCTTACGGTTGAAGCAGCCTTTACAGCCGACCATTCCTCCCTCACCTTTGCTCTCCTCGGGGTTGAAGTCGAAGTGGATCTAGAAACGGGTCGAGTAACTGTTCTCCGCTGTGTCCAAGCCCTCGATCTTGGCAAGGCTATTAATCCCCGCATCTGCGAGGGCCAAGCTGTGGGCGGCCTAGCGATGGGCCTGGGCTATGCTCTCAGCGAAGCGCTGCACTGGGATGACCAAGGCCGTATCCTGAACCCCTCACCGCGTACCTATCGAATTCCGCTGGCCCAAAGCGTTCCGTCCCCTGAGATTATCCTGATCGAAAAGGCCGATCCCTACGGACCCTTTGGCGCAAAGGGGCTGGGTGAGATCGGGACGAATTGCGTCGCGCCAGCGGTGGCCAATGCGATCGCCCAGGCCACCGGTTGCCGTCTGTACCAACTGCCCATGACCCCGGAGCGCATCTGGCAGGCGTTAATTCGGCATTCCCCGGCCCCTGACGGCACGGGGATGCTCAGTTCGCCGGGAGTCCAAGGACGTTGCCCTCTTTAATCTGCTTCACCAGGGGCTCCACGGCTACCCAGATGCACCCCCAGCATCTCACGGGATTGCAGGGATGGGGGATGTAGATTTGGGAGGATCAGGCCTAGGCGGTCAACGGCGCATTCAGCTCGGCGATCCAGCGTTGCACCTGTTGGGCACAATGGCGAGCGGAGCGTGAGGAAGCCAAGAGGTCGAGGGCCTGCTGGTAATCGGCGATCGCTAGGTTCCAGTCCCCCTGCAAGTGATGGGTGCGGCCGCGCTCTGCGTAGGCTCGGCCCTGGAGGCGGCGGCCGAGCAGTAGCACGATGTCAAAGTTTTCCAGCGCTAAGTCATAGAGACCAAGATCGCGGTAGGTAATGCCCTGGTTAATCCGAGCGCGCAGGTTGCCAGGGTTGAAGTCGAGGGCAATCTCGTAATCGGCGATCGCCGAGGCCAGATCCCCCAAGGCCACATAGCAATTTGCCCGATTATTGTAAGCGCTGTCCAGGCGCGGCTCTAGGGCCAGCGCGAGGTCATAGTCTGCCAGGGCTTGCTCGTAGTGACCGAGCTTGAAGTGCATGAGCCCCCGGTTGTTGTAGTCGCTGGCGGCGGGGCGGCAAGCTAGCAGCTCCTCGAAACGGGCGATCGCCCCGGCATAGTCTCCCTGCTTGGAGCAGGCCAATACCTCAGCGCGGAGTTGGCGATCATGCAGCAACTCAGCCCATTCAGCCGCCAGGGTGTGATCGCTTAAATCGAGAGGCGATGACCCTGCCTCTGAGGACGATTCCGGGTAAGGAGCAAAAGCATGATCGGCAGCCATAACAACCTCCAGGGCTTCATGATTTACCTTACGGACTAAGGCCACCTGACAAGCAGGGGGTTGTGTCACTTAGTCTCAGCGTCTACTACAAGTGTACTACGAGATGTAATACCCGCGCCACTGCTGACAGCTACAGCAACAGCGATGAGGATTCCGCACAGCGAGTTCCAATCCGTGGGCCGATCCAGAACTTGGTACAATTCCCTTAATGAACGAAGACCAAGCCTGCGCGGCTGGCAACCCTGCTCAGCAATAGCTCCCTTCACACCTAGCGACGATGACTGCTACTATCACCTTCCCCAATGCTCCCGATGTGGCCGCGACGGACTACTGTGCCTTCGGCCTCGCGACCTGCTTTGTGCGCGGCGCGGGCGAGGTGAAGGCGGTGGCGATTATCGAGCCGATTCCCTCAGCCCAGTTAGAGACGCTGCTTCAGGGGATCGAGACTTCCTATTCTCTGATCTGTGGCAAGTCCTTAATCGAGTTTTTTGCCGGGGAATCCCTCCAAGTCCCTGCCGACTTCCCCGCCAAGGCCCAGCTCTGCGCTGACTTCACGGAGCGGGCGATCGCCGCTGCCCGTACCTACCAGCGCCATCCCGAGGTTCAAGCCCTCCTGCCCCTCGGAACCCAGCGAGACGACCTCAACCACTCCACCGAGAAGAAACGCATTCTTAATGCGGATCGCGTCGTCAGCACCGACGATAATGTTAAGCAGCATTCCTACACCCATCAGGTGCTGTAGCGATCGCTCCCTGAGCGAGGCAGAAGCTGCCTGCGGCCTTACCGCTCCACCGAGCAGCTCAGCCCCAAGCCGGAAACCTTTAATCTGGCCCTCGAGCCACCATTCGGCGAGGGGCGTCCGGCGTATCTCACAGTGGAGCTTCCCCTACTCACCCCTACACCCCTAGGGCTCCCTGCTACCCCCAAACCCTCATCCTCGGGGAGTCGATAGAGTTGGGCTTCGGCCCCTCTCCGGGCCGGCTGGCGGGAGCCCTGAAGTGCAGCGACCATCCTTGTCGTCATGCTTGCTCCCGGAAAACTGACTCGCTACATCCAAGGCCTGAACCCCTTGCCTTGAGCCAATTTCGCTCTCTTTGGCAAGGACCTAGGCTCAAGCCGCGCTTAACCCGCTGTGGTGGAGGCAATGGTAGCCGGTCGCAGGGGGGACGGCAAGAAAGGCATCCCCAAACCGGAGCCCCCGTCCACCCGTTGGCGTGGGCGGTGGCGTTGCCAAGTCACAGTCCCCCATTGTTCCCGAGCCTGCTGGCGCACACGACCCTCACAGACTGCTTGCTGCAACTCAGCGAAAGCGTGGATCTCGGACAGTTCGTACTTCGTAGTCTGAAGCAAGTGCCGCAGAGTGTTTTCAGTTGCGATGTCTAAATAACCTCGCTCCAGGGTATCTCGCACAATTTCGCTAATTGAGTCCATCAGCGTCACCACATCATGTATTGCCATTTAACAGCTTGCTTACTCTTGGCTAGATAGGTGGTGCGAGCACCAGCCTGCCTGCCTCCCTGCGCGACCTCTGAGCGATCCATCGTGGAACTTGTGGGCTGAGAGCAAAGTTGGGTGACGTTGGCAGATGCACCTGGAAAGCGAAATCTCCCCTTGCTGCCGCGATCGCGAACTTTACCCATTGCTTTCACTTAACTCAGTAAATACCCGTAGGGCTATTGTCTCAGATCATAGCAAAACATTCTGGAATGGCAAGCGTTTGATCCGTAAATTTGCTTAATAGTCCAGTTAGATCACCGATGACAGCCCCTCGAAGCCACTCAGACCGGCTGTTCCAGCCCTAGCTGGAAGGTTTTGCTAGTCCGGGCTGCGGTAATTACGTAATTTACCCTCTCCGCTCTTGATTGCTTTAATTTTATACAAAGAAAAATACCATAAGCGACTGGTTGGGTTCAAGTTGCCTAGATGACTGGATCTGCTGTCAGGCTATCGACAAACTTTTCCGGGATTTGAGCGGGAACTAAGCCGCTTTCCCAAGCGTCTTCTTTAGGTTAACTTCAACTTCAGAGCCGCTCTCTCCGTAAAAACGCTGAAACGATACCGCATTTTTCTGGCTAGTAAAGTACGCAGCCCTCACCCCAAACCCCTCTCCCAGAGGGCGAGGGGCTTTAGCTGTATTGCCCTAGGCTAAAAACCGCTGTACCGCTATTGCAAGGGGGTTGGGGAAGGCGACGGAACCGTGACCCGTTGCTCAATCAGCGGGTGGGATATGCCAAAATTTAGCAGGGCTCGTGAGGACTAGGGCTGCTACGTGGAAGTCAGAAGGCTGGAGAATTCCGAAAGCTTTACCCTCCAAGTATCTCAGCCGGTCTGCCCTGGGGGCTTAGGGCCACCGCCTTGCACGAGTTGCATGGCCACGCAACCCAGCCAGAGCTTGAAGAGTTTGATTTCGGTGCCTGGGGGGCCCGTCAACGCCGCCCTCGGCTCAGACCCTGCCTCCCTGCCCAGTTAATCAGGGGTAATTTGTTTGATATGGATGATGCGGCTATAGCCTCGCCCGTGACGCTGATCGACCACCCGCTCGTACAGCATAAGCTCAGTCTGATGCGCCAGGCGGATACCAGCACGGCCAAGTTCCGCCAGTTGCTCAAGGAAATTGGTATGTTGTTGGCCTATGAGATTACCCGAGATCTCCCCTTGAAGCTGGTGGAGATTGAGACTCCCTTGGCGACCATGCAAGCGCCGATGTTGGCTTCTGATAAGAAGTTAGCGATCGTCTCGATCTTGCGGGCTGGGCAGGGGCTCGTGGACGGCATTTTAGAGCTGGTTCCTTCGGCTAGGGTCGGTCATATTGGTCTCTATCGGGAGCCCACGACCCATGTTCCCGTCGAATACTATTTCAAGCTGCCCCACGATATTGAGCATCGGGATACGATCATTGTGGACCCGATGCTGGCAACGGGCAATTCGGCCGTCGTGGCTGTCTATCGCCTTAAGGAAGCGAAGCCCCGCTCCATTAAGTTTGCCTGCTTGCTAGCGGCTCCGGAAGGGGTTGCCCATTTCCAGGAACACCACCCCGATGTTCCTCTCTATACGGCGGCTATTGATGAGGGCCTCGATGCGCGGGCCTACATCATACCCGGCATGGGGGATGCGGGCGATCGCCTCTACGGCACAAAGTAGCGGTGGATTCGCCGCACCGCCTACGAGTCGGCCCGGCCCCTAAAACCGAACCCCTAGATCACCAAGGCCAATTTCCCCACCCCAGCGCCCGCCTCGAGCCGGTGGTGAGCCGTAGCGGCCTCTGCGAGGGGATAGGTAGCGCTGAGATGGACGCGGAGCTTGCCTTCATTTACCCAGGTCGTACATTGGCGCAGGATTTCGCCGTGGTAGCGTTGGGCCATCACGAGTCCCTGGAGCTGGGGCGTCAGCATCAGTTCGTAACTGACCCGCTGATTGCGCTGACGGGCGACTTTCCAATCGGACGCGGCGATCGCGGGAGCCAGCAGCGTCACCACGTCGCCATACACCTTCGTAGCCGTGAAACAGGCAGCAAGCACTTTGCCCCCGACGGTATCCAGGGCCAGCTCTACCCCCTTGTTGTCCGTCATCTGCAACACGGCGCTGGCGGGGTCAATCTGGGGGTATAGGATCACTTCATCAGCCCCCAGTTGCCGGACCAGGCGGGCCTTATCGGGGGTGCTCACAGTGGTGTAGACTTGAGCGCCTCGGATTTTTGCCAGTTGCAGGGCGATGTGCCCCACACCGCCAGCGCCGCCGTGGATCAGCACCCGCTGCCCGGCGACCAGCCGACCGCGATCAAAGAGCGCCTCCCAGGCGGTGATCGCTACCAAGGGCGGGGCCGCCGCCTCAGCAAAGCTGAGCGCTGCGGGCTTCCGGGCCACGAAGCGCTCGGGGACAACGGCAACTTCAGCGTAGTTGCCGGTTCCAGAGCGCCCGAGGCCGCCGTAGCAGAAGTAGACGGCATCGCCCGGCCGCAGCACCTCGACTTCGGGGCCGACGGCCTCGACGATGCCCGCACCGTCACAGCCCAAAATGGCTGGCCTCTCCTCGGGGTAAAAGGTTCCCCGCTGGCGCAGCTTGGTATCAATGGGGTTGACGCCCGCAGCCTGGAGGCGAATGCGGAGTTCGTCGGGTTGCTGAATCTCCGGTGTGCTCACCTCGGACCGGGCTAGCACCTCCGGCGCACCGGGGGCACGCATCACCATCGCTTTCACTCGTCTCTTTTCACTCCCTAGAGGACGACAGGATCGGGGGTTACGGTTTACCCTGGCAATCAGTAGAGGAATCCGTATGCTGAGCCGACACGCAGGGGGTCGGGCGATCGGCCAAAATCAGGTAACAACTACTGTATGGGAGCGAGGCGTAGTTATGACCGTACTTGAGCATGGGAAGATCACGATCCACACTGAGAATATTTTCCCCATCATCAAAAAGTCACTCTACACCGATCATGAGATCTTTCTGCGCGAGTTGATCTCGAACGGCGTTGATGCGATCGCCAAACTCAAGTGGATTGTGCGATCGGGTGAAATTACCGGCGATCAACCGGAGCCCACGATCGAGATTACGATCGACAAGGAGAAGCAGACTCTAGCTGTCTCTGACAACGGCCTCGGCATGACGGCTGACGACATCAAGCAATATATCAACCAAGTTGCCTTCTCCAGCGCAGAAGAGTTCGTCAAAAAGTACCAGGATAGCGCTGATCAGCCGATCATCGGTCACTTTGGCCTCGGCTTCTACTCGGCCTTCATGGTGGCGAAGCGGGTCGAAATCGATACCCTGTCCTACCAACCCGGGGCTCAGGCCGTGCATTGGTCCTGCGATGGTTCACCGGAGTTCGAGTTAACCGAATCGAGCCGCACCCAGGTGGGCACGACGGTGACGCTAACTTTGATGGATGATGAGACGGAGTATCTCGAACCCGATCGCATCAAGCAGTTGGTGAAGACCTACTGTGATTTCTTGCCGGCCGTGATCAAGCTTGAGGGGGAGCAAATCAACAAGCAGCAAGCGATCTGGAAGGAGTCACCCCAGAATCTCAAGGATGAGGACTACCTCGACTTCTATCGCTACCTCTATCCCTTCCAAGAAGATCCGCTGCTCTGGGTTCACCTCAACACTGATTACCCCTTTATCCTCAACGGAGTGCTCTACTTCCCGCCCATCAAGCCGGATGTGGATGTCAATAAGGGGCAGATCAAGCTGTTTTGTAACCAGGTCTTTGTGAGCGATCGCTGCGATGAGATCATTCCCGAATTTCTCCGCCCTCTCCGGGGTGCCATTGACAGCACCGACATTCCGCTGAACGTGTCTCGTAGCGCCCTCACCAACGATCGCACCGTCCGCCGCATCACGGACTATATCGCGAAAAAGATTGCTGATCGCCTGAAGCAGATCTACCGCGATGACCGCACGACTTATATTCGTTGCTGGCAAGATGTCGGCACGTTTGTCAAGTTCGGCTCCTTGAAAGACGACAAGTTTAAGGGCCAGGTTGAAGACATTGTGATCTTCAAAACCACCTACGGCGAGACGGCAACAGCAACTCCCAAGGTGGAAGTCCAGGCGGAAGGGGATGATGCTTGGCAAGAGACCCAGCCCGAGGGCAGTGGCGGTTACGCGACCCTGAAAGAGTACCTCGAACGCAACAAGGATAAGCACGAGAATCGGGTCTTTTATTGCACGGACCCAGCAACTCAGGCAACCTATGTGGAACTGTACAAGAAGCAGGGTATCGAGATCCTGTTTATGGACACTTTCATTGATACTAACTACTTCATTCCCTTCCTAGAACGGGAATACTCGGATGTGAAGTTCTCGCGGGTTGACTCGGACTTGGATGCGACCCTGCTCGATCAGGACAAGTCGGCTGAAATGGTCGATCCTAAGACGAACAAGACGCGCAGCGAAGCGGTGAAGGAACTCTTCGAGCAGGCCCTCGAGAATAGCCGGGTGACGATTCGTACCGAGTCGCTGAAGGGAGACGATCCCCAGAATACGCCACCTGCGATGATTATCCTGCCGGAAGAGTTGCGGCGCTTGCAGGAGATGACCGCCCTGTTGCAGCAGAAGAATGTTGAATTTCCGGAGATGCACACGCTACTGGTCAACACGGCCCACCCGACGATTCAGAACCTGGTGAACCTGAGCCAAGGTAGTATCATCGGTGGCGATGGCGAGTCGAGCACGGCGGTTTTGGTGAAGCAAATGTGCCAGCACATTTATGACCTAGCGCTGATTTCTCAAAAGAGTTTTGATGCTGACAGCATGAAGGCCTTTGTGGAGCGCTCGAACCGGCTGCTGACGCAAATTACCGAGCGGCTTTAGGATCTGATCCCTGGGTTCTGCTGTGGGATCGGTTCGGGTGCGTCTCAGTTGGGCAAGCTTTGCCCTCATCCCCCGGCCCCTTCTTTCCAGGAGGGCGAAGGGGAGTCTCCAAGGTGAGATGCACCCCTTCCGGGGGCTATTAAGGCGGTCAAATGTGCCAAGGTGAGGGTAGGTCTGGGATCGAGGGGAGCGAGGCCGCCGAGGCGACGGCAGGGGCGATCGCTATCTCCCAGGCTATCCAAAACCAGGGCAGCTCCCGGAAACTGTTGGGTGCGGGTGTAGTCGTTGACCGTCACCACCGTGGTTAGGCCGGCCTCCTGAGCGGCGATCGCCCCCGGCTCTGAATCTTCAATGGCCACACAAGCCGTGGCCGGGAGCCCTAGGGCTCTGAGAACAGAGTGGTAAATATCCGGGGCCGGCTTTTTCCGGGGCACGATATCCCCGGCCGCGATCACTTCAAACCAGGCTGGATCGAGCTGCTGCTCCAATAAGGCCAGGGCGTTAGGCAGGGCACTGGTGGTGGCGATCGCCAAGCGCACCCCCGCCGCCCGAGCCGCCGTGATCAGTCGCCGCACCCCCGGCCGCAGGGCGATCGCGCCGCTGGCTAGCAACTCTTGGTAGTAGGCCGTTTTCGACCGATGCAAAGCAGCGATCCAGGCCTCCAGATCGCCATCGCCGGGGCGAAATTCGGGGCGATACCACTGCAAGTAGTAGGCCAAGCGCTCCTTGCCTCCAGCGATCATCAGCAGCCGACCGTACAACTCCTCCGGCCACTGCCAGGGCAGCCCCGCCGCCGCCAAGGCGCGGTTAAAGGCCACCCGATGCCCATCGCGCTCCGTCTCGGCCAAGGTTCCATCCACATCAAAGATCAGAGCCTGGAGGGGAAGCGGAGCCATGATCTCAGCGCGGGTGGGACACCAATTTGCGCCGTCCCAGGATCGCGAGGCTCGTGCCGACCGCCAGGGCCGCCAAGATATGGACAACGTTGAAAGGCGTGCCCGGGAAAAACCAAGAATCCGTCCGCAGGAACTCAAGGAAGAAGCGGCCGCTGGGATACCAGATCAAGTAGGCCAAGGTGAGGTCCCCCGGCTGGAGCTGCTTCTCAAACCGGCTCGCGAGCCAAAACAGCAGCCCAAAGCCCAGCAGATTCCAGACGGACTCGTAGAGAAACAGAGGGTGAAAGCGAGTGCTTTCCGGGTAGGTTCCTAGGTCATTGTAGGGCCGTAGCCGGTGGGGGGGATCGATCCGGAGGCCCCAGGGTAGCTGCGTGGGTGGGCCGTAGAGTTCCTGGTTGATGAAGTTGCCCCAGCGGCCGATGGCCTGGGCTAGGGGCAGACCGAGGGCGATCCCGTCTAGGAAATCTGGCAAGGGCAAGCGTCGCCAGCGGGCAAAGAGCCAGAGCGCGATCCCGCCCGCAATCAGGCCGCCAAAAATATGAATGCCACCGCTCCAGACTTGCAGGATCTTGCCCGGATGCTCCAGGTAGTACCCCAGGCCCTCAGATCCCCGAGGGGACTGGATGAAAACATAGTAGAGCCGTGCGCCGATGAAGCCAGGGATCAGGGCCCAGAGCAGCATATCCCAGAGGTCTTCGGGGTTGCGGCCGCGATGGCGGACGTAGCGGCTGGCGATCCAGGCCCCGAGCAGGATCGCGCTCATCATCAAAATGCCATACCAGCGCAGAGTCAGCGGGCCCAGTTGGAACAAAATCGGATCGACTGGAGGGTACATAAGTTCAAGTTGACGCCGCCTGCATTCCCTCAGCTTACCCCAGGGGGGGTCTGGAGATTGAATTGAGAGGGGTGCAGCGGATTTGCAGTCTCGTGAGAGCAGTCTAGAGCCCCTCCCCCGCAGGATTGAGTTTGGGGGGTGAGCACAACCCGCTCCCTAGAAATATAGGGCTCTGCATCTCAATTGGCATCGGGAAAGGCGCGATCGCATCCCCTAAGATGGCATTTTGTATCAGATTACCCAGATTATCTGGAAGCGGCAAGATAGTATAGCAAATCACAGTGCGTTCCCGTTAGCACCTTGCAACAACTATCCTGCGCGCCTGCTGCCGCGATTGACTTTCCGGCGGCGATCTGCCGTTTCGATGACGGCTTGACAGTGATTCACCAGCATTTGCCGGCCACCTCCGTTGCGGTGGTCGATGTCTGGGTCCGAGCTGGCACGAATGCTGAACCGGATGACTGGTATGGGATGGCTCACTTTTTGGAGCACATGATCTTTAAGGGCAGCCAGCGCGTGGCTCCCGGAGAGTTTGACTGGGCGATCGAGACCAGCGGCGGCATTACCAATGCGGCCACCAGCCACGACTATGCCCACTTTTTCATCGCTACGGCGGCCCAGAATCTCCCCCTGACCCTGCCCTACTTTGCCGACATTCTGCTCGATGCGGCGATCCCGGAGGAAGAGTTTGCCCGAGAGCGAGATGTGGTATTGGAAGAAATTCGCTCCTGCCAAGATGATCCCGACTGGCTCGCCTTCCAGGCCCTCTGCGAGACCCTGTACCAAGATGCTGACTACGGCCGCTCAATTTTAGGAACGGAAGCGCAAATCTGGGAGCGTACCCCCAACCAGATGCGCTGTTTTCACCGCACGCTCTATCAACCCGACAACATGACGGTCGCCGTCATTGGCGGCCTAGATCGGGAGGCAACCTTATCCCTGGTCCATGAGACCTTTAACCCCTTCAGCACGCGCTCTGAGTGTCCACCGCGAACCCGCCGCACTCCCCAGCCCCTGGCCGGCAGCCGCCGCACGGAGCTGCGTCTGCCACGTTTGGAACAGGCTCGGTTGCTGCTGGGGTGGCTCGCGCCGGGGGTGGAGGATTTGAATACGGCCTTTGGCTTGGACGTGATCGCGGCGATTTTGGCGGGGGGGCGCTCCTCGCGGCTGGTGCGGGAACTCCGGGAGGAGCAGCGCTTGGTTCTGGATATCAGCAGCGAGTTCTCCCTGCAACAAGGAGCCAGTTTACTCACGATCGCCGCTTGGCTGGAGCCTCAGTATTTGGAACTCGTGGAGGCCCTGCTGGTGGAGCAAGTTACAGCCTTGCAACGCCAACTGGTAGCACCGACCGAACTCGCTCGCGCCCAGCGGCAACTCGGCAACGATTACGCTTTTTCGACGGAGACGCCAGCGCAATTGGCCGGCCTCTATGGCTACTACAGCACGATCGCGACGCCGGAGCTGTCGGTGCTGTATCCTGAACGCATCCAACGCCTTCAAGCCAGCGAGCTTCAGATGATCGCCAGCCGCTATCTGAACCCTGAATGCTACGCGGCTGTTACGGTGCGCTCGCTCTAGTGGAACTCGTGCTCAAACCTGTTGATCGCCACCTCCCCCTTGCTCAACCTCCCGTGGAGCGTGTCGTGCTGCCGAATGGCATCACGGTGATTGCGGTGGAAAATAATGCGGCGGATATTGTGGCGGCCCGCTTGTTCTGGCGGGTGGGCAGTTGCTGGGAAGGACCGGAACAGGCGGGCCTCTCCCATCTGGTGGCGACGATGTTGACTAAGGGCACAACGGAACGCTCGGCCGTGGCGATCGCCGACTGCGTGGAGTCGGTCGGGGCGAGTCTGGGCACGGAGGCCGCCAGCGACTATTTCACGATCGGCCTCAAGACCGTGGGCGCAGATTTTGCCGCCCTGCTGCATCTGGTGGGGGAGCTGAGTCGCTGCCCCAGCTTTCCGGCGGACGAAGTGACCCTGGAGCAACATCTCACCCTGCAAAATTTGCGCGCCCAACAGGAGCGCCCCTTCAGCGTCGCCTACAACCAACTGCGGGCCGCCATGTATCCCGACCATCCCTATGGGCGGCCGGTCCTGGGAACTGAGGCGACGATCGCCGCCTTAGACCGGGAGGACTTGGTGGCCTATCACCAACAGCACTTCCGCCCCGATACGCTGGTGATCAGTATCACGGGCTGCCTGACGCCTGCGGCGGCCTTGGCCTTGGTTGAGGCGGTCTTTGGGGATTGGCCGGCTCCGGCCCTGCCACCGCCGACCCCGCAGTTAGTGCCCTTGGTGGCCAGTCCCCGCCGCTGCCAGACGGCCCAGGAAACCCAGCAGGCGGTGGTGATGCTGGGCTACCTCACGCCTCCCGCTTGCCATGAGGACTATGCAGTGCTCAAGCTGCTCAATACCTACCTGGGGAACGGCCTGTCAAGCCGCCTGTTTGTGGAGCTGCGCGAGAAGCGCGGCCTTGCCTACGATGTCTCGGCCTTTTACCCGACCCGCCGCGATACGTCCCAGTTCGCGGCTTATTTGGGCACCGCGCCGGAGAATACGGGGGTGGCGATCGCCAGTCTGCAACGGGAAATGCAACGCCTCTGGGAGGTGGAGCTGCCCGCAGAGGAGCTGCAAGCGGCGAAAAATAAGGTCCTCGGGCAATACGCACTCGGCAAGCAGACGAATGCTGAAATCGCCCACCTCTATGGCTGGTATGAAGCCATTGAAGTCGGGCTCGAGTTTGATCAACAATTCCAAGCGGCGGTGACTCAGGTGACGCCCGCCCAGGCCCAGGCCGCCGCTCAGCGCTATTTCAGCGATTCTCCCTACATCTCCCTCGTCGGCCCGGCTGCTACCCTCGCAACCCTGGGATGAGGTGGGGCATGACCCAAGACGCCACCCTCCGCCCTCGTCTGCTCCTGGTCACGGCTCAGCTCACAGCCGCCTTAAGCCCTCAACTCCTAATTCCCAGCCTCACGGCCGGCCTCGTCGCCGGGGCCATCGGCACGATTCGCGCCATCTCCTACGCGGCTCTGATCTTCTCGGGCAGCCTCTCGGAGCACTTGGCGACGGGGATCGGGCTCACGGTCTTTAGCACCGGCCTGATCAGCGCGATCGCCGGTCTCACCAGCGCCCTGCCCGGGATGATCGTCACGCCCCTGGCGGCCCCCACCGCCATCCTCGCCCTCATGGCCAGTGACTTGGCCGCTCGCCTAGGACCGGGGGCGGCCTCGGAGACGGTCTGGGTGACAGTGGTGATGGCGATCGCCCTCAGCGCCCTGCTTACCGGTGCCCTGCTCCTCACCCTCGGTCGGGTTCAGCTCGGCAATGCGATCCGCCTCGTGCCCTATCCCGTGGTCGGCGGCTTCATGGCCGGGACGGGCTGGCTGCTGGTAGACGGTTTTTTTCAAGTGACCTGCGACCAGCCCCTGACCTGGGCCACGCTCCCGGCCTTAGGGCAACCCGAAGCCTTGGCCCACTGGAGCCTGGGCCTGCTCTTCACGCTCCTGCTCCTCGGGGCCGCCCATCGCTTCCAGCATTACTGGGTGATGCCGGGAACCCTGCTGGGGTTGGTCGTGGCCTTCTATGGGTTGCTCCTCGCCCAAGGTCAGCCCCTAGCGGTTGCCCGGGCCCAGGGCTGGCTGCTGGGCCCCTTTCCGGAAGGGGGCCTCTGGCAACCCCTGGGCTGGGGAGATCTGGGAGCGGTGCAGTGGTCGGCGATCGCCAGCCAGAGCGGCAGCCTGCTCGCGGTCGCGGCGGTGAGCCTCCTCTCCCTGGTGCTGAGCAACAGTGCCATTGAACTGGTGGTGGAGCAAGACATCAGCCTCAACCAGGAGCTGCAATCAGTAGGCCTAGCCAGCTTGGTCGCCGGCCTCGGCAGCGGCATGCCCGGCAGCCAGGCCCTCCCCAGCACGCTGCTAGTCCATGAAATCGGCGGCCGCAGTCGCTTGACCGGTCTCTTTGCCAGCTTGCCGGCGATCGCCGTGCTGGTCCTCGGCGCCCAACTCCTGAGCTATTGCCCCAAGCCAGTTTTGGGAGCCTTGCTGCTCTATCTGGGCCTAACCCTGTTGTGGCAGTGGCTCTACCAGGCCTGGTTCAGGCTCCCCCGCCTGGACTACGCGATCGTGGTGGTGATGATCATCGCGATCCCGGTCGCCGGGTTCCTCGCTGGCATTGCCCTCGGCTTCCTGCTCAGTGTGCTCTGGTTCATGTACTGCTATAGCCATGTGGATGTGGCGCGGGATGTGCAGTCCGGGCGCACTCTCCGCAGCAATGTCGAGCGCTCGGCGGCGGCGCGGGAGTACCTCCAAGCTCAGGGGGAGCAAATTTTGGTGCTGGAATTGCGCGGCTTCCTCTTTTTTGGCACGGCCACCTATTTGCTGAATCAGGTGCGCGATCGCGTCCAAGCCCCCGAGAGCCCGATCCGGTTCATCCTCCTCGACTTCCGTCGAGTCATCGGCCTGGATGCCTCGGCGGTCTCCAGTTGCAACAAGATCCTAAAAATTGCCCAGCGCCGCCAGCTCCAGCTTGTTTTCACCAACCTCTCCGACGAGTTTCGCCAGCAACTCCAGCAGGGGGGCGGGGCCAACCTCCCGCCGTCAGGAGAGCAGCCCGCTGCCACGGCCACCTGCCAACGACAGGCCGACCTCGATCGCGGCTTGGAGTGGTGCGAGGAGCAAATCTTGCAATCCTGGGGCCAAGGGACAGCTCCCACCCTCAGCTTGGTCGAGCATTTCCAGGGACAATTTCTGCCGGAGGTCGAGGCGGCGCAGGCTTTTTTGGCCTACCTGCAACCCCGACAATTTCAGCCTGGGCAAGATGTCTTCGCGGCCACCGCCGGGGATAGCCTCTACTTTGTCGCCTCGGGGCGGATCAGTGTCTTGCTCGACTTAGCAGAGGCGGGAACCAAGCGGTTGCAACGAGTGAGTGCTGGCGGTGTGCTCGGAGAAATGCGGTTCTATGGCAAAGCCCCCCTCTCAACTCAAGTCGTGGTCGAGGTCGCCAGTGAACTGTACGAACTGACTCGCCCCGCCTTTGAGCAAATGCAGCAGGAGCAACCGGACTTGGCCAGCCGCCTCGAAGGCTACATCATCCGCGTGCTCTGCGATAGCCTCTTGCGCCGCGAGCAACAGTTGCGGGTGATGCGCTGAGGGGCCGGCCCGTCAGGGTTGCAGCGGGAGGCCTGGAGCGACCGTCATCGTAGACGCGCAGCGGCTTCTCGCAGAGTGGGCAAACTTGCCTAATTGAGAGGTAGCCGAGCGAAGGGGACGGGGCTAGTCGGCCGTAAACTGGAGGGCGCGCCCGCGTACTTCCGTGTGGATCTGGCCGCGCTCATAGACGATCTGGCCGCCGACCAGGGTGTACTGGGGCCAGCCCACCAGTTGCCAGCCCTCAAAGGGGCTCCAGCCACATTTCGATACCACGTCTTCCCGACGCACGGGCTTTTCTTGATCGAGATCCACGAGGACTAAATCAGCATCATAGCCCGGCAGGAGTTTCCCTTTGTTGGCAATCCCGTAGGCGGCCGCTGGGCCGGCGGCCATCCACTGGGCTACCTGGGCATAGGTACAGCGTCCCTGCTTGGCCTGGGTGAGCATTAGGGGCAGGGCTGTTTCCACTCCCGGCATTCCTGAGGGGGTATTGGGGTAGCCCTTTGCCTTTTCCTCGAGGGTGTGGGGGGCGTGGTCCGTGGCAATGAAGTCGATCACGCCATCCTGTAGAGCTTGCCAGAGGATTTCGTTGTTTTGGGGCGATCGCAGGGGCGGATTCATCTGGGCCAGCGTGCCGAGGTTCTCGTAGGCCCAGGTGTTGAGCAGCAGGTGCTGGGGCGTCACCTCCGCTGTGACCCAGGGGGGCTTCTCCTGACGCAAGTACTCCGCTTCAACCCCCGTGGAGAGGTGCAAAATGTGCAGGCGGCGCTGGTACTTGTTCGACAGCTTCAGGGCTAACTGGGTCGCGTTCAGGGCTGCCTGTTCGTCTTGAATCTGGGAGTGAACGGCCGGATCAGTGCGGCCACGAAACTGCTGACGGCGCGCGTGGATGCGGGCCTGATCTTCGGCATGAACCGCGATCAAGCGCCGGCCGCTGGCAAAGATCGGCTCTAACTCGGCTTCGCGGCTCACGAGGAGGGCTCCGTGGGCCGAGCCCATGAAAATCTTGATGCCGCAGGTGGGACTCGCCGTGTTGAGATCGGGCAAATTCTCCGGCGTTGCGCCCATGAAGAAGCCATAGTTCACCAAACACTTCTGCGCCGCTCGGTGCAGCTTGTCCTCGAGGGCAGCCTGGGTGGTGGTCAAGGGCTTGGTGTTGGGCATCTCTAAAAAGGAAGTGACACCGCCGCGCGCACAGGCACAGGTCGCGGTGAACAAATCCTCCTTATGCTCCAGGCCCGGTTCCCGGAAATGCACCTGGGGATCAATGACGCCGGGGAAGAGACTCAGGCCGCTGGCGTCGAGGCTGCGGCCGGGGCTGGTCAGATTGGGGGCGATCGCCTCGATGCGGCCGTGGCGCACCAAGACATCCAGAACCGAGAACGAGCTGTCGGGTTGCAGGACTCGAGCCTGGCGAATCAGCAAGGCTTCCGGCGGGGTTGCCGACAGGGGTTCAAACTCAGGGGTAGCGGGATTGTTCATAACTTCATTAGAATAGAGGCTTATGGCACACAGACTCTACAGCCAGTGTCACATTATCCTTCACGCTCCTTTTTGCCCCAGACCGCATGACTCAATCCTCGAATCCTTGGTTGGAAGCGCTGAAAACCCTGGCAATGGCTGGGTTTCTCGCGATTGGAATTCGTCAATTTGTGGCCGAGGCCCGCTACATTCCCTCAGAATCCATGCTGCCGACGCTGGAAGTCAACGATCGCCTCATGATCGAGAAAATCAGCTACCGGTTCCGTCCCCCAGTCCGGGGCGATGTGATCGTCTTTCAGCCAACGGAGACCCTCGAAGCTCGCAACTTCCACGATGCTTTCATTAAGCGCATTGTGGCACTGCCGGGGGAAACCGTGGAGCTACGGGCCGGCCGAGTTTACATCAACGATCAGCCTTTGACGGAAGACTATGTGGCTGAGGAGGATGTGACAGAGGTGGGAATCTGTGACTTGCAGCCCGAACAGCCCTACCTCTCGGAGCCCGTCACCATTCCTGACGATTCCTACCTGGTGCTGGGGGACAACCGCCGCAACAGTTACGATAGCCGCTGTTGGGGAATTGTGCCGATGGATCGGATCATTGGGCGGGCGGCGGTGCGCTTCTGGCCGCTGAATCGTCTTGGGGGCCTTGAGACTGAAGCCACGGACAGGACAGGGTTCGCAGCCGAGTGACCCCCCGCTGCTGGGCTCATCAGCCCGGAGCACTAGGCCACTTCGTGACCAGCCTCCAGGATCGCTTGCTTCACGGCTGCCAAGGACGCTTCACTCGTCACCGTGACCTGCTTGCTGCTGAGGTCGATGGTGACGGTAGCCTGGCTGTCTAGGGATTGCACGGCTTGCGTGACCGCCTGAGCGCAGGCTTGGCAAACCATACTGGGAACTTGTAGCTGCATCGTGACTGGCTCTAAGGGTTTAGAAGGGCAGGAGCCTGAGACCCTGCCCCGACAACAGACTCAAGCCGAACCCCTAAAGGCTTGGGGCTTGGTGATGGGGGTTGACGCCGTTGGGAGCGAAGGCTGAGCCGACGAGGGCTGTGAGGCCGCTGACTAGGATCAGGGTTGTGATCGCGATCGCGCTGGTCAGTTTTAGCCGTGGCAGCTCAAAGGAGCGCAGGCCGAGGGGCCCGTAAAGCTCTTCGTAAGCGGCTGCCATGTGAGTATAGCCGAGCGTATCCATGACGGTCTCCTTGGTCGTGCAGGGGGCGAAGGCGAGAGGGTCAGGCTGTGAGTTACTACGGCGGGCAGAGCCCGCATACCGGATAATCTCGATCAATTCCGAGTTCATCATAGCATTGCCATCTCAGCTCTTGTCCTAGGGTGCCGCCTCTGGGTGGACGAAAAAAAGTGCGGCTCCCCTAAATTTTGAGCGATGGTTCCAGGAACAGAGCATAACCCTCTTCAGCGTTACGCCCCCCCTCTGCAAGAAGCCTCTGCGCGTCTCCATCCCCCGGCCCCTGCTCCCAAGCTGGGAGCAGGGGAGCTAGAAGCCCCTCTCCTAACTTGGGAGAGCGGTTGGGGTGAGGGTTTAGCGCAGGAGTACCAACATCCCGCATAAAATTTCGTCCACCCCCGCCACATCCGACTGGTGGCAGAAGCGGCGATCGCTCGCTAGGATAATGAATTGGTCATCGGAATTGGGAAAACCGGGTTGTGCGGGGGCTGAATCCCAGACCCCTTCGGGTCTGCAATCCCCTTAGGTCTTGCCCAGTGATGTTTTAAGGAGAAACTTGTGGTCGCTACTGCATTTAAAACCAGCAAATCAGAGGAAATCTTTAGCGCTGCCCAGAAACTAATGCCGGGGGGAGTGAGCTCGCCGGTGCGTGCCTTTAAGTCCGTCGGCGGGCAGCCGATCGTCTTTGACCGCGTGAGCGGCGCGCGCATTTGGGACGCCGATGGGAACGAATACATCGACTATGTGGGAACCTGGGGCCCAGCCATCTGCGGCCACGCCCACCCGGACGTGATCGCAGCCCTCCACGGGGCCTTGGATAAGGGTACGAGCTTCGGCGCCCCCTGTGAATTGGAAAATATCCTGGCCGAGATGGTGATTGCCGCCGTCCCCAGCATTGAGCTTGTGCGCTTTGTCAACTCCGGTACCGAGGCCTGTATGTCGGTGCTGCGACTGATGCGGGCCTTCACCGGCCGCGAGAAGGTGGTCAAGTTTGAGGGCTGCTACCACGGTCACGCCGATATGTTTTTAGTTAAGGCCGGTTCTGGCGTGGCCACCCTAGGCCTGCCTGACTCCCCCGGCGTGCCCAAATCCACCGCCGCCGCCACCCTCACGGCTCCCTACAACGACCTGGAAGCGGTCAAGACCCTGTTTGCGGAGAATCCAGGAGAAATCGCTGGCGTGATCCTCGAGCCCGTCGTGGGAAATTCGGGCTTTATTGCCCCCGATGCGGGGTTCTTAGAAGGGCTGCGGGTGTTGACTCAGGAGCAGGGGGCGCTGCTGATCTTTGATGAAGTGATGACCGGCTTCCGTATTGCCTACGGGGGAGCCCAAGAAAAGTTCGGTGTCACCCCGGACTTGACCACCCTGGGCAAGGTCATCGGTGGCGGCCTGCCGGTAGGAGCCTACGGCGGCCGGGCCGACATCATGGCGATGGTGGCTCCAGCCGGGCCCATGTACCAGGCCGGAACCCTCTCGGGCAATCCCCTAGCGATGACAGCGGGCATCGAAACCCTGAAGCTGCTGCAAAAACCGGGGACCTATGAGCACCTGGAGCGGGTCACGCGGCAACTGGTGGACGGGCTGCTGGCGATCGCCCAGGACACGGGCCACGCCACCTGCGGCGGCAACATCAGCGGCATGTTTGGCCTCTTCTTCTGCCCTGGTCCAGTCCACAACTACGAAGCTGCCAAGCAGTCAGACCTGCAAAAGTTCGCCCGCTACCACCGTGGGATGCTAGAGCATGGCATCTACTTGGCTCCTTCCCAGTTCGAGGCCGGCTTTACCTCCCTCGCCCACACGGAGGCGGAGATCGAGCAAACCCTGACCGCCGCCCGGGCGGTCATGGCTCGTCTCTAGTCCGGCTGCCAAAGCGCTTGGGGTGGGCCTAGGCCTACCCTGAGCCAAGCTCAAGGTAGCTTGGAAAATACCGAACCTATCCTGGATCTCGGGGCGATCGAAAACCCTCAAACCAAACAACGGTTAAGAAGAAGATCGCCCTCCTGCGGCTCCTCATCACCAAACGGGAGTAGGCATAGTTGGGCGTTAGCCCTCTGGGGGCGCGCTGAAGCGCAACGACAGTTGGAGGTCGTGCTTGTAAGGCCTCGACGTTCTGATTGCTCTTCTGGCTAGCGGATTCCGTATTAGTTCCCCAAAGCACCGTGTCTGGGTATCCTGCAAGTACAGAGACCAAGGCGCAGAATACTGGCAGCACTGAAATTTATGTTGGATGGGTCACAGTGGGAGCAGCAGGTTCAATTGGCCTGTGAGGCGGGGCAGTACGAGCAGGCGGCTCAACTCGTGGAGCAGGCGATCGCCCTCACCCCCGCGTGCAAGGATCTTTATTGGACCCTCGGCCTGCTCCTCCTACTTCAGGATCGCACCGAGGAAGCCCAAGCTACCTGGCTCACCGCCCTCCTAGACGGGGACACCGCCCAGAGCGAACAATGGCACCGCGACCTAGCCCAGCGCCTCACCCAAGCGGCCCAGCAGCACGAGGAACGCGAGCAGCTCGAGGCAGCTCTGCTCCTGCGGCAGCAGCTTCAGGAACTGGAGCCAGCAGACCTGGAAAATAGCCTACACCTCCTCCGCCTCCGCCTGCAACAGCCAGCCTTCAGCGGCGCGGACTTTGAGCAGATCCCGGTCGCGGCCCTGCTGCGGGAGCAACCCGAGGCCCCGCTCTCGGGGGACTTGCTCTGCTGGGTCGTGCGCGAGGCCTTGAACCGTGACCCCTCCCACCCTGCCACCTTGGATTTTCTCGCGGCCAGCGCAGCCTGGGCCGCCCCGCACCCAGAACGGGCTCAGGAATTAACCGCGATCTTGTCCCCCGCAGCCTTGGATCTCGGCCTCTTCAAGCGGCAGATGGAGGCGGCTATTCACCTCTGCCAACTGATTCTGACCCTGGAGCCCCAGAATACTGAAATCCTCAGTCACCTGTCTAATTTCTACCAGGATTCTGATGCTTACGAAGCGGGAATTACGACAGCCTATCGCTTTCGAGGTCGGGCGACAAATCTGCCCGATTTAGTGTTTGGCGATAAGCTGACCATTAAGGCCTTGATGTCTACCGGAGGTCATTGGTCTGAGGCTAAGATGGTCTTTCATGAACTTGAAAAACACCTCCAGGCCTTAGTCGCCCAGGTTCCGAAAGACTTAACCCCGCTCCAAGTATCTCGGTTGCATAATAGCTGCTTTTTTGCCCCTTATTTTCGTGATACACCAGCCCAAAATCGCCACTTGCAAAACCAAGTAGCGGCCTTGTGTCAACACCACATTCAATACCAGCTCCAGGACCGCTACCAGCGCTATCAACACCGCCACTACCAGCGCCGCCAGCAAGACCAACTGCAACCTCGCCCGAAGCTTCGGTTGGGCTATCTGTCCTATTGCCTGAAAACTCATTCGGTCGGCTGGCTGACGCGATCGCTGATCCAGCACCATGATCGCGATCGCTTTGAGATTTATCTCTACATGGTTGCGACTCCGGACAGTTTTAACCCCCTACAAGAGTGGTATGTGAGTCAGGGCGATCGCACGTTCAAATCAGCCGATGGCTACGAACTCGCCCAAAAAATTGCCAGCGATGAAGTCGATGTGCTGATCGATCTCGATAGCATTACCACCGATCTAACGTGCAACACCTTGGCCTTGAAACCAGCGCCTGTGCAAGTAACCTGGCTCGGTTGGGATGCCTCGGGACTACCGGCCATTGACTACTTCATCGCCGATCCCTATGTCCTGCCCGCTACCGCCCAGGCCTATTATCGTGAAACCATCTATCGCTTGCCTCAAACCTATCTCGCCATTGATGGCTTTGAAGTAGGCCTTCCAACCCGCCGCCGGGAGGATCTCCAAGTTCCCCCCGAGGCCGTCCTCTACTACAGTGTGCAAAAAGGCTATAAGCGCCACCCTGATACCATGCGCTTACAGTTACAAATTATCAAGGCAGTTCCTAACAGCTACTTTTTGCTTAAGGGCTCCTCTGATACTGAGGCGATGCAAGAATCGTTTTATCAGCTTGCAGATCAGGAGGGAGTCGCGCGCGATCGCCTTCGCTTCCTGGATGTCGATCCCACAGAAGCCACCCATCGAGCGAATTTAGGGCTGGCTGATATTGTCCTCGACACCTATCCCTACAACGGGGCCACCACGACCATGGAAACGCTCTGGATGGGCGTGCCGCTGGTAACGCGCGTTGGGGAACAATTTTCGGCTCGCAATAGCTACACAATGTTGATAAATGCTGGAGTTGCTGAAGGGATAGCCTGGAGTGATGCCGAGTATGTCGAGTGGGGAGTCCGTTTCGGTACAGATGCTAACTTGCGGCAAAAAGTAGCCTGGCAATTACGCCAAGGGCGGCGAACAGCCCCCCTCTGGCACGGCCGCCAATTTACCCGCGAGATGGAGCAGGCCTATGAAACAATGTGGAGCCGCTATGTACAAGCTCAGGAAGCTGAGGGCTGTCTCTAGGGGGTACATTTCAGTTGGGCAAGTTGGCCCACTCTGCGAGAAGCCGCTGCGCGTCTACATCCCCCGGCCCCTTCTCCCAAGTAGGACGAAGGGGAGTCTCCAAAGTGAGATGCACCCTCTCTAGGGCGAGGTTCATACAGGGACAAAAGTTGACCACTGAGGGAAGAACGGAGGGAGTCTCCTGTCCAAACGCGGTGAAACGGGCCGAAGGATGTTGCTAGTTCCGGCTCAGCCGTAGCCCCTAGGTACAAGATGGCGCAGGGTGAGAATTGGGGATTGGGAAGCGGGCGCGATCGCGACTCATTTTCTACCCCTACAGACCTAATTTCAACCTGCTGAGGGGCTAGCAAAACCCACAAGGGATACTCCCAATCATCGCCTCCTAAATGCAATCCAACTTGAGGGCAATTCTGAGCCGCAATCTGCTGGCTCGCGGCCACATAGTCAGGGTAAAGATCTGGCCGGGACCAGAAGTACTGATCGAGGCGAGGTGTGTTGAACAGGGTATCCTGGCCAGCCAGGGGGCGCGTTTCATTGAACAGGAGCCAAAAGAGAGCGGTGATGAGTAAAAAGCTGCTCAAATAAGCGGTGAGGCGTTCATAGTTAGTGCGATCTAATACCTTACCTACAACCGGCGCGATGAGGATGAACAGAGGTAAGTGAAGACGACTATTCCAAGGTTGCCACTTGAGCAAGAAAACGAAGAGGACAAACATCGCCAGAATCACTAAACTATACTCAAAAACTCCAGTCTTGCGAGCTTGCTGAAGACCGGTTAACCCAGTCCCAAGTGGGTGCGCCTCACTGGATACTCCCCCATTCTCCCAAGTAGGGCAAAGGGGCCGGGGGATGGGGGCAAACTTGCCTAACTGAGATGCACCCGTCTCAAGTCCAGCCCTTAGTCCTTGCCAAAGACCGAGGATGAACACCCCGCCCAGGAGATAGAAATGCAGTGGATTCGGAGCAAGATTCTCAAAGGTTGAGATCGAGACAATGGCGAAATCAGCTCCTTGCCAGCTAGTACGCGGATCATTGGTTGAGATACCCAAAAAGGTGTGGATTGCTTGTACAACCTGAAGTACCCATTCAGAGTTTAATAATGGCAATGGTAGGTGTAGGGCCAAGTTACGGACTAGATTGGAGATCAATCCAGTTAAGGTAAACAGCTCATTGGTATATTGCTCTTGACCTGTGGCTAGCGGTGTCCCAAAGAGTTGTAAGTTGCGGAGGTAGAAACCAGCGTTTAGCAAAAGCGGTGAGCTGACGATGGAGAGCAGTAGCCTCGGTTGAGCTTGGAAATGCGGCCATCGTGCCCAGAAGAGCCAGACCATGAGGGGCAGGGCAAAGATGTAACCTGTACCTTTCGTGAGCACGACCAAGCCAAGGCTAAGACCAATTAAGACGACGGATGATTGCGCTAACGACCTACGAATTGCTACCACAACGAAGTAACTCAAACACACCAGCCAAAAAGCACAAATGTAGTCATTTTGGGCGCTGGAGGCTTGCAAAATTCCCATCGGTAAGGTTGCGGCATAGACCACAGCAAAGACTTGACCCAGGGGACTTGCCCTCAGTTCGCGAGCTAGCAGGGAAACGCCGATCAGGCAACCGATCGAGCTGAGCCACTGCACGAGGTTAGCGAAGCGATCGCCCCCGGCTAAGATCTGGAAGTTGAGAATGGCATAGCCTGCGAAAGGAGGCTGATAGAGCTGCCGTAAGTTCGCGGTCGGGTAATGGGCAACACGATGGTTTTGGAGCCAGTGGAGGACGCGCGGCAGGTGGTAGGTCATGGAGTCCCAGTTATTGGGTGCTGCCAGGATGGCCGTGAGGCCGGTGCCACCGACGATCACGCCGACGCCAAGTAGGAGAATCGTGAGATATTCTGGAAGTTGCCATATCTGTAAACTTAGGTGTAGAGGGTGCAGAAAGGGCAAAGATTGGCGACGGCCGATCCAGTACAGAGCTAAACCGATGAGCAACCAGCCACTGAGCAACGCGGGTCGAGTCAAGCTGTGAAGTATGCTCAGCCCTTCCACTAGCAAGGTGAGGCTGGAACCCCACAACACACTGGCAGCTAAGATGGCGGCACGCCAGTTCAAGGGCCGTTGCAAGATTCGCACGAGTAAACCCCAGACCAGCGCTGGTAGGGCGATTAAAAGTAAGCTCATGTTCTGACGGTTTGGCCCATTTTGACGATGGGTTCTGTAGGTTGAGTTGACGTAGGGATGCTGTGGGGGAAATAGACAGCGTTTTTCTGGCTAGGGAGGTGCGTAGCCCTCACCCCAAACTTTTCTCCTCAAGCTAGCAAATAGCTGTAGTTGCGCTTCAGCGCGATCGCGAGCTGACGCACGAGGAGCTACTAAAGCCCAACTACGGCAGTATCAAGGGTTTCAACCTGCTAAGCACTGGGTAGAAGATGGGTACATTCTAGTTTGGATTTACTCGCGCTGGGGCTGCGTGAGGAGGAAGAGTTGGCCGGCGAGGAACCCGATGCTGAGACCGAGGAGGTGGGCGAGGACACTGACTTCGGGAATGAGCAGATCGAAGAGGATCTGTAGCCCGATAATGATCAGGATAAGGCGTAGGCGCTTAGCGGCGAGGGTGCTCTTGTCGCGACGCCAGCCCCGGAGCAGCAGGGCTAGCAAGACGCCGACCATGCCGATGATTGCGGCGGAGGCTCCGACTAGAAGTTGCTGGGGCTGGGCGGCGGCGATCGCGATCGCCGTAAAGGCCAGCATCGAGAGTACGCCGGTCGCGAGGTAAGCGAGCAAGTAGCGCCACGCGCCGAGGTGGCGTTCCACAAAGGGGCCGAGGATGTAGAGTCCAGCCATGTTGGTGCTGAGGTGTAGCCAGCCGTAGTGGAGGAAATTGGCGCTCAGTAAACGCCACCATTCCCCCTGCTCCCACACCTGGGCGGGCAGCAGAGCCCCGAGCCGGATCAGGGTGGTGGCGTTTTCGCTGCCTCCTTGGGTCAGCTCAGCCAGGAAGGCGAGTAAATTGAGCCCGATGAGGCTATAAGTGACACCGGCCCGTTGAGGGCGGAGGGTTAGGGGGCCGCCGTAGCGGGTTTCCTGTTGCAATTCACCCTTGAGACGGTGCAGGAGGAGCCGTGAGGTCGGGCTCAGGATCTGGCGGGGATCTGCCAGGGGGTGGCTCAATCGCCAGGCGATCGCCTGGCGCAGGATCTGGCTCTGGGTGTCGGCTTGCAGGCGTTGCAGGTGCTCCCGCAGGCGGGGATCGGGCTGGGCGACGAGCTGGGTAGTCAGCCGCCAAAAGACCTGGATGGCGGGCGGATAGCTGGCGAGGGGCCCGGCGAGGAGGCGGCAAACTTCCTCTGTCTGGCCGCAGAAAGCGAGGGCAAACAGCCGGGCGAGGTTCAGGGCCAAGGGGTTGGCTTCCTTGGCGAGGTGGGGTTGCGATCGCTCCAGGGCCCCGAGCAGGCCATTGAGGTCGCCGACCTCCCCCAGGGCCCGCAGGTAGTGGATGGTCAGGTAGGGATCGCGGCGCAGCACATTTTCAGGGACGTGCTGCTGAATCCAGTCCAGCAGTTCCTCCCAGCGGGCCCCCATGAGCAGCACGAGAGCGGTGGCGTTGCGGCCGAGGGGAGAGGCGAGGGGTTCGGCCACTCGCAGGTTGATGATCGCCTCATCAGCTCGTCCCTGTTGTCCCAGTTCGAGGGCCTGGAGAATTTGCGGCTGCTCAAACCAGCCGTCAATCGGGTGCAGCCACCGTAGGTAGGTAGCAATCCGGCGGGCTTCCCCGTAGCGTTCTTGATGAATCAGGGCATGGACTCGGGCAAAACCCGCCAAGGGGATGAGGAGCAACACCAGCCAGAGACTGCCCCCGATCAGACTGGCCCAGTAGGGATCGACATAGAAAAAGATCAGGCTAGCGATGCTGAGGACGAGACCAGCGATCGCCCCCCAGCCCCGATGGTGGCGCGAGGAAAAGGTTCGCGCCAAGAGCGAGAGGCAGGAGAGGCAGATGGTCCAAAGGATCAACTGGTGAAACGTCATAGAAGACTGGCAGCGACGCAGCAGGTGTCAGGAGAAAGAACGGCTTTAACAAAGGGGTGCTGGGCTGTGGCTACCGAGTAGACCGGTCCAGAGTCTCCAGATTGGGGGAGTCACCCGCAGGGTTACAGCCCGATTTTGGCAAACGTCTCCTCGGACAGTATTAACAAGGTTGGCGGAGCGATGCAGCTCCCAAGCCAAGCTCCCTTACCTCTGACCTGGAAGGATTTAATTCCCCCTGGCGATCACCGTGAAACCATCTCAGCGCCAGCGAAACCCCCAAGATCTTAGGGGGCAACCTAGCCATAGCCGCCATCGTACCACAGGCTTCCAACCTTGTACCGAAACCACGCCGGCCCTGGGCGGTTTGGCTGAACCAGACAGGGGTAGCGGTTGCCCAGCCCTCGACTGGCGCGAACGACGCTTGACCTACTTTAGCGTGAGTTTGAGAACAAGTCCGGCTGCCGTCTTGGGTTCATCAAAACCTTGTCAACTCCCGACTCTTTAGAAACTCGGCTCAACCCCCTACACCTTGCGGTACTGGTTGTACAGGCGGATTGCCAGCTTCTCGGCTTCGACCCAGATAAACATGATCCCGCTGAACCCGAGACAGATCGCCAGTTGCTCCAGGCTCAAGACCTGAGTACCAAAGAAGTGGCGGAGGGTGGGGACATAGATCAGGGCCAGTTGCAGGACAACGGTGAGGGTGACAGCGCCTAGCAGATAGGGGTTAGAGAAGGGGTTCATTTCCACCGTCAGGCGCGTGTTTGATCGCGCTGCCAAGGCGTGACCCATCTGGGCGATGCAGAGGGTCGTAAACACCATGGTCTTCCAGCTATCCGGTTGGTCGCTGCCCTGGGCTTCGTGATAAGCCCAGACCATTAGGCTAATGCTGAGGATGGCAAAAATCAGGCCGATGCGGAGAATGTAGGCCCCCAGACCTCGGGCAAAAATACTTTCACGCGGATTGAAGGGGGGCTGCTGCATCACATCGGGCTCGGCCGGCTCCACCGCCAGGGCTAGGGCCGGCAAGCCGTCGGTGACGAGGTTCATCCAGAGGATTTGCAGCGGGGTCAGGGGCACGCTAGAGAGACCGAGGAGGGGCGCGGCGGCGATCGTCAGCACTTCCCCGACGTTGCTGCCGAGAATGTACTTGATAAACCGGCGGATATTGGTGTAGACCACGCGGCCTTCTTCGGCCGCAGCGACGATGGTGGCAAAGTTATCATCCAGCAGAATCATATCGCTGGCTTCTTTGCTGACATCCGTGCCCGTGATGCCCATCGCGATGCCGATGTCAGCCTGTTTCAGAGCCGGAGCATCGTTGACGCCATCGCCCGTCATGGCGACAAACTTATGGCGTCGCTGGAGGGCCTGCACGATGCGGAGCTTGTGCTCCGGGGAGACGCGGGCATAAACGCTGACGGATTCGACTTTGAGTTCCAGGTCTTGTTGGGAAAGCTTCTCCAGTTCGCGACCTGTGAGGGTGTGGCTGCCGGGTTCGGCGATGCCCAGTTGCAGAGCGATCGCCTGGGCCGTGAGCTGGTGATCGCCCGTGATCATCACCGGCCGGATGCCGGCCTCCTTGCTACGCTGCACCGCCAGGGCCGCCTCCGGGCGCGGTGCATCCAGCATCCCCACCAGGCCCAGCCAGGTCATCTCCTGCTCGGGGTCCTCATCCACGCCCACCAAGGGGACATCCTCCAGCAGCTTGTAGGCCAAGCCCAACACCCGCAGGCCGCGGGCTGCCATCTGGTTATTCGCCCCGAGGATCTGGTGGCGCTGGTCGGCCGTGAGTTCCTCGGCTTCCTGGCCAAACTGGTAGAAGCGGCAGCGGGCTAAGAGCAGCTCTGGCGAGCCTTTGCTAAACATCACGTAGGCCTCGCCCGGATCGCCTACGGCGGTCGTCTGGCAGATGACGCTCATGCGCTTGCGCTCGGAGGTGAACGCGAGTTCGCTCACCCGCTCAAACTCCCGGTCGAGGAGACGGCGCTCTAAGCGCGCTTTTCCTGCTAGGGAGAGCAAGGCCCCCTCCGTGGGGTCTCCAAGGATGACCCACTCGCTCGGAGCAGACTGTTTCAGAATGGCATCATTACAGAGAGTACAGGCCACCAGGAGGGCTTGCAATTCGGCAAAATCTTGGGTGGCGATCGCCTGTCCCTCCTCGTTGAGAAAGGTTCCTTGAGGCTCATAGCCCTCGCCCGTGACCTGGTAAACGCCTCCGGGGGTTTCCACTTCCTTGACCACCATTTTGTTTTGGGTCAAGGTTCCCGTTTTGTCCGAGCAAATGGTGTTGACACTGCCCAGAGTTTCCACGGCGGGCAGCTTGCGGATCAGGGCGTAACGGCGTACCATACGCTGTGTGCCAATAGCCAGGGTGACAGTGATCACAGCCGGCAGGCCTTCAGGAACGACGGCTACGGCCATACTCAGAGAAACTTCGATCAGTTCCCGAAGGCGGCTGAAGTCCCCAGCCTGGAGGGCCCCAATCGTGACCACCAGGGCCACGAGGACCAGGGAGCTGGTGACGAGGACGTTGCCGAGGTGGGTGAGGCGACGTTGCAGGGGGGTCTTTTCGTTTTCAACGGACTGGATCAACTGGGCGATCTTGCCCAGTTCGGTGGCCATGCCCGTGGCCGTGACCACCATCGTGCCGCGTCCCTGCATGACTTCTGTGCCCGTGAAGACCATGTTGACGCGATCGCCCAACACCGTATCTTCCTCCAGGGCCAAAGCTGCCTGCTTGGTAATCGGCTGAGATTCCCCCGTCAGGGCGGATTCGCGGACTTGCAGGTTCACCGCTTCCGCCAGTTGCCCATCGGCGGCTAGCTGCGTTCCGGCCTCCAGGAAGGCAATATCGCCGGGAACCAGATCGGGGGCGTCCAGTTCCAGCACTTGCCCATCCCGCAACACCCGCACCCGAGGGGAGGACATTTGCTTGAGAGCCGCCAGGGCCTTTTCAGCGCGGACTTCTTGGATGTAGCCGAGGAGGCCGTTGAGGAGAACGATCACTAAGATGGCGATCGTGTCTTTGAAAGGGACGCCGCCCTCAGCGTCGCCACTCCGCAGGGCGAGAAAGTCAAGCACCCCGGCGATCAGAGCGACAGCGATCAGCATCAGCAGCATGATGTTGCCGAACTGCTCTAAGAGAATTTGCCAGGCCCGGCGACCGGCAGTTTCGGTCAGTTCGTTGCGGCCGTAGTAGGCCAGACGGGCCCCGGCTTCAGCCTCCGTGAGACCGCGATCAAGCTGGGTGCCGAGGGTGGCGAGGGTGTCATCCAGGGGCTGCGCGTGCCAGGGGCGGTGTAAATCGGGCCGAGGTGCGGAAGGACGAGACGATAAGGTCACGGGCAAACTCTCGTGGACGCGGCAGATAACAATCTTTGATCATAGGGCCTATCTCGACTCTCCGGCGCGGTGGGCGATCGCGAAATTCAGCCTTGGCGGGACCGCTTCCCTAGGCTCGGGTGGACGAAAAAAGCGCGGCTCCCCTGAATTTTGAGCGATTGCTCAAAGAGCAGAGGGTCGCCCTCTATCGCTCCGCGACGCTAGCGCGAACAGCGTTACGGGGCCCCCTCTGCGAGAAGCCGCTGCGCGTCTACACCCCCCAGCCCCTGCTCCCAAAGCTGGGAGCAGGGGAGCTAGAAGCCCCTCTCCCAACTTGGGAGAGGGGTTGGGGTGAGGGCTGAGCGAAGGAGGACAAACATCCCGCGCAAAATTTTCGTTCACCCCCCTAGGCTCACGGAGGTCAGGAGGCACTAGCCCATGTTAGGCTATAAAGTTAGACGCTTAAACAATAGCGTGCCTTTTCCCCTACATGTATGTCGTTAAAGTCTTTTGCCGAAAACGGTCAAGCAGACCGTCAAGTTGTTGCCCTCGAGGATGCAGCCGGGCGATCGCTCCTCTGCTGGGTTGAACACAGTTTCCACCTCACGGGAACCGATTACCTGTTACTTGTGCCTGTAGATGCCCCAGCCATGGTGCTGACCTGGGAGGAGAACGAAGCCGACAGCGCCGAGGTGACGTGGATCGAGGACAGCGAAGCCTTAGCCGAGCTGCTCCCCGATGCCCGCGCTGTTTTGGCGGAGCAGAATCTTATCCTTCAAGATGCCGCCTACACGCTGACGATCGCCGGTGAATTGCCAGAGCCAGCGGAGGAGAATATTCTCACGGTGGAGCTGGAGGAAGAAGCAGCAGAGCCCGATGAAGAGGAGTTGCTCTATCTCACGGAGTTCTACCACAACGAGCGGGCCTATGAAATCTACACCCCCCTCGAGCCGCTGCTTCTGCCGGCCAAGCAAGCAGGCCAGCAGCTACAGTTGCTAGAGCCCGAGGAGGTGGAGCAGATTCAGCCCTACCTCCAGTCCTGGCTCCAGTCCCTGTCCGGTTAGTCGCTCCCTCCTGCTGGCGGCTAGGGTGGTTCTAGGCCCTGCCGTCTATCACGAGTGTGACCCTTGCCAGCCAAGGCTAAGCTACTGATACAGAATCCTCTTGCCCGATGCGCGTAACCCACCCCTCTCAAGCGGAGATCCTCCAGTCTTCCCGCCTGGAAGGGGATTCAGGGGTGGGTTGATTGGATCGAGTTTCTGGACCCGAGATTTTCATGCAGCCCTCTTGTGTCTAATCTCCGGGACGCTGCGCGAACACAGCCAAGAAAAAATGAACGTTTAACCTCGATCTGAGCACAAAAGGGATCGGCTCTCCAGGATTCACGGTGATTTCGTGCAGCGAAGCAACCCTTGCCTCGGTCGGGGTTTGGTCTCCAAACCCTCAGCAGCTCTGAGCTTGGAGACCAAGCCCCTAGGCGATTGGGGACGCTGGCGCGTGCGCTCGGTCATTTCCACCCTAGATCCTGGAGAACCTACCAATTCTACTAATGATTTGACCGGAAAGCCTCAGTTTATCGTGGAACCTGTATCAGAAGAGGCTGAGATCATAGACCCTCGAAGTGTCGATGGCTGTTGGGCTTGAGGCTTTTTGGATACGTCTAATAGAGGGATGATTTTTCCGGCTGCCGATACAGCCCTTTCACGAATCCTGGCTCTTCGGCCCTTGGTGTGTAAACCGATCGGAATCCAAAACCCTTACTGGGCAAGGATCTGAACTTTCTGAAAGCTTTGTCTGACCTGAAAATCGTCAGAAGCCCTACCATAATGTGGTTTCGCCGATTCTCACCACACTAAATGCCGAAGAACCGCAAAAATGAACGCTGCACCCCGATTCGGCACCAGAGGGGTACGGAAAGTTCCAGTCATCAGGCGATCGCGCCCCACGTCTGCATCCTGCTCTCAGCTTGGCTAAGACAGCCTCGACTTCTTTGCTCTTAGCCTCAAGGATGCCGAGGCGTTCCTCTTTGAGCTAGACGTGTGCAGCGCTACTATCAGGGTTAAGAGGCTGAGCTGCTCAATGGCATGAATAGACTCTAGAGGAATCGACGGATGAATTGTTATGGACTCTTTGTGGGCCTCACGACCTTGGATGTGATCTACCAGGCCGAACGCCTGCCGCGCCCCAACGAGAAAATCGCGGCTCAGGATTGCGCGATCGCCGCTGGCGGACCCGCTACCAATGCGGCCGTGGCCTTTGCAGCCTTGGGGGGTCAGGCCACCCTGGCGTCTGTCCTGGGTCGGCACGCGACCCGTGAACTGGTGCAGGCGGATTTGCAAGCGTGGAATATCCGTCTCTGCGATCTAGAGCCGGACTATGACCAGCCCCTGCCCCTGTCATCTGCGATTACCCTCCTGGGCACGGGGGAGCGGGCGGTCATCTCCCTTAAGGCCCGTCGCCTCCAAGGGGACCCCACCCTGCTGTCGCCCAGTCTGCTGGACGAAACGCAGGTGGTGTTAGTAGATGGGCATCAGTTGGTCGCCAGTCAGGCGATCGCCAGCCAAGCCCAAGCCCGGCAGATTCCCGTGGTCCTGGACGGCGGCAGTTGGAAGCTGGGCCTAGAAACCCTGTTGCCCGCCGTGGACTATGCCATCTGTTCCGCCGACTTCTTTCCCCCCGGCTGCCAAACGGCCGATGATGTGATGGCCTACCTACGGGCCAAGGGAGTGGCGCAGGGGGCGATCACGGCCGGAGAGCAGCCGATTCAGTATTGGCAGCAGGGGGAATCGGGGATATTGCCCGTGCCCCAAGTGGAAGCGGTTGATACTCTGGGGGCCGGGGACATTTTTCACGGCGCGTTTTGTGCTTACCTAGACCAGCACGACTTGGTAGACGCCCTCGCGGCGGCGGCGGCCCTCGCCTCCCATTCCTGCCAGTTTCTCGGTACACGGGCGGGGCTGCGCTCGCTGCCCGAGGGCCAACGCGATAGCCTAGAGGGTAGTGCTCAAATTGAGTCATAATGCTTGGCTGAACTGGGTGCATCTCAGTTAGGCAAGTTTGCCCACGCTGCGAGAAGCTGCTGCGCGTCTACATCCCCTGGCCCCTTCTCCCCGGTAGGGCAAAGGAGAGTCTCCAAAACGAGATGCACCCGGCTGAACTCCTCTGGTAAGAAGGATTTCGGTCCTGGTCTAGCACGACTGCCTATTGGATTCAACAAGAGATTTTTAGAGACCCATGAAAAGCGATCGCCAACCCATCCACGTCATCGGCGGCGGCCTAGCTGGCACAGAAGCGGCTTGGCAAGTGGCCCACGCTGGCTGGCCCGTAGTCCTCCACGAGATGCGGCCCCAGCGCCAGAGTCCCGCCCACCACACGGCGGAGCTAGCCGAGCTGGTCTGTAGCAACTCCTTTGGGGCCCAAGCGAGCGATCGCGCCGCCGGCCTGCTGCACGCCGAACTGCGCCAGCTCAGCTCCCTCGTGATCGCCACAGCCGACACCCACGCGGTTCCGGCCGGGGGAGCCCTGGCCGTGGATCGCGCCGTGTTCAGCCGCCAGTTAACCACCACCCTAGCCAGCCACCCGCTGATCGAGTTGCGACGAGACGAAGTGACCCAGTTGCCCCCCGAAGGCATCGTGGTCCTGGCCACGGGCCCCCTCACCAGTCCCGCCCTAGCGGCGGACCTGCAACAGTTCACCGGCCTGGACTATCTCAGCTTTTTTGATGCCGCCAGCCCGATTGTGGTCGGGGAGTCGATCAATCGCGACCTCGCCTTCTTGGCCTCCCGCTACGACAAGGGAGAGGCCGCTTACCTCAACTGTCCCTTCAACCGCGAGCAGTATCTCCAGTTCTGGCAAGCTCTCTGTGCAGCCGAGCAAGCGCCGCTCAAAGATTTTGAGCGCGAGACCGCAAAATTTTTTGAGGGCTGTTTGCCGATTGAAGAGCTGGCCCGGCGGGGCGAAGATACCATGCGCTACGGACCCCTCAAACCCGTTGGCCTGTTTGATGCCCGACGAGGGGATTTCCGCGCCCCCGAAAACCGCGACCAGCGGCCCTATGCGGTAGCCCAATTGCGCCAAGAGGATAAGTCAGGGCAATTGTGGAACTTAGTCGGCTTCCAGACCAATTTACGCTGGGGGGAACAAGCGCGGGTCTTTCGTCTGATCCCTGGCCTCGAGCAGGCAGAATTTGTTCGCATGGGGGTCATGCACCGCAACACGTTTATCAACTCGCCCCAACTGTTGCAGCCCAGCTTACAGTTTCGCGCCCGCCCAACCCTGCTGGCGGCGGGTCAGCTCACGGGCACGGAGGGCTATACCGCCGCCGTCGCGGGGGGCTGGTTGGCCGGAACCAATGCCGTCCGGTTAGCGCGGGGGCAGGCTGCTCTCACCCTGCCGGAGACGACCATGAGCGGCGCCCTGGTTCAATTCATCACCACGGCCTCGCCGCAGCACTTTCAGCCCATGCCGCCGAACTTTGGCCTGCTCCCGCCCTTGGCGGAACGCATTCGCAACAAACGGGAGCGGTATGGGGCCTATCGCGATCGCGCCCTCGCCGCTCTGAGCACCTGGCAGCATGACGAAGCCCTAGGCGAGGAACGCTTAGCGTCTCTACGGCCCTAGGGCTGCTAGGCCCCGGCAAGGCGGGGGCCGGTGGGCTTGCTCAAGGGCTGAGCATCGAAGTGGGGGCTAGTGCGAGGCTACCATCGTCTCAGAGAGGGTGACTGGAGGCAGGAGCTCCGAGCAGTGAGCCGCTTGCCGGCGCTGATAAGTGGTCATCATCACATTGAGCAAATCAGGCATTTCCTGGCGGCAGCTCGGGCAGTACCAGTAGGTGCGCTGCTTGGCGACGCATTGGACCATGCGTTGGGAACAGCAGGGACAATTAATCATTTTTTCTAATAGGTTGAGAGGCACTTTTATCAAATATCCGACCGCAGAGCAATCGTTGCTCTTGATCGTAGAGGGAGGTTGGGTGGAATTAACCGTTTGCTTAAAGAAATGTGAGCAAAACCTCAGGATCGCGCTTGAAGGTAGCCATCAAGGGGAGTCAGCAGCGGGGAAAGCGACGATTGTTAATCTTTGCAAAGCAGGAACCTGCACGGGTCAACCCCCTCGAACATCGTTAATTTTGATACAAAAAATCAGTCGATCCGGTTTCAGGCTAGCTCCTGCGGCTAATTTGTCCCCTACAGCCCTTTCCTCCATCTGACAAAATGCTCTCAAAGTCCCGCTCCCTCTGGGAGAGGGATTTAGGGCGAAGGCCCAGCTTAAGTGATCGCTGAGCAAGCTGTATCTCTGTATAGACTCCGACAAAATTAGAGGCAATTACCTTGGGGATAGCCGAACCTAGAATCGCTGATTTTAAGTGATAACAACAAGCCTCTGTAGAGTAGCTTTTACCTCCAAGGGTAAGGAGTATCCATGGATACTGAACCTTGACAGCCCAGCGAGCAGCGATGGGTCCCATTTCTGCTTAGCAGCTTCCTGTTCCTAGAGAGTATAGCCCTTTCACCCATTCGACAAAACAATCCCTAAGTCCCTCTCCTGCTGAGAGAGCGATTTAGAGTGAGGCCACTCCCTATAGCTGCGCTTCAGTGCTCCCCCAAAGAGAGGGCTAAAGCCCAACTACGCCTACTGCCCTCGAGGGATGAGGGGCCGGAGGGAGAAGCCCTCCGTAGTCGCTGGGCTTGGCAGGATTGGGATTAGGCTGAGAGCAATCTGATAACGTGAGTCCGAGAATTGGGATAACCGTATGTCAACGCCGCTGCTCCGGATCACCGATCTGCACTTTGCCTACCCTGGCCGACCGGCGACCCTGAAGGGTCTCCAACTCCAAGTCCAGGCTGGCGATCGCCTGGGCCTGATCGGCCCCAATGGTGCGGGCAAGACCACGCTCTTTTTCCTGGCCTGCGGTCTGTTGTCACCGACGGCGGGGGCGATTTGGCTCTGTGATCAACCGGTGCAACCGGGACAGTTTCGACCCGAGATCGGCCTCGTGTTTCAAAACCCCGAGGATCAGCTCTTTTGCCCCTCCGTCCGCGATGATGTGGCCTTTGGCCCGGAGAACTTGGGCCTATCACCGCCAGTGATCGCGCAGCGGGTGGCTGCCGCCCTAGCCGTTACGGGCGTCACTGACTTGGCCGAGCGCGTGCCCCATCAGCTCTCCAGCGGCGAGCAGTGCATGGTAGCGATCGCCACCATCCTCGCCATGGAGCCCCAATTGATCCTCTTCGACGAACCCAGCGCTAGCCTCGACCTGCGGGCTCGTCGTCGCCTGATCCAGTTTCTGCAAGCGGCTCCCCAAGCCTACATCCTCTCCTCCCATGACTTGGATTTAATTCGCGAAACTTGCGATCGCGTTCTGCTGCTCGATCAGGGTCAGATCGTGGCCGCAGGTCCGCCCGAACAACTGCTGGGCGATCATGCGCTGATGACCGCCCACCAGCTTGAGGTGCCGCTCTCCCTAAGCCGCCAGCAACTGTGACAACTGGCCCAGGCCTTTTTGCAGGTGGCGCGTCACGGTCATCGGGCTAATCCCCAGGGCGGCGGCGGCTTCTCGGCGCGACCAGTCCTGGTCATACACATAGGCGATCGCCTGCCGCGTCCGGTCCTCCAACTGCTCAAGGGCACTGTCGAGCCACAGCCTCACCTCCGGGTCCATCGTCCGGGGCGCTGGCAAGGTTTCCCCCAGGGTTACAGCCGGCTCCGCCTCGGGGTGCGAAAGAGGCGCATCCAAGCTCAGGGGCTGACACTGTTGCACCGCGAGGCAACAGGCCCGCAAGTCCTTCAGGGAAACTCCCAGGGCCGCCGCCACCTCAGCCTCCCGAGGCGGACGGCCCAGCCGCGCCCGCAAACGCCCTTGCTCGCGGCGGCTGCGGGCCTGAAGCTCCTGCCAGATCCGGGGCAGGCGCACGGGATGGGCGCGATCGCGCAGATAGTGCAGCACCGCGCCGCGAATATACGGCAAGGCGAAGGAACTCAAGGCGCGATTTTGGTCAGGATCGAAGCGCTCAATCGCTCGAATCAGACCTAAAAATCCAGTTTGCAATAGATCTTCATAGGGCTCTCCCGTTTGGCGACTCAATGAGTGAGCCACCTTGCGGACCAAACCAGCATTCAGCTCGACTAAACGATTGCGGCGGGCCAGCGAGGGCTGACGGGCCTAGGCCGTCAGCAACTCCAGCCTAGACGCCGGCGATGATTTCATCATGATTTCTTAACCCAGACCAGACAGCAAACCGCTGCTCCGGCCCGCCCCCGACGCAGCGGCAGCAGACTGGAGCAACCGGTCCTAGTCTCAATTGTCCCTGAGGGCCCGCCCGCCTTGCCAGGGTTCTTTTACGGAGATTCTGGGCCGGCTGCCGATTGTCCTCGACCGGCTGGGAGCGACCCGGTCCGTCCCAAAACCCGGTATCAGGTTCATTTTTGAGACAATCCTCACGAAAATCTCAAGATCAGCGTTTATCAGGACCTAGGCTGAGAATAGCCTACCGCTTAGGTCGCGGCCAATTCTGGGGTGAAGCGCCAGGAGTTGGGAGGGCGGCGATCGCCCTGGTCCGGTCAGGCCGAAGCGCCGCCGGAAGCAGTCCTAGAGGCTCCGAGCTAGGCAATTGCTTCTTCCCTTCTCACTCCAGCTACCCTAGTTGAGCCCAAAAAATACCAATTGATAAACATTTTTGACCTCATTTCGCAGGATCATTCCTGTTACAGGTAAGACCCAAATCTACTGCCTGACATCACCTCTTTACTCCAGAACACAGTGTTATAGTGGGATTGGTATAAATGCTGAAGCCTGAGAGTTTGAGATTTGGCATCCCCCAGGGTTTGTATCCCGATTCAAGGCCTGAAGCTCTTAGTAAACAGCTAGAACGATGACAGCCACTCTCACCAAAGCGAAAACCTACACCCGCGAGGCCTATCTAGCTTTCGAGATCGAGGCGGAAACCCGCAACGAATACCGCGATGGGGAAATTGTACCGATGACCGGAGGGACGCCCGAACACAACGAGATCACAGGCGATTTACTGTTTTTTCTGAAGGCGGCTTTGAGGGGTCAAGCGTACAGCATCTTTGTCACCGATCAGCGGTTGTGGATTCCAGCAGTCAATCGCTATACCTATCCGGATGTCATGGTGGTGCGCCGTCCGCTCGAACGGCCATCGGGACGCAAGGATACCGTGACAAATCCTATTTTGATTGCTGAGGTATTATCCAATTCAACGGAAGCCTATGATCGCGGCGACAAGTTTGCAGCGTATCGCACAATTCCGACGTTTCAGGAGTATCTGTTGATCGACCAGCATTGCTGCCGGGTCGAGCAGTACGTGAAGCAGGAGGCGAACCGGTGGTTATTTTCTAGCTACAGCGAGATGACAGCAAGCTTAACGCTGGCATCGCTGGGGGTGGAGTTGGCGCTGGCGGATCTTTACGAGAATGTCGATTTTGAACCTGAGTCTGCGGACGTAGGACTCCCGGAGAGTGAGGAGAAAAGCTAGATGGCCCGCAGCCACTCCAGCAAGCAACCGAAGCAAGTCGAACTCCTCAAGCACCCGGAGGACCAGCGCCGCTACATCCCTTCGGTGGAGCATGAGTCGGCGCTGTCGGCGGCAGAGCGCCAACCGATCCGGGTGGCCTAGGAGCGCCACAACCCTGACCTCGATACTTCCAGGTCCATCGACCGGGGCGCTGGCAAGGTTTCCCCCAGGGTCAGGGCTGGCTCAGCCTCCTGGGGCGGACCAAGGCCTTTGCTCGCGGCGGCTGCGGGCCTGAAGCTCCTGCCAGATCCGGGGCAGGCGCACGGGATGGGCGCGATCGCGCAGATAGTGCAGCACCGCGCCGCGAATATACGGCAAGGCGAAGGAACTCAAGGCGCGATTTTGGTCAGGATCGAAGCGCTCAATCGCTCGAATCAGACCTAAAAATCCAGTTTGCAATAGATCTTCATAGGGCTCTCCCGTTTGGCGACTCAATGAGTGAGCCACCTTGCGGACCAAACCAGCATTCAGCTCGACTAAACGATTGCGGCGGGCCAGCGAGGGCTGACGGGCCTAGGCCGTCAGCAACTCCAGCCTAGACGCCGGCGATGATTTCATCATGATTTCTTAACCCAGACCAGACAGCAAACCGCTGCTCCGGCCCGCCCCCGACGCAGCGGCAGCAGACTGGAGCAACCGGTCCTAGTCTCAATTGTCCCTGAGGGCCCGCCCGCCTTGCCAGGGTTCTTTTACGGAGATTCTGGGCCGGCTGCCGATTGTCCTCGACCGGTTGGGAGCAGCCCATGAATTCACGAGACTCCGTATGGGTGCATCTCACTTTGGAGACTCCCCTTCGCCCTACTTGGGAGAAGGGGCCGGGGGATGAGGGCAAACTTGCCTAACTGAGATGCACCTACTCAGTATTAGGTTAAGTTTCGAGACAATCCTAACGAAAATCCAAAGATCAGCGACTGCTAAAGTTTATGCTAACAATAATAACTGCTAAGGTCGTAGCCGATCCGGGTCTGAGTGCGACGGGCTTGAGGGGGGCGATCGCCCCGGTCCAGTCAGGCTGAAAGCGCGGGAGCATCCTGGATTAGCAGCTCTCAACCTAGAGTCCCCCAGCCTTAGGCTACTAAGTGCCTCGTAAGTCCTGAGCTAAACCTTTGTGAATAAGGATTTTCTGTTTCCTTCACAACCCCTGACCTGTTCGGGTAGCAGAGAAGCCAGCAAGCCCTGTCTAGCTAGCCTCTCCTCTCCCAAAAATGAGTGAGAGGGACTGAGGGGGTGAGCGCCAAGATGTATGGACTTAAAGGGGCTAGGGGATGTAGACGCGCAGCAGCTTCTCGCAGAGTGGGCATCCATAACACAAAAGCGGGCTGCATCTCTTAAGCGCAGCCCAAAGAAATCTTAGGAACTCTGAACCAGGAAATGGCTGTCTACCCTCTCACGAACAACCACCATAGTTGAGCCAAATAAATGCTGCTTTATGAACATTTTTGTCCTAACTTTACAGAATTTTCGTAATACAGGATTTACGGATTACGGCTCTTCGGCACTTGGTGTGTAAACTCAATCAAAACTCAAGCCCAAAATGCTCGCTGTGTAAGGATTTTGGACTTCTAAACACTTGACTAGGGCGTAAAATCGCTGGAAACCATGCCAGAAACAGGATTCAGTGATTTTTACCACACTCAGTACTGAAGAACCCGGATTACAAATCAGGGTAACTATTCAGGTGTTGTCATTGACAAAGTAACTTCTTTGTGTAATCAGCTCTTGGAAAGCCGTATTGAGTTGATTTAAGACTAGATTTAGTGTCCAGAGATATATTTCTGGGAAGTTGGTCGCCGAGATGCACTGATTTGCATTTAATGCAACGCCATGACCTGAATAGTTACGAACATCAAATAGAACCTTTGTCTATCATGATGGGGGCATCTCAGTTATGCGAGGGCATCCTCTCGGGCTGGGAGAGCGATTTGGGCTTAGGATTGCCACAGTGAGATTTACCCCCTCACACCACCTCTTTGCTCCAAAACAAAGTGCTATAGTGAAGTTGGTATAAACGCTTAGGTCTTAAGACTTAACGTTCCTCAGTACCTGCATCTCGATCTTCTTAAACGTCTGGGTTTCCGCATTGGCTTGATCTAAAAGTCATCTGGCTTCAGCAGCTTGGGCCTCTAACCTGATGGGGTGCATCTCAGTTGGGCAAGTTGGCCCTCATCCCCCGGCCCCTTCTCCCAAGTAGGGCGAAGGGGAGTTTCCACAGTAGTCGGCCCTCATCCCCTGGCCCCTTCTTCCAAGTAGGGCGAAGGGGAGTTTCCAAAGTAGTCGGCCCTCATCCCCTGGCCCCTGCTCCCAAGTAGGGCGAAGGGGAGTCTCCAAAGTAGTTGGCCCTCATCCCCTGGCCCCTTCTTCCAAGTAGGGCGAAGGGGAGTTTCCAAAGT
>CAYNIP010000012.1:84493-103867 GCA_964397305.1 uncultured bacterium
AGTCGGCCCTCATCCCCTGGCCCCTGCTTCCAAGTAGGGCGAAGGGGAGTTTCCAAAGTGAGATGCACCCACCTGATGGCCTGCTCCAAAGCCTGAAACTCTTAGTAATCTGTAGGTTGAGTTAACGCAGAAAACCTAACGCGATCTTGGCTGCTGTTGGGTTTTGCGCTGCTAGGCTCAACCTTAACCTAGCGTCAAAATATGTTAGGCAGCTAGGTTCCCACTCCGCCCCTGTCCGAGGACTTGAAAAGATGGTTATGCGTCGTGAACTGCTCCTCAGTAGCAATGACTTCATACAGTGCTTTGAGGGCTTTAGTGAAGGGCTGTGGCAGTGGGACAGTTGCCAAGACATTCTCTGGCTCTCGCCGAAGCTAGTGACCCGCTTGGGCTATGACCCCGCTTTAGCCGCAAGCCTGACCCGTGACCAGTTCCTCGCTTGGGTCAACCCTGAGGATCGGCCCTGCCTTCAGGCAGCGCTCCAGCCGCCAAGCGGCGCTGACCCGCCGCCGCCCCTAGAGTTCCGCCTTCAGCACCAGGACGGCTCAGAGCATTGGCTACGCTGCCGCAGCCAATGGCTTCAGGATACTCGATCGCAGCCCCCGCAGTTGGTGAGTGTGGTGGTGGAGTGGCGGGAACCAAAGCAGCTCGGACAGAGCGTTGACAGGCTCTCAGAACTCCAGGAACTGCTCTTCAATGAATTGAGCGATGCTCTTTTCTTTGTAGACATCATAACATTGCGAACCTTGGCTTGTAATGAACAAGCGCGGTGGCTTTTTGAGGCCGAGAGCCGAGCGGATCTGGTTGGCATCGAAGGGCACACGCTCCAGAAACAGCCGTTTACGGCGGCGGAGCTAGAAGCCCTTGAGGAGACTTTAGATGCGCGTGGTGTGTGGGGAGCAGAAGTCGCCTATCGCACTTTGAAAGGGCGGGAATTTTGGGGGGATCTAGTGATTAAGCGCCTGACCCTGGGGGGTGAGACCTTCAATCTGGTGCGGGTGGTGGACATCACGGAGCGCCAAGCCGCCGCGATCGCCCTCCAACGCCAGGCCGAGCAGGAGCGGGCCTTCAGTGAGGTGGTCCAGGCCCTCCGCAGCTCCCTCGACCTCGATGAGGTGTTCAGGATCGCCACCCAGGCCATTGCCCAGCTCCTGCCGGGGGAGGTGTCGATCGTGCAGTACTTGCCGGAGGAGCAGTGCTGGCGGTCTCGGGTTATTTGGAGTGAGAAATCCTATGGTCTCAAGCTGGAAGCCGACATTCCCGACGCTGGAAACCCAATTGCGGCCCGCCTCAAGCAAGGGCAAGTGGTGCAGATCAACGACACCCTTGAAATCGAGGACCCGATCAATCGCGGCTTGGCCGAGAGCTTTCCCGGGGCCTGGCTCCTGGTGCCAATCACTGTCCAGGATCAGGTTTGGGGCAGTTTGACCCTGGCGCGCCCCCATCAGACTACCCCTTGGCCGGCCGATGAGGTGGCCCTGGCCCGGCGGGTAGCGGCTCAATTGGCGATCGCCATCTACCAGGCCCACCTCTACCAACAACTCCAAGCTGCCCACGAACGCTACGAGCTGGTGTTGCAGAGTGGGGGCGAAGGGATCTGGGACTGGAATCCGCAGACAGGAACCGCCATCGTGTCGGCTCGCTACTGGGAGATCTTGGGCTATCACGATCAGTCCCTGGTGACTGAGTTTGAGGTCGAGTTTCAGCGGGTTCACCCGGAGGATCGAGAGCGGTTGCAAGCGGCCCTCCAGCAACACTTGACGGCCAATCAGCCCTATGAGCTAGAAATCCGCCTTCAGGGCCAAGACGGGGACTACATCTGGGTACGGCTCTGTGGCCAAGTAATCCGAGATGCCCAAGGCCAACCGCTGCGAATGCTGGGAACGATGGCGGATATCACCGAGCGCCAGCAAGCGGAGGCCGTCTTGAAGCACCGGGAGCAGGCGTTTCGCGCCTTGGCGGAAAACTCGCCAGACTGCATCATGCGCTGCGATCGCCAGTTTCGCTTCCTCTATGTCAACCCCGCTGTAGCGGCGATCGCCGGCCTGCCGACCACCGCGTTCTTGGGGAAAACCAGCCAGGACTTGGGATTTCCGGCTCCCCTGGTTAACCTCTGGCACGGCGCGATGGCCGCAGTGTTTGCCACCGGTCAAGGCAAGGCTTTGGAGTATAGTCTGCCCAGTCCGATAGGTGAAGCCCGGTTTTCCTCTCGCGTCGTGCCCGAATTTGACGCGGAGGGAAGCGTCTGCTCTATCCTGATCGCCGCCCGGGATATCACGGATCTGAAACGAGCCCAGGACGCGCTGCTTTACCAAGCAGAGCGGGAGCATACCCTCTGGCGGGTGGCCCAGAGCGTCCGAGCCAGCCTGGATCTCGAGGCGATTCTCCCCACCGCCGTGGTTGAAGTGCAGCGCACCCTCAACGCCGATCGCACCCTCATCTACCGCCTCCACCCAAATCGCACGGGGGTGATTATTCAGGAAGCCGTGCAACCGGAGTACCCGCCCACCCTAGGAATGCAGCTCGACGGTTCCTGCTTCCAAGCGGAGTGCTACGACTTTTACAGCCAGGGACAGCCTCGTGTCATTGCTGACGTGGCCCGGGAGGACTGGCCTCCTTGCATGGTCGAGCTGATGGCGCGCTTGCGGGTGCGCTCGAGCCTGATCGCCCCCATCCTACAACCCCAAGGCGACCAGCCGCCCCATCTCTGGGGGCTCCTCATTGTCCATGCCTGCGCTGCGCCCCGGGACTGGCGGCCGGAGGAAGCCGATTTGTTGCAGCACATGGCCGACCAGTTGGCGATCGCCATTCACCAGGCCACCCTCTTCGAGCAACTCCAGCAAGAACTCCAAGAACGCCAGCAGGCTCAACAGCAGCTCACCCAGCGCAATCAAGAGCTGGCTATTTCTAACAAAAAACTGGCCCAGGCCACCCGCCTCAAGGACGAATTCCTCGCCACCATGAGCCACGAAATCCGCACGCCGATGAACGGCGTGCTGGGAATGCTGACCCTGTTGCAAGCGACCGACCTCGACCACCAGCAGCGGCTGCAAGTGGATCTAGCCCGCTCCAGTGCCGAGTCCCTGCTGAACCTTCTGAACGACATTCTCGACTTCTCGAAAGTGGAGGCCGGGAAACTCGATCTAGAAGCCATCGACTTCGACCTGCACCACCACCTGGAAACCTTAGCCAACACCATGGCCCTCAAGGCCCAGGAAAAAGGCCTCGAGCTCATCCTCGACCTACATAACCTCCCCCCGCGCCTCGTCAAGGGCGACCCCGGCCGCCTGCGCCAAATCCTCACCAACCTGGTGGGCAATGCGCTCAAGTTCACTGAACAGGGCGTCGTGATCATCCAGTGCCACCTCCAGACCCTCGGGGATGGTCTCTGGTTCATGGGCTCCGTGCGCGACACGGGGATCGGCATTCCCCCCGAGAAGCTGGCCTCTTTGTTCGACTCGTTTACCCAGGCCGATACCAGCACCACCCGCAAGTATGGCGGCACCGGTCTCGGGCTCGCCATCGTCCGCAAGTTGTGCGGTCTGATGGATGGGAGCGTCCGGGTGGAGAGCGCCCCTGGTCAAGGCAGTTGCTTTGAGTTCACAGCGCGCCTCCAGCCCAGTTCCGCAACCCTTCTCCCCTGGCCGCCCCTGCCCCCGAGCCTGAAGCGGGTGCTGGTGGTTGATCCCCAGGCGATGAGCGGGGCCGCTCTCTGCCAACAGTTACAGCAGTGGGGGTTGACCGCTCAGGCTACCACCACGGTTTCCCAGGCCTCGGAGTTGTGCCGGCAGGGGCTCGAGGCCGACCCCGAGGCTCTGCCCTTTGACGTTATCATCCTGGACTGGCAAAGTCTGGAACAAGACGAAATCCGCCAGGGCCAGGGCCGCCAAACTCAGGAACCTTGGCCAGCGATTCCCTGGCTGCTGCTGGTTCCCCTCAGCCAACAACACCAAGTTCAGGATTACCGAGCTTGGGGCTTTCATGCCTGCCTGACCAAACCGGTCATCCCTAGGGTCTTGCGGCGGGTGCTCGCGACACTGGAACTGAGTACCTTTACCCCCCGACCTCTGCTCCCCCCAGGAGCAGGGGCGGTAGCAGCCCCCCTCCCCCCGGAAGAGGGATTGAGGGGGAGGGCTGCTGCAAAGCCCCTCGCCCTCGAGGAGACACCCACCCCTCTCTCGCCCCTGACAACCCCGCCCGTGTGGCCGCCCCAGACACGCCTGTTGCTGGTCGAAGACAATCCCGTGAATCAACTGGTGGCCCAGGGCCTGCTCCAGCGCCTTGGTCTGGCGGTCGAGAGTGTGGTGAATGGCCGCGAGGCCTTGCAGGCCCTAGCCCAGGCCCCGGCCGAGCAACCCTATACGCTGATCCTGATGGATTGTCTGATGCCGGACCTAGACGGCTACGAGACCAGCCGCCAGATCCGGGCCGGGGGGGCGGGCGATCGCTACCGCAACATCCCGATCATTGCCATGACGGCCAATGCCAGGTTCGGCAACCGGGAGCAATGCCTCGCGGCGGGCATGAACGACTATTTGACCAAACCCATTGATCCCCCGGCCCTGACCAAGGCCCTCCAGCGCTGGCTGCTGTCCTCGGCGATCGCCTCAGAATCCTCAAGTAGCCCTGACTCCCACAAGGCTCCCCCAGTCTTTGACACGGCCACCCTGCTGGAGCGCTTCAGCGGCTATGAGGAATTGGCCCTGGATACCTGTCGCTTTGCCCTCCGCTCCCTGCCCCAGCAGCTTCGCGCCCTCGATCGCCTGCTGGCCGCGGGAGATGCTGAGATCGTCGCCTGCAAGGTTCACGGCATCAAAGGGGCTGCGGCCAATGTCACGGGAGAAGCCCTGCGGGCGGTGGCCTTCGCCCTCGAGCAGCGCGCGAAGGCGGGGGATCTAGAAACGGTGAGTCGTCGTAAGGCTGAGCTGGAAGCGGAATGGGGGCGGCTCGAGCAGGCAATTCAGGCTTGGTTGCGGGACTACGACTCGTGAGCGGGGGGCTCGGGTCGCGATTCGGGCTCGGGGGGGGAACCATTTTGGTGGGCGAGCCAGGTGGTGACTTGGCCGGAGAGCTGCTGGAGCGATCGCGCCAGGTCCGGCGAGAGTTCCAGGGGCAGGGCCCCCGAGCGCAGGTGGAGGTCCCGCTGGGGAAAGGGCACTTCGATGTCCTGGTCCTGCAAACAGCGCTGGATGGCAAAGTAGAGGTCGCTCTTGATCTGAAATTGCTTGGGGGGGTCGGCGATCCACACCAGGAGGTCAAACTTGAGGGCACTATCGCCAAATTCTCGGAAAAACACCGTCGGCTCGGGCTGACTGAGGACATTGGGATGGGAGCGGGCGGCTGCTAGCAGGGCCTGACGCACTCCCTCGGGGGAGGCCCGGTAGGAGACCCCCACGGGCAGCCGCAGCCGGGAGACGGGATTGCCGTGGCTCCAGTTGATCACCTCGGATTCCAGGAAGCGGGAGTTGGGCAAAATAATCGAAATCTCGTCCACAGTGCGAATCTCGGTGCTGCGGACACTGATCCGTTCCACCGTGCCCACCAGGCCGCCGACATCGACAAAATCCCCCACCTGGATCGGTCGCTCAAAGATCAGCACCACGCCGCTGATAAATTCTTTGGCCACGCCCTGGAGACCCAAGCTGATCCCAACCCCCAGCACACTGGCAAAGACGGTTAGGGAGCTGAGGTTGAGGCCCCAGAGTTGCAGCACCACGATCGTGCCGATGAAGAGCAGGAGATAGTTGCTGATCAGGGCGACGGTGGCCTGGGCGGAGCGACTGAGGCCCGTGAAGGCCAGGAGGCGCGATCGCAGCAAGCGGCGCAGGCTTCGCACCAGCACGACCATGGCCGCAAACAGGGCTAGTAGGATCAGAATATCCAGTAGGGAATACTGGTTTTCTCCCAGGGGAATGGCTTTCGAGATCAGGCTGAATTGCAGGGCCCTGACCACTTGGGCGGCGATCGCCTGGCCCAGGTGGCGGGTTTGGGGCCAGAGGGTGCTGATGTAGAACAGGGTGCTCAGGGCAATCAGACCTCGCAGCACGGCCAGGAGAGCCCGGGAGCTGATCCGCACCCCTCGGAAATACCCCTCGGTTTCCCAGAGTTGCGGCCCCCAACGCTGCCGCGCGAGGCTGAGACCCCACTGCCGCAGCCAGCCCAGCAGCCCCGCCGTTCCCAAGGCCGCCCCCAGGGCCCCGGCCGCCCGCAACCCCGCTTGCCGGAGGTAGGCCGGCGATCGCTGGTACTGGGCCCGTTCCAGGGCCGCTTCGACAGTTGCCGCCCAGCGCCGCGCCTGGTCCTCGAGGTCACGTCCGGCGGGAACATCTTCTGGCGTCACCGAGAGCAGGTGCTGCTCGTTGACGCGGATGATCGGCACGACGGGTTCATAGTCCACGGTGACGGTGGCGGTTTCGTCCAGGGCGATCGCCTGGCGCAGGATCTGGTTCGCTTCCTCAGCCCGCTCTTGGGCGCTGAAGCGACCGGAGCTACTGACTTGAAAGAGGGTGATCCCGTCCAGGTGAATGGAGGCGGTGGTGGTCTCGTTGTTGGCGATCGCCGGGAGCAGGGAGAGGCTGTAGACGAGGGCGATGGCGACAAGCAGTGCTTGTAGCAAGCGACGACGGGAGCGCAGCAAGCAGCGACACAGTTTCAACACGAAGTTAACCCTTGAGCGACGGCGCCGGCAGCGGTGGAGCTGGCAAGGCTTGCTCCTGCTGACGGGCCCGTTCTGCTTTGGGTTGCAGGTACAGATTTTCTAGCAGCACCGAGCTCCCTGCGACCCAGGGCGGCACGATCAGCGCGCCAATGATGCCCAAGAGTTGTGCCCCGCCCAAGACGGCCAGCAGTTGGTACAGGGGCGGTACGCGCACGCTACTACCCACCAGCAGGGGATCGAGGACATAGGTTTCGACGTTTTGCACCACCACGAACAGTAGCAACACCCAGAGGAACAGCCAGCCCCCTTCGGGGACCGCCACGATCAGGGCCGGAATCGCGCCGAGCACGGGGCCAAAGAAGGGGATCAGGTTCGTAATGCCGGCGATCGCCCCCAGGCCTAAGGCAAACTCCTTCAGGCCCAGCAACCGCAGGCCGAAGCTCGTGCCAACAGCCAGCAGGGTTGAGACCAGCAGCCGCCCCTGGATATAGCCCCCCATGCGCTGGGCCATGGGCTCCACCTGGGCCGCCAAGCGCGTGTCCCAGGGTTCCGGGAAGAGGCTGACGAGGCCCCGTACCAGCTTTTCTGAGCCCGCCAGCATATAGCCCGACAGCAGCAGGGCCAGGATCAGGTTCAGGGTCCCGGTGATGATGCCCCGCGAGAGACCGTAGGAGCGGATCAAGAGTTCCCGAGAGGTACGGAAGGCCCAGCCCGTCAGGGCCTGGAAGTTGAGCAGTTGATTCACCTGCTCCAACACCTGGGGATCGCGAAGGCCCAGGCGGAGGATGGACTCTTGGGCCAGGACATCTAAGGCTTCGAGATAGCCGGGGAGCCGCCGGGCGAGGCGCTGAATCTGCTCGATCACGGTGGGACCGATGAGGAGGCCGAGGCCGGTCAGGCCGGCCAGGAGGCCGAGGTAGACCAAGATCACGGCCAGCCAGCGGGGCATCCCCAGGGCTTCGGCGCGGCGAATCGTTGGGGCGAGGGTGGCGGCGATGATCGTGGCGATCGCTAAGGCTACCACGAGGCCCCGTAGTTGCCAGAGGACGAGTAGAAGGAGGCTGCTAGCGGCGATCACCAGCAGTGTCGAAGTCGCAAGGGTAATGCGGCGTTCAGGCATAGGGGCAGAGGTTGAGCAGCGGATACGCGGCCGCAAACCGGCCTCAGCCCTAGGATACCAAGCGAGAGCCCTGGCGATCCGGATCGCCAGCCCCCCAGGGTTCAGCGCACGGCGGTCCGGGGATCTCGAGCAGACCGAGCGGCGATCTAAATCGCTGAATCTCTCGATCTCAGTGCGTTCAAAGTCGCAGTGAAACTGTCATCATAGGACTATAAGGTTCAGCACAAATCGCAACTTTTTTTAGCGATTTACGGTGCCAAATCGACTCATTTCCAGCCGGGAAATGGCTCCCACAAGACCACAGCATTGGGCCGTAAGGCCGAGTCAAAATCAGACGATCTGGATCGGAACGACTGCGGACAATTCAGTATTGTCACCCATGGTTTTTTTGGAGGTTGGATCATGTCAAAGCTACTAACGCTAGCTACTCAAGCCTGCCTAGCTCAATTGCAAGCGGGCTACCGGGAAATCTATGGCTCCCGGGAGCCTGACTACTCCGGGCGGCTCCGTTGGGCAACCCAGGTGGCCCTGGCCTGGCAGACTCAGCCGGGGGTGGCCGCAACCGGGGCCGAGCCCGTGCTGATGGCGACTCTGGCCGGTCAGGCCATGCTCCACGGGAAGCAGTTGCGCGAGGGCGGTGTGTCCAGCCGGGATTGGCTCCAGGTCATGATCGCCCTGCTTTGGCATGATCTGGGCCGCCTTCCCGGCGTCTGTCGGGGCGATCGCCCCCAGGCCGGCTGGTATGCCAGCGGCGGCGAGCGGGGCGCGTTGGGGCCGCGTCCCGGCGAGCATATCCCCGCCAGCCAGCTCCGCCACTATCGCAGCCAGCGCAGCCAGCAGTTTGCCGCTGAGCACTGCCAGGGCTGCCCAGACCTCGATCTCGCCACCATTCAACGCTGCATTGCCGCCACCGATAGCACCTTCGCCACGACGGCCAACACCCCCGGCAGCTACCCCAGCGTGACCCGGGCCGCCGCCCTGGTCGGCCGCTTAGCCACCCTGCGACTCCCCCAGGCCTGGCCCGACCTCTGCGACGAGTTAGCCTTAGCCGCCCCCCCCTCCGTCTTGCCCACCGAGACGCCCCGCATCCTCTGGCAGTCTCTCTACCCCCGGCTGGGAGACGGCCTCCGCTACTTGGAAATCGTCCAGGCTGGCCAGCAGATCCTCGCTCAGCTCTATGCCAACCTCGCTACCCTGACCCAGGACGGGCCGCCAACGTCACCCGTTCGCCCCGCTCCTGCTCCCGCTCCCCACCCCCAGCCGACCCTTTGGGAGTTCAGTGAGGTCATCGCCCTCAGTTGCCTCTGAAGGGGCGATCGCCCCCCCAAAAAACGCTATCGTAAAAGATGGCACGCTCCCCAGCGCGCTGCCCTGCTGTTGACCCAAGGCCCCTGCCCGCCATGTTTGACGCCCTCGCCGACCGCCTCGAAGACGCCTGGAAAAAGCTGCGCGGTCAAGACAAAATCTCGGAAGCCAACGTCAAGGACGCCCTCAAAGAAGTCCGCCGCGCCCTGCTGGAGGCCGATGTCAACCTGCAAGTGGTCAGAGACTTCGTGCGCGAGGTGGAGCAAAAGGCCCTCGGAGCCGAGGTTATCGCGGGCGTCAACCCCTCCCAACAGTTCGTCAAAATCGTCTACGACGAACTGGTGAGCATCATGGGCGAGACCAACGCCCCCCTCGCCCAGGCCGAGACCTCTCCCACCGTCATCCTCATGGCCGGCTTGCAGGGCACGGGGAAAACGACCGCAACAGCGAAGCTGGCCCTCTACCTGCGAAAACAGGGGCGTCGCGCCCTCATGGTAGCCACCGATGTCTACCGCCCCGCAGCCATCGACCAGCTCCGCACCCTGGGAGAGCAGATCGATGTCCCCGTCTTCGATCTCGGTACGGATGCTGACCCGGTGGAGATTGCTCGCCAAGGGGTCGAGCGAGCCCAAGAATTGGGCGTCGATACGGTGATCGTGGATACGGCCGGCCGCCTGCAAATCGACGCCGACATGATGGCGGAGCTTGCCCGCATCAAGGCCACCATCCAGCCCCATGACACCCTCCTCGTCGTGGATGCCATGACCGGCCAGGAAGCAGCCACCCTCACCTATACCTTCCAGGAGCAAATCGGCATCACGGGGGCGATTCTCACCAAGCTCGACGGCGACAGTCGCGGCGGGGCGGCCCTGTCGGTGCGACGGATCTCGGGGCAGCCGATCAAGTTTGTCGGTGTCGGCGAAAAGGTGGAAGCCCTGCAACCCTTCTACCCCGACCGCATGGCCTCGCGCATCCTCAACATGGGCGATGTGCTCACCCTGGTAGAAAAGGCCCAGGAAGAAATCGACTTGGCGGATGCGGCGGAGATGCAGGCAAAGCTCCTGGAGGCGCGCTTCGATTTCAACGATTTCCTGAAGCAAATGCGCCTGATGAAAACCATGGGCTCCCTGGGCAGTGTCATGAAAATGATCCCCGGTATGGGCAAGCTGAGCAGCAGTGATCTGGAAAAGGGGGAAGGCAAGCTCAAGAGTACCGAGGCTATGATCAATTCCATGACGAAGGCTGAGCGCGCTGATCCTGACTTGCTGGCTAAGTCTCCCAGCCGCCGCAAGCGCATTGCGAAGGGCTCTGGTCACACGGAAGCTGATGTGAGCAACTTGATCACGAATTTCACTCGGATGCGCGGCATGATGCAGCAGATGGGACGTGGCGGGATGCCAGGGATGCCGGGAATGCCAGGGATGGGCGGAATGCCGGGAATGCCAGGGATGTTCGGCGGCGGGCAACCGCGTCCGGGATTTCGCAACCCCGGCAGCGGCAAAAAGAAGGGGGGCGGCAAGAAAAAAAAGAAGAAGGGGTTTGGCGACTTGTAGCAGGCTTCCGTATCGATGACCAGGATATACCGGTTCAACTACGTATGGGTCACGGATCGACCGCAGTGTGTAAGGAGCTTCGACAGGTCTGGGATGAGGTGTGGATGGCGACAATCCTCAGCGCTCAGCCCGACAATCTGACGGACAACTATAGTCGTTTCAGTTAAGGATGAGACAGGTCAACCACGAAATCCTTGCCAAGCAAGAATTGCGGCCATTTCAGAGGGCCCCAAAATTGTTTGAGACAACTATATTTCGTTGGATTGCTTTTAGTCCCCCGAAGGAGCGCTGAAGCGCAACAACGGGGGTTGTTAGGGAGCGCTGTTGGGTTTTCGAGTCCTCCAGCCAGTCAATCTGACGGACAATTATTCCGTTAAATTATGCTTAGACCAATGGCTCCTCAACGTTGCGGTCGAGGAGCCATCTCTTATCAGTCAGTCAAAAGGGAATCGAGACTGGCGGTATTGATCGTGCCGATCTTCTATAAAAGGTTGGGGTCAAGGGTGATCGGCGGTATTGATTCAGCTAACAATTTAGTACTTTAACGAGTGATTGTGAGGATTTTGTGAAAGTTGGTAGGGCTTTGTAAGCTAGGGAGGAAGTCAGCGATGGTTAAGGGAGATGGTTCTCTCGGCCGGGTGCATCTCACTTTGGAGACTCTCCTTCGCCCTACTTGGGAGAAGGGGCCGGGGGATGTAGACGCGCAGCGGCTTCTCGCAGAGGGGGCAAACTTGCCTAACTGAGATGCACCCTCTCGGCCTGAAGACCAAGCGATGGGGAATAATGAAGGCATGGCGCAGCCCGCCAGCCCAGCCTGCCGTCAGCAACTTTGACTGTGATCGAAGCCCAAGCCCATGCCTCGCTGCTGACATTTCTGCGCCAGCAATGCCCGCCCCATTGGCCGCACCACTTGACGATGGCGCGGCTGGTAGCCCGGGCTTTGCGGTTGGGTCGCTCGGCCCTGATTCAGACCAGCAGCCGCTCGGAAATCTATGGCCTGAGCTATCTCACGGCGGCGCTGCTCTGGCCGGGGGCGATGGTGCTAGTCGTGCCGCCGGCAGTGCAGGCGGTGCTGTTGGGCAAAACTCTCCCGGCTTTGCAAGCGAGCCTCGAGCTGGACAAGCTGGTGCAGGCGGGCGATCGCTGGCCTGGGGCCGACTTTCAGGGCCTGCTTATAACCTCCCCGGGGGCCTGGCTGGGCGATCGCCTCGGAGCGGGCGATCGCTTTCCCGCCGGTCTGCCGGTATTGATTGACCCGGCCGATGACCTCGAGAGCTGGGCCCGCCAACAGTTGACCCTCCACTGGCAGCCGACCGACTGGCAGCAACTCCAGCAGGCCTACCCCCAGCAGTTGGCCGCCATTCAAGGGGCTCTGGGCCAGCTCCAGCAGGCCCTCAACGCCCGCCCGACTAATCCCTACAACTGCTACCTCCTCACCGAGCAGGATCAGGGAGTCCTTCAGGCTCTAGTGGCCCAGCTCCCCGCCAATGGCGCTAGCGCCTCCTTGCGAGAGCTGCACCGGCGGGGCGCCGGCCCAGACCATCTGCTCTGGGCAACTCGCACCCGTGACGAGCTTGGCGAGCCGCTGCCACAAAACTGGCAACCCCAGCCCTCAACTCCCATCTGGCTCAAGGCTGCTCCCCTCAGCGTCGCGACAGCCCTCGCACCGATCTGGCAGCAGCAGTCGGTCATTGTCATTGGCGGCTGGCTGGATTGGGATGCGGAGGCCGCCATCTATCGCCGCCAACTGGGGCTGGGGAATCTGACCAGCATCAAGTTTTCTCCCAACCGTCAGACGGAGCATATCCAGCTCTACCTCCCGGAACGGCTGCCGATGCCCAATACTCCGGAGTTCAAAGACGCCATGATCCAGCAAATCCAGCGACTTTGCCGGGGCGGGATGCTGGGTCAGCGCCATCACAGCCGCCGCGAGCCGGAATGGCTGACCCTAGCGCGACGGCCGGCCGTGGTAATCGTGGAGGATGTCCCCCTGCGGGCCCAGGTCGCAGCGGCCTTAGCGGCTGAATTTGGCTCGACTGTGCAGGTGGAGCGGGCGGAGGTGGCGGCGGCGGGAATTTTGATCTGTAGTTGGCAGTTTTGGCGCGATCGCCAGCAGCAGTTACCAACACCGCAGTTGTTGGCGATCGCCACCTTGCCGATTCCCTCCCTCGAGCATCCCCTCGTGGCCGGTCGTGTCGCTTACCACAAGCAACAGCACCAGGACTGGTTCCGCCACTACCTATTGCCCACGGCTCTGCGAGAGCTACAGCGGGCGGTGCAACCCATGCGCGCCGCCCAAGGGGTGGTGGCTCTCCTCGACAGCCGCGCCAGCCGCCGCAGCTACGGTGTCAAAATCCTCGAAGCCTTAGAGCCTTTAGCCCGGATTAACTATATTGACTGGTTGAATTAGAGCCTGCTATCGGGGGCATCTTGGAATGGCTTAGTGACTTGATCACAGTAGTCGTAAAGCTTCTTAGCATCATCCATATTCTTGGCGCAGAGAGCTTCTTCGGACAGGGTGCAGTTGGCATAATAGGCACCACTCACAATCTCGTCATCGGGCATTACGGCACATAGGGTTTGGGTCCGCGCACCTTGTTCTGGGGAAACAACCTGTTGACCTCCAGACAAACTAGCAATCATAAATTTGAGGAGCGACCAGATAGATATATGGCGACCTAGATTGGTGCGAACAACACCAGGGTGAACGGCACAAGACTTCAAATGTTCGTACTCGATTGGAAACTGTTTAGACAGAAGAATGTCTCCCAGCTTTGACTGCTGATACCGCTTCCAACCGTCATAGGTCCGTTTATCGACTTCGCGAATAACATCAAGGTCAATGCGAGGGGCTAAAGCTAAGTCGTGATTACCAGGAGGCTTGCCAACGAGGGCGTGACCTGATGAGGAAAGCCATACTTGCCGTTTGGTGATTTCAGCAAGAATCTTGGCTAACAGGAAGTGCCCGATGACATTAGTACCCATCTGGATTTCAAACCCGTCCTTCGTCACATCAGCGGGCGTGTTCATAACGCCAGCGTTGTTAATCAAACAGTCGATGTGGTCATAGTTTGTCTTAACGTAATTTGCGAAGTCCCGAACCGAAGTCAAGCTCCCTAAATCCAGAGTATGGGTTGCATCAATCAGGCTAGCATCAAAGGCTTCACTGTTATCATTTCTAGAGGTGATTAACCCATTGGCGAAGCCCTCTTGGGACTTAGAATTTCGTCCAGCTACAATCACCTTTGCTCTGGCAGTTAACAGGGCTTTAGTCGTAGCGGCTCCCAGCCCCGAATATGCCCCTGTGATGAGAAACACTTTGCCCGACAGATCAAGACCCTGCACAACGTCTCGTGCCGTTGCAATTCCGATTTTCTCTGCGTTGCTTCTGAACATATAGATTTTTGCGGCTGATGTAATTCAATGGACTTGAGGGTACATCTCACTTGGGAGACTCCCCTTCGCCTTACTTGGGAGAAGGGGCCGGGGGATATAGGCGTGCAGCGGCCGCTTGTAGAGGGGGCAAACTTGCCTAACTGAGATATACCCTGAACTTGGTTTTTACCCAGTAGTCTAAGGGCTTAATTGAGTGGCAATTAGTCGCCCTCAACTCAAAATCAAAATATCATAAATATTGTCCGCTCCAATAATTTGTTGAGCCGCGATCGCCCGCCCCGAGGCGATCGCTCAGCCAAGCCCCCGGGGAGGTCACGAGCAGGCCCTGAAAGTTAGCCCTAGGCCAGCGATCGCCCGCCTGCACGCGCTTGTCCAGCTCAAGGCTCCCTCGCCCCCGGCCAGAGCAGCGCCGTCGTGAGGTAGCTCAGGCTATAGATTCCCGAGCGGCGGCTGGCTTGGATCAGGTCTGAGCAGCCCAACCGCAAGGCCCGGTCTACCAGCCGCGCCATCGTCTTGGACCCTCACCGCAGTGATTTTGCTCAACGACATCGCCTGTATACTAAATGAAGCAAGATTGTGGTGTGTTCTCAGAACCTCGATCAGAATGCCCATGGCAGCGCAACCCCATCAGGCGATCATCGCCGAGACTTCTCTCTAGGGTTGGTTATAAGTCATAATCTCGCCCTCCCGCTCTCTCCCCCTCCCAAGCAGGGAGAGAAATTCAGAAGTGTGATAGATGATTGCCGCAAGGGTTGTAGTTCGAGTCAGGAAACCCTTCTAAGGTGCTCAGTAACCGCTCAGGCTCCCTGTACCTAGCAAATAGTCTGGATTTTCTGTCAGTGAGCGTTGCTCATTCTTGAGAGCTACCTGCTCGCCAGATTCGTCATTGTCGCTGATTGTAGTAGAACAGGCGATGGCACCCCGTTCGTCATCTCCCTATTGAGGCTCTATGGATATTTTCTCGAACACTGTGGCTCTCTCGCGCATTCAGTTTGCGCTGACGGCTATTTTTCATATGCTCTGGCCCGTGCTCACCACCGGGATGGCGATTTACCTAGTGATTGTGGAAGGGCTATGGCTCAAGACCCGCAACCCCGACTATTACCGCCACGCTCGCTTTTGGTCGAAGCTCTACGTGCTCAACTTTGGCATTGGGGTGGCCTCGGGGCTGCCGATGGAGTTTCAGTTTGGTACTAACTGGGCTCCATTCTCAGAGGCGGTGGGCGACTTCTTTGGCAGCATTTTGGGGTTTGAAGGGGCGATGGCCTTTATGCTGGAGGCTGGTTTTTTGGGCATTATGCTGTTTGGTTGGGGGCGGGTTCCGTCGGTGATCCATTACTTGGCGACGATCATGGTGGCTTTTGGAGCCAACCTCTCGACGTTTTGGATTTTGGTGGCCAATTCCTGGCTGCAAACCCCGACGGGGGGCGAAATGGTCAACGGCAAGTTTATTGTCAGTGACTACTTTCAGGCGATCGCCAACCCCTTCATGGTCAAGAGCGTATCCCATATGTTCTTTGCCACCCTGGAAACCTCGCTGTTTGTGATTGGCGGCCTCAGCGCTTGGTACATTCTCAACCAACGTCACCAAGCGTTTTTTGCGCGATCGCTCAAAATTGTCCTCGCTGCCGCTGTAGCGGTGACACCGCTGCAAATCTACATCGGCCACCTCAGTGCCGAGCAGGTCGCCCACTACCAGCCCACCAAGTTAGCGGCCATGGAAGCCAAGTGGGAGACCAGCCCCGCCGGACAGCCCGCCGACTGGAGCCTATTGGCCATCCCCGACGAAACCGCCCAGGCGAACAAGTGGGAGATCACGATTCCCAATGGACTGGGTTACATTCTGGAATTTAAGAAAGACCTTTCAGAGCCCGTACTGGGACTGAAGGAGTGGGCTCCGGAAAATCGCCCCCGTATGGTGGGCTTGATTTACTATTCCTTCCGCATCATGAGCGGCATTGGCTTCTTTTTGGCAGGCCTGATGCTGTGGAGCTTGCTGCAATGGCTGCTGGGCAATCTCTCGGTTGAGAAAATCACCCAACAAAAATGGCTGCTGCGTACCTGGATCTTTGCCGCCCCCCTGGGCTACATTGCCGTAGAATCAGGCTGGATTGTACGCTGCGTAGGTCGCCAGCCTTGGACGATGTACGGCGAAATTCGCACAGCGGATGCTGCTACCCAACTACCGGCCGCCACGGTGCTGACCTCGCTGACGCTCTTTGCGGTGGTCTACTCGATTTTGCTAGTTGCAACTCTCTACTTCGGCAGCCGCATTATTCGCCAAGGCCCCAACCTGACCATGCCGGTACCAGGGCTAGACCAGACCACCCTGGATATCGAACCCGCTACCTTTGTACCCGACCAACGCCCCCTTGAAGCCCAGCAGTAGGTTAGAACCTCAAAACTATGGACGCTCTTCTCCACTTTCTGCCCCAAGTCTGGTTTGTGATTTTGGCCCTGTTTCTGCTGCTCTACGTCATGTTGGACGGCTTTGATCTAGGGGTGGGTATTTTGTCCCTCACCAGCTCCGACGAAGAACGGCGCAGCATTTTGATGACTAGCCTGGGTAACATTTGGGACGCCAACGAAACCTGGCTAGTACTCATGGGGGGTGCCCTGTTTGGAGCCTTTCCCTTGGCCTACGCCACCATCCTCAACGCCCTCTACATCCCCATCTTTATGATGATTTTTGGGCTGATCTTTCGGGCAGTGGCCTTTGAGTTTCGTGAACACTCCAGGCGTAAGCTAGTGTGGAATTTCGCTTTCGGGGCGGGGAGCTTTCTCGCCGCCCTGGGTCAGGGGTTTGCCCTTGGGGCCGTCATTGCCGGGATTGAGGTGGATGCAGCGGGGCACTTCATTGGCTCGGTGTGGGACTGGCTGGACTGGCGATCGCTCCTAGTCGCCCTGACCCTGATTCAGGGCTACGTGCTGATCGGCTCCACCTACCTGATCCTCAAAACCGAGGGAGACCTGCAAAAGACCCACTACCGCACCGCCAAGCTAGCCGCTATCACAACACTGATCGGCGCAGTGCTGATCACCATCGCCACGCCGATCTTCTACGAAGCGGTCCGCACTCGGTTATTTAGCCCACCCCTAATCTATATCTTTGCGCTGATCCCCGGCCTGGGAGTAGCCCTTGTTGGTTTGCTCCTGCGTAGCCTACAACGCAAAGAAGAAGTCACTCCCTTCGTGTGGACAATTTTGCTTTTCTTGCTCACCTTTATTGGCTTGGGGCTGATTGTATTTCCCTACATCATCCCTACTCAAATCACCATTTACCAAGCCGCCGCATCCCCCAGCGCCCTAGTGTTCATGCTCACCTTCATCGGGGCCCTGATTCCCATCATGTTGTTCTACAACATCTACAACTATGTAGTGTTTCGCGGCAAGGTGGCGAGCAGCGTCTACGGTGAATAGGAGAGGCCTTCAGGGAGCATTCCAGGTCGGCAGCCCTAAGTTGCTCCGAAACAGGCTGACATCTCCGACTGTAATGGCGGAAGTTGGTGGGAATTTCCTGGAAAAATACAACAGGGATAACTTTCCCAGTCGTGTTCAGAGACACTTTCCAGCCGGGTGAGCAGACCTAAAGTGGGGCCGAGCACAGTGCCTCCAAGGCAGAGCCTTGGAGGCTTTCCTTCACGATGGGTTATGTTTCAACCTTCTCCGGCTCTGGGAGGGGGATTTGGGGTGAGGGCACGTCTTAAGCGATCGCTGAACAAGCTGTCGCTATGAGTAAGATTGCCAAATGATGGGATCGGCCTATCAAAAACTGGGGAGCTGCGCTTTCGCATTTTGCTATTCTGTTCCCAGAACGCTTTAATACTATGCACTCCTCGCCTCTTTGGCATCCTGTTTTTTGGCGCTTGTCCCTGTCCCTTTGGGTGATTTACCTCTTCCATTTTCGCCACTTGGCGGCGGGGAGCGATCGCTTTGTCGTGCTAATGCAGGCAATTGTTGAGCGGGGCACGATTAGCCTCGCTCACTATGTCAACTCGCCGTTTTATCAAGACTTCTTGATCGATGTTTTTGTCTATGGCGATCGCCCCCTACTCAATATCAATCCCGGGCTCTCCTTTCTCGCCACCCCAGCTTGGGCCCTAGTCTATAGCGTTTACCAGTTGCTGCCCCCCGATAGCTTACTGCGCCAGGAGGCTTTGCACTTTTGGTTGGCTCACTTTGTCAGTGTTGCCAGTGTCACGGCCCTCCTGAGTACTCTCACAGCCTGGCTGTTGGGCGGGTTAGTCTATCACCGCAGCCAGAGTCTACGGCGAGGTGTGAGTGCAGCGCTGCTCTACGGGCTTGGCAGCATTGCGTTCTTCTTCTCAACCCGTCTTAACCAAAATATTGCCATCAGCTTCATCGCCGTTGCGGTCTATGTATTGCTCTTTGAGCCCAGACTGCTGGGGGTGCGATCGCCCCGCGTCGCCTTAACAGCGATCGGCTTTCTGCTAGCCTGGGGTTGGTTTATTGATATAACCGTCGCTCCCCTCACAGCCGTTGCTAGTGTTGCACTATTCTGGCATCATCGTCAGGCACTGCTCCGCTTGGGGTTTGTACTCTTGGGTGCTGGGCCGCCCCTCGTCGGTCAACTGCTCTACAATGCGATCGCCTTTGGCAATCCGCTGCTGCCCACAACCATCATGCTGGCTCGGGCGGATGGAGCCAGGGCTGGCACGAACTCCCTAGGTCCATCGAGCTTGGCTTGGCCGTCGATCACCAATCACCTTGTGGGGCTCGAGGCCGGGCTCTGGATCTATATGCCCTACGCCCTCTTAAGTGTCTACTATGGGCTGCGCTACTGGCGTGAACAACGTTCCCTCCGCCGGGGGGAAAAAGGGGTGCTGGCCCTCGGGTTCCTGCTCTACCTGCTCTTCATCGGCACGATTCCGCCGGACTACCTCTATCCCTTGTTTGGCCCACGCTATATTCTGCCGGTTGTGCCCTTTACTGTGTTGCTGTTCTGCCTCTATGTCCGGCGGCGGGAGTTGCCTTGGGCGGGGGTACTGGTGGCGATCGCCCTTCTGGTCAATCTGGCCGGCGCTCAGCTCGGCAATGATACGAATAATGCTCTACTGACCGTAGGAGTTTATCTGGTGAAAGGTCCCTGGCTACCCATTCTGGACTGGCTACAGGTTACGTTACCGACGCTGACAAATTTCAGTCCCAGTTTTGTGAGCCCTCTTGGCCTGCTGCTCGCCTTAGCTGGCTGCTTAGCATTAATTTGGTTGCCCTACTGGCTTCCTGGACAATCCCCCAGCTCCTAAAGAGGTTAGGAATGCAGTGCCAATCACCAAGCTCGCGGCTGAAACTGAGGATCATTGAGGATCGTCATATCATCCCCT
>CAYNIP010000013.1:0-97886 GCA_964397305.1 uncultured bacterium
GCCCCTCTCCCTACTTGGGAGAGGGGTTGGGGTGAGGGCTGAGCAAAGAAGCCCCAACATCCCGCGTAACATTTCGTTCCCCCGGGCTAGGCCTGGGGAACGCGGCTAATCGATCGGGACATAGTGGCGGCAATCCCGACACACATCCGGCGGATCGCCGTCCAGAAAGCGTTGGCGGAGGGCCTCCATTTTGCCATCCTGCCAGGCCTCTCCTAAGGAGATCTCGCTGATTTGGCCCAGGACCAGCTCGCTGTCGCCATTGAGGTCGCGGCAACCGCAGGCCGTGAGAGTTCCGTTGGCCAGCAGGGTGGGGCCGCCATAGAGGATGTGGCAGGGGCGGGTTTTCGCGCGCTGGGGCCGCACGTACATGAAGGCCGGGAGATCCTCCGGGCGAATCCGGTTCGACCAGTTATCAAAAAAGGTGGTGCGCTCAAACTTGTACCCCAGCTGGGCGAGGCGGCGGTAATCCGGTTGGCGGGTGGGGAGAAATTTGGTGGTGCGGAGGTTGATCGTGATCTCGCAGCGGGGAAAGCGATCGGACTCGGCGATCGCATACAACTGCTGCAAAATCTTCGGGTAGGCGGGGCTGCGGTAGATGCGGCGATACTCCTCGCCATCAAAGCTCGTCATGCTGATCGCCAGGGACTCCACCCCCGCATCGACGAGCTGCTCAAACTTCTCGCGGGTGAGCAAAATGGCGTTGGTGTAGAGAAAGATCGGCCGCAGTTGCGGAAACTGGCTGGCATAGGTGATTTTGTCTACCAACTGCGGGTCGATCAGCGCATCCCCAACCATCGGCGTCAGGGAAAGCCGCCCGCCCCCCAGGGCCGCGTACTGGTCAATGACCGTTTTGAAGGCCTCAAAGCTCATCGTCGTCTTCGGCCGCTCCTGGTACTGGTAGCCGCAGAAGACGCAGTTCGCATTGCAGATATTGGTCGGCTCAATCCCCAGAAAGGTGGGGGCGGGCGGGGCCGCCGGGGCCCCCGTGCGGGGCGGTTGGCGACGGTGGCGCAGCCATTCACGAGTGCGGTAAGCCAGGGTCAATCCGAGGCCGACGGTCCGAGCAGCAAAGTTCATGGCAAGTGCAGGGCAATAGAGCGATGAGGGAGCGGGTCAGCAACCATCCCCGCAAACGGGCAACGGGTCAAACTTTCCTGAGCTTACCCAAATTTTAACGGGCGACTGCTCCCTCGCCGGAGGGAAAGATGGGCGCGAAAGTTCCGACGGGCCTTAGAATGGATGGCGTGCCCTCGAGGGCCGAGAGCCCCTAACCTCACCTTGGTTATGCCTGTGGAACCTTCTCCAACTCCCGTTGCTGAGCCTGTGGCGGCGATGGTTGCTAAGCTAGGTCTCGAGCAGTTGCAGCGACATCTCCTACTCTGTGCGGATCAGACGAAGCCGAAGTGTTGCCCGCTGGCGGCGGGCCTGGAGACTTGGGATTACCTCAAGCGGCGTCTGCACGAGCTAGGCCTGGATCGTCCCCAGCCGGAGCGGCCGGGGGCTGTCGTGTTCCGCACCAAGGCCAACTGCCTGCGGGTCTGCGCGGAGGGACCGATTTTACTGGTGTATCCGGAGGGTATCTGGTATCGCCAGGTTACACCGGACATCGCAGAGCGCATTATTCAGGAGCATCTTCTGGGCGATCGCCCCGTGCAAGAGTACATTTTTTGTCAACATCCCCTGACGACGACCCCGGTGGTTCCCCGGCCGACCGCCGCGCTGCCAGGGGGGTGTGACCCTGAAGCGGATGGCGATCGCTAAGCAGGCGAGCTTTACTTGCCAGGATCCACTGCCCCTGTTTCCAGACCGTGTAGGTAGGCTGTCATGAATACGAGTGCTGCGAACGAGAGTAAAAAACTGCTGCTGATCGACGACGACCCCAACTTGATCCTGTTGGTCAAGGACTATTTAGAATTCCGGGGTTATGCGGTCACGACGGCTGAAAACGGGCGCGAAGCCCTAGAGCTGCTCGAGCAACAGGTGCCGGACATGATCATCTGTGACATTATGATGCCGGAGATGGATGGTTACACCTTTGTGGAGCACGTCCGACAAAATCCCAATCTCGACTGGATTCCCTTTCTCTTTCTCTCGGCCAAGGGCCAGAGCCAGGACCGGGTCAAGGGTCTGAGCAAGGGGGCCGATGTCTACATGGTGAAGCCCTTTGAGCCGGAAGAGCTCGTGGCCCAGGTGGAATCCTCCCTCAAGCAGGCCGAGCGCCTCAGCGGCCACAACCGCTTGACGGATGCGGCCTCCCGGCTACAAGTGCCGGATAATGTCGAACTGACACCGACGGAGTTGAAGGTTTTGAAGTCTGTCGCCCAGGGCATGGCCAACCGCGAGATCGCGGAGAAGCTGAATGTCAGCCAGCGCACGATTGAGAGTCATGTCTCGAATATGCTCAATAAAACCAGCCTGCACAACCGCACCGAGTTAGCCCGCTGGGCGATTGAGAGTAACAAGGCGTGATGAAGCGGCTCAAACTCCGTCCCCGCACGGTCTACCTAACGCTGTTGGCCCTCTGGGCCGGGGGCAGCTTTAGCCTCTTTTCGGGGCCAGGCCTCAACCCCTTGCTCCAAACCTACGGGCTTGCCCTGTTCCTCCAGGCTGGCTTTGTCCTCGTCTACCTCCACTACCGCCGCCAGCAGCAGCGCGATCGCTGCTCTTAAGTTGGCCGGCTTCCCCCCCTGCCGTATACCCGTATCCAGCGCATCCATGGCCCTCCGCTCCGCGCCTGAGTTTGACCTGCCACCCTCCCCCACGGGGGAATACCGCTGCCAGGTGAACCTGGATCTCTACACCACCGCCGCTGCCACGGACCTCGCCACCCAAGCCGCCGCCGGCCGTCACCTGCGCCCCTTGGCGGCCACAGCCACCGCCCTCCAGGTGCAGCTCTGTGAGGATGACTACATCGCCTGGCTGCCCCGCCCGCAGTGCTCCCACCTGGGGCCAGCCCCCGAGCCCTATCAGCCAACCGTGTACCAGCGTCCGGAGATCGTCGCCCGCCTGCCGATGGTCTTGGACTTTGTGCAGGCGGCCATGGCGGTTCCCCACCACTACCGTTGGGGCGGCACGGTGGCCCCCCATTACGATTGCTCTGGCCTCGTGCAGGCGGCCTTTGCAGCGGCGGGCCTCTGGCTGCCCCGGGACTCTTACCAACAAGCGGCCTTTGTCCAGGCGATCGCCCACCGTGACTTAGAGCCCGGCGACCTCCTTTTTTTCCAAGAGACCACCCGGGTGAACCACGTCGCCCTCTACCTCGGAAACGGTCAGTACATCCACAGTTCCGGCCAAGAAAAAGGGCGTAACGGCATTGGGATCGATCTCCTCCAGCCCGACGGCAGCGCCGTGGGACGCCGCTACTACCCCTACTTCCAGGCTGCTGGGCGGGTGATGCAGAGTTACCGCAGTCGCGGCCACGCCCAGGAAGCGTAGTTTTCCCTCGGGGCGATCGCGATAGGTGCGGCTCCCCAGGAGTGCTAGGAGGACGGCTGGGAGTCCAGAATCGTAGCTCCGGCGCCGGAGAGCCGCCCAAGGGAGCTGCCCCCAATGCCCCTAATCCCTAATCCCTAATCCCTAATCCCTAATCCCTCTGGAACGAGAGCTGGCGATCGCATCAGGTACTGCAACAGGGGCGCTACGGGGGCTCCGACTCCAGGCGCGGCGCGGCCCCCGGCGGCAGGGAGCGCTCGATCCCCGCACCGCGATCATAGATTTCAATATTCCACTGGCCCGAGCGGTTGCTCTCAAAGGCAACAAAGCGCCCATCACCGCTAATCGTGGGTTGGCGGACTTCTCCCACCAGCTCCCGGGCGATCGGCTCAGCCGTGAAGGTCTGGCGGTCGTAGACAAAAATATCCGGCTTGCCCGACTGTTCGGACACGTAGACGATGTAGCGACCATCGGCACTGATGTCGGGCTGGTCGTGAAAGACCCCCGGCTGATTCAGGCCTGGTAGGGGGACAAGTTGGCGACGCTGAAGATCGTAGACCAGGATGCGCCGCTGGTTGCCACGGTCGGAGGCAAAGACGAGGTAGCGCCCGCTGTAGGAGAGGCGCGGGTGCTGGTCAGCTGCGCGGCTGTTGAGGGTTGCGCCCGTGGCTTGGGGCGGGGGAGTCAGGTAGCCACGATCCTCGCAGGCCAGGAGGAGGCTGCTGAGGGCGAGGCAGCTCCCCAGACGTAGCCAAACTCTCATCAGGCATCGGCCGCGGCCCCATCGGGAACCGGCAGGTGACAACAGTTGACCTCATTGAGGCAGACTTTGCCCCACTGCAAGGCCCAGCGCACGAGGGCGACGCGATTGCCGGTCGCCGTTTTGGTGAGGATATTACTGATGTGATTGTCAACGGTGCGTTTGCTAATCTCTAAGCAGTCGGCAATTTCCTGGTTGCTAAGACCATTCGCAACTAAGTCCACGATTTGTATCTCCCGCTCCGAGAGGGAAACGGGAAGAGACCTGCTCTTTGCCATGACCTGCCTCTGGTTATATTTACTCACTCGCTAGCTCTATTCTAGGGCAGGTCTTGAAGGGTTAGGGGAGTGGGCAGGACCGGGTTTTCGGCTTGCTCCTGGCTGAGCGCGAGGCGGAGCATGATTCTGCTGGGGAGGCGCTCACGGCTGGCTTCATCTCCCGCGTCCGTTGGGTTGAGCCCCGCAAAACCCAGCCGTTGTAAGAGGACAATTGAATTTTCTGTCATCCACTCAACCAAGGAGTTGTCAAAAGTTTTGAGCGCTGGGCGGGGTTATCACAGTAGGGATACGGAGGGTTGGGCGGCTCAACCCTGTCCTTGGGAATCTAGCGGGTTGTGTCGAGGCTCAAGGCGAAGAAAGAGTGGTGACAGGTATGGATGAACCTAGAGCGAGGCGGCCATGGCTGCGGGGGTGCGGCCTGAGGGCGATCGCCCTCCTCGTCCTTACCCTGCCCATCCTGCTCGCGGCGGAGCGGGCCGCCCGCCGCCCCCCCCGCCGGGCCTGGCAGCAGGAGCTGGCCCCCGGCCTCACCTATCAGCGTGGGTTCCAAGGGCAGCCACGCCCGCTAGTGTGGCATCTTGTGGCGGTGGATCTCCGCCAACCCGGTTTGGAATTGCGCGTTACACCGGGAGCCCCGGGACCTGATGGCCATGAGATTGCGGCGCAGACAACCCGCGAGTTTGTCCGGGCCAGCGGCGCGCGGGTGGCGATCAACGGCAGTTTTTTTCAGCCGGCCTACACGCGGCATCCCTGGGACTTCTATCCCCGCTCCGGCGATCGCGTGGCTGTGCTGGGTCAGGCGATCGCCAACGGCCGCCAGTATTCACCCCCTCAGGAGAGCTGGTCGGTCTTCTGTGTGGCTCCGGAGGGACGGGTGGCAATCCTGGCAGTCCCAGCCTGTCCACCCCAAACGCGCCAGGCCTTGGCCGGCAGTCCGATTCTGGTGCAGGACGGGGAGTTGGTAGCCGGGGCGATCGCCGTTGATCCACAACCGCGCCCGCGAACCGTGGTGGGTGTGAATGCGGCGGGCGATCGCCTTTGGCTGCTCGTGATCGACGGTCGGCAACCCTTCTACAGTCAGGGGGCGACCTTTGCAGACGTGGCTGAGATGTTGCGCGATCGCGGCGCGGCTCAAGTGCTCGTGCTGGACGGGGGCGGCTCAACCACCCTGGTGCAGGCGACCCCTGGGGGCCCCCAGGTGCTCAACGCCCCGATCCACACCCGCATCCCGGCCCGCGAGCGTCCCGTGGCCAACCATTTGGGGGTGTGGGTGCGTCCGGCGGCCTGGCCTTAGCGAGGGGAGGGGGGAGCCGGCCGCTGCATCTCAGGCCCTAGGAACACCGGCTGGCGGCTTGCAGCCCCAGTGTTCTGAGGGGTGCAAGCTCGGTTGTGAAAACCCTTAAATCTAACAAGGGTTGACAGATGCTGCAAAAGTTTGTTACATTTCTTTACAGATGAAGCAACAAAACTTCACGACATAACGCGGAGATTAAACAAATGATGATGGCTATTGTGATCGCACTCTTCGTAATCGGTTGGGTAGCGGCGGCTCTGATCGGCTCCCAAGCTTATTTCCGAGGCGAGCAAACCAAGCCGATTCACAACCGCAACTGGAACTCGGAGGGGTTTGAGAGCTGGGCTCGTCTGGTGACGGGTCGGGCGACCGACTACCAAGAGCGCCGCCCGGCCTATGGGATGGATGCGGCTTATGCGGCGGAACTGGGCGATCGCTAGGCGACTCTGGCTCAGCAATTCCGACCAACGAGGCGTTGAACGACCGTTGACACCTAGAGCCGCGGCCCCCAAGGGGTGAGCGACAGGGATTGGGGAGCGCTGACCGCGCTCCTTTTGCTTGGCCGCCAGCCGTGCGGGGTTTCGCGGGGTGATCCCAGGGGCCCGGCGGCTCCCCGCTTGGGGATGCTGGAGGATGTCGAGCGGGGGCTCCCCCCAGGGAAGGGGGATGCAACTAAATTCGAGTTGTCCCACGCCATGCGATGATCCCAGGGTCGGGGCCGTTGGGTGAACGAAATTTTGCGTGGGATGTTGGGACTCCTTCGCTCAGCCCTCACCCCAACCCCTCTCCCAAGTAGGGAGAGGGACTTCTAACTTCCCTGCTCCCAGCTTTGGGGGCTGGGGCCGGGGGGTGAGGGCCCCGTAACGCTGTTCGCGCTAGCGTCGCGTAGCGATAGAGGGCGACCCTTTGCTCCTGGAGCAATCGCTCAAAATTCAGGGGAGCCGCGCTTTTTTTCGCCCACCCGGGGCCGTTGAACTCAGACCGCCGCCCTTGCTACCGTGGTAAGGTGATGAGTCAGCCTTACACCCCAACGCTTGTCCCCATGCCCGTCACGCCTCAGAAACTGCGCGCTTGGAAGCAGGCCGGTCGCTCCATTGCGGTGTTGACAGCTTGGGACTATGCGATCGCCCGCATCCTTGACCAAGCCGGTATTGATGTCATTCTCGTCGGCGATTCCCTCGCGATGGTGGCCCTGGGCTACCGCACCACCCTGCCCGTGAGCCTTGAGGCGATGTTGCACCATGCCGCAGCCGTGGTGCGGGGCACGGAGCAGGCCTTGGTGGTCTGTGACCTCCCTTTTCTGAGCTACCAGGAGAGTACGGCCCAAGCGATTCAGGCGGCGGGCCGTGTGTTGAAAGAAGCGGGGGCCCAGGCGGTGAAGTTGGAGGGCGGCAGTCCGGACATCGTTCACACGATCGCCAAGTTGGTGGCCATCGGCATCCCGGTGATGGGCCATGTGGGCCTGACGCCGCAATCGGTGCATCAATTGGGCTACCGCCAGCAGGGCCGGGAGCCGGCGGCCGCGTCTCGCATTCTCCAAGAGGCGATCGCGATCGCGGAGGCTGGAGCCTTTGCCATCGTGCTCGAACACATCCCCGCTGACCTCGCGGCTACGATCACGGCGAAGCTGGCGATCCCGACCATTGGCATCGGCGCGGGGCGCCACTGCGATGGGCAAGTGCTGGTCACCGCTGATCTGCTCGGCCTGACGGATCGCCCGCCCCCCTTTGCCAAGGTCTACGTCGATTTGCGCGCTACGATGGAGCAAGCGGTGCAACAGTTTGCTACTGAAGTGCGCGAGCACACTTTCCCGGCTGATGCTGGTTAGGGTCAGCCCACAGTGCTAAACTTGTAGATCGCTGAATTTTTATTGTCGCCACTGCTCGCAAGCTCCCCATGAGTCTGACCCAAGAACGCAAACAGGAACTGATCTCCGATTACCAGGTTCACGAAACCGATACCGGCTCTGCTGATGTCCAAGTGGCTATGCTGAGCGATCGCATTCGCCAACTGACCGAGCACCTGAAGAAAAACAAGAAAGATTTTGACTCCCAGCGCGGTCTGCTGAAGCTGATCGGCCGCCGCCGCCGTCTGCTCAACTACATCCAGAAACACGACGCTGAGCACTACCAAGCCCTGATCCAGCGCTTGGGCATCCGCCGTTAACCCCCCTCCCCGTCATCATGGCTGACCGCGACTCGCTTCCCTTTGAGCCCCGCCGTAAGCGCAAGTCCAAACCGGCGCGGCCAGCTCCGAGGCCGACTGCCGCCAACCCACCCGAGCCCACGGCTAGGGAAGCGGCGAGCTTGGCGGCGATCCCTGAGGTCGTGAGTCGGCGGATGGTGCGGCGCATGGCAGTCTTTTGCGGTACGCCCTCGGCCTTGGCGATCGCCAGCCTCTTTGCCTTTTACTGGATCGTCCAGCACCACTGGTTCGAGCTGCCCCCGGCGGCGGCACAACTGACCAGCCTCGGCTTCTTTGGGCTCGGGGTGCTCGGCCTCAGCTATGGGCTGATCTCCGCCTCCTGGGAGGAAGACCGGCCAGGCGGGTGGTTTGGCTGGCAAGAATTTCGCCTCAACCTGGGCCGGATGACAGCCGCTTGGCGGCAGGCTCGCCAAGCAAAACGGGCGGCTGAGCAAGAGGACGAAGCAGCCTGATCGGGGTGATGTTGCGATATGTGACCGACCCGGCTAGCCCTCGGTTCTGGGTTCAACAAGACCGTTACCATGGGGACTGGGCTCCGCCAAGGACCAGGCTAGAGGAACCGAGCGGCTTGGTTAACCCTGATCGAACTGGCGACCCTGAGTTCCCCTTCTACACTTTTCCCCAAGGTTCCCACGGGGGGACTGAGTAGGCAGCCACTCTGTTAATCGACGTTAAGCAAAGGTGAATTGCGATGATCGTGGTGATGAAAGTCGGCGCTCCCGAGGCCGAAATTGCGCGTATCAGCGAGGAATTTAAGGACTGGGGCCTGTCGCCGGAACCCATTGTCGGCAAGCACAAGGTCGTCATTGGTCTCGTGGGGGACACGGCCACCCTCGATCCGCTGCAAATCCAGGAAACCAGCGCTTGGATCGAGCAGGTTCTCCGGGTTGAGCGCCCCTACAAGCGAGCCAGCCGCGAGTTTCGCCACGGGGAAGCGAGCGAGGTGTGGATCGAAACGCCGGCGGGGAAGGTGGGCTTCGGGGAACACCAACCCGTTGCCATCATCGCCGGCCCCTGCTCGGTGGAAAACGAGGCGATGATCGTGGAGACTGCCAAGAGCGTCAAAGCGGCTGGGGCCAAATTTCTGCGTGGCGGCGCCTACAAGCCGCGCACCTCGCCTTACTCCTTTCAGGGGCACGGCGAGAGTGCCCTCGGTCTCTTGGCTGCGGCCCGGGAGGCTAGCGGCCTGGGGGTGATCACGGAAGTGATGGATACGGCCGATGTGGAGAAAATTGCGGCTGTGGCCGATGTCCTGCAAGTCGGGGCCCGCAATATGCAGAACTATGCACTGCTGAAGAAGGTGGGCGCTCAAGATAAGCCGGTACTCCTCAAGCGCGGCATGGCGGCCACCATTGATGAATGGCTGATGGCGGCGGAGTACATCTTGGCGGCGGGGAATCCGAATGTCATCCTCTGCGAGCGCGGCATTCGCACCTTCGACAGCAAGTACGCCCGCAATACCCTTGACCTATCGGTGATTCCGATCTTGCGCTCCCTGACTCACCTGCCGATTGTGATTGATCCGAGCCACGGCACGGGTTGGTGGGAGTATGTTCCCTCGATGGCCAAGGCGGCCTTGGCCGCAGGGACGGATGGCCTGATGATTGAAGTCCACCCGAATCCGGCCAAGGCCCTCTCCGATGGCCCCCAATCCCTGACGCCGGAGCGCTTCGACCGCTTGGTGGCGGAGCTGTCCATCGTTGGCCGGGCGGTCGGTCGCTGGCCGGAGCCAGCCCTGGCCTTGGTGTAACCTGCCGTTCAGCCTGCCGCCGGTACGGCCCAGAATTGGCCTCAGCCTTAGGCTCCCTTCTGGGCTGGAACCCTGAGGGCTCAAACCGGATTCGGCTCGTTCTGTGTAGACGGGGCCAACAATTGGGCTAGAGCCCTGGTGATGGCAGCCCTGAGCTGCAATGGTTGGGCTGGTCTCAGGGGTTTCCTGGCTGGGACGAGGGGGGGCGATCGCGCCCCCCCTCTCGTCTCAGCGCGGTATCTTGGTAAGCGTTGCTCCCTTCACGGCTATGCTGAGTAGCCTCCGTGTTTATGACCGTTGAACCCCCCGCTGAACCCCCCACTCTGCCTCCCGAGTCTGTTCCGAGCCTGCGGCGCTGGGGGCGGCGCGGGGTGCGGGTGCTGGCAAATTTGCGCTTGGCGATCGCCCTGCTGTTGGCGATCGCCCTCTTCAGCATCGCCGGTACGGTGATCGAGCAGGGCCAAACCCTCGAGTTTTATCAGACTAATTATCCCGAAGCCCCGGCCCTGTTTGGGTTTCTCACCTGGAAAGTGCTACTGCTCCTAGGGCTTGACCATGTGTATCGGACCTGGTGGTTCCTCTCCCTGCTGATCCTCTTCGGCAGCAGCCTCACGGCCTGCACCTTCACCCGCCAACTCCCCGCCCTGAAAGGTGCGCGGCGCTGGCACTACTACAGCCGCCCGGCCCAATTTGCCAAGCTGGCCCTGAGCACTGAACTGGATACCGGCTCCCTCAACTCCTTGGGGCCCCTCCTCAGGGCCCGTCGTTACCTCGTCTTCCAGGAGGGCAGCCAACTCTATGCCCGCAAGGGGATTGTGGGCCGCATTGGACCGATTGTGGTTCACATCAGCCTCTTGGTCGTTCTGGTGGGAGCGATTTGGGGGGCTTTGGGGGGCTTCTTTGCCCAAGAGATGGCGGCGACGGGCTCGACCTTTGCGATTCAAAACATCCTTGACGCCGGCCCCCTCGCGGCTGCTCAGATTCCCCAAGACTGGGCGGTGCGTGTCAATCGCTTCTGGATTGACTACCTCCCCGATGGCACGATTGATCAGTTCTATTCCGACCTGTCGATTGTGGACGCGGCGGGGGTAGAGCGCGATCGCCAAACCATCCACGTCAACAAGCCCCTGCGCTACCAAGGTGTCACCCTCTACCAGACCAACTGGGGCCTTGCGGGTGTGCGGGTGCAGTTGAACCAGAGCCCGGTGTTTCAACTGCCGATGGCGGAACTCGAGGGGGACTTCCCCGGCCGCTTCTGGGGAACCTGGGTTCCCACCAAGCCGGATCTCAGCCAGGGGATTTCGCTCCTGGCTCGGGACTTGCAGGGGACGCTGCTGGTCTATGACCGCGACGGCCAACTGATCGGGGCCGTGCGAGAAGGGGGCAGCATCAATGTTGACGGGATTGAACTGCGGGTGCGGGAGCTGCTCGGTGCGACCGGGCTCCAAATCAAGGCCGATCCCGGTGTGCCGATTGTCTACACCGGCTTTGCCCTGCTGATGCTGGGGGTGGTGATGAGCTATGCCTCCCACTCGCAGATCTGGGCCCTGGAGGCGGGCGATCGCTTCTACCTCGGCGGCCGCACCAACCGCGCCCAAGTCAGCTTTGAGCGGGAACTCTTGGGTCTCATCGCGGCCCTGCAAGCCCGCCCCGCCGGCCTTGAGGCATCGTCGGAACCGGAGGTGACAGGGGCGACGGCTTCCCAGGCCTCCGCCCCGGAAGACGCGAGCTGAGCCGCCTCAGGAACCCAACAAGGTCAGGGTTCCCGCTACCGCATCCAGGCGCGCCCGCTGCCCTACGGGTAAGGCGGCATTCGCGCCATCGTGCCCGAAGGGCAGCTCCGCGACGATCGGTAGGCCCAAATCCTGGAGGCGATCGCGCAACACCGCCGCCGCCGTCCAGCTCGGGCTCTCCGCCGGGGGATCGCAGCGGCTGAAGCGCCCCAGGGCAAGACCTCGCAGGCCCGTGAAGGCCCCGCACATACGCCATTGGGTCAACATCCGGTCTAGGCGGTAGGGAGCCTCCGTCACATCTTCCAAGGCCAGGATCACCCCGGCCAAGTTGGGTTGTGCCTTAGTTCCCAACAGGTGGGTTGCCACGGTCAAGTTGGCTGGTAGCAGCAACCCCTCGGCCACGCCGCCGCCCCATCCCTGGCCCTGGAGGGGCCCTAGGGGCCGCCCCGCCACACAGTCAAAGAGGCGCTGTTGGCTCCAGGCCGGCTCCGCGGCCAGGCTGGTGAGCACGGCCGCGTGCAGGCCGGCCCGGCCCTGGGCCGCTAGGCTCCAGAGCAGGCCGGTAATGTCTGAGAAGCCGATCAGCCACTTGGGTTGCGTTACGGCCGGCCACTGCCAGGCTTCTAACAGCCGGGCGCTGCCATAACCGCCGCGAGCGCAGAGAATTCCGCGACAGTCTGGGTCTTGCCAGGCCGCGGCCAGGGCCTGACGCCGCTGGGCATCTTTGCCGGCCAGGTAGCCATAGCGGGCATCGTAGCCGGGGCTCAAGTCTACCTCATATCCTTGCGATCGCCACAAGGCCACCCCGGCCTGGAAAGCATCCAGCTCCCGCAGGGCACCGCTGGGAGCGATGACCCGGAGGCGATCGCCAGCCCGTAAGGGGGGTGGCAGGGGCAGGGGCGCGAGCATTGCCTCAACCCCGTGGACCTAGGGAGGTCTGGAGCTGGAGCGCCAGGGGGCGCTCCGGAGCGATCACCAGCCCCACGGCCAGGTCGGGCGTCGTCACCACTTGGGTCGGCGTCTCAGCAAACAGCAGCCAGCGACTCCCCGCCGCGAGTGCTCCCAAGCTGGCCGGTCGAGCCGTCAGCCAGAGCAGCGGACGCTCCCAGGGGGGCTCTGCCTGGGCCGTTTCCCCAGCCTGGGTTCCGGCCAGGGCTTCCAGCACGATTTGGTTGCCCCGCAGTAGGCCCGTCGCCGCGGTCCAGAGCTGCACGTCAAATTGGGCGCGGCTGGCGTAGAAGTAGAGGGACGCGGCCGCTGTCACCGCCTGTTCAAACTGTTCGGCTGGCCAAGGGCTGCCGCTGTCGAGGGCGATCGCCACTTCGCGGCCGCTCGTGACAGTTTCCAGTTCCCGCACTTGCAGCACCCCAAAGCGGGCACTGGTGCGCCAGTGGATCAACCGGGTGGGATCGCCAAGGCGGTAGGGGCGCAGGGCGCGGGTCATGCCCTCAGTCGCCTTCTGGTAGCGGCGAGTTTCGGCTTGGAACTGCTGGTCATCGCTGACCGTATCCACAACAGGGCAGGTCCGCAGGGGCAGCACTTGGGGATAGATAATCGCTTTGGCCGGGACGGTGCGGGGACGGCGACACCAGAAAAGACCGAGGGGGGCTGCGGTCCGCAGGTAAACCGTCTGCCAGTGGTAGATGCCCCGCTGCTGAGCCGTGGGATACAGGGTCCAGGATTGGTGTCCTCCCGGGGGCAGGGTTTCCAGGGCCTGGCTGCGAGGGCCACCGAGGGCAGCGGGCAGGTCCTCCCAGACTTGCAGCAGGGCGGCAGGTTTGGAGGTGGGATTGACGAGACTCAGATGAATGGGGAGGGTGTCCCCGGCGCTGACGGGCAACAGGGGGCGGCGGTGGACTTGCAGACCGGTGAGCGATCGCGCCGCGCTGATCCCGGCGATCGCCAACAGCGCAAAGATCAGGCCGCTGAGCACATAGAGCCAGCCGACCATCGTATTGGTCGCCGCCCCAAAGAGGCTCATCCCAATCCCTAACAGTACGCCGCCACTGTAGGCCGGGGCTACCCAGCGATCCTGGAGCCGCTCCCAGAGTTTGTGCATCGGTTCTCCCCGCTAACGCCCCTGATCATAGCGCTCATAGGCAGCGACGATGCGCTGGACCAGGGGGTGGCGCACCACATCAGCCGCGGAGAGGTGACAAAAGGCGATGCCCTCCACTGCCCCCAAAATGCGCTCGGCGACCACCAGGCCAGAATCTTGGTGGGCCGGCAGATCGATCTGGGTCACATCCCCCGTCACCACCATGCGCGAGCCGAAACCGAGACGGGTCAACACCATCTTGATCTGGGCTGGGGTGGCGTTTTGGGCCTCATCCACGATCGCAAAGGCCCGGTTCAGGGTCCGCCCCCGCATATAGGCCAGGGGCGCGATCTCAATCTTGCCCCGTTCCATCAGGTCGGGAATTTTCTCCGGGTCGATGAACTCGTAGAGGGCATCGTAGAGGGGACGCAGGAAAGGATTGACCTTCTGCTGCAAGTCACCGGGCAGAAAGCCAAGCTTCTCCCCCGCTTCCACGGCCGGCCGCGTGAGGATGATGCGCTCGCACTCGTCTTTCAGCAGGGCTTGAACGGCCAAAACAGCGGCGAGAAAGGTTTTGCCCGTGCCAGCGGGGCCAATGCCAAAGGTGACCGCGTGGGTCTGGATCGCCTTGACATAGTGGCGCTGGCGGAAGGTCTTAGCCCGGACTGGCTCACCACGACGGGTGTGGGCCAGCACATCGCGCTGGAGATCGCGGTACTCGTCCGTGCGGTGGGTATCGAGGGCCTGAAAGGCAGTGAGGATATCGGAGCTGGCGATCGCCCGTCCCTCTTCCCAGTAGGGGGCCAGCACTTGCAGGGCCGCCAGGCAGCGCTCGACGGCCTTGGGCTGACCGAGAAGGAGCAAATCAGAACCGCGCAGCACGAGGCGCGTCCCCGTATGGCGGGCGAGCTGGTGCAGATTTTCCTCCCCCGGCCCGGCGAGGGCGATCGCGCTCTCGGAACTGGGAAGGTGCAGCGTGTGAGACGCCTCGCTCATACTCAGCCCGAGCTGCGCTGTTGCGGGGGACGGGAGGAACGACGCGGTGGGCGATCGCCACGGCCACGCCGCTCCGAGCCCCCATTGCCCCGCTCCGAGCTACCAAAAATCTCGAGGTGGGCCTCTTGGCTAGCCAGGGCCGCCGCCGTCGCGATCACCGTGCGGATAGCCTGAATGTTGCGCCCCCCGCGCCCCAAAACCCGGCCCTGCTCGGCGGCCTCAAAGGCAACCCGAATCAAGACCCGCTGGCGACTTTTGGCATATTCACAATACACCCGCAGCGCTTCCGGCGCATCGAGGAGGGGCTCGACGAGCTCCCGCACAAGGCGGGCATAATCTAAGCCCAGATCGTCGGTGCTTGCCGCCAGTTCAGGCATTATTGACTTGCTCAAAAACCTGAGCCTTGGTGAGGATCGACCGCACGGTATCCGTCGGCTGAGCCCCTTGTTGCAGGCGCTTCACAAGGCCGGGCACATTGAGGCGGGTTTCATCGGTGCGGGGATTATAAAAGCCCAATTCTTCGAGGGGGCGTCCGTCGCGGCGAGCGCGGCTGTCAATAGCCACGATCCGGTAGCTCGTTTCTCGTTTTTTGCCGTAGCGCTTGAGTCGCAGTTTGATCATTGTTTCCGTCGTTGGGCCTAAACCTGGGAAAAAAGTAAGCCTTTCCGATTCTAAAGCGTTTTCGCCCGATTGACGAGAGCCGGCCCGGGCTCAGGTGGACGAAAAAAAGCGCGGCTCCCCTGAATTGTGAGCGATTGCTCCAGGAGCAGAGGGTCGCCCTCTCTCGCGACGCGACGCCAGCGCGAACAGGGTTACAGGGCCCCCTCCGAGAGAAGCCGCTGCGCGTCTACACCCCCCGGCCCCTGCTTCCAAGCTGGGAGAAGGGGAGTTAGAAGCCCATCTCCCTACTTGGGAGAGGGGTTGGGGTGAGGGTTTAGCCTTAAAAAGTAACAACATCCCGCGTAAAATTTCGTTCACCCCCCGGGCTCAAGCTGCCAGTCGCTCTAACCCCCTCGAGCCGCCAGGGCTGCCGCCGTCTCCCGCGCGCTCACCAACAGTTGGGGCAGTTCCAGCGTCAGCAACTGCCCCCGCTCCACCACCTTACGACCGTTGATCACGCTGTAGGCCACACGATCGGTCTGACAGAAGACCACCGCCGCCACGGGGTCAGCTTGGGCTCCCACATAGCCAGGTTGGTCGAGATCGATGGCGATGAAGTCCGCCGCCATACCGGGGGCAAGGAAGCCAATGTCATCGCGGCCAAGCACCCGAGCCCCGCCCCGGGTCGCGAGGGCTAAGGCCTGGCGGGCGGTCATGGCCTGGGCCTCCTCCGCCCGCACCCGGGCCAGGAGAAAGGCCATCCGGGTCTCGTGGAGGAGGTTGGTGGCATCATTGGACGCCGCTCCATCCACCCCGATGCCCACGGGAACCCCCTGATCCAGCAAGGATCGGATGGGGGCAATGCCGCTGGCCAGACGCATATTGCTGCCGGGGCAGTGGGCGACTCCCGTGCCCGTGGCTCCGAAGCGGGCGATCGCCGCGTCACTCAGCTTCACGCAATGGGTATGCCAGACATCGGGCCCCAGCCAGCCCACCGACTCCGCATAGTCCCCCGGCTCTTTGCCAAACTTCGCCAAGCTGTACTCCACATCGTCCTGATTTTCAGCCAAGTGGGTGTGGAGACGCACGCCGGGATAACTGCGGGCCAGGGCCGCCGACTCCCGCATCAGCGCCTCCGACACGGAAAAGGGCGAGCAGGGGGCTAACACGATACGCAACATGGCGTAGGGGTCGGGATCATGGTACTGCTCGATCAGGCGCTGGGAGTCCCGGAGAATCGCCGCCTCTGACTCCACGATGTTGTCAGGGGGCAACCCCCCCTGGCTAGCCCCAACGCTCATACTGCCCCGGCTGGCATGGAAGCGGAGTCCGGTGGCTTGAACCGCGTTGATCTGGTGATCGAGGGTGCAGTCGTTGGGGAAGATGTAGTGGTGGTCGCTGCTGGTGGTGCAGCCCGAGAGGATGAGTTCAGCCGCCGCCATCTGAGCCGCAACGGCGATATCTGCGCCCCGCAAGTGGGCCCAGAGGCGGTAGTGGGCGGTCAGCCACTGGAAGAGGTCGCCATCTTGGCCAGCGGGCGTGACCCGGGTTAGGGTCTGGAAAAAATGGTGATGGACGTTGACGAGGCCGGGGAGAACGAGGTGGCGATCGCCGAGATCCAGCACCTCATCAGCCTCTTGGGGTAATTCTGCCGTGGTTCCCACCTGGCAAATCACATTATTCTCAATGAACAGGGCCCCGTGGCGAATTTCGCGGCCGGCGTCGTCGCAGGTGGCCAGCGTGTGGATGTTGCGGACAAGCAGGGTGGACATAGGGGCCGTGTAATGACACTATTGCAGCCTACCTGGCTTCAGGCTCGCTGGGGGGGGACGCCCTCAGACAAATTCGATTTGCAGATTGGGCAGCAGCCGTTTGAGGTTTTTGAGCGATCGCACCTGCCACAACACTTCTTGAGACCCGATCAGTACGAGCTGCACTTGGTTCAGCTCCCGCAGTTGCACCACAAACATGGATAGCATACTGATGCCGGAGCTATTTAGAAATTCTAAATCCCGCATATCAATCGTGCAGGCTTCGGATTGGGTCACGGCCTGGAGCAGCAGATCCATAATTGGCTGATAGGCGTCAAGGCCGTTAAGCCTTAAGAAACCGGAGAGTACAACGTGCGAAGTCGCCGCATCAAAATACACTTTATAGTCATCCGTTTCAATCTTCATAGTCATGATTCACGCCGCGCTAGCGTCATTGTAGCTGACCTCTGACCCTTGCCAATACGGGATGGTACAAGTTTCATACTGCTGGTTGCCCAAGCTTCCAGACGGGTGCATCTCAGTTGGGCAAGTTGGCCCCCTCTGCGAGAAGCCGCTGCGCGCCTACATCCCCCGGCCTCTTCTCCCAAGCAGGGCGAAGGGGAGTCTCCAAAGTGAGATGCACCCCTTCCAGACCGTCTGATCAGTCAGATGCCGACCAAAACCATCGCACCAAGTCGTGTTGACAGAGCCAACTTCTAGGCTTCTGGCTTGAAGCTTTGCAGGCCCAGGTGGGCAAGAACTGTCACTTCCGTCATACTCGAACAGTGCTCTAAAGGCTGAAACTGCCAACCCAGCTCTACCCCATAGTCGCAGATCATCGTCAAGAGACCCAAGCAGGACTCTCCTGAGCCCAAAGCAGTCTGCTCCATTTGTTGGGTAAAAAGTGTGTCAATATCTTCTGTGCTGACTAGGGTTTGAATAAATTCCTGATAGCGCGCAGCGGTAGAACAGCTCGTGTAGTTGATAATGCGAAACAGGATGTAATCTTCATACAAGTAGAGGGAGAGAACAATCGGATCTTCAACTTGGTCATCGCTGTACTTGATCGCGTTTTCCAACAGCTCATTGGCAATGAAGCTGACCGCCGCTTTGATCGCGCCTCTAGGGCTCAAAGCTCCGGCGGCAAGACGACCCCCGGGGAAAAAGTTGGCAAAGTAGTCGCCGAGAAAGTCGGCTGAGAGACCGTAGTTTCGCCATCGCTCTTGGCGGGCTGAGGCACTGGGAGAAAAGTGCAGGGTTAAGTACTCTTCGCTTTTGTCTGGCGTTTCGACGAAACGGCCAAATTGAGCAGTTGCTTGGGTCGAAGTCATAGGAAGAGAGCAGTGCTTAACGATCCGTACTCACAATACAGTTTTTGCCGCAACGCTTGGCCTCATAGAGACGAGTATCTGCCTGGTGAAGCAGGTGGTTGGGCTGCCTATCTGCTTGAGGAACCTGACTCGCAACCCCTAGGCTGATGGTGACAAATGCAGCCGCTAGGGAGTGATCATGGGGGATCTGGAGCCTCTGAACTCGCGCTTGGATGCGCTGGGCAACGCGCACGGCTCCCGGCAAATCAGTGCGCGGCAAGATGGCGACAAACTCTTCTCCGCCATAGCGAGCAGCTAGATCCTTAGAGTGTTGAAGGCTGGTAGAAAAAGCTAGCGCTACTTTTTGTAAGCAGGCATCCCCGGCTAAGTGACCGTAGGTGTCATTGTAGCACTTGAAAGCGTCGATGTCGCCCAGAATAATGCCAAGGGGTAACTGTTCTTCCTGCAAGTGCTGCCACTGCTGCTGGAGATACTGGCTGAACTGGCGGCGGTTGGGAATTTGCGTCAGGCTATCAATTCCTGCTTGGTGGGTGACATCGCGGAATTTTTGCTGCCACTGAATATCCAGAGTATCACCATGCTCGATCAGGGTTTGGACGATGATTTCTAGGTCATTTTTCTGGCGTGAAATGACTTCAAAGAGCGCTTGTAAGGTCGCTTCTGCCTTCGCACGCACCTCGATTTCGCCGGCAAGTTTTTGGTTGGCCTTGTACAGCTCAGCTTCTACAAAATCCCCGTGTTCAGCCGTCGTGTCCAGCGCAATTCTCAGGTCTTGGTTCTCTTGCCGGAGGCGCTGGTTTTCAGCTTGGAGCTGTTGAATTTGCGCGGTTAGGCTGAGGTTAATTGGGGTGGGATTATGTAGATGGTTCATGGCGCAGTTCTTGCTCTCAAGCTTTGCGCTTGAGCACGACCAGAGTAATATCATCGTAAACGGCGCGATCGCCAATGTGCAGCCGCAGATCGCCGATCACAGCCGTGCGGATTTCCCGCGCCGTGCCCGACCAGTGTTTTTCTACTACCTGAATCAAGCGCTCCAGACCGTAGAGACGGCGATCGCCACTCTCCGCTTCCGTGATGCCATCCGTGTACAGCACCACCCCATCTCCTATGGCCAAGCTCACCTGCTGCTGGGCCGTAAAGGCGGAAATATCCGCCAACATCCCCACAGGATAGCCCAGCTCGAGGGTATCAATGCGCTCCACCGTACCCTCAGCCCGCACGATCAAAACTTCCTCATGCTGACCACAAATCTGAAGTTCACCATCGCGATAATCCAGCAGGGCCAGAGAGAGATTGCGGTAGGAACTCATCCGCAGCCGATTTTGGTAGAGGACAGTGTTAATCGCGTTCAGAGACTTTACGGGATCAGTTTCTTGCAGGGCCCGTAGGGTGCGTACCGCTGTCTGGGTCATCAGCATCAACACACCACTTTCCAGACCGTGGCCCGTCACGTCACCAATACCAATCGTGATCAAACGGTTGCCGTTGTGAAGCACATCATAATAGTCGCCACCGACCTCCTCGGCTGCTTGCATAAACCCGGCAATATCCAGATCAGGAATCGACGACAGCTCCTCCTCCCGGGGCAGAATCATTTCTTGGAGGCGGCGGGCAATATCCAGCTCCGACTGCATCCGTTGGTTATCCACTTGTAGGGCTTGGTTGAGGGCAATGATCTCGGCATTAGCAGCCGTCAAGGCCACTTCTGCCTGTCGCCGCTGCTCGATTTCATGGCGTAGTTGCTGGGTTGTTTGTTCTAGGAGCCGCGATTGTTGCTCCAGTTCCCAGCTATACTGCTCGCACTGGGATACTTCGCCCAACATTTCAATGGCGATGTGGGCGGCTTCTGAGTCATGGGTTTCAATTCCGAGCCAGGGCAGGGGTTTCAGAGGGCCGTCACTGGAATAGACGATCTTAAACTGGCCGTCGGATTGGATTTGACCGATATGGCATTCCTTTCGCAGGTGATGATTGGGCTCACAATGCACCCGCCCGCCGGGAGATTCCCAGGTTTGATGGTAGAGAGCCTGGCGCACCGCGTTTGTGGCTGTTGTTTGCGCCCGGGTGACCGCTTGGTGCCAGAGGTAGACCTGGGTGTAGGCCGTGGCAATCGGATCACTGGTGACGCGATCGCGCCCGTAGCGCTGTTGAAATTGGGCAACAAACTGATGATTGGCTGGGCGATCGAGACTTTGGAAATAGCTCCAACAGGCATAATGCCCTGTAGCGGCAGCGCCGATGCGCTGGAGTTCTCCTTCGGCGATGCTCACTGCCATGATCGGCGTGCGTTCAGCCGTGAGGCCGGCAGCTTGGGCAGCGGCATAAAAAGCGATATTGCTATCGCCATTGAGGGTGTTAATGATGGCGTCGGGTTGGAGGGTGGCAATCTGAGTTGCGATCGCGTGAAAATCGGTTGCCCCCAAGGGCACATAGGTTTCTCCAATGACTGTACCTGACTGCCATTTCAGCCGTCCTTTGATGATTTTGTGGGTGATGCGGGGGAAGACATAATCGGAGCCCAGGAGGTAAATTCGCCGCCGATCTTGGGCCAGGAGCCAATCGAGGGCGGGGCCAATTTGCTGGTTGGGACAGGAGCCCGTGTAGATGACGGCAGGAGAGGCTTCGAGGCCTTCGTATTGCACGGGATACCAGAGGAGGCGATCGCGTGCCTCAAACAGCGGCAGCACGGCCTTGCGGCTCAGGGAAGTCCAGCAGCCAAAAACCGTTGCCACCTGCTCTCCGTCCAGCAATTCCAGGGCCATCCGGGCAAATTGTTGAGCATTGGAAGCCCCATCACGCAGGACCGGCTCGAGCCGACGACCGAGGAGGCCGCCCGCCGCGTTGAGCTGCTCCAGGGCCAAGCAGGCGGCATCGACTAGGGGCGCTTCACTGAAGGCTATCGTCCCCGTGAGGGAGTGGAGGAGGCCGACGCGCAGGGGGTCCGACATGGGCAGGGCGGAGAGTGGGCAGGTTGACAAGTCTTTCCCAGTGTAGGCGATCCCTTCCGGGGGGGTGTGATCACGGTCCATCCCGCTTTAGCGTAGGGCCCTCATCCCCCGGCCCCTGCTCCCAAGGCTGGGAGCAGGGGATTTAGAGGTCCCTCTCTCAAGGTTGGGGGCGGGATTTAGTGTTGCGGTGGAACCCTCATCGCCCCAGCGAAAAGCTGCCTCGCGAAGACCGACCGAGTTGAGGCCAAACTGCTGGCTAAGTTCGGGGCCTCAGTGCAACCGGAAGTGCGACCTCTGGCCAGCGAAGCCCAAGCGGAACTGCAAGACCTCGTGACGCGGCGGCGACAGCTCGTCGATATCCGCACGGCGGAGCGGAACCGCTACCAGCAGGTGCGGGGGTCCGCCCAAGCGAATGTCCAAGTTCCTATTGCTTGGCTCAACGAGCAGATCGCGGCTCTCGAAGCGAAGATCGCGGAGCGTCTGGAATGCTCCGAGACTTGGCAGCGCCAGGCGCAGCAACTGACCAGCGTGCCTGGCGTTGGGCCGAGGGTTGCGGCGACTCTCATCGCCTTACTGCCGGAGTTGGGACGTTTGAGTGCCAAGCAAGGGGCTGCTTTAGTGGGGGTGGCTCCCTTTAATCACGATAGTGGTCAGCATCAAGGCCGACGACGCATTTTCGGCGGTCCGACAGGTTCTCTACAGGGCAACTTTGACCGGGGTGCGCTGTAATCCGGTGTTGCAGGAGTACTACCAGCGGCTGCTGGCGCGGGGGAAGGCGAAGAAGGTGGCTTTGGTGGCTTGTATGCGGAAGCTGTTGGTGATTCTCAATGCTTGAGTCAAGCAGGGGACTTACGGGCAGCCACCCCTTGAGCTAGCGGCCGCTTAAGGCTCTGGGCCTGGGATTTCCGGGGGCGGCTCTTGACTTTCAACATAATCGCTTCTCCCAGCTTGGGGAGCCGGAGCCGGGGGATGTAGGCGCGCAGCGGCTTCTCGCAGAGGGAACGCTGAATTCAGCCCTCACCCCAACCCCTCTCCCAAGTTGGGAGAGGGGCTTCTAACTCCCCTTCTCCCAAGTTGGGAGAAGGGGCCGGGGGATGAGGGCCCGGTAGCGCTGAAGCGGGCGACCCTCTGCTCCTGGAACCCTAGCTCAAGATTCAGGGGAGCCGCGCTTTTTTTCGTCCACCCGCCCCAGAATCCCCAGGAGCCCCAGGATTGTTCGCAACATTGACGCCGCGCGGCGGGCCCACCAGCCTTTACCCGCGAAACCCTTGCCAGCGCTGACGCCTGGTCGATGAGTTGAGCGAGACTGACCCCGGCAAATCCTTGTCTCCCGGGGGATGCTGGCCGGCAACAACTGCCACGCCCTAGCCGCCTCGTTGCTGATACCAACCGTACCAGGCACTTGAGCTTCGTACGGCTAGCCAGAGCAGCAGCATCGCGATCAGTCCGCCTTGCTGGGGTGCGTTGAACGCGAAGAAAACCAGGAAAACGCAGAGGGCATCTTCTCCTAGAGCGACCCAGAGGGGCAGACCGCGCCGCCGAAAGAACCAGCCCACCTGCACGAGGGCGAGAACCAGGGCTAAGAGGCTCCCGACGATCGCCACGAGCCAAACGGGCTCAAACTCCACATCGATGATCTGGAGGGTGGCGATCGCCATCAGCGCCCCCACCAGCGGGCTGAGAGTCAGTTGCACCACCTGCAAGGCCCGCTGGCCGAGGAGTTGCTTGGAGCCAAACAGCTCGAATAACGACCAACTCGTGAGCACCCCCAGCAGCACGCGGGGGGGAATCGCCGCGAGTAACGGCACATCATCCCAGAGGCGATCATTGTGCAGCAGAGCAATCATCAGCAGCGGTAGCGCGATCCGCATACCAGCCGCCGCCGACGCCGAGAGAGCCGCAAGGAGCGCAATTAACATAACGAAGATTCCGTTCAGCAACTGGCATCGCACCCATCCAGTTGAGGCGGAGCCCCGAGGGAATCTAGGCAACCATTCCCTGAACTAGCCGGCGTCCCTCGCGATCACTCAGAGCGCGCTGCCACCCCCCTAGAGAGGGCACTCCCATTGTCGCGCGATTTGTCAGGAAAAGGTCGTAGGGCTGGCTCGGAGCGGCACTCTCGTCCCTCGACCGTAAGTTAAAGAAACATTAAGTTGTAGCTTTTTATACTAAAAAACCACGCTCTAATGAAATTAAGCCGCCTCACCCAACAGCCCACCCCCTCACTGCTCAGGAGAACCATGACCCTTGTTGCCTCCACACCCCAACGGTTGCCCTCGCTATTCGCCGACGCCAGCAGCCGCCTTGATGCCGCTCTCCAGTACGTCGCCATCTCCGACGATGCCCTAGGCCGCCTCAAATACCCCAAGGCTAGCCTCAGCGTCGCCATCCCCGTGCGCCTCGACAACGGCTCCTTGGCCGTCTTTCAGGGCTACCGCGTCCGCTACGACGACACCCGAGGCCCCGGCAAGGGCGGCGTCCGCTTTCACCCCAGTGTGACCATGGACGAGGTGCAATCGCTCGCCTTCTGGATGACCTTCAAGTGTGCGCTGCTGAACCTGCCGTTTGGGGGCGCGAAAGGGGGGATCGCTCTGAATCCCAAGGAACTCTCCCGCGCGGAGCTGGAGCGCCTCAGCCGAGGCTACATTGATGCGATCGCCGACTTCATCGGCCCCGATGTGGACATCCTCGCCCCCGATGTCTACACCAATGCCACCATCATGGGCTGGATGATGGATCAGTACAGCATTATTAAGCGCCAAGCCAGTCCCGCCGTCGTCACGGGCAAACCCCTCATGCTCGGAGGCAGCCAGGGGCGCGACACCGCCACAGCCACCGGAGCCTTCTATGCCATCAACACCCTCCTGCCCAAGTTCGGCCGCCAGCCCGAGCGCACCACCGTGGCAATTCAGGGCTTCGGAAACGTCGGCGCTGTCCTGGCCGACCTCCTAGCCCAGGCCGGCTACAAAGTCGTGGCGATCAGCGACTCCCAGGGCGGCATCTACGCTGGCCAGGGCCTCGATATTCCCAGCATCCGCCACTACAAGAGCGAGCGCCGAGGCCTCAAAGCGAGCTACTGCCAAGACAGCGTTTGCAACATCGTCGAACACCAGGCCATCACCAACGCCGAACTCCTGACCCTGGAGGTCGATGTCCTCGTGCCCGCCGCCCTCGAAAACCAGATCACAGCGGCCAACGCAGCGGCGGTCCAGGCAGAATTCATCTTTGAGGTTGCCAACGGACCGATCACCTCCGCCGCGGATCAGATTCTGGAGCAAAAAGGGGTGTGGGTATTTCCCGATATTCTCGTGAATGCTGGCGGCGTCACCGTGAGCTACTTTGAATGGGTACAAAATCGCAGTGGCCTCTACTGGACTCTGGACGAAATTCATCAGCGCCTCAAACAGCGCCTCGTGAGGGAAGTGGAGCAGACCTGGCAGATGGCCCAGAATTTGTCGGTCTCCCCACGAACCGCCGCCTATGTCCACGCCCTCAACCGGCTGGGAGAAGCCTTGGACGCGAAAGGGACTCGGGATTACTACGCCAATGGGTCGGTTTAGGTCCAGGCTCCCAAAACACCGACCCAAGGCCAAGGGCGGCGGTTCAGGTCCCGCGCCGCTATCCTTAGGGTGCGGGACTCCCAGCCGCCGGGAGGTCCGGGCTCCCGGCACAAAAATCTTTTAAGCCGCGCAAATTCTGAGCTAGATTTGAGTAGCGCTAGGGTTACGCTGGGTGCATCTCAGCTAGGCAAGTTTGCCCTCATCCCCCGGCCCCTTCTTCCCAGTAGGGCGAAGGGGAGTCTCCAAAGTGAGATGCACCCGTTACGCTCGTGCTGGCGCCGGCGATCGCGCCCCCGGTTCTTCGTCCTCATCGGCCTTGCAACTCCCATGATCTTCAAAACTCTATTTGCGAAAAAAGGGAACGGCCTGGGCATTGAAGTCGCGCCCGAACGGCTCAACATCGTGCAACTGCACAAGCAGAAGCAGACCTACAAAGTCGATACGCTGATCTCAGAACCCGTCCCCGAAGGGATTATCGAGGAAGGCAACATTATCGACTCCCCCGCCCTAGCGGAATTGATCCAAGAAACCCTAGCCGCCAACAACATCACCACCAAGAAAGTCGCCACAGCCGTCCCCATGCGGGAAGCGATCATCCGCATCATCCCCATTCCCGCCGAGCTAGACGACCAAGAGCTGCGCGACATGGTTCTCAACCACGAAGCCGGCCTCTACCTCCCCTATCCCCGGGAAGAAGTCGATCTCGACTACCAAAAGCTCGGCTTCTTTGAAGACGAAGACGGCATCGAAAAGGTACAAGTCCTGCTGGTAGCCACCAAGCGAGATGTAACCGACATTTACATGGACACCTTCGAGCAAGCTGGCTTAGAACTCGATGTCCTCGAAATCAACAGCTTCGCCCTGATCCGCACCATTCGCGAGCAGTTGCGCCAGTTCGGCCCCCAAGAAGCCGCCGTCTTGGTCGATATCGAATTTGAAAGCACCGAGATCGCGATTATCGTCGATGGAGTGCCCCAATTTTCCCGAACAGTGCCCATTGGAACTTTCCAGCTCCAGAGTGCCCTCTCCCGCGCCATGAACCTACCCACCAAGCGCGACACCGAAATGCTCCAGGGCATGACCATTCCCAACACCCCCGTAGACGGACTGCGGACGGGGGCCACCGGCATCAATCCCGGCATGGCGGCCCTCCTGCGGGTCCTCGGTGAGCTGTCCGATGAACTGCGCCGCTCGATCGATTTCTACCTCAACCAGAGCGCCGACCTCGAAATCGCCCAACTGTTGCTCGCCGGACCCGGGGGGGGCATCGGTCAACTCGACGAATTTTTCACCAACCGGCTAAGCTTACCCACAGAGCAGATCGATCCAGTGGCAGCGTTGTCCCTGGAGTTCGACGAAGAGATCCCCGATGTACAGCGCCCCGGCCTCGGGACGGTGCTCGGACTAGGGCTGCGGGAGGTATGAGGCACTATGTATAGCTTAGACGTTAACTTTCTCAAGGATCGGGCGGTACAAACCTCGGGCGGTGGAGCACGATCCGCAGCCCCCAAACAAGTCATTACCCTCCAAGATCTGTTGCCGGCCCTGATTGGGGGTGGCGTGGGCCTCGGCTCCCTCGCCCTCGTTGGGATTGCCTGGGGGGTGATTACCTGGCAACAGCAGGTTACAGAGGGCGAAATTGCGGCGATCAATGCCGAAATTGCTCAAAATCAACCCCTCGTCGATGAAATCAACCAGCTCGAGCAACAAATTCAGCAGGCCAACCTCCAAACCCAAGGCTTGGCCACTGTTTTTCAGCAGATCATCCCCTGGTCTGCGATCTTGCAGGATATTCGCGAGCGGGTTCCCGGCGGCATTCGCCTCGACCGTATCGTCGCCAAGCCTTCAACTCCAGACCCGGCCCAAGCGGCCCCGCCGCCGCCCGAGGGACAACCCCCGCCAGCTCCCCCCGCCTTGCCCCCCACCTTGGAAATCACGGGTACGGGCCGGGGCTACAGTGAGATCAATGACTTTATACTGGTGCTGCGGGAGTCTCTGTTCTTGAACGGTGACTCTCTGCAATTGCTCCGAGTGGCCCTGCAACAGCCCAGTGTTCAGATCGAAGGAGGCCTTGCCAACCTCGAAATCCCGGAGGTGGCTGACTTTACGATCGAGGTCTCGATGGCGGATCTGAAGACCTTGCCGACCACCGATCTCCGTCGTGAGCTGACTCGTAAGGGAGCCCTGGGGTTGGCGGTGCGCCTCGATACGCTGGAGGGCCAGGGCATTATTGAAACCCAAGCACCCCCTCCTGGTACTCCGGGAACGGAACCCATTGTTGACCCTGCCGCTTCTCCCTAGCCGCGACCCCACGGAGCAACACCATGACCTTCGCTGATGATTTTGCCCCCATTGAGGGGGAAGAGCTAGAGCCTCAGTCTCCCTGGCCAGCAGCCTTCGGGGTAACATTTACACCCCGTGTCGGTGGCATTTTGCTGGGGGTGCTCGGCCTCGCAGGAGCCGCTGCCCTGGGTTATTACGTCGTTCTCCCAGCCTGGAACGCCCTGACTGAGCTTCAGCTTTCCCGAGACCAGCAGGCCCAGGAACGCGATAGCCTTTTGGCCACGATCCAGCGCCGCGCCGCCCTCGAGCAGGAGGCTCAGCAGGCCCAGGTTCGCCGCCAGCAAGTGCTGAGTCTGTTCGCGGATGAGGCGGCCCTGGATACGCTGCTCCTCGACCTCAACCGTCAGGTGGAGGCCCGCGACAGTGCCATTAGGCGCTACGATCCCGTGATCGCTGCCGTAGAGCCGATTCAAGATGGCTCTTGGGGCCCTGAGGTTAACGGCCTGCTGAAAAATAAGCGTTTTGCGATGGAGGTGACGGGGACCTTTGACCAGTTGTTGAATGTGTTGCGCTCGTTTGAGCAGCTACAGTTGGTGCTCTCGGTGGAGGATGTGAATTTGGCCGCAACGGGGACCCAAGCGCTGCGCTTTGAGCAGGGGCAGTTGGTGGCTAGCGAGCCACCGGAGTTGCAGGCTCAGTTTAACGTCGAGGTTTTGCTACCGGTGTCGGCGGAAGAGCTAGCCGAATTGGCAGCCCAGCAAGCGGCCCCGCCGGCTCCGGAGGGGACGGTTGAGGGAGCGGAGGGCCAGCCGGCCCAGTAGGTTGTATGCTAGGGAGCATGATTGGCTAGTCCCTCCCCGCTCTTGACGGTGTTAGCGTTTCAGTTGGTCTGAGGTGTGAGTCGTGAGAAAGTATCGCAGTTCATTCGGGTTTGTTGCCGGGATCACGGCCTTGGCCTTCGGGGGGTCCGTGCAGGCGGCGGAGGTACAGGTAGCCCAAGCGGCTGTAACTCAGATTTCGGGGATTGAGGTTCGGCCGTCGGCTTCGGGCTTTCAGTTGGTGCTGGTGACTCAGGGAGCCCAGCCCCAGGTGTTGACGGCTGTTCAGGGCGATCGCCTCCTAGCCAATGTCCTCAACACGCGCCTAGCCCTCCCCAACGGCTCGAACGTGTTTCGTCAGGACAACCCGATCCCCGGCGTTGCCTTCGTCCAAGTCCAGCAAGATACCTCGAATACTGTCACGATTATCGTCACCGGCCTCGACGGAGCGCCCCTAGGCCAGGTTGTGCAGCAGGCGGCTGGTCAGACGGTGCTCGCCTTTGCCCCGGGCGGAGCCAATTCCCCCACGGATTTTGCCACCCGCTTCGAGCCGGCCCCTACCCCCCCGCCTCGCCCTTCGGCAGTACCTGGAGATCTGCCCCTACTGCCGGCTGAGGAGTTCCCCGCCCCACCTACCTCCTCCTCGCCATCGCCCAGCTCGGGGGCTCCGGCCCCTGGGTTCCCTCCAGCGCCTGAGTTGCCCCCCAATTTCAACTTTGACGCTTCTCCTCTGGCCCAACGCTCGGATGTGTTGGTTCCCAACCCCGATATCACCATTGACGGCCGCCCAGCTCCCCTCGCTCAACCAGCCCAGCCCCTCCTGCCAGCGCCGCCGTCGCTCCCCCGGGCCGTCCCGCCCCCGGTTGGTGATATTGCAGCTGCCAGTGTCGATGTTTCCCCCGCTTTCATTGACCTTGGCACTGCCGCTCGCGTCCCCCGCATCGTGCTCCAGGATGCTCCCGTGCGGGATGTGCTCAGCCTTTTAGCGCGCTCCGCCGATCTCAACTTGGTGTTTTCTGATGCAGCGGCCGGTGGCGATGCGGCAACCCCCGGAGCTAGCCCCACCATTTCCTTAGACCTGGAAAACGAGCCAGTCCAGGATGTCTTTAATTACGTGATCCAGGCGGCGAACTTGCAGGCTGCTCGACGGGGGCGCACGATCTTTGTCGGTGTGAGTCTCCCCCAGTCGGCTCGAGATATTGTTACGCGCACCTTTCGCCTCAACCAGGTTGAGTCATCGTTTGCCGCAACCTATCTAGCGTCCTTGGGGGCTGAGACTCAACTGGTGTTGGTTGACCAACAAGAGGATATTGTTAATCCTCAAACCCAAGAAGTGATCGGTCGCCGTCCCCTGCCGCCAACCTTGAGGCGCGTCACGGCTCAGCGGGAAGCAGAGACGGGGGGCGTCATTGGTAACTACATCCTAACCGGATTGACCATTGCCACGGATGATCGGCTGAACAGCGTCACGATTGTGGGAGAGCCAGTGAAGGTGCAGATGGCCACCTCGCTGCTGACTCAACTGGATGCCCGCCGTCGTCAGGTCGCGGTCAACGTCAAGATTATTGATGTGAATCTTCAGAATATTGGGCGCTTCAGTACCAGTTTCTCCTTCGGGATCAATGATACGGGTGTCATTAATCAAGGCGGCCTCGGCATTGTCAACTTCGGGACATCTACGGGTAATTACGAGAACGAACGCTTTACCTTTGACCGGGATGCAGCACCTCAAGATGCTGATGGCAATCCCGTACCGCCCCAAGGCGAAGCCACCCCAGCCACCACAGCCCTCGGTTTTGATGGCATCGGCTCTGTGGCTTCCGTTCCCTTAACCAATACCTTTGCGTTGGTCAATGCCTTTGTGGCACAGTTGCAGTTTGCGATTCAGAATAACAACGCCAAGATCCTCACGGACCCAACGCTGATTATTCAAGAAGGATCGTCGGCGGCTGTCAACTTGGTCGAAGAAGTGGTGGGAGATGTCGAGATCACAACAACGGCCAGCGGCGGTGCAATCACGACGGCTACCAATATCGAGAAGCAAGAGGTGGGGTTACAGCTTGGGATTGATGTGCAGACGATTGATGACAATGGCTTCATCACGATGGCGGTCAACCCGACCGTCAGCACAATCGGCGGCACCCAGGTCGTTCAAGGCGGGGGAGCGAATAATACGATCACGCTGCTGAACCGCCGACAGCTCACCAGTGGCACGGTGCGAATGCGAGACGGTCAGACCCTGATTTTATCGGGTGTCATTCAAGACGTTGACCGCACGAATGTCCAAAAAATCCCTTTGCTGGGCGATTTGCCCATTATCGGTGCGCTCTTCCGCCGTACCTCCCGCACCAATGAGCGCAATGAAGTGATCATTATGGTGACGCCTCGGGTGCTGGATGATTCGCAGGGCTCCAGCTTTGGTTACACCTATACGCCGACTCCGGATGCTCAGCGGATGCTGCAACAGCAGGGCTATCCCTTCCCGCAGCGCTAGTCAGCTCTGGGGGGAGCAGTCGGGACTATGATGCTCTCCCTAGGACTAAACCCCCAGCTCCTCGAGAAGCTGGAGGTTGGCTTTCTCCGGAATTCTGGTTGCAGGTGCTCGCGTCCTGGGGGCGGACTGAAGCCCGCACTACAAACCTGGGGCGGCTGGCTTCGTAACGCCCACCTGGAAGAGGATGCCGTATCCCTGGGTTTTTAGGGAGTCTCAACGCTAGGTGGAGCAGTTCTTCGGTGAGCAAAGACAAGTAGGGGTGGGCAGAAAGCCCACCCCTAACAAGACCCTTTTTCGTCGGGGGAACTACATCACCTGTCCGTCCGTGAGGGGGGTGTGGTTAGTAGCTGCGGGAGTAGTTGTTGCGCTGGCGCGAACCGCCGCCATTGCCACCGCCGCCGTTGCCGCCGCTCTGGCGCGGACGAGCCTTATTGACACGCAGGGTGCGGCCCATCCACTCAGCGCCGTCTAGCTCCTCAATGGCCTTGTCTTCTTCAGACTCAGCCGCCATTTCAACAAAACCAAAGCCACGCTTGCGACCCGTTTCCCGGTCGGTGGGCAGGTGGGTGCGTTGGACGCTGCCATAGTCCGCAAAAACGGCACTGAGATCAGCTTCCGAAACCTCGTAAGGGAGGTTACCAACGTAGATCGACATACAAGAAATTTCCAAAATCAGAAGGAAGGTGAAGAGCCAGATTTCGGAGCAAGGCCTGCCAAGACAAAACGCGAAAACCCGTCCAGACTGAAAACAAACGCTAACCGCCGATACTCTAAATCTCTTTGCTTAAGACTAGCACATCGTTTTGGGAGGTGTCTCTAGAGCGGCTGAATTTCGTAACGCTGGGATGGGGGAGCCGCGAGGGGACGGTAGGGCGTGGTGCGGGGCAGGTAGAGGGGGTGGCGCGGCTGGCCGGTTTGGGTGTAGCCAAGGCAATAGAGGGGAATAGTGGCCAGTAAGGTTTGCACAGCGTGATCGCGCCCCTGCCAGGTGCCGCCCTTCCCCCAGGCGGCGATCGCCAAGCTGGCGGTTGCCGCAGCCCACTGCACATAGCGATCCGTTTTCGGCCCTACCGGCTCGGCGGCGGCCCGCAATTGCCGAGGTTGGGTCGCCCGGTAGGCGAACAGATTCACCAGCCGCAGGCCGCCATAGCCCCAGGTGCGGGCAAAGTGGCAACAGCGCCGCAGGGTAGGGTCATCGTGGTGGGCGTCGGCGGTGCTGGGATTGAGCAGAATGAACGTAACGGTGGGCGCCGTCGGTTGCCAGGTGCGCCAGAGCAGGTAGCGGTAGGTGTGGCTGGGATCGAGGTACGCGCCTTGGGCTGTGGTGAGATCGAGGTGCATGGGTCTAGGCGATAATCCCTCCGGGACGCTCCGCGAACGCCGCCGGTGGTAATTCTTGGTCGAGGTCAAAGGCTGCATGAATCGCCCGCAAGGCCCGCTCTCCCTCGGTTTTCGCGACCACACATGTGATCTTGATCTCCGAGGTGGCGATCATTTGAATGTTAATACCCGCCGCAGCCAGGGCTTGGAATAGGCGCGCCGCGACCCCTGGGCAGCCGATCATGCCCAGGCCGACGGCACTGACCTTGGCAATGTCTGGGTCAATGCTCACCTCCCCCCAGCGACCGGCCGCCACCCCTTGGAGCAGCGCTTGGGCTCGCTCCGCCTCACTGGCGGCCACGGTGCAGGCAATGTCGCGGGTCAGGCGGCCGTTGACACTGCGGCAGCGCTGAGACTGAATGATGGCATCCACACTGATACCTGCGTCGGCGAGGGCTGTGAAAATCTGCGCTGCCAACCCTGGTTGGTCTACGACCTGGCGGATACCGAGCTGGGCTTGGGAGCGGTCGAGGGCGACCCCGCGCACGAGGGGTTGAGCGAGGGGGTGCGACGGGGCGGGGGGCCGAGTGGCGGAACTGTTGACCTCAAAGCAATCGCACAGGGCCTGGATCGCCCGGTCACAGTCGGCCGCGGCGATCGCGCAACTGACTTGGACCTCCGAGGTGGAGATCATTTGGATATTCACCCCCGCCTCGGCCAGGGCCGCAAACATCTGGGCGGCGATCCCGGGCCGGCCGATCATGCCAGCCCCCACGATCGCCACCTTGGCAATCGCCCCATCCGTTGCCACTTCTGCTTCGTCGGATTGGGGCGCGGGGGAGGAGCGCAGGATCGGGGCGATCGCTGCCGCCACCGCTTCCGCCGCCTTAAGGGCCGCCCGAGTCACGGTAAAGGCGATGTCGTTGCTGTTGCCCTCATGGATCGACTGCACAATCAGATCGACATCCACCAGTTGCCGCCCCAACTCCCCAAACAGGCGCGCCGCGATCCCCGGCCGATCAGGAACCCGCAGCAGGGCAATTTTTGCCTGATCGGTATCCAGAATGACCCCATCGACCGCCTTGGCAATTTCTAGATTCTCGAGCGATCGCGACCCTGGCAGGGGCGAAAACACCCGCGTGCCCGGCTCCTCCGTCCAGCTCGAGCGCACCACCAGGGGCACACCATAGTTCCGAGCAATCTCGACGGCGCGCGGGTGCAGCACCTTCGCCCCCAAGCTCGCCAGCTCAAGCATTTCATCGGCCCCGATCTCGCTCAGCAAGCGCGCCGAGGGCACGAGGCGCGGGTCCGTGGTCAAAATCCCCGGCACATCAGTGTAGATTTCGCACTGGCTGGCTCCGAGGGCCGCCGCCAGGGCCACCGCTGACGTATCCGAGCCCCCCCGCCCCAGGGTGGTGATTTCCAACTGCTCGCCGTCGGTGACCCCCTGGAACCCCGCGACTACCACGACCTTCCCTTCTTTCAAATGGCCCTCAAGGCGGTTGGTCTTGATGTGGAGAATGCGGGCGCGGCTATGGGCGGATTCTGTGACGATGCCAACCTGAGCCCCCGTGAGCGAGATCGCGGGCTGGCCCAACTCGTGTAAGGCCATGCTCAGGAGCGCGATCGACACCTGTTCTCCCGTCGAGAGGAGCATATCCATTTCCCGGCGGCTGGGATTCGCGGCCACCTGCTGCGCCAAGCCGACTAGTTGATCCGTCGTCTTGCCCATGGCCGAGACCACTACCGCTACCGCATGGCCCTGCTGCACGGTACGGTGAATGCGCCGGGCCACGGCCTGAATCCGCTCCACCGAGCCCACCGACGTACCGCCGTATTTTTGCACAATGAGTGTCATCGCCTCTCTCCCGCGTCGCTGGTAATACCTCAGGCCTAGAACCTTGACTTGACAGTTTAATCTAGCAAATCCAGTCTGCTCGGCTGCAAGCGTGATCACACTCTGCTTACGAGCTGGCGAGGGGCTAATCCGCTCCCGAAGCGGTCTGGCTTGGGAGCGTCTTCAGAGAGGGCGGGGCTGAGGCAGAATATGCAATATATGCATATTCTCTATCCTTTTATTGCATTGACAGCCTTTCTTCAGCGGGGCACTTGTGCGACCCTTAGGGAAGACTCTGCGTATCTAGGAGAATGATGAGTCCATCTTTACCCCCGTCACCCTCCCGTGAGTCCAGCCTTGATCCGAGTTCGAGCCTTGATCCGGCTGATTTTAACCGCTGGGCTACGGCGGTCAAAGCGCAAATGCTGACTTGCCTGCGTAAACACGGCAGCAGTGCCGATACTCGCTCGGTTCCATCGTCCCAGCCTCGCCCTTAGGGGGGTCATGACGGCAACTTGCTCTTCTGAAGTCTGCCGGCTACTCCTGGAAGCGTTGCTGAGTTTTCTGCGATCTACCCGCCACTAGCCGGAGAGTTGTGGCAGAATTGAGGCAACTAATTGGTTTAGCGCGCTGGGGGCGATGACCTTGCCACGGCGCGTTTTTTGTGGCCGGGTGCATCGGGTGAGCCGGCTCGTGCCAGCCAAGCTTGGGCAATCCGGGGGATCAACTCGCTACCGCTGGGCTGAACCACCGTGAGCTGCGCGAGGTCGGCCACGCGCAGATCCTGCTGCATGGCTAGGGCGATCGCGCTGATCCAGTCCTCCGCCCCCGGCCCCAGCGCGTGGGCCCCGAGCAGCTCACCGCTGCGGCGGGCGATCAGCTTACAGCAGCCGGTTGGCAGGTTTTGGAGCAGGGCCCCACTGGCTTGGTCGCTGGGGACTGTCACCGCGAGCACAGATTCATGGCCATAGCGCTGGGCTGCCGTTTCGGGCAAGCCAACGGCTGCCATCGGGGGGGTAGTGGCGATCGCGATCGGCCAGCTGCGATAGCTCAGGGGTTGCCGGGAGTCCCCGAGGGCCTGACGAGCCGCCACCAAGGCTTCCGCCGTGGCAATGGCGGGAACGGAGCGCTGGCAGGCGAACAGATAGGGCTGGGAGGTTTGCAGCCAGCGATTTACCCGCAGGCGACCCTCGGGGGCGATCGCCACCCGGCCCGCTAGGTTCCAGTCCTGGTAGTCGGGCTGGAGACCCGCCGCCAGCACCACAGCCTCGACTTCGAGGGCGCGATCGCCCGCCTGTAACCAGGTTTGCCCCCCCAGGGCCCGCACCTGAGTCACGGCACTGTGGGTCAACACCGTTACCCCGGCGGCCTCGAGGTGAGCCTGGAGCAGGGTGACAACGGTGCGATCCAGGGCCGGCAGCAAAACCTGGGGAGCCACCAGCGTCACCTCCCAGCCCAAGCGCTGGCAACTCTGGGCCAGCTCTACCGCCAGGATCGTTGCCCCCAGGATGGCCAGCCGCCCCGTCGGGGGCAATCGGTCGGGCTGAGCCCAAAGCTGCTCCGGCCGCCAATAGTCAGCCGCCCCCAGGCCGGGACTGTCCGGGGGCCGCGTCTGCCAGGCCGGGGTCAGCAGTCCGGCGCGCCCCGTCAACGTGCGCCGGGGCGTCACCCACGTCAGTCCTGGCCCCAGCGCCCACAGGCCAAACTCAGCAATGTAGTCCACGCCGCGATCGCCCAGCGCCAAGGGGGACTGCTGGGCCTCGAGGGCGGCGATCGCCGCCTCTGCCTGGGCCACCGCTGCTTGAAAACCGACCAAGCCCGAGCCCGGTTGTTGCTGGGCGCGATCGCGCAGGGCCGCCGTGTAGAAGGGAGCCGCCGCCAGGCCGAGCCCCTGCTCGATCAGGGCCACCCGAGCCCCCCGCGCTGCCGCAAAACTCGCCGCCGCCCGGCCGGCCGCCGTCGCCCCGAGAATCACCAAATCATACTGAGTCGCCACAGGCCGTCCGTCACCCACCGTCCTAGCCTACCTGATCCCACCGCCCCCGCCCTAAACGGGCCAGCGCCCCCAGCGGCGGGCAAAATTCAGGCCCCGCTCCGCCCAAGTCGGGGGGGGCAACCGGCCTCCCGGAGCCGCCTGCCACCACTCCAGCAACTCTCGACCGAGGGGCGTGAGCCGAAAGCTGTCGGTGATCCCCTGGCCGTCCACTTCCCGCCGCAGGAGTCCTACCTGAATTAGCCAGATCAAGTCTTGCTCCGCCCCCCAGGCTGACAGAGACTTCTGAGTATAGCCCTGGTCTAGGCCGGCGCGACCGGCAATTTGGAGGAGCGGCACGCCACCAACGGCCATCGCCTGAAACAGCGGCAGGCAAAAAGGGGCACAACGGAGGGCCCGGATCGCCCGTTGGCGGCTGGGGTCAGCATCAGGCAAGGTTATCACCATTGATTCAGGGTCAGCCCTTTTACGGTAGTTGTAAAGTATTGTAAAATTTATGGCGTTGATTAACTGAATTTAGGTAGGCAAAAGCTCATGGCTCTAGCAGTCGGAACCCCAGCTCCCAGCTTCACCGCCAAAGACGATGCCGGTAACACCGTTTCCCTCACGGACTTCGCGGGCAAGATTGTAGTGCTCTACTTCTATCCTAAAGACGACACCCCCGGTTGCACCAAGGAAGCCCAAAGCTTCCGCGATAATTACGAAGAGTACCAAGGCAAAGACATGGTGGTGCTCGGGGTCAGCATGGATGATGAGGCCTCGCACAAGCAGTTCAAAGAGAAGTACGGCCTGCCCTTCTCGCTGCTAGCTGATCCCGACGGTGCGATCACCAAGGCCTACGATGTCGATGGCGGCGGCTACTCGAAGCGCGTCACCTACGTCATTGACGGCAGCGGCCTCATCTCTAAGGTGGATGCAAACGTGAAAACCGACACCCACGCCCAAGACATCCTCGCGGGCTTGAGCTAAGCGATCGCCCCCCATCACTCCTCCCAGCAACGCTCCAGGATTTGCTGGGATGTCCCGCAGCCCCCCAGCCCTAGCCGGGGGGCTGCCAGGTTAGCACATCCATGCTCCCACGGCCCAGGCGCGGCCAGCGTCTGACCTACTGCTCCCAAGGCTGGGAGCAGTAGGAGTTTAGGAACGTAGAGCTTCTGCTTCCCCCCCAGGGGGCATCCGCAACGCAAGGGGGAGAAGCCTCCCTAGGGCAAGCGTTGGATGCGGCGGATGAAATTTCGGCCCAGGATCGATGACCGGATTGGGTTGAGACGCGGCGATTGCCCTGTCCTAGGCCGGGAGTCTTGGACTCGCTGCACGGGCTTGGAGCTTTCATGCGAGGATTGACATAGTGCAATGCGGTAGGTAGGAGGCTGATTCATGCGCGGTGAGTTCCTGCACCGGGAGTCCCATCTCCGGGGTCTACGCTGGCTACTGCTGGTGGGGCTGCTCCTGGCTTCCCTCGGCCTTAGTGGCTGCTTGCGCTATGAGGTAGGTGTCACGGTAGACGGCCAATTCAGCGGCTCCATTACTCAGCACATTACCCTGAGTGAGCAGCTCACAAGCTTCAGTCAGCGCGAGGCTGAAGACTGGTTAGACACCGTTGAGCAGCGGGCCCGCCGCCTGCAAGGTCGCGTCCAGCGGGTCTCGGCCTCGGAGTTGGTGGCGACGATCCCTTTCCATAATGGCCAGGAGCTGGCGACCCGCTTTAATCAATTCTTTAACCCCGAGGGGCAAACCCCAGCCCAAGCGGTTCCGGCAGACGCAGGCGACTGGGTGCAACTGACGGCCGGCGCCGCGTTGCAGCAGACGAATCTCTTGCTCCTGGAGCGCGATCGCCTCGTCCTGGACATTGACCTCCGGGGGCTGCGAGCCCTGGGGGAGGCGGGCAATACCCTCGCGATTGATCCCGGCTCCTTGCTCGACTTAGAGTTTGCCCTCCAGACTCCCTGGGGAGCCCGCCTTGGGCGCGGGTCATCGGAGTCGGCGCTGACGCCTCCAGTCCAGCGCCACGGCCGGCGCTACGTGTGGCGCTTGCAGCCGGGTCAGGTGAACCACATTGAAGCGGCTTACTGGCTGCCGAGCTTGTTAGGCCTGGGGGCGGTGCTGATTGCCCTGCTGGTCGCGGCCGGAAGTTATGTGAAGTACAAACTTTTCGCCGCGCCCGTCCCGGCCTCGCCCCGCTAAGGCTCCTTCTGGTCTAGTCCGAATTGTCTACTTCCTGCGTGAACGCCCCTCCCTTTACCGTCGTGTTGCTCGTGCCCACGGGCATTGGCGCGACCATCGGTGGCTATGCCGGCGACGCCCTGCCGGTGGCTCGGGCGATCGCCCAAGTGGCTGACTGCCTGATCACCCATCCCAATGTCCTCAACGGCGCTCAACTCTACTGGCCCCTACCCCAGGCCCTCTATGTCGAGGGCTACGGGCTCGACCGTTTCGCCGCTGGCGACTGGGGCCTGCAACCGGTACGGCAAAACCGGCTCGGGCTGCTGCTGGATTGTGGCATCGAGCCCGAGCTGCGACAACGCCACCTCCAGGCCGCCGATGCTGCCCGGGCTACCTTGGGGCTGGATATCGCCGCCGCCGTGCTGACGGAGGACCCCCTGAAGGTGGAACTCCGGACCACGGCCTCGGGGGCTAGCTGGGGCACGGTGGGCAATCCTGGCAGCTTGTTGCGGGCTGCCGCCACCTTGATTCACCAGGCCGGAGCCGAGGCGATCGCTGTCGTCGCTCGCTTTCCTGATGACCTAGACAGCCCCGCCCTAGAGGCTTACCGCCACGGTCGCGGTGTCGATCCTTTGGCCGGCACTGAAGCGGTGATTTCTCACCTCCTAGTGCGCGAGTTTCAGATCCCCTGCGCCCACGCCCCGGCCCTGGCTCCCCTGCCGCTTGATCCCCACCTCGCACCCCAAGCGGCAGCGGAAGAATTGGGCTATACTTTCCTGCCTTGCGTGCTCGTTGGGCTCGCCCGGGCCCCCCACTTTGTCACGGACCGGCGCAACTCCGGGGCGATCTGGGCCGAGAGCGTTGATGCTCTGGTGGTTCCCGCCAGCGCCTGTGGTGGTAGCGCGACCCTAAGCCTGAGCCCCCGCCGCATCATTGCCGTGGCCGAGAACCAGACACAGATGCAAGCGCCCCCAGCTGCCTTGGGTCTCCAGGCCGTACTTGCCTCGTCCTATTTAGAAGCATTGGGTATTCTAGTAGCATGGCGGGCGGGCGTGAGTCCGGCCGCTCTGGGGGGCTCGCTCACCTCGTTACAGTGTTGGGACGCAAAATCGTGACCAATCAGAAACCGGATATCGAACCGCTGAGTCGGGCTCAGGTGCTCATCGCCATGGCGATAACGGCGGCTCTGCTGCTGGCGATCGCCAAAAGCTGGCAATACTTTGGCTCCATCTATCTGCTGCCTCTGGTGATTACCCCCCAGGCCATCTTGCTCGGTCTCAGCCTCGCGGCCATCATCGTCAGCTTGAGCAGCACCGTCTACCGGCTCTGGCCAGCCTACCGCCGTAGTGCGGATGTTTACCTCGAGCTGGTGCTGCGCCCCTTGCTCTGGCCCGATGTGATCTGGCTGGGCCTCCTGCCAGGGCTGAGTGAGGAGTTGCTCTTTCGCGGCGTCATGCTGCCGGCCCTGGGCTTGAATGTTTTGGCGATCGCCCTCTCCAGTCTCCTCTTCGGCATCCTCCACCTGAGCGGCTGGCAGCAATGGCCCTATGTCGTCTGGGCTACGATCATCGGCGCGATGCTCGGCTTCAGTGCCCTGCTCGCCAACAATCTCCTCGTGCCGGTCATTGCCCATGTGGTGACAAATTTTGCCTCCGGTTGCCTGTGGAAGTGGGGCCAGAGTCACCCTTAGCAGGGTTGGATGCTCCGGGGCCCCCGGGTCAGCTACCCCGGCTTCACCGCACCCCGACTATAATAGGCCCCAGTTCCTATCGTTGCGATCGCCCCTCCATGTCTGCTGATCTTGCTACCGAACTTGCTGCTGCCATCGCAGGCCGCCGCAACTTTGCGATTATTTCCCACCCGGACGCGGGGAAAACCACCCTCACAGAGAAGCTGCTGCTCTACGGAGGCGCTATCCATGAGGCGGGTTCTGTGAAAGCACGCCGGGCCCAGCGTCAGGCAACCTCTGACTGGATGGCGATGGAACAACAGCGCGGCATCTCGATCACTTCCACCGTGCTGCAATTTAGCTACAACAGCTATCAGCTCAACCTGCTCGACACCCCCGGCCACCAAGATTTCAGCGAAGACACCTATCGCACCCTGGCAGCGGCGGATAATGCCGTGATGCTGATCGACGCGGCTAAGGGCCTGGAGCCCCAAACCCGCAAGTTGTTTGAAGTTTGCAAGCTGCGCGGCCTGCCCATCTTCACGTTTGTCAACAAGCTCGACCGCCCCGGCCGGGAGCCTCTCGAACTGCTGGATGAAATCGAGCAAGAACTGGGCCTGCAAACCTATGCCGTGAACTGGCCCCTGGGGATGGGCGATCGCTTCCAGGGCGTCTTTGATCGCCGCCTGCAACAGTTCCACCTCTTCGAGCGCCGGGCCCACGGCAGCCGTGCTGCGGAAGACACGGTGATTGATCTCGGTGATCCCCGCATTGATGACCTGCTAGATCAGGATCTCTACTATCAATTGAAAGAAGAGCTAGAGATCCTGGAAGAAGTTGCCGCTGATTTTGATCTGGCAAAAATTCACGCCGGGCAACTCACCCCCGTCTTCTTCGGCAGTGCCATGACTAACTTTGGGGTGCAGCTTTTCCTCGAGGCCTTTCTTGACTATGCTCAGCCGCCGGAGACACGCCTTTCCTCCCAAGGAACCCTACCGCCCACCTATCCTGAATTCACCGGCTTTGTTTTCAAACTCCAAGCCAATATGGACCCGAAGCATCGCGATCGCGTCGCCTTCGTCCGAGTCTGTACCGGTAAATTTGAGCGGGACATGACCGTGAACCATGCCCGCACCGGAAAAGTCGTGCGCCTCTCGCGCCCCCAGAAGCTCTTTGCCCAAGGCCGGGAATCTCTCGATGTCGCCTATCCTGGTGATGTGATTGGTCTGAACAATCCAGGGGTGTTCGCCATCGGCGACACGATCTACAACGGGCAGAAACTGGAATATGAAGGAATCCCTTGCTTTTCTCCCGAACTCTTTGCCTATTTGAAAAATCCCAACCCCTCCAAGTTCAAACAGTTTCACAAAGGGGTCAGTGAACTGCGCGAAGAGGGAGCGGTACAGATCATGCATTCCCGCGATGAATTCCGCCGCGATCCGATTCTGGCCGCTGTTGGACAACTGCAATTTGAAGTCGTTCAGTTCCGCCTTCAGCAAGAATACAATGTCGAAACGCAGCTCGAGTTTTTGCCCTACAATCTCGCGCGCTGGGTAGCTGGGGGCTGGTCAGCTTTGGACAAGGCCGGTCGCCTCTTTAACACAATGGTGGTTAAAGATAACTGGGAACGACCGGTATTGCTCTTTAAGAATGAGTGGAATTTTCACCAAATTCAAGCCGACCACCCTGAGCTGCAATTGACCTCGACCGCTCCTGTAGGCTCAGGGTTACAGCCAGGGTAGTCCTCAGGAATTTACAGCTGTTTCGCCAATTTTATTGACAACCACGGTGGTTCTATATTGATGTAGTTGGGCTTTAGCCCTCTGGGGGAGCGCTGAAGCGCAACTACGGTAGTTCTATATTAACGTAGTTGGGCTTTAGCCCTCCGGGAGAGCGTTTTTATAGAGCGTAGTTGGGCTTCAAGAGTCTTCCGAGAAATCGGTCATTCCTAGGTTTAGGATGCGTCGTGGATGGCGACAACTCCAGGCTCTCAGCCCGACAATCTGACGGACAATGACAGCATTTTTCTTGCTAGCTCGTAAAGCCCTCACCCCAAACCCCTCGCTCTCTGGGCGAGGGGCTTCCGCTGTTTGGATGGCTCTTAGGCACTCAGGTCCTGTTCTCCTGTGCGAATGCGGATCGCGGCTGTGATCGGCACCTTCCAGATCTTGCCGTCGCCAATGTTGCCGGTCAGGGCGGCCGCTCGCAGGGTGTCGATGGCCAACTGGGCTTGGTCATCGGTGACGACGAGTTCTAACCGCAACTTGGGCAAAAAATCGACCTGATACTCTGTGCCACGATAGCTCTGGGTTTGGCCGTACTGGCGGCCAAAGCCCCGCACATTGCTGATGGTCAAGCCCACAAAGCCCGCATTGACGAGGGCTGACTTGACCGCTTCTAACTTTTCGCCACGAATAATCGCTTCGATTTTTTGCATGACTGCTCTCCCTACCATTGCTTGCCAACAGCATAGGGCAGCGGGACCCTTGGGCCTGGCATTTTGTGATTTTTATTACAATTCTTCAGAGGGTATTGATCCTGCGGTTGCACCCGCTTAGGGTTTGGGTTCCCGGGCGGGTTACAGTGGCAGGAAAGGCCTTCTGGAGCAATCTCCCATGACGCTGCTACTGGCCGGCGATATCGGCGGCACGAAAACGATTTTGCAACTGCTGGAGCTGCGGCCTGAGGGGCCGATTCCCGTGGTTGCGGCGCAAACCTATGCGAGCCAGCACTACCCTGATCTGACGCCGATTGTGCAGAGCTACTTGCAAATCGCCCAGGTGCAACGGGGGCAAGACTGCCGGCCTCAGGTTGCTTGTCTGGCGATCGCCGGTCCCGTCAAAGACAACACCTCCCTCTTGACCAATTTGACCTGGGATCTCGCGGGCGATCGCCTCGCCCAGGACCTTGCCCTCGAGCAAGTGCAGCTCATCAACGACTTCGCGGCCATCGGCTATGGTATCTTCGGTCTCCAGGCCCAGGACTTGCATTATCTCCACCAGGCTCCCCGCAATTCCCAAGCACCGATCGCGATCTTGGGGGCTGGTACGGGCCTCGGCGAAGGCTTTGCGATTCCCCAGGGCGAGGATTACCGCGTCTTTGCCAGCGAAGGAGGCCATGTGGACTTTGCCCCTCGCAACGCCCTCGAATTTGCCCTGCGGGAGGATGTGCGCGCCCGCTACGATCTGGGCCGCGTCTCGGTGGAGCGCGTTGTCTCAGGGCAGGGGATCATTGCTATTTACCAATTCCTGCGCGATCGCGGCGAAGCGCCGGAAGCGCCCACAGTGGCGGCCCAATGGGAGCAGGCAGAGGATCGGGCCGCCCTGATCGCCCAGGCGGCGGCGGCAGGCGATCGCCTCAGCCAGGCGACCCTGGATTGCTTCATCAGCGCCTACGGGGCCGAAGCCGGTAACTTAGCCCTCAAACTTCTGCCCTACGGCGGCCTCTACATCGCTGGCGGCATCGCGGCCAAAAACTTAGCCCGAATGCAGTCCGATACCTTCCTCCAGGCCTATCGAGACAAGGGCCGCGTCAGTCCCCTGCTGGAGCAAGTGCCCTTAGCGGTCATTCTCAATCCCCAAGTGGGACTGATCGGGGCGGGCCTCCGCGCCGCCAAGCTCGCGCGCTAGACTTCCATGCTCACGACGCGATCGCGCCCCTGCTCCTTGGCCTCATAGAGGGCGAGGTCCGCAACACCGATCAAGGTATCGCGAGCCAGTTCTGCATTGGGGCGCGTCGCTGTCAGCCCAATGCTCACCGTCAAGTGGCGGCCCACCGTCGAAGTTTCATGGGGGATCAACTGGCGCTTGATCTCGGTGCGGACAAATTCCGCCACCTGGGCCGCCGCCGCCAGCTTCAGGTCTGGCAGAATCGCCACAAACTCCTCACCGCCATAGCGAGCCACGAGCCCCGCCGGACACTGCACCTGGACCGCCTCGGCCATGGTTTGGGCCACCTGCCGCAGGCACTCATCCCCCAGTTGATGCCCGTAGGTATCGTTGTAGAGCTTGAAACAGTCCACATCGCAGATCAGGAGCGCCAGCCAGCGCTGTTGCTGGGTCGCGGCCTGCCACATCTCATCAAAATGCTCATCAAAATGGCGACGATTCGCCACCCCCGTCAGGCTGTCGAGCTGAGACAACCGCGCCAATTCCGTATTGGCCTGTTGTAAGGCCATCAGGACGCGCTTGTTTTCGGTCACGTCGCGAAAGGTGACAGCAAAGCCATCCCCCAGTTTGACGGCGACGAAGTAGAACCAGGTATCTTTGCCCTCCAGGTTGTAGCAGAGTTCCTGTTCTAGGGTCTTGCCTGTTTCCACGACCTGAACAAAGGCCTGGAATAAATTCGTCTCCACCTTATCTGCCAATTTTCGGAATACGAGCTTGCCGGTGAGGTCTTCACGATTGCGGCCGATGGTTTTCGCTGCGACGAGATTCACGGTCAGGCAGCGAAAGTCAGCGATCGCCCCCAGCTCATCCCGCACCGCTTGCAGGGCCGCCACCCCGTCCAGGGAGCTATTCAGCACACTGGCCAGGAGGGCCCGGGACTGGTAAAGCACTTCCGCCGTTTGCTGATGCTCGTAGACCTCTTTTTGCAACAGCTCGTTCTGTTCGTCCAATTGGCGGCGCTGCTGCTGGATCGTGAGTTGGTGCTGAATGCGGACCAACACTTCCTCAAGCTGAAAAGGCTTGCTGACATAGTCCGCACCGCCGACTTGGAAGGCCTTCACCTTATCCACCGCTTCATCCAGGGCACTGAGGAAGATCACGGGAATGTCGGCTGTCTCTGGCTTCGCCTTGAGCCGCTTGCAGACCTCATAGCCGTCCAGATCCGGCATCATGATGTCCAGCAAAATCAGGTCAATTTTGGCCTTGCCCACGGCCACGAGGGCCATCTCGCCATTGAGGGCCTTGCGGACTTTGAACCCTTGCTCGGCCAGCATGGTGGAGAGCAGACGAATATTGTCCGGTTGATCATCGACGACGAGAATATCTGCTTTCGGGTTGGCTGCCGTACTTAAATTACTCATCACCCATGAGTTTGAGAATTTGATCAAACTGGAAATTGTTCATAAGCTCCAAGAGGCTGGTCCCCAGCAAGCTGTCAGAATCTGGTAACTGGGCGGCCAGACTGGCGATCGCCTCATCATCACAGCCCTCGGCCGCCTCCGAGAGGGCCGCTTGCCAGTCGGGGGACTGGGCCGCCAGTTGCGCTTGCAACTGTTGGGCCCGCTCCGCCGCCGAGGGTCCAGCACCACTCGCATCCGTCGCCAAGGGTGCTTCGTCATACACATAGCGTAAACCCAGGTAGGCCGACATTTTCTCGAACAGCTCCTCATCCCGAAAGGGTTTCCGCACAAAATCATCGCACCCGGCTGAGAGGACAATGGCCCGTTCTTCCTCCAGAGCACTAGCTGTCAGGGCAATGACCACCGTGGCTTGTCCCTTGAGGTGAGTCTTGATGTGCTTGGTTGCCTCGTAGCCATCCATCACGGGCATCCGCATATCCATCCAGATCAAGTGCGGCTCCCAGGCCTCCCAAATCGCGATCGCCTCCCGGCCGTTTTCAGCCTCGCGCACCTCCAGGCCCAAGGGCGTGAGGAGCTTGACTAAGAGCTGGCGATTTTCCCACTTGTCATCGACGGCCAAGATGCGGTAGGTCGGTTGCTCCGGAGCCAGGCCCAGCACCTTGCGGATCGGCTGGTTGCTACTGCTACTGGCGCTTTCCACCCGCTGCACCTGGGCCGTGAACTGGAAGGTCGTCCCCTGGCCGAGGGTGCTCTGAACCTGGATATCCCCCCCCATCAACTGCACAAATTTGCGGCTAATAGGTAGGCCCAGGCCTGTGCCTTGCTGGGACTTGCGGCCGGTCTCCGTTTGCACAAAGGCTTCAAAGAGGCTCTCGATCTCATGGGCGGCAATCCCCGGCCCCGTATCTGCCACACTGAAGTCCAGCTCAATTTGGGCATCCTCTGCTGCTGCTGACTTGAGGGCCGCTGTCAAACGTACCGAGCCCTCGCTGGTGAACTTAATCGCGTTACCGAGCAGGTTGATCAAAATCTGCCGCAGTTTGCTCTGATCGGTTTGAATGTAGCGGGGCAGGTCTGGTGCGAGGTCAAAGGCTAGGATCAGGCCCTTGGACTCGGCCCGCAGTTGCAGCATCGCCTCGATCGATTCCAATAGGGTCAAGAGGTCGAAGCTGGACTCATTGAGGGTGAGAATCCCCGCTTCGATCTTCGACATTTCCAGCACGTCGTTGATCAGGTCCAGGAGGTGCTCACCGCTGCGGGTGACGATTTCCAGGTTTGAGCGCTGCTCAGGGGTGATCGTCGGGTCGCGGTTGAGGATTTGGGTAAAGCCCAGAATGGCATTGAGGGGCGTCCGCAATTCATGGCTCATGTTGGCGAGGAATTCGCTCTTGGCCTTGTTGGCCTTTTCTGCGGCTTCCTTGGCCTGCTGGAGGGCGACTTCTACCTGTTTGCGATCGGTGATGTCCGTGTGGGAGCCCACCAGGCGGGACGCTTTGCCGTCCGTGCCCCACAGGGCCTGGCCCCGGTCTAGAATCCAGCAGTAGCTGCCGTCCTTGCAGCGCATCCGGTACTCGGCGGTGTAGTAGGGGGTTTCTCCAGCTAGGTGAGCTTGGACGGTGGCGGTCACCCAGTCCCGATCCTCGGGATGAATGAGCTGATCCCAGGTGCTGTGATGGTTGGGCAGTTCGTCGTCGGTGAAGCCGAGCATGGCCTTCCAGCGGGGAGAATAGAAGGTTTCATTCGTGGTGAGGTCCCAGTCCCAGATGCCGTCATTGTTGCCACGCAGTACGAGCTGCCAGCGTTCTTCGGAGGCCTGGAGTTCGGCGGCAACTTGGCGACTGTCCGTGACATCGCGGATGAGGAGAATGGCTTCGTCCTCACCGCTGGCCACTACACGGCCTACATAGGAGTGAACCTTGCTGGCAACCGTCAGTTGGTGCTCGAAGGTTTGGACTTGGCCGGTGGCGATCGCCTGCTCAATACACCGCAGTTGCAGATCGGCGATCGCCGCTGGGAGGAGATCGTGCAGGGTGCAGCCGACAGCCTCGTCCTTCGTCAGCAGGGTTTCAAAGTGAGAGGCCGGCTTGTAGTCCAGGTGAGTGCCATCCCGCCGACAGCAGAAGACGAGATCGGGCACGGCCGCGAGGAGGGCCTGGTAGCGGCGGGCGGCTAGGGTCTCGGCGGACGACTCACGAGGGCCGGCCGCAGCGGGCGGCGCTGCCTGGGAGTTGGCGTGGGAGCGGGAGCGGCGGCTGGGCATGGTAAATCTGTAACAGCATAGGGCCGTCTCCGTTAGCTTAGCTCAGGTATCCGGGCGATCGCGCCGTGGCCCGGCGGGAAGGGTGAACCAAAAAGTGTGGCTCCCCTGAACGTTGAGCTTTCAGCGCTCCCGGAGCAGGGTGGGGTGCATCCCCCGGCAGCGTTGCGGGGGTTTCCGCTGCGAGAAGCCGAGGGGGCAAACTTGCCGAACTGAGATGCCCCCAACCGGGTGGACAAAAAAAAGCGCGGCTCCCCTGAATTTTGAGCGCTGGTTCAAGGAGCAGAGGGCCGCCCTCGATCGCGACGCGACGCTAGCGCGAACAGCGTTACGGGGCCCCTCATCCCCCGGCCCCTTCTCCCAAGGCTGGGAGCAGGGGAGTTAGAAGCCCCTCTCCCAACTTGGGAGAGGGGTTGGGGTGAGGGCTGAGCGAAGGAGTACCAACATCCCGCGTAAATTTCGTCCACCCCCCCCCCAACCATCCCGCGCCCCCTTGCGCTCATTCCCGGTGAGAATAGGGCTGGGCATCTGGGGGCCTCTTCCCTCACACTACAGGGAGGGCCGGCGGCGAGAGGCGGGGCTGAGGTAGTCATCTGGGGTTGGAGGGAGAGGGTGGTTGACTCAACGGGAGATCGGGACTCGGGGCTGCATCCCCGGCGTCCGACCCAGGAGCGCCTCCTGGAGGCCCTGTTCCAGCAGGGGGTGCGGGCCTCGGCCCTGGCGGTCGCCGGTCTTTTGGTCTGGATTGCGGCCCTGGTGCTGATCCAAGCCTGGCCCGCGATTCGGACCCTGGGGTTCCAATTTCTCATCACCCGGGCCTGGAGTCCGCCCTTGGGGCGCTACGGTCTCTGGCCCTCCCTCTATGGAACCGTGGCGAGTGCGGCGATCGCCCTCCTGCTCGCCGGGCCCATCGGCCTGGGCGTTGCCATTTGCCTCAGTGAGGACTACCTCCCCCCCCGGGTGCGGAGCTTGCTCATTGCCCTCGTCGAACTGCTCGCAGCGGTTCCCAGCGTCGTCTACGGTCTTTGGGGCCTCTTCGTGCTCATCCCCTGGCTGAAAACCTTCACCGCGCTGGCTGGGCCCGGCTTGCTCCCGGCCGCCTTGGTTCTGGCGATCATGATCCTACCGATCATCGCGGCTCTGGTCCGGGAGGCCCTGGGCCAAATCCCCCCGGAGCTACGGCAAGCAGCCCTGAGCCTAGGGGCGACCCGCTGGGAAACCCTGCTGTGGGTGGTCATGCCCGCCGCCACCTCCGGGATCATCGGCGCGATCATGTTGGCCCTGGGCCGCGCCCTTGGGGAGACGATGGCGGCGACGATGTTGATTGGGAATGCCACCAGTCGGGTCGAAGTCTCGCTCTTGGCTCCGGCCAGCACAATCGCCGCGCTCTTGGCCAACCAGTTTGCTGAAGCCCAGGGCCTGCAAGTGGCGGCGCTGATGTACGCGGCCCTCGTTCTGTTTGCTCTGACCTTCGCGGTCAATCTCCTGGCTCACTTGGCCCTGCGTCGCTTGCAGCGTTTTTGAAACTCCTGATGCCTTTTTCCCCCCAGACCCAACCTCCGCCACTTCAGCACGATTTTCGGTCGCCGCGCTGGCTCGGGAGTGCCCTGCTGACGGGGCTGGCGACCCTTGCGTTGATCGTTGCCCTGATTCCTCTAGGCCTCGTGCTGGTCTATGTGGCGGTGGCCGGGGGGCGTCATCTGCGCTGGAGTCAATTCCTGCACTTGCCGCCGCCGCCCCTGGGGGCGGCCGGGGGCTTTGGCAATGCCCTGCTGGGGACGGTGATCATGGTGGTCCTGGGAACGGCGATCGCCCTGCCCCTAGGGGTAGCGGCCGCGATCTATTTGGCAGAATTTGGCCGCGGGCCCCTGGCGACGGGGGTGCGTCTGGCCAACAAGGTGCTCAGCGGCGTGCCCTCAATTGTGGTGGGGGTGTTCGTCTATGGGGTGCTGGTGGTGACGCTGAAGACCTATTCGGCCTGGGCCGGGGGCGTGGCGATCGCGATCCTCATGCTGCCACTGATTGTGGCCAGCACCGATGAAGCCCTGCAACGGGTTCCCCCGGAGTTGCGCCAAGCGGCCGTGAGCTTGGGGGCGCGGGATTACCAGATGGTCTTGCAAGTGGTATTGCCAGCCGCACGGCCGGCGATCGTGACGGGAACCCTGTTGGCGATCGCCCGGGCCGCCGGCGAGACGGCCCCCTTACTCTTCACAGCCCTGTTCACCCCCTTCTGGCCCCAGTGGCAGCGGGGACTCCTCGAACCCACCGCCTCCCTCTCGGTGATGATCTACAACTTCGCCACCTCACCCTTCCCCAATCAGCAGACCTTGGCCTTTGCCAGTTCCCTCGTGCTGATGCTGCTGGTGTTGCTCGCCAGTCTCACAGCCCGATTCGCCGCCATCCGCCGCCCCTAGGCCGAAAATCCCAGCTCCGGGTGAACAAAATTTTACGCGGGATGTTGGTACTCCTTCGCTGAGCCCTCACCCCAACCCCTTGTATGAGGAAAGGAGGAGCGGTAGAGCGTCAACCTAGGTGTCTACACCGTGAAGAGTTCAGCTCACCGCTCCCTTCCGCAGCCGCTCCAGCTCAGAAAATCGCCAGGGACACCCAGCCCGAAAAACCAAGGTGGAAGGCGTTATCACTTACAAAATCATCGATCTCAGAAAACCATTGGCGATTGCAGGAGCTGTCACAGTTACAGCAATCACAGCCTATCTTGTGGGAAATTTCCTGGCGAGCCTTGCACATAACCCTGCTACGCCGGGAGCTGCATTTCTGGTTTGAGTTTCTCAATTTAGGATTAACCCGTTTCCTATGTCAAACCTAACGAACTTAAGGGTGCCTGCATGTAAAGTAGATTAGGCTCTTCAGCACTTGGTGTGTAAACCCCATCAAAACTCAAGCCCAACATGCTTGCTGTGTAAGGATTTTGGGTTTCCAAACACTTGATTAGAGCACAAAATCACTGGAAACCATGCCAGAAACAGGATTCAGTGATTTTTACCACATTAAGTACTGAAGAACCGAAAAATTCAAATCGGCTCTCCCGAGTTTAGGGTGAGACCAGTGTAGCCATGATACAAAACCTTGTAATCAGGATTCCTGAAACCCTTACTGAGCGTTGATTTCGACACTGAAAACTCTTGCTTATCACCGCAGACCCAGAAGAGCCTTCAAATCTTATTAAGAAAAGCCTGATAAGCTAATAGACATTTTAATTGCATGGTGCTTGGCTCACCCCCCTTTCATAGAAAGGTTTCTGACGCGAACAATTATGAAATTAAAAGTTCCTCCGCTTATATCGTGGCTGATTTTTGCAATAAGCCAATTAATCGAGGTGCCCCTCCATAAATCAGCACTTACTCAACCGCATCCCGAACCTGCTCCACTACCACCACTGACAAATCCAACGCCGCCGCCACCTCAGCCACCCCCAACCCCAACGCCAAAAGCCGCGAAACCGAATCTAGGCAGGCTTGTTCAGCAGCATCGCGCTGCTGCTCAGCTAGCTCAGCCCGCTGCCGCTCTTGTTGCTCCCGCTCCTCAGCGCGTTCTGCTCGCTGCTGCTCCCGCTCCTCCGGCAGAAGTACGAGATTGCCCTCCGGATCGTAGAACCGCAACCAGGGAGCCATCTCCCGCGTCAGATCCCCTTGCCAACTCCCTAGCCACAAACTCAATTCCTGACACCAGCACCAGCCCAGCTCGTTCTTGACAATCTCCTGGTAGCGATCCGCCGCATCCAGCCGCCAACCTTGCAGCGAGTCAGCCTCAAAAGGGTCGTAAACAAAATAGTCGCGAGTGCGGAACGTCTCCGCATAAAGCCGCTTCTTCTCCGTCAAATCCACCCGCCGCGTACTTGGCGACATCAACTCGACAATGACATCTGGGTAACGCCCCTGCTCCTCCCAAGTCGCCCAATACTTGCGCTCCCGCGTCCCATCGACCGCCAGCGTCACGAAGAAATCCGGCCCGCGAAAGTCCCGATTCATCGCTTGGTCTGCGCTGTAGTAGAGAAACATATTGCCTCCCGCAAAATAATCATCGCGGTCGGCAAATGCAGCATGCACGCTGGCGATGAGGACATTCATCGCAATGCGGTGGCGGTTGCTCTCCAAAGGTTCTCCGTCATCAAAGACTAAATCCGTTGGGGGGTGAGGGATCTCAAAATCCGCTGCCGCCTGTGGTGCCAGTTGGGGGTCTTGAGTTAGTTCCGCAGACATGGCTGTCCCCAGAGATGTTGAACTTAAATTCATCGTAGCGAATGCCGTTCCATTTGTCCGCACCGCTTGCAGGCAGAGCAATGCAACCCCCAACCAAGTTAATGAAACATGCCTTTGCAAGGATGTTCAATGGGCGCGTCCGAATCTCAGTCATGGTGCGGATGGCGTGGCTTGGCGTAGAGACTTACCAAGCTGGAACCACTCGCTTTTTTTGGCAAGTGGCTGTGTCATTTCCTGCTATGCTTTTGCCAGAATACAATCTGAATAACCACTTGGTAGCGTCAATGTCTTCCCACCAAGAACTCACCCTCACCCTCGCCGCCCCCGACAACAACCCCATCCTCCTAACCCCCACCTTCCTCAAAGGCAGCGGCATCATCCCCCCCGACTGGCCACTCGCCCGCCAACCCCGCCTCACCCCTCAACTCGCCCAAATCTCCTTTACTAACGGCGTCAGCCTCACCCTGATCAGAGGATTATGAGACAGTCTCTGGATTAAGGGGTTTGACGGTCTTGGATCTGCTCCACCACCGCTAGGGGCAGATTCAGCGCGGTGGCGACTTCGGCAACACTAAGACCGAGGGCGAGGAAGCGGGATACCGCGTCGAGGCGGGCTTGGCGTTCTTGTTCTTTCTCCCGTCGCTCTTGCTCGGCTCGCTGCCGCTCCTGCTCGGCTCGTTGCCGCTCCTGCTCAGCTCGCTGCCGCTCCTGCTCAGCTCGTTGCTGCTCCTGCTCAGCCCGCTGGCGTTCTTGTTCTTTCTCCCGCCGCTCCTGCTGCTCCCGCTCCACCGCCAGCAGCACCAGACTGCCATCCGCCTGGTAAAAGCGCAGCCAGGGTGCGGTCTCGCGTACCAACTCTCCTTGCCAACTACCTAGCCACAAACCCAACTCCTGACACCACAGCCAGCCGCGCTCGTCTTTCGCTAAATCTTGATAACTACCATCTTCCGCTAGCCGCCAACCTTGCAACGAATCGGCATCAAAGGGGTCGTAGATGAAGTACTCCCGCGTTTGAAACGTTTCGGCATACAGCCGCTTCTTATCCCGCAAATCCGTCCGCCGCGTGCTCGGTGACAGCAACTCCACGATCACATCCGGATAGCGCCATTCCTCTTCCCAGAGCACCCAATGCTTGCGCTCTTTGCTACCGTCCACATTCAACACCACGAAGAAATCTGGCCCCCGAAAGTCCTGGCTCATGCTTCGTTGCGGGTTGTAGTGGATGAACATATTGCCGCCCACGAAGTAGTCGCGGCGACCCGCAAAAGCCGCATGAAGCCCGTCGATGAGCACATTCATGGCGATGCGGTGAAGATTGCTCTCCAAGGGTTCTCCGTCGTCGTAGGGGAGGTCAACTCCGGCTGGCAGAGGCGTAGGGAGTTGGGCGGCGGTTTGGGGCGTGAGGTGAGGGGTTTTGGTCAGTTCGGTGGACATAAACTTCCCCACTATCGTGTTGAACCTGACTTCATCTTATAGCGAGGGGAAACAGCAGTCGCGGACGGTGAAGTATGGCTATGACGATCTCGACCGCTTGGTGCGGGAGGAGATCGTTGGCGGCGAGACGACGGCCCATGCCTATGATGGGGTGGGCAATCGGGAGTCGGTGACGGTGCTGGGGTCGGGGGTGACGCGCACTTACCGGTACGACGGGAATAACCGCTGGCAGCGGGAGTTGGTGAATGGGGTGGAGCAGGTTGCCTACGGCTATGACCGGAATGGCAATCTCACTGAGGTGACGGAGGGCGGGGTGACGCTGACCTATGTCTAGGACGATCGCAACCGGTTGGTGCAGGTGTTGGAGAACGGCGTTGAGTTGGTGTCCTATGCCTATGACGATGACAATATCCGGGTCAGTGCGACAGCGGGCAGGGTGACGAGGAGTTTCTTGCTGGATAAGAATTGTCCCTACGCGCAGGTGCTGGAGGAGTATGAGGATGGCAACTCGGTGGCGAGCTATGCCTAGGGTCTGGATCTCATTGAGCAGGAGCGGGCGGCTCTGGAGTCTACCTATCTGGTGGATGGGTTGGGGAGTACCAGAGCGCTGCTGGATGAGGCGGGGGCGGTTCAGGCGGCGTACAATTAGGATGCTTATGGCAATCTGGTTGGGGAGCCGGGGGCGGTTGAGAATGCCTATCGGCTTGCGGGGGAGCAGGGGGATGAGGAGTTAGGGCGGTATTGAGTACCAACATCCCGCGCAAAATTTTGTTCACCCGTTAATACGGGAGGTTCCCGCTGGGGGAACCCGCCTAAGGACCAGGCGTCTGAGGCGATCAGGGTGTCGGCGAGTGCAGGGGTAAACCTCTACAATAGGGGCGGAGAGCAAGCCCGCCCGAGCAGCGATATGGCATTACTGGCACAACGGACCCTGAGCGCTTTGGGGTTAAGTCTGACCGTCTGTTTCGCCGCCTTGTCGGCTGGCGCACAAGCCTTGGATGAATTGTTGGCGGCGGGGACGGCGGCCTATGAGTCTGGGGACTTTGCCCAGGCGGCGGATATTTGGCAGCAGGTGGTGGCCGCGAACCCGGAGGACCCGATGGCACGGGTTTGGTGGGCCCTCTCCCTCTACGAGCGCGATGAAGTCAGTACCGCCCTTGACATTTTGCAGACTGCGACGGCTGACTTTCCCGAGGTTGCGGCGGTGTATCGGAGCTTGGGGCTGATCCAGGCTGAGCAGGGGGAGTTTGCGGCGGCGGTGGTGGCCTACGAGCAGGCCCTGGTGCTGGAACCAGGCGATGCGGGAACTTACTATTCCCTGGGGTTGACCCGAGAGCAACAGGGGCAGCCCGCTGCGGCGATCGCTGCTTACCGAGCTGCCCTCGCCCGGGATCCCCGAGATCCCGCTGTCTACACGGCCCTGGGGGATGTGCTCAAGCAGCAAGGACAGCTCACGGAGGCGATCAACACGTTTCGGCAGGCCCTGGTCGTCGCTCCCAACGATCCGGTGCTGCACCGTAACTTTGGGGTGGCGCTCCAGGCGGCGAATCGTCCTCTGGAGGCGGCGATCGCCTACCGCCGTGCTTTGGACTTAGCCCCGGACTACGCGATCGCCCACAATGATCTCGGCCTGGTGCTCTGGAGCCAAGGGGATCTCCCCGGGGCGGTCCAGGCTTACCGCAACGCGATTTCCAGCGATCCGGCCTATGCTGATCCCTACAATAACCTCGGTCTGGTGCTTCAGGAGCAGGGCGATCTGCGGGGGGCGATCGCGGCCTACCGGCAGGCCCTCGCCCTGAATCCGGCCGACGAAGCGGCCCGGGAGAATCTCAACGCCGCCGAGCGCGAACTGGCGGAGCGCGCCCGGCGGCCGACTCCGTGACCCCGCAGCGGGTCGCTTTTGGCCTAAAATACGAGACTGGTGCTCTCTTCTGGATTCCCCAGGCTTCCTGGTTGCTCTATGCGAAAGCGTGATCTCCTAACCTTGGCGCTGTTGGTTCTCCTGGCAGGGTCGCCCCAGCCGGCCCAGGCCCAGAACCTCCAGCAACTTTTTGAGCGTGGCAGTGCGGCTCAGGCCGCCGGTGACTACAGCACGGCCGAAGGGATCTGGCACCTGGCCATCGAAGTCGCCCCGGACAATGTGGCCGCGCGGATTAACCTGGGGCTTGCCTTGATGAGTCAGGCCCGCCTCGACGAGGCCATTGCCGCCTACCGGGCGGCGATTACCCTCGATCCCAACAATGCGATCGCCTACAACAACCTCGGCAACGCCCTCAAGGTCAAGGGGAACGCCCTCGCCGCCCTGGCGGCCTACGAGCAGGCCACGCGCCTCGACTCCAGCTTTGCCACGGCCCACAGTAACTTGGGGGTCATGCAGCGTCAGCAGGGGGATCTCGAGGCGGCGATCGCCTCCCACCGCCGCGCCCTAGAGCTAGCGCCCGAAAGCGCCGTCGCCTACAACAACCTCGGCAACGCCCTCAGTGATCACGGCGACCTGGAAGGAGCCTTGGCTGCCTATGCCCGCGCCCTGCAACTGGAGCCCAACGCCGTGCGCTACTACAACTTGGGCCTGACCCTGGCGGAACTGGGTCGCCACGGGGAGGCTGCCCGAGCCTACCAGCAGGCGCTCAACCATCAGCCCAGCTATGTTGAAGCCTACATCAACCTCGGCTTGACTCAGCGGGCCCTGGGGGATCTCGAAGCCGCCGTGCGCTCCTACCAGGCGGCTCTGGAACGGGACCCTAACAACCCCTTTGCCTACAGCAACCTCGGCAACGCCTTGGCGGAGCGCGGGGAGCTGGAAGCGGCGATCACCGCCCACCGCCGGGCGATCGCGATCGCCCCCACGGCCATTCGCCACAACAACTTGGGCTCAGCCCTCGCTCGCACCGGCGACCTCGAGGCCGCCCGGACCGAATTTCGCCACGCCCTAGCCCTGGAGCCTCACTACACGGCAGCTCGCCAGAACCTCAGCCTGATCGAGGCGGCCCTGACGGCCGCAGACCCCAGCCGCGAGCCCCGGGAACTAGAGCTGGATCTAGAGGCAGAAACGCCCCTGGAAGGGGATGCTGACGCGGCGGAGCCCTTGACTGACCCTGAAGCCGATGACGCTACCCCGAAGCCGGAAGTCCCTAAGCGCCCCGATCAACTGTGAATCCGGGGCTCTGGATGCAAGGTGGCCAGGATCTGGCTCTCGGCCACGGCCAAAGACTGCAAGCGGGCCTGCACCTGGGGTTGGGGAAAATAGGTCGTCGCTAGCAGCCAATACACGCCGTAGTGACGGGCTTCAGACACCACTAAGCTTTCATAAAAAGCCGCCAGCTCAGGCTCCGGGCAGTGATGGGCCAGCAAGCTCAGGCGCTCGTGGGAGCGGGCTTCGATCAGGGCAGACAAGAGGAGCGAATCCAGCAGGCGCTCCGGTTCTGCCCGGCGGCAGAGGGCCTTGAGCTGGGAGCCATAAGGGGGCGCGTTCAGGGGGGCCAGAGAAACACCCCGCCGAGCCAGCCACTGGTTCACCTGCTCGAAGTGGTCGAGTTCTTCGCGGGCGATCGCCACCAACTGCTGCACCAGCCGCTCGTGGGCCGGATAGCGAAACATGAGATTGAGGGCAGCGGACGCAGCCTTGCGCTCACAGTGGGAGTGATCCAAGAGGATCGTATCAAGGTGAGCCAGGGCCTGGACTAACCAAGCCTCGCTCGTTGGCTGCTGCAAAACCTGAATGGTGGCGCGGGGATTGTCAGGGCTCATGGGCCGGGGGGTGGTCAGAGATTCGGGATTCACACGGGGGCCGCCTGGGCCGAGACCGAGGCGGCCAGCTCAGTTCAAGTGTAGCCAATCGGCGGATCGCAGGGCTGGCCGTGAGTCGCTAGCATGAGCTTGCAGGTGGTTTGCGGCTAGGGCGAGGTCTCCGAGCGGCTGTGAATTGCCCGAGAACTCTTGGCGTTCCTAGCAACTGCACCCCTCAGTTTGTCGGTATGAATTCAGGATCACGGCGCTCACCGCTGGTAATTATTCGTCATTCCTCCGCCTCTGGGGTCATACTGGAGGATAGTATCGTCGCGCGTCACACCCATCGCTACCAACTTGTGTCTAGGTCTGGGCGATCGCCACGGCTCGCGGACGACAGGCTCCGACTCGAATCAAATACCATGACCCAGCGACGAATCTTCATTGGCGACATCCACGGACACTATGAGGCATTGATGTTGCTCTTGGAGGGGATCGCCCCCAATCCAAGTGATCAGGTTTACTTCGTCGGCGACCTGATTGATCGCGGCCCCCAGAGCGCCCAAGTGGTGGATTTTGTCATGCGTAGCCCCTATCAGTGCATCTTGGGCAACCATGAGCAGATGCTGCTCGAGGTCATGGCCAACAACCAAGCCGCCGATTTTCGCCAGGCCTGGCTCTACAGTGGCGGCAAGGCGACTCTGGATAGCTACAAAACGGGTCGCGTGACCCTTGATCACATCGACTGGCTGCGGAGCTTGCCCACCCATTTAGACCTCGGTGATGTGTGGCTTGTTCATGCCGGTCTCGATCCTCGCCTGCCCCTGCACGAGCAAAGCGCCGAGCAATTTTGCTGGATTCGGGACGAGTTTCACAGCATCAGCGAACCCTTCTTTGCCGATAAGCTGATCATTGCTGGTCACACAATCACCTTCACAATTCCCGGCGTGATGCCCGGCAAACTGGCCCAGGGAGCGGGCTGGCTGGACATTGATACCGGTGCTTACCACCGCCAGAGCGGCTGGCTGACGGGCCTGGACCTGAGCAATGAGCAAGTCTATCAGGTTCATGTGCGCCAGCAACGCCTACGCCAACTCCCCCTGGCCGAGGCCGTGGTTCAGGTCAACCCCGCCCGCATTGCCCCTCGCCGGGTTTTGACGTACTGAGCCCCTACCCAGGCCACAGGGTGGCCCCTACCGCTAGGAGCAAGGCTTCGCTCCACTCCACGATCGCGCCGTAAGTGTCGCCTGTGTGGCCGCCCAAGCGGCGGTGCAGGCTGAATCCCAGGCCGAGGGCGAGGAGGCTGCCACTGCTGTGCAGGCCGAGGACCGGCCCAGGATCGGGGGCGAGGGCCAGATGGAACGCGGCAAACCCCAAGACGGTGACGGTGCTCAGCAGGAGGTCTTGGGGCTGGCGGAAGGAGCGTTGATGCCAGGCCCCCTTGCCCGTGGGCTTCAGGTAGGGATAGCGGGCGATCGCCACAACCTGCCCCCAGCGTCCCCAAGCCGCCGCCGCCGGTAGCACCCAAAGGACGACCCTAGGGGCCAGTTCGCGGAGGGCGGCCACCTTGAGCAGGGCGATCGCGAGGGCCGCCATCACCCCAAAGGCTCCGGTGCGGCTGTCTTGCATCACGGCCAAGCGTCGCGCCGGGTCTCCCACAGCCAACCCATCGGCCGTATCGATCGCGCCGTCGAGGTGCAGGCCGCCGGTTAAGCGCCAGCTCAGGGCGACGATCAGCACACTGCGGGTCAGGGGGGGACAGCCCAGGGCGGCTAAGCCGAGGTAGCTGCCCGCGGCGATCGCCCCGAGACCCAAGCCCACGAGAGGAGCCCAGCGGGCGACCCGGGTTACGTCACTACCCCAGCGGGCCGGCAGGGGCAGGACAGTGTAGAACAAGACGGCCCCGAGGCAAGATCGTCCCCAAGCGACAACCCGTAGCCACCAATCTGCGCCTGAACTTGCCACTTACGCCGCCGCTGCCTCCTGAGCCCTGGAATTGAGTGTAGGGGACCAGCGGGTGGCCTGGCTGCGATCGCCCCTAAAATCACAACAGCTTCAAAAACATAGGCTAAGATGTTGTCAGGAACGACTTAAACCCTTCCCATCACAACTGGCGGTAGGTGCGATCTTCCTACCGGCTCTGTGTCAGGTCTGGCGGCCTCTGCGTTGGGATGCCCTGATGCGGTGTAATGGTTGTAGAGTTTGGTGTTGCTGAGGGCTAGGGTTCTTCGGCAGCGCTCGGGGTAAGCGATATAGCACGGCTAGCTTCGTCGGCATCTCAGTGATCTCTTATGTGTTACAACCAGTTCTCCCAATCTCTCCCCGCGCCCTGCATTATTGAGGCCGGTACTGTTGTCAATCCCGAAGACATGCAGCGCCTGCTGGGCCAGCTCGACCATGTGCATTACATTCACTACCTCGATCACTGCATCCGCAACGAGGGGGATGGCTGTGTCCGCGAAGTCTTCACCGATGCCCACCAATCGACGCTGATTGCTAACCACGCGATTTACCTCAACATCCACAGTTTTGACTACTTGCAGCTCCAGCAGCTTCCGGATGGTCGCACCTGTTTTGACCTGATCCAAGACAATCGCTGTCTGCGACTGATTCCCCTGACGGACTTCCCCGCAACCCGTGAAGTCGTGACCAGCTTTGATGATGCGACCTTGGAAGCCATGCTGACGCAGGTCCTCTCAGCCAAGTGGGACGTACAACTCGACGACGACTACCCCTTCTAGGGCATCCAGTATGACCGACGGCGGATGCTCCCCCTTTGCCTTCCAGATTCAAGCCACTTGCTCCCAAACCCAAGCCCGCGCCGGACTTTTCCCTACACCTCACGGAATCGTTGAGACCCCGCGCTTCATGCCCGTGGGAACCTTGGCGACGGTGAAGGGCTTGACCCCGGCTCAGCTTCAGCAGGCGGGGGCTCAGATGGTTTTAGCCAATACCTACCACCTGCACCTCCAGCCCGGCGAGGACCTGGTAGCTGCTGCGGGAGGCCTCCACTCGTTTATGGCCTGGCCGCAGCCGCTGCTGACGGATTCTGGCGGTTTCCAGGTCTTTAGCCTCAGTGACCTCCGCCAAATTGACGAAATCGGTGTCACCTTTCGTTCCCCTCGAGACGGCCGCTTGATCGTTCTCAGCCCGGAGCGCTCGATCGCGATTCAGAATGCCCTGGGGGCTGATGTGATTATGGCCTTTGATGAATGCCCCCCGTACCCGGCGACCCGGGCGGCGGTAGCGGCGGCCACCGAGCGCACCCAACGCTGGCTTGAGCGTTGCCTGGAGGCTCACCAGCGACCTCGGGATCAGGCCCTCTTTGGCATTGTCCAGGGGGGAGTCTATCCAGAGCTGCGGCAGGCAGCGGCGGCGGCGATCGCCCAGCTTGATCTCCCCGGCTATGCCATCGGCGGCGTGAGCGTTGGCGAGCCCCCCGCCTTGATTCGCCAGATCGTCGCCCAGACAGCCCCCGGCCTCCCGGTCCACAAGCCCCGCTACTTGATGGGGGTGGGGACCTATCGTGAAATGGCCCAGGCGATCGCCGCTGGGGTCGATCTGTTCGACTGCGTGCTGCCAACGCGCCTGGGCCGCCACGGCACGGCCCTGGTGCGGGGGGAACGCTGGAACCTGAAGAATACCCGCTTCCGCCAGGACCTCGTGCCGCTAGATGCGGACTGCCCCTGCTACACCTGCCAGCACTTCAGCCGCGCCTACCTGAGCCATCTGGTGCGGGCTCGGGAACTGCTGGCTTCGGTGCTGCTCTCGCTGCACAATGTCACGGAGCTGATTCGCTTTACCCAACGAATTCGAGCGGCGATCCAGGGCGATCGCTTCCCCCAAGAGTTTGCCCCGTGGCTCTCGGAACCCGCCGCGGCCGCAAGCTCCCCCGAAGCACTCGCGGCTCCCCCCGCCGTGATAGGATCGGGAGAAATTTAACAAGCTGTATTGGGAACTCGTTGAGTATGGACGCTGCCCTGTTGCTCGCAAAACTGCCTGAGGCCTACGCTATCTTTGATCCCCTAGTGGATGTGTTGCCCCTGATTCCGGTTTTCTTCCTGCTGTTGGCCTTTGTCTGGCAGGCGGCGGTTGGCTTCAAATAAGCGGCAAGGGTTGGCGCAAAATTTCGTCTCCCTTGGCTGCCGTGGATCTAGTCCTCTGGCTCCAGGTTGTCAGCAGACCTCGCTGCTGTCTTGTCCTTGACCCTGAGGGCTTGACTCCTGTGGACTGAACCCTATGGATGGGTTCAGATTCCCCAGCTTGGCGGTTCAAGGGGGGCTGTTGCTTGGCTCAGACTATTCCTGGGCTCAGCTTGTTGGCGGCCGCTCAAGTTCAGTGAGCGCCCTAGGGAGAAGGGTGCTAAGCTAGAGGGTAAGATTCAGTGCGAGCCTTACCCAATCATGCCTCTCCTTATTCTGATCGCGGACGACAGCCTTGGTGTTCGTTTAGCGATTAGTGATTATTTGGAAATGCAGGGCTACGCAACGGTAGAAGCAGCCAATGGGGAAGAGGCGCTAGTACTGTTGGAAAGCTACCATCCTCATCTGCTGATTGCCGATATTCGGATGCCTCTCAAGGATGGCTATGCCTTAGTGAAGCAAGTGCGTCGCCGCCCGGAATTTCGTCTTTTGCCGGTGATTTTTCTGACGGAATGCGACAGCAAAGAGGAGCGAATTCGCGGCTATCAGACTGGCTGTGATCTCTATCTGCCAAAACCCTTTGAGATGGATGAGCTCGGGGCGATTGTTCGTAATCTACTGGAGCGAGCCCAAGCGGTTCAAACAGAAGTGCGTTTTTCTCCAAACGATTCCCCGGTTCTAGGCGGCCAGAGAGAGGAGGCGGCTACCACGGCTGTTTTGCCGGCTCTTCAGGAGCGGTTCGGGAGGCCGGAGTTCACGGACCGCGAGCATCAAGTTTTGGAGTTGCTGGTCATGGGGCTGTCTAATAATGACATGGGCGATCGCCTCCACCTGAGCCCGCGCACGGTGGAAAAGTACGTCAGCAGCCTGTTGCGGAAGACCGAGACGGTTAACCGCGCGGAATTGATCCATTTTGCCTTTACCCATCAGTTGGTGCATTGAGCAGTCTGGAACGGGCTCCGGCCTGGCTGCCTTCCGGGCCGCGTCAACCGGAGGCCCTGGGGGTTGGCTGCCAGCGCTTGAGGGCTCAAGCCCCCGGGGATCGTTGGGCTCCTCCTTAACGTAGGCTTTGACACAGCGCTCAGGGTGATTGTTATGGTCAACCTCAACCCTCCAGAGACTCTGCTACCCACGCCTCCGACGGCGGCCAAGCCCCGGTTTTGGCAGCGGCCTGGTTTGAGTTGGCTGGCTGGCTTCCTGTTTGGCTATATGTACCTGCCGATCCTGGTGCTGGGCTTCTATAGCTTCAACCGCTCGGCCTACAGTGCTGGCTGGGAAGGCTTTTCCTGGCGCTGGTATGCACGCCTGTTCGCCGACGGCCGCATTCTGCGGGCCCTGGAAAATAGCTTGGTGGTTGCCCTGGCAGCGGTGGCAATGGCGGCGGTTTTGGGGACGCTCATGGCGGTAGGGCTGGCGAAATATCGTTTTCGGGGCAAGGGACTGTATCGGGGTCTCTCCTATCTGCCGCTGATTGTGCCGGACATCGCGATCGCCGTAGCAACCCTGGTCTTCCTTGCGGCTTTGGGGATTCCCCTCAGCCTCTGGACGATTGTGGCCTCCCACGGGGTCTTCTGCCTCGCCTATGTGGCAATTGTCGTTGCCTCGCGGCTGACAGCCCTCGATCCCCACTTGGAGGAGGCGGCTCTGGATCTCGGGGCGACGCCGACCCAGGCCTTTACGCGCGTGCTGCTGCCGGAACTGGCTCCGGCGATCGTGGCGGGCTGTCTGCTGGCCTTTGTGCTCAGCATGGATGACTTCCTGATCGCGAGTTTCACAGCCGGCACCGGGGCAACCACGCTGCCGATGGAGATCTTTAGCCGTATTCGCACGGGGGTCAAACCGGATATCAATGCCCTCAGTGTGCTGTTGATTCTGGCCTCGGGGGCGATCGCCTGCGTCGCCGAGTACCTGCGCTATCGCAGTACCCAGCGACGCCAGGCCTGAGAGCCACTCTGCTAGGCCTTGGGTTACGCTAGATTAGCCGAGCGTTATTCCTGCCGGGACGCTCCAGCAAACCGACCCCCAAGGCCGGAGACTCGCAAACCCTCCTCAGCGCGCCTCCCCGCCAACCACAACCTCACGAATCCGGAGACTCGGCCCACCGCAGCCCACGGGCAGGCCGCTTTGGCCCCCCTTGCCACAGCCCCCCGACTCATCCCAATAAAAGTCGTCGCCAATTGCCTCAATATTGGCCAAGGTTTTGAACACATTGCCCGACAGGGTGACATCCCGCACTGGCTCCGCCCGTTGCCCTTGGCGAATCATCCAGGCCTCCCCAGCGCTGAAGGTGAACATCTCCCCATTGGTCATGCCCCCCAGCCAATTGCGGGCATAGAGGCCGATGGGGATGTCGCTGCACAGATCCGCTACGGGCGTTTTGCCCCGCTCGATCCAGGTGTTGGTCATCCGCACGAGGGGGGGGTAGTGATAGTCCAGGCAGCGCGCATTGCCGGTCGGCTGTTCTCCCAACTTGCCCGCCGTCTCTCGGGAGTGCAGGCGGCCGACCAGTTCCCCATGGCGAATCAGTTGGGTTGTGGTGGCCGGCGTGCCTTCATCGTCGTATTGATAGCTACCCCGGTGGCCGACGGGGGCCGCGCCGTCCAAGATCTGTAGCTCCGGCGGCCCGAAGCGACGGCCGAGGCTCATCACTTCCAGGAGGTCTGGATTCTCATAGGCCATGTCAGCCTCGGATAGGTGGCCGAAGGCTTCATGGACAAAGAGGCCGGTCAAAATGGGGTCAATCACCACGGTGTAGGTGTCCCCTTTGACGGGCGGCAGCTCCAAGGCTGTCAGGGCCCGCTCTGCCGCGCCCCGCACCTGTTGATCCAACTGGAGTAGATCATCGTAGCCGCGCCGGGAGCCGGTCGTTTCGCGGCCTGTCTGCACGAGGTCGCCTTGGCGAGCCGTTGCCGAAAAGCGCATTTCTAAATCGGACCAGGACTGCTCAATCAGTGCCCCATCGGAGGTGGCCAGCAGCACCTGCTGGTAGCTATCGCCGTAGCGGACGGCGGTGGTCGCAATACGGCGGCCGGTGCTACGGAGAATCTCATTGTAGCGATCGCACAGGGCCTTCTTCTCCGCCAGGGAAACTTGGCGCGGGTCGCGGCTGGTCAAGGGCAACTGACAGACCGCCTGCACTGGCTCCACCGGAGCCAGCGTGGTCTCGTCATCCCCCACCCAGCGAGCGGCTTGCACGGCTGTTTCGACCTGACGGGCGAGGGACTCGAGGCGATTAAAGCTGGCAAACCCCCAACCGCCTCGGTAGCAGGCCCGCACTTGACCCCCGAGGGAGAGGCCTTCGCTGAGGGTTTCTACTTGGTCGCCCCGCAGTAAGATGCTGGTCCCTTCCGACTGTTCGAGGCGGATGGCGAGAAAATCGACGCGATCGCGATACTGCGCGATCAGGTCACTGAGCTGGTTACGGTAGTCCGCAAAGGCTGACGGCATGACGATCCCTTAAGGCTGGTTGCGATTGTGTCTCCTATTGTGAACGAGGATGGCCCGTTGAAAGCAGGCCAGGCAACGTTCGTCAACGGCTGACCGAGAAACCAGGGCTCTGGTGAGGCTGTGGGTGGGGGGTCGTGCCTCCAGCAGCCATGACCGACGCAACTGAAAGCCTCCTTACCAGAGGGATTCAGCCAAGCATCATGACCCAATTTAAGCCCTACCTTAGTGGAAATACCAGCCCTGGGCTAGCCGCTTGGTTGCTGGAGAGTTCCCCAGGCCTGTAGAGCCAGGGGCCTCCCAGATTAGCAGCCCTGGCCTTGAGATCCCTTAGGGAGACTCGGGGGCCGCCGTAGCTTGGGTAAACCAGCGCTCCAGGCCATCCGCGAGGGCGATCGCCAAGCGCTGTTGCTCCACCGGGTTGACAATCCATTCAAACTCCCAGGGGTTGATCATAAATCCCAGCTCCAAGAGAACCGACGGGGCGATCTGCGGACGAGTGAGAGCCAGGTTGTTCCAAAACACGCCGTAGGCCGGCCGATCCAGGGTTTCGACTAGGTAATCATGCAGAAAGACGGCGAGATCATGGGCCTGGGTGTGATACCAAAACATGCCGATCCCAGCCGTGTTGAGGGCATCGCCGCTATCGGGCAGGGCATTGTAGTGAATCGAGAGGGCAATATCTGGCTGCCAGCGGGCGATCGCCGCCATGCGCTCCCGCAGCCCTAGGTCCACATCCGCTTCCCGCGTCATGTAGACGGTAGCCCCGCGCCGCTCCAGTTCCGCCCGCAGCAACTGAGAGAGCGTCAGGTTCACCGCCTTTTCTGGCAGCCCCGTCGGCCCCCGTGCCCCCAGCTCCGCGCCGCCGTGGCCGGGATCGAGGAGGATACGCGCCCCTTGGAGGCGATCGCCTGACAAGGCTGGGGGATGGCGCAGGGTCAGGATCAGGCTCGAGCCTTCATAGCGGAGGTCGTAGCCCCATTGCTGGTCCGAGCGGAGATGAAAGGTGTAGCTCACTTGGCCGGGAGCCGACTGTTGCCAGTCCAGGCGCTCGATCCAGGGGTCTGGAGCCAGGCCGATCGTGTCTGTCTGGGCCGTCGTGTTGTAGAGGGTCAGGGTCAGCGATCGCGTCGCTTGGGTCACCGCCATGGGAACGGGCCCATCCAGGGGAAACATCACCTCGGTGGCCCCGGCTGTCCGGCGCGATCGCACACTCCGGATCGTCGCCTCCGGGGGAATCGCGCCCGGCAGCAGGCGCGTCTCCGCCGCCATAATCCAGCCGCCATAATCCAGCCGCAGCCAGTCCCCCTCGCGGCCCGTGACCCCGGCCCGCGTGCCACGCGGCAAGGGCGTCAGGCGCGAGTGGTTCGTACTAGGTCCCGTGCGAGCCACCCCCGCTTCGGCCGTGACTTCGATCACCGGCCGCTCTAGGGGAGCGAGAATCGTCACCGCTCCGGGGCCCGTCTGGGCCCCGTCCTGGCCCTGATAGCGGAGGCGGAACGTGGGGGGCCCCAGGGCGGCGGCCTGCTCGGCCTCAGCACAGGCGGCAAAGACCGTAACCTTGGCCACGGCGGTCGGGGCATTGTCCGAGGTGAGGACGGCGGCATTGGCCGGTAACTGCACCAGCGGCGGCTGGGGGGCGAGGGGCAGGGTGAGGCCCGCCAGCTCAACGCTGACGGTGGCTCCAGCGGGGGCGATCGCCCGGAAGCAGAGCGGCTCCCCCACCAAGCGAGTAATGTCCCGAGCCGGTTGCAGGGAGTCCGGCGCAAACTGAGCCCCTACCGGGGGCTGCGGCTGGTTGCTCACCCGGGTCACGGTAATCGTTTTCGTCTCTGGGCCCCAGCGGAGGGTAAATTGATTGGCCCCGAACCCTAGGGGAAAACTGGGGGCAAAATGGCCCGCTGGGCTGCGCTCGAGGCGCTGGCCGTTAAGCGTCACCGCCGCCGTGGGGGGAGCTGTGCCAATGAAAAAGATCCGCTCGGCGCTGGTCCGGTGGCCATCGGGGGGATACACCAGCCGCAAGCTGTCAGCCGCCCGAACCGGAGCCGCTACAAGGGGCAGGCTGACGAGCAGGGCGGCTCCGAGGCCGAGCCACCAGGGCGAAAAAGTTACACGCATTCGTTTACTCATCCCAGGGTTCCTGTCGAGCCAAGAGCCCTGACCGTCGCCGTCGTGCGGCGGTGGAGAAGGGCGGAGAGTTGCCCCGCTTTCTCGAGCGGCGGTGGGCCAAAGCGCTGTACTTAGCGGCATTATACCGCGTGGCGGCCAGGGAGCCGGCCTAGGCTCCGGGGAGGGGTGGACGAAAAAAAGCGCGGCTCCCCTGAATTTTGAGCGCTGGTTCCAGGAGCAGAGGGTCGCCCTCTATCGCTCCGCGACGCTAGCGCGAACAGCGTTACCGGGCCCTCATCCCCCGGCCCCTTCTCCCAAAGCTGGGAGCAGGGGAGTTAGAAGCCCCTCTCCCAAGTTGGGAGAGGGGTTGGGGTGAGGGTTTAGCTAATGAGCACCAACATCCCGCGCAAAATTTCGTTCACCCCCCGGGGAGAGCTGTTCAAGAATGTTCACACTTCGCCAGGGAGTCAGAGCCCCAAAGCTAAGATGATGGGGAGGGGAAGATTGTCTAGACGCAGTAAATTTTGGTCCGTCACTGCGGTTACACCCGTCGCCCGGTTGCCCGTCGGCCTGTCTGCCCAGGGGCTCTGAAAGCAGTGCGTCGTACCAGGATGGCTGCGGCCCAGGAGGCCGCTTCCCACCTTTTAACAATCTCTGGAGGGGTGATCGTGGCGATCGCCCTAGCGCTCGATGAACAGCGTTTTAATGCACGATAAGTTTGTTAACAATCCCAGCTTTATTCGCAGTATGCTCTACGGGTTGCTGTTGTCCTGTCCCCTCGGAGGCAATCCCCGGGACTGCCAAGGCTTCGAGATCCGCTTGCTCCCCTTACCAAAGCGCATCCAGTGGCTGGAGTCTTGCTCAGCTGTAGAATTGAAGACCCTCTATTTACAGCACCTTGAATGCTTGGAGTGTAAGCTCCAGCGAGAGGGGAAGGGCGAGATCCCGGCCTAGGGTCTGCTCCCGCCTCGCCTTCAGGCAGAGGCAAACCGGCCCTGGTCAGGACCGGAATAGAGCGGCCCACCGGCTCCGACACCATTCCGGCAAACGCGGGGATTTCAAGGGCCGGAATTCTTGGCTGGCAAGGGTTGTGCGAGCCCTGAGTGACAGGCCCTAGGGCGCGGTGGCAAAGGAGTGACCGCAGCTACAGGTGCTGACTGCTTGGGGATTCTGGAAACGAAAGCCGCCGCCCATCAAGTCTTCGGCATAGTCCAAGCGTAGGCCTTGGAGGTAGGGGACACTCTCGGGGGCGATCGCAATCTGAATTCCCTCGCTAGCAACGGTGCGATCGCCCGTAACCGGGGCAGCGACCAGCTCAAGGACATAGTGCCAAGCCGCGCACCCCCCCGCTGCCACTCCGAGCCGGACGTAACGCTGGGAGGGCCCGCGCAGCGTTTGCAGGCGGCGGATTTCACGGGCAGCGGGGGATGTTAGGGTGATCATGAGCCACTCAACCAGGGGACCGGGAACTGGCGATCGCTAATTGCGCTCCCGCCGATAGTCATCCTGAAAGCGGATAATATCATCCTCACCCAGGTATTCGCCGTTCTGCACCTCAATAATCACCAGGTTGATCACCCCCGGATTCTCCAGGCGGTGAGCCGTGCATTGGGGCACATAGGTGGACTGGTTGCTGCCCAAGATCTCAATCTGGTCGCCACAGGTCACTTTTGCCGTGCCCGCCACGACGATCCAGTGCTCGCTACGGTGGTGGTGCATCTGCAAGCTCAAGCGGTGGCCGGGCCGAACCTCAATGCGCTTGATTTTGTAACCCACGCCCTCTTCCAGAACCGTAAACGTGCCCCACGGTCGCTCCTCCGTGACCCCGGCCCCGTCGGCCGAGGAGGGGAAGGCCAGCGACGCCGCCGGAGCCATATCCTGTGCTTGAACCATTGGTTACACTCCCAAATCCTTTAGAGTCGCCATCAGGCGCCGTCAAACGACGGTGAGCCCTGCCAGCCCGGATGCCTACCGCTCCACCCTGAAGCGACCGGTTGGCCAGTCTCACCATCGCCAGCATAACAAAGGCGATCGCCCTAGCGCTGGCGATCGCCCCCGTCTCGCCAGACCATTAACAACTCTTCACGCCGGTCCGCCCCAGCCTTTACCGCAACTTCACGCTCAGCGCTGGCGCTGCTGCACGGCGGCCTGACAGAGTTGCAGGTTCGAGTTCAGGGCGGCATCTTGTCGGCCCTTCTGCCAGAGCCGCTGAAAAATCACTGCGGCTTCCTCGCACTGGCCCGCGTTGTAGAGGCGGATCGCTTCCTCAAACTGGCGGCGAGTTTGGGTCTTGAACACCTGCAAGGCCGGCGGGTCGGCCTCATAGATTTCAAACACGCCCACGGACTCCTGCTTGCCCTTGACCCGAATCGAGCCTAAGAAGCGGTGCAGGTAGCAATTGGGGTCTGCGAGCCGTGCGAGGGTCGCCTCGCTGAGCAGCACATTCACCCCAAAGCGCTTGGTGCAATCCTCGAGACGCGAGGCCAAGTTCACGGCATCGGCGATCACAGTGCTTTCCATGCGTTCCTGTTCGCCGATCGTGCCCAGCATCAGGCTGCCGTGGTGGAGGCCGATGCCGATGGCGATCTCGGGGTAGCCGCGATCGCGATAGTCGCGGTTAAACTGCCGCACCTGCTGCTGCATTTCAATCGCCGCCCGCACCGCATCATCGGCACTGTGGGGAAATAGGGCCATCACCGCATCGCCGATGTACTTATCAATAAACCCGTGGTGCTTGCGAATCACCGGTCCGACCCGATGCAGGTAGGCATTGAGAAAGTTAAAGTTCTGCTCCGGGGTCATGCGCTCCGAGAGGGTGGTGAAGGAGCGAATATCCGAGAACAGTACCGTCATTTCCTGTTGCACCTGGTCGCCCAGTTGGACATGAATGATGCTCTCCTTGCCCAAGAACTGGAGAAACTCGTGGGGGACAAAGCGATCCGAGGCCGCGCTGTAGGCCTTGAGGTGGTTTTGGGCTTGGGTGAAGCGGCGGTCGAGAATGAAGGCGAGACCGACGACAAAGATCAGCATTCCCCAATAGAAAAGCTGGACATTGGGCAAGGCCAGGGAGGTGAGGAATACCACCAAGTCGTAGAGGGCGGCGAGCAAAAAGGCCCCCAATCCCCAGGTGAAAATCTTGGCCTCGCGATCGCCCGCGTGGGCCCGGGCGATCGCCAGGGCCATCAGCGTCAGGGCCATCAGCAAAATATTGAGGTGAGTCGGGTACAGGGCTAGCCGCCAGTCCAGGAGGCTACCGATCGTCAGAGCGATGGGCACATAGCCCAATTGCAGTTGCCAGAGGCGGCGGAGGAGGCGGCGCGGACCGGGGCCGAAGATTTGCTCCGAGAAGAAGCAGATGCTCGCGGGCAGCAGGTGAAACGCGGCATGATGCACATAGGTCCAGCTCAGCCCGTAGCCAAACAAGAGCCGCACCAACTGCGTCGGGCTCATGGTGTAGAGGCCGATCAGCAGCGACACGACGCCGAAGGAAACATAGGTTTTGTCAGCCTGCTTGGACAGGGCCACCACGAGGGGAAAGAGGCCGCAGAAAAGAAACAGAAAGCCGAAGGCCAGCCGCATGGCATCCGCTAGCACCAGTTGCCGCACCAAGTCGGCTTGGGACCCCAGGGTTGGCAGCCCTTCACCCCCGAGGGCGATCGTCGTGTGCCCCCCCGTGGCTATCCGGGCAAACAGCAGTTGGCCCGGATAGCCCGAGGGGAGGGGGACAATGGGAAAATACCCTTCACTGTGCAGTAGATTTCCCGCCGCATCCAGTTCCCGGCCCACCAAGAAGCGATCGCCCTGGAGGTAGAGATCCAGGAGGTCGGGCAGATCCCGCACATGAAGGCTGGGCTGCGGCCACGGCGTCTCGGGCAAGCGCACCGCCAACCAGACCACCGGGGTCCCGGCTGGCACCGCCAGCGTTCCCGGCAGTTCTAGGGACTGCCAGGCCGGGCCGAGGACCGTCTCCTCCGCCCACGCGGGGGTCCCCGCTGCTGTTAGGGGCGAATCCCCCCAGCGATAGTGCCACCCCTGCTCGAGGGGCAGGGGGGTGGCTAAGGGGGTGACAGAGGCCGGAGCCCGGAGGGGCGTGAGCAGCCCCAAGAGCAGCACGAGCCAACCGAGGCAGACGAAGATCGATAATCTCTCCGGGACGCTGCGCGAACGAGAAAGGCCCAGCCGCATGACCATGAATTGCTGACTCAGTGTGTGAAAGCGCTCCAGGCTCGCACCGCGCCCTTGTGAGGGGGATAGCCTTCAGGACCCGAGATCAGAGCCGCGATCGCCTCAGCGCGTTGCCCAACAAGCGCCGCGCTGCGAGCCCAGGGAGTGGCGAACGGTGCTCTCTCACTATACTCTGAGCCCTGAGGGGTATTCGCCACCCACCGCAGAAAATTCCCGGGCCTCAGTCGGCCGGCCAGCGACCGTAGCGGGCGATCGCCCCCGGCTCCTGCTGGCTCTGGCGGCGCTGCCAGGCCCAGAGCTGGTCCCCCAGGGAGAAGTGCCACCACTCGTGGGGATGGCGACCAAATCCCGCTCCCCACAGCACCTGGGCGAGTAACTCACGGTTGGCCTGGTACTGGGCTGCGGCGGGGTCCTCCGAGGTGGCGAAGTAGTCCGGGTGCGATCGCGGCGACAGCTCATCAATCGGCGAGCCCATGGCCAAGGGCTCCCCATTCCCATCCACCAAGGTCACATCCACCGCCGCCCCCGTACTATGGGGCGGCGGCGTCGCCCGATCAAAACTGGGGGGTGCCCAGAACTGGTAGACCTCCGCCTCCAGGGCCGCCCGCTCGGCGGCGCTCAAGGTAGCGGCCTCGAGCTGGCGGGCCTGGAGCAGCTCCTGAAAGGCCTGGGCCACCATGAACTGCTGCACCGCGACGGGCCGGTAGGCGTCAAAAATTTGCAGCCGCCAGTCCGGTTGCTGGACTTGCAGGGCCGCTTGGGCTTGCTGGAGAGCCGCCAGGACACCAGCCCGCAGGGAATAGGGGGACTGCCCGCCATAGTCAGCCCCCCGCTTGGCGTAGGGATGGGGCGTCTCGAGGGCAAACAGCCCAGCGGGCAGGGCCACGAGGGGCTCGCCGCATTCCTGGATCGGGATTTGGTAGTGGGGTTTCATCAGCGCGGGAGTAGAGGGGGGAGGGTCGTACCGGGTCGTCAAAGCCGGGGGGCGCGGGCTAACCAGGAGACATCCAGATCCTGACTGGAATTCACCCCCAGGGCCACATTGAGATTTTCCAGGGAATCGACAAACCAGCGGATTTTTTCAATATCTTCCTGACCATAGTGGTTAAACAGGATCGAAAAGCGCCGCTCCAGCTTGGGTTGCACCCGGCGCGACAGGAGGACGATCTTGAGCAAGAGGGAAATGGTCGGGATCGGTCCCAGGTTGGTCAGAAGGTCAATCAGGGTGTAGTGCTCGGGATTTTGGACACTTTCAACCACGAGAAAATTGAGCAGCCGGCTACAGGTCTCGAGGAGCAACTGGTCACTAAGCTGCCGGCCGTCATTTTCTGGGAAGGTGTTGCTCAGGTATTTGTACAGGTGGTCGTTGAATTTATGCTTGCCATATTGCCGGACATGCAGCGTTGAAAGCAAGTATTCATAGAGCTCGTCTTTGAAGTCGCCGTAGCGGGTCAGCGTGCGGGTATGGCTGAGAAAACTGGCTGCTAGCTCGCGATAGGTGCGATCGCCCTCCACCCGACCGGCAAACGTGTGCATTGCCTCATAGAGTTGCTGGTCCGTCAGCAGCGTCGGGTTGCGGCTCGGAGCCAGCCCGCAGGAATGACCTTGCACTTTCTGGAGCAGATAGTCGGCATAACTGAACAGTTGCTGCGCGAACTCCTGCTGCTTTTGGCGCTTGAGGCGGCTGGCCTGTTGGCGGCGCTGCTCCGCCTTCTGGGGGTCTGGGTCGCGAACCTGGTAGGGGTAGAGGTAGGGATAGCGCACGATCAGCCGCTGGAGTGGCCGCGGCTCTGGCTGGGCCTCGGCTTCCGTGTGCAGCCGCCTGCAAAGGCCCTCGTATTCAGGGCTCTGAAGAAAGGCCCGCAGGCAGGTTTGCAGCGGCGTCGCCCCGGACCACGGCCGACCCAGGGCCTGGAGGCCGCGAGCCAACTCGGCGATCGCCGCGCGTCGCTGTTCCGGTTTGCGCCAGTGGTTGATCACGGTGAAGCAACAGCGGTTCAGAAAACGATTGAAGCGCTCCTGGCTGGTGTTGAGTTGGGAAAACTGCTGGAGGGCCCTGGCGACCTCCGGCTTCGGGTAGGCCTCCGGGGTCAGAAACAGGGCCAGAAAACGCTCCACCAACTGACTGGGCAGATGATCCACCTGCGCGCAGGCCAACAGATGCTGGTAGACCACTTCGCGGTAGTCCGGTAGCGAGGTCGAGTGCCACTCCGGGCGAATCTGCTCCTCGACCCAAGCGCGCTTGAAGATGGCGGCATAGATGCGGTTGTAGACCCGCAGGACCGGTGTACGGTAGCGGCTGCCGACGGGACACCAAACGACCAGCCCGGTGATCCGCAGCTCCATTTGCTCCGGGCTGTCGTCTACCGGAATTTCCCACTCCACCAGCAGGCGACGGTAGAGCTTGAGCAAGGCCTGCTGACGGGGACTGCGGAGGAGGCGGGCCTGGATCGTGCGGAGGTGTTCTGGCTCGTCGTTGGCCTCCCAGTTATTCAGGAGGCGGGCCTGAACCAGGCGAGCCATTAACTCCACCTCCTTGCCTTGGGGAAAGGGGAAGGGATAGCTGAGGGCGAGGTTGCAGAGTTTTTGGGTGAGGAAGGGGCTGCCCCCAGTCCAGTGGAGGATTGCATCCAGGAGCGCCTCAGGATCGTCGGCGATCGCCGCCAGGCCGGGAGCCAAGACGGCGGCTTCCGGGCGCTGGAGCCCGGCCAGTTGGATGCTGTGGCCGATGTTGAAGGGGGTGCAAAGGGGGTTACGAATCAGGTCATGGGGGGTCGCGACGCCTAAGAGGACAAAGCTCAAGCGTCGGTAATCGGGGTTGTCGGCGCGGCGATTGTAGCAGGCGAGGATGGCGGCAAAAAATTCATCGACGTTGAAGGGCAAGCTGAGCACGCTGTCGATTTCGTCAATGAAGATGACGAGCCGCTGGCGCAGGCGCTGGAGTAGCACTTGTTCAATAAACTCGCTCCACCGCTGCACGGGGGAGAGGAGGTCGCGATCGCGCCACCACTGCCGCAAGTTAAAGGTATTCTGAAGCTCAAAGCCCGTGGTGAGGCTGCGAACCAGACCGGCATACCACTGATCAGCCGTGATGTTGGATGTGCCGGCCCGCATCAAATCAATCGTGGCACAGGCGACCCCCGCCGCCCGCAGCCGGTGGGCCGTGCGGGCTCGCAGGCTGGATTTGCCCATCTGGCGGGAGTTGAGGATGTAGCAAAACCCCCCGGCCCGCAGGTGCTCCCAGAGGTCACGATCCGCCGGCCGTTGCACGTAAGTCGAGGCGTCGGGGGGTAAGCAGCCCCCCACTTGGTAGATGGAGTGGCAAGGCCTAGAGTCTTGGTCGCGCACTGTTGCGTCCCTAGTATGGGTGGACGAAAAAAAGCGCGGCTCCCCTGAATTTTGAGCGATGGCTCCAGGAGCAGAGGGTCGTCCTCTTCAGCGTTACCGGGCCCTCATCCCCCGGCCCCTTCTCCCAAAGCTGGGAGAAGGGGAGTTAGAAGCCCCTCTCCCAACTTGGGAGAGGGGTTGGGGTGAGGGCTTAACTTAAGGAGTACAAGCATCCCGCGTAAAATTTCGTCCACCCCCCTAGTATTGATCACTCGCCGAGCTGACCCTTCGCTTGCTACTATGCCATAGATTGCCCAAATTCTCTAAGGGTATTTACGGAGGATGGAGCTCCCCCGGGCAAACCTGGCAATTCCGAGACTAGACTGTAGGTAGATTACCCGTCGTTGCTCTCTGGCCAATCTTTGTGCGAATGCGTGGTTCCTTGACTCCCCTGTGGCGATCGCTCTATCGCCCCGACCCCCTCGCGGGCTTCCTGCTGCTCTTCGGCACGGCCGATGCGGTCTTGGGCAGTGCGAGCGGACACTGGAGCCTGTTCGGCTTCGGCTCCCTGACTGTATTTCTCGCCCTCGTGAGGCGCTGGGGGCCGGGCCAAAAAGCTCCCCGCCGCGTCCTGAGTCGGCCGCCCCGGGCTTATCTGCCGCCCGCCTCCTCCCCGCCACCGCTGCCGCGCCTCAGCCATGACCCCCAGCGGTCGTCAGCCCCCTAGCGTTTGCCGAGTGTTACATCCTATGGCACACCGTAATTTTTGCCGGATTGGGCTCAGCATAATCGCTGCAACTGGACTGCTGGGGGCGGGGTTTGTCGCACCCCCAGAACGACTCGCCGAGCCCAGCTTCGGGCTGGCGGCGGCCGAGCCAGCCAAGCCAGCCGCTGCCCGTTGGCGTGAGGCCCAGTTACGGCACGAGCTGCGGGGCCATGAGACGGCCGTAGAGGCCCTCACCTTCAGCCCCGATAGCCAGGTGCTGATCAGCGGCGGCACGCAAAACGATGCCACGATCCGCCGCTGGGCGGTACAGTCCGGTCGCCAGGTGGGCAATACCCGAGCCCAGGCGATTAGTATTCAGGCCTTGGCCCTGAGCGCCGATGGCAACTTGCTCGCCAGCAGCGGCGGCGATACCGGGATTCATGTCTGGCGGCACGGTGAGTATGAGCGCGCGATTATCAACCATTCCCACCCAATCTTGGCCCTGGTGATTTCGCCGGACAATCGGGTGCTGGTCAGCGGCGGTCTCGATGGTCTGCGGGTCTGGGATCTGGCGGCGCGACGGCCGCTCTATACCCTGGCTCGCTTCGAGACTCCGACCTACACCCTCGCCCTGAGTGCCGACGGCCGCACCCTGGCCAGCGGCGGGCGCCAGGGCCGCATCCAGGTCTGGGATCTGCGGACGGGCGATCGCCTGGCGACCTGGCAGGTGGAAAATCTCGATAAGGTGACGGCTCTGGCCTTTGCCCCCGATGGGCAGACGCTCTTGGCTGGCGGTGATGACCGCCTGATCCATCTCTGGCACTGGCCAACCGGGGCGAGGTTGCGCTCGCCCTTGGCCGGCCACACGGGCGAGATTCGCGCCCTGACAGTTCATCCGAGTGGCGAGCTCTTTGCCAGCGCCAGTAATGACGGCGCGCGGCTCTGGGAGTTGCCCAGCGGCGAGCTGGCAAACCAGTTGGGTAGCCCGGACTGGGTGGGGAGTTTGGCCTTTAGCCCAGACGGTCGCTGGTTGGCCTTGGGCCGCTATGATCGCCACATTGCCCTCTGGGAAGCACAGTAATGACGCAACGGTTGCACTTGGGGCGCTTGTTGGCGGCGGAGTTGCGGCGGAGCTGGGCCCTGCGGCGACGCTATCCGGTGGAACTGTTCGGGGCCTTGGCGATCGCTGTGATCGTTTTCTACGGCCTCTTTCTTGGCGCTCGCTATATTGCCGGCTCGGCCCTGCCCCTGGGGGAGCGCTTCGATGCGGTGGTGATCGGCTATGTGCTCTGGACCCTGGTGCTGGGCATTCTCATTGATGTGGCCAACAGCTTGCAGTACGAGGCCCAGACGGGCACGCTGGAGCAACTCTTTCTCTCGCCTTTTGGGCCGGCGGCGATTTTTTTGGTCCGGGCGATCGCCAATCTGCTCATTCAAATTGTCTTGAACGCCATCATCCTGATCGCGATCATGGCCCTCACTGGCTCCCGGCTGGCCTTCCCCCCCCTCTTACTGTTGCCGCTGCTCACCGTCTTTGCCAGCACCTACGGCCTCGCCTTTCTCATGGGCTCCCTGACGCTGCTCTTCAAGCGGGTACAACAGGTGTTTGGTCTGCTTCAGTTTGCCCTCCTCTTCCTGATGGCAACACCGACGGAAACCTGGACGGGCTGGGGCCAAGTCGGTCGCTGGCTATTGCCGATGACTGGCGGGGCGGGCTTGCTGCGGGATCTAATGGCGCGGCAAACGGGGCTGAAATGGGGGGACTTGGCCCTCGCTGCGGCTAATGGAGCTTTATACTTAGCTCTTGGTACACTCGTTTTCCGGGCCAGTATTCGTGTCGCCAAGCGACAGGGCAAGCTGAGTAGTTACTAGGTCTTTTGGGCTAGGGGATCGGCCTCTGAGCGGCTAGCTAGCGCGCGGTCGAGTCAGCGGCGGCCGATACCCTGGAACTCAGCACCAACAGCGGGTGGCAATGGCGGGCGATCGATCGCCTGAGCGTTGCTTGGCGGTCTGCAAGGGTAGACCCATTAGGGTGGGGGCGATCCAGCTCGTTCGGGATGACGTGAAGCGCCAGGTGGCTGACCCCAACCCGCACGGGGAGGTTGCCTTGGAGGTCAAGGGGCAAGTTGGTGGAGTCTGGCGGGGCGAGAATCTCTCCGGGACACTTCGCGATCGCCTGGGTGTCGCTTTGCGGTCTAACGGTGAAGTGCAGCGGCGGCAGATAACCTCGAACTCAGCACCAATAGCTTTCGCCCGTCCGCTGCCACGCAGTGTTAGCTGGCTTTCCTCGCCGACTCTACCTGCCTGTACTATGCTCTATTTTCCAGCAATGTTCGAATAAGGCGACGAGAAATGCGGAAATTCGTCTGTTGCAATCGCTCGATTGCATCTGCTAGTTCTATCAACCCTTGACTTGCGGCATCATCTAGAATTCCAAGGGTGCCGATAATCGGGATTCCCCGATCGCTAGCGACACGTCTTCCCAATCGTTCATCGATAATCAGCAAATCTGCTGGCAAGGTTTGAGCAAGGGTGATGGCAGCTTGTTCTCCTGGATCAAGGGCATTGAGGGTTGTATCAACCCCGGAAACAGTTTGGACTCTAAGCCAAGAAGGAGGATGGGCAATCCATTGTTGAAGGGAAGGTGGTGCCAAGGGATCAAGCATTTCCTTCCGAACCACATCAGGAATGATGATTTGCTGAAACAAGCGAGGAAGCAGATCAATCTGGTCAATCAGCAGCAAATAATTAACAGGCGAAGTATCAGAAACGACGATCATGAGGCGCTATTGGCTTGATTCGCACGAAGTTGGCGAAGGGTTTCACGATCGCTCTCCAGATCTGTCTCATCGTAATGTAGATCGGCATGATGTTGCTTCAAGAAGCTATCCACTGCCCAGCGAGAGGGTAGACCTAGAATACGACCAACTTGAGCACTAGTAATTTTTTCGGTTTGATAAGCTTGTACCGCTAACGCCTCTAAAATTTCACGAGAAAGGTGATCTTGATCGAAGTATTGAAGTAGTTCTTCAGGTAGGTCGAGGGTGATTTGCATAGTTTGGACTCGGCTAAGGGGCACAATAAAATAGGGGCAACGTGAATATTGTCTATCCAAAATGAAATTGCTACCAAGTGATAGTCTTAGCAATCAACCACGGTCAATTCGTGGTTCAGGATTCATCGTATAACTTAGCACCGGACTCTTCTGCTAGTTCATCATCTAGTTGATCTGCCGCTCCTGCGACATTAAAGATCATCAATGCAATACTTTCCAGGCTTAGACCGCTGAGAGGTATTTCTGCTCTCACCAAAACCTTATCTTCACTGACACAAACAGCACATCCAATCAAACCTCTATTGAGTTCAAGGCATCGGCGATAAAACGGCAGAATGTTTTGAGAGGGAAGTTTCAGAATGGGTGAAACCACTTCTATAGTAGGATCATCGTCTTCATCATTTTCTGCTATCAGAATAATGATCTGGGCACTACCTTTTTGAATTACCCAACCCCTGTAATTTTTAGATTCAAGGTCAAGTCTAGACTCTTTGATATCTACGCCAAGTTCTTTAAGTAAAGCTTCTACAATTTGAATATAGCTTCCAACTGAAACCTCGTTATCTTGCTTGTTTCCTAGAAGGCTACCAACCCCTTCAATTAAATCCCCAAAAATTCCCATATTACCTCAACTCATTTTTATAAAGTAGAACCACAGGTTGAACAATATTTGAGACTTGATGAAACAGATGCCCCGCAAGCTTTGCAAGTTGCCAAGGCATCACTTTTCATACTCATCTTCACGTCTTCTGCAAGATCTGATCTGCTTAAAAAATCATCTTCTTGACTAGAATCTCTTTTGAGAGAAACACCACAATTCTCACAATATTTATCGTCAATGGATGAGAAGCCACACACTGCACAATAGCGTGTAAATCCTTTAGCCTCTTCTTCAAGCCAAGTAGAATATCGTTTAACCACTTCATCAATGGGTATGGCAAAATTTAGATGTTCTGAATTCACGTAACCCATTGTATTGATACCAGCCAATTCTCCATAAGCTGTATAAAGGGCACCACCACTGTTGCCGGGATTAATAGACACATCTATTTGAATAAACTTAGCCGCCTCAATTGTTCTTTCTATAGAACTAATGATGCCTTGAGTCAGGATATAGTCAAGAACCATTGGATGACCAATTGCAAACACAGGCTCCCCAACTTTAAGTTTTCGCTGGCAACATGGGCTAAAGTCTTCACCAGAAAAAATTAGAGAAGATCTGAGCAATGAAGACTTAGTTAAGTCAAATTTTACAAAGGCTAAATCAATATCTGAATACGAACGAATGACTTTACCAATAAACTTATCGCCGTTTCTCAAGCCAACTAGAGCTTTAGTATTAGTGTCAACAACGTGTCTGTTAGTAACCGCGATACCATTTTTGTTAAGAATAACTCCACTACCAGAACCATCCTTTGTCTTTATACTGATAACGGTATCAGCTACAATTTCGAACAGGTCTTGAGGTTGATACTGTTTAGGCATTACTTCCATCACCTAACTCTAAAAATGCTTTCAGAATAACCCAATTAAATTGTCAAATCCAGAATATGGTCTAATAAGTAAGGAACATCAATTATTGACGACTGCCAAGAAACTTGTTTACCAGTTTTGTCCAGCTAGGAAGATCACGCACGTCAGTTAATGCCAACTCCTTAAAAGTATCTTTTGCTTGCTGATGATATGTTCTAAACTTGGAGCGCAGAAGTTCTTCCTGCTCCAGCTCCTCTCCATTGGAAAGTAGATAATTAACTGTCGCAAGCAATGCTAGCGTAATGACAACTGCAACTCCAGCAGCAGCGACATCGACAATACCTGTTGGAGGCAAGAAGGATTTTACAAACAGAAAAAGATTAGAGCCTGCTGTCTCAGCAACGAATTTAGGCAAAATGCATAGGGTCGATTCAGCAGATAGGATTTCGCCAGTATAAAGATAAGACAGAGATGCAATTGCGGCTCCTTGCGTAGCTGTAATATAAATGGCACTACCAGGTATAAAAGCTTCTCCAGCTACAGCGGCTAAAGCTACTGCAATAATTTTAACCGCATGAGATTGTTTCTGGGCCATGTGCCTAGCTAACAATAGGTCTTTACCTTTTTTTTCAAGGAAATCCCCAATGTCATTCCGGAGTTTTGCAACACCTCTGATATCCATTGTAGGGAGACGACTTTTAGGATCGTAACCCTTTGCACAAGTTGGGTATATTTTCTCTACTTCAAGATCAGTCTTCCACTGTTGAATAATATCTTCTAAGACAGATGGATCTAAGTCATCCCATTCATCGATTTTATTTAGGACGACAAAAATAGCATCGCAATGCTGTCGCAAATCATCTAAGTTTTTCTTTTGTGAGGAATCTGAGGAGCCAGTTACTACAAATATACCAACATCTATATGCTTAAGAAACTTCTTTGTTAGCTCGCTATTCTCAGTACGAACATCATCAAGCCCAGGGGAATCGACAAGATGTACTTTTTCATCTAGCTTGAGGATTGTTAGATCAGTAGTTACTCCTGATGTGGCACCAACTTTAGCAATTTCTAACGCTTGCCGACGACTCAGCTTAAGCAAGGCATTAATTAAGGAACTTTTCCCCGCACTGACTTTTCCAATGACGGCAATGTTAAGCGTCTGAGACAAATTAGGGGCTTTCTTAACAAACTGAGCTTCAACACGGTCGAAGAAGCTCTCTTCGTTGAACCCTTCGTAAGCAGAGCTACTCATTCTCTAGCTACTCCATCCCAACGGTAACTGATTAAGGCATAAGTCTAAGATGCCCCAAACTCGCGGGAGCGTCCACAGGTAGATGCTTGCTGTAGGCAGACAGCTAACGATAAAGCTCACCGGACGCAGATAACCTTTGCCATTTAGGAGACTAGCTTACGGCGTTCCGGTGCAGCGACTTGTTAGCCCGCTCACTGCACGGTCAGTCAAGCCCACCTCGCTTCTCGTAAATTTGAACATCAATCGCTGATTCATCGCTGCGAACCTCGTAGTAACGCTCTGGTTTGCGATAAACGTTCACCATTTGATGCCCTGTTGAGAAGGTATTGTCTTCAAGATAACTCTCATTACCCCAAATCATTTCTTCAACGATGCGACTTGCATATTCGCTGAATGCGCTACCCAACTTCACAAGCGTTTCAATTTTGGCGATCTTGTGAAGGTTTTCGACACCCTCCGTCTCATCATCCGGCATGACAATAAAGAGGTAATCTCGCGCACGGCTGATAGCCACGTTGAGAATATTCTGCTTGTTAAGAAACATCTGCGGACTCTTCGAAATAGCGGGTGGTGGATTGAAAACAGCAATGATGATGTCGCACTCATCGCCTTGGAAGCCGTGAATCGTACCAACCTGAATCTCTACAGCATTAGGCTTGGGCACCCATGAATCATTCAGCCTACTCAACAGGTTTGCTTGAGCGCGATAAGGGGCGATGACCCCGATGCGAAACTTGTCTGCATGACCGATCTGTATTTGCTCTGCAAGCCACCGGACAAACTCAAACGTGAACAGCGCCGAATATGTCTGATAGGGCGTTCCACTCTCCAATCGCTTAGCTCGGTAGATGCTTTCGTATTTGCTGACGGGAAACTTGATGAGGTTGATCGGTTGGACATCAAAACTGTTGAGCTTCAACGATCTCTGCGTTTCAGTCGTGCGGTGATGCTTCAAGATGCCATCGTAGGTCAAACGGCTGAAAATCTCACCAATGGCCGGGATACTTCGGTATTGCGTTTCTAGATTTGTCACTGAGTAGTCGTGTGGCTCCGTAAAAGGCTTTGCAAAAGCTCCTGGCTTATTGAGTCCAACCAGTGTATAGATGTTTTCGTCCTTCCATTGCTCCACTGCGACAATCGGTTCAATCTGGAAAGGATCTCCAGCAACGATGAACTTCTGGGGCTTCTGACGGTATAGCGGATAGATGATGCTGCCAAGCGAAATCATCGAAGCTTCGTCAATGACAATGGCATCCCACTCCATTTCATACAGCTTCTTGCTGCCATATTTGACCGCAAACCCATCGTAGGCGAAGCGGGCAACGGTCGTGACTGTCACGGAATGGCTCAGCTTGCCGATGTCAAAGGAGCGATACCGCCATACGCCTGCTTTCTCGATGCTCTCGTCAGCAGAGGTTCCGAAGCGAACCAGCCAGTTCAGATATGAAATGTCTGTGCCCATCTTCTCTATGATGCGAGTCGTCAGCACATCTGCTGCTTTATTGGTCGGCGTAAGAACCAGCACTCTCGCTGGCTCCGTTCCCTGCATCATAGGTATCAGTATCTTCTCTGCAAGGTGAGTGGTTTTACCTGTTCCGGGTGGGCCGAATACGAACTTGATGTTGGGTGTCAGGTTTGCCTTCATGTCAAATTCTTCGTCAAAACCCAACTCACGAAACCGTTCTAGCAACTCTCGCAACAGAAAAGATGGATTCTGGATTTCGATGCGCGCTTCTAATACCTCGCCCAAGTTAATTCCGCTCAACTCATCTGCGGATGCCAGTTTGCCGAGCAATGAGAACTCTCTGGCTGTAAATGATTCGATATGCAGCTTCCCTGTGCGGCCATTGCCAAAATCGAGATCCACACGCACGCCCGAAAACTCTTCAATGGATTGCGGAATGAAACGGCTCGGCTCTTTGAGGATGATAGTTTTAGACGATTGACTATCCGGCTCCACTTTGCCAAAGCGAATGGAAATAGTCTTACCATCCGCATTCTTTTCGCTGCTTGCCATGCACTCCAGTTCCAGTAGGGTAAGAAACCAACCATAGCTGTAACGTGGCAGCGCATTGGCTTTGTTATGCAATGCCTGTTCGCGCTCTAAGCGGTCAAGTTCACTAGCGTAACGATCTTTGGCGCGATCCAGTTTTTTGCCGTAGTTTACTGTTTTCGGGGTGTAGTCATCCGCGTCTTCGTTGGCATCACTTGGCTGGGCAGGTAGTATGGGATCATTTTCCTGATGACCCGACGAGTTGGTATTCTTGACAGATGGGCGACGCTTTTGAATGTCTTGAATCAAAGGCGATTCAGGCGAAGTCTGATCGCTGCAACCGTTGCTACCACTACCCTTACCCGTTGAGGTCTGAGAAGCCTTTTTACGCTTATAATCTTCGATGAGCGAGAGAATTTTTTCAAGGGGATACCCTGATTTTTTGATTTTCTCCATGAACTCAAGGTCTCGCCGCTGCTCTTCGCTCAGATGCGCTGTGTTTTGCGCTTCGTCTCGGATTCCCAAAAACCTGATGAGTGCCTGTGACCCTGAGCTGACTTTCTCGTATTCGTCGGAAAGGGTTTGAATTGTGACCGCATCAGCAGAAACCAGTTCACCCGCATTGTTGAGAATCCAAGGCTTCGTGCGCAGATTATGGCTCACGCTGGAGTCGCACCAAAAACAGCCCTTGTACCCTCCTCTCGGCCCGTAACGGTGCTTCAAAACCCTCATTGAGTCTTCGTATTGTCTCCACGATTCGCTAAGCATCTTCCAAAGAACTGTAGAATACTCACTCTTACTCTCGATCTTTGATAAAAGCTCATCCAGCCCATCAATCTTCTTGTCGTCGTTGGCATCCAAAACCCTTGGCACACTTGAAATTCCCAGTTTCCGAAGAAAGTCATCCAGTTGCCGAAAGTCGTTCTCGTCCACTCTCTTTTGGTATTTTTCCAATATCAGAAACTTGGTGTCCGGCTTATTTTCAAACCACGCTTTCAAATCATCGGTCGGCAGATAGATATCAGCAGCTTTTCCCCAGAAACAGTCTTTCTCTGAATCTCGTTTAGTGAAGTAAATAAGAAAAGGTAGTTCTCTGATTTTTTCTAAGAAAAAATCACCTTGGTATTGAGAAAGAGACTTGAAATAGTCGAAAAATACCTTGAAATGAATAATTCTTTCATCAATGGTGTTTTTGTCGGGCTTTTGATTTTGTTGCCATTGAGGAAGAATAATATTATAAACTTCATCGTATTTAGATGGCTCCTGACCATTGACACCTAATTTACTCAAGAATTTTTTCAATGTCCCATGGTCGGGTTCAGGGTATCTCGCACAAAGCGTTTTCCAATCGACAAACTTTGTTTCTGGCCTACACTCGTAGAAGGAAATGAGAGGCTCAGTTGGAAAGTACAATCCCTCTCCTGGTGAAAAATCAGCCTTTCCATTTTTTGCTTCATAAGGCAAAAATGCTAACGATCGGATCTTTAAAATGAACTTCTCAATCTCATTTTGTGGACACTCATCTTTGAAATATTTGAACGATTTAGCAAGGAAATTATCTGCCGGGATTTTGCCCTTCTTCATTCTTTCAATGGCAGATTCAATTTCGTCTTTTACGGTGTGCTCTCGAATACCAAAACGACCAAGGAACTCCTTAGTAGTTTGATTTGTTGTACTATCAATGCTTCGCAGCATTTCTTCCACTGTGGAAAATAGTTTAGAAGACAAAGTGGCATAGCCATCACCATCATTGTCTGGAAGAAATAGGATTAGTTTTCCGGCTTGGTCATGGGAGGCAACAGCATCACCGGCACTGTCAATGAAGATTCTCCTATCTTTTATTCTATCTATTCTTTTTTCTGTTTCGGATAGCCATTGATAAAAGTTAAACAGCCAATCGTGGGATTGTTGTTTTATGAAGTCAGCAGAAATACCGTCAACACTTTTTCCGCCATCATATTTCCGACCAGTAAGAATATCTTTTTCGTCCAACCACGTGTGTATAACTTTATCAATGTACGTCGAAATTTCTTTGTTTTTGCGTAAACACTCATCACGCCCAAATGAAGCAAATACCCAACGTGCATCCTTGTTCTTAGTTATTTGCGCCAATTGCTCGTTAGAAATTAGTTGAGCAATTCGAGGGACAGATGCCCAATATGCGTTTTTCGATTTCGCGAATTGATTGTTCGCTGAAGGAAGTAATTCTTCTGTCTGTAATTTCAAATAACAAGCGGTATAGAACGGCTTGAATAGTTCGCTAACTTTCGCCTCGTCGTAAGGAATAACGTCGAGGATGTCATCGTCTATCAGCTTTTCATCCCGTAGTATAGGTAAACTGTCTGCGGCAAGTTGTGCCAACTGTTGGATTAATTCCTGGTTGTGCTTTTCCCCAGCCTTGATTCCTTCTCGGCTGTCTGTCAGCAGGAATGGTGCGTGAAGGATGAAGTTCAGATTCGTCACTTCTTTGGTCGGGAAAAAACAGAATGCAGGACGGTCAATAGGCATGAGCTTTCCGTTGTCTCCCAAGGCATAACCGATGGAGCAAGGATGTCCGCTCTCACTGTTTCGAGTGAACATCAACAAATGTTGAGAAGTTCTTTCGCCATTCACTTCCAATACCAGCGCGATCCACTGAGCCGTTATATCTCCTTGCGCAATTTTCCGCATGACTTCCTTGGTGTATTTGACAGTGACTTCCCCCGCTTCAAAAGACACAGATTTTAGGTTGGAAAGGAACAGGACAGGAAACTCCAGAGTTTTTAGTTTCTCCAGAATTTCGTCATGGCTCTCTTGGGGCTGTTTTGTATTGTGGTCAAACGGAAAGAAGAATACTGTCTCTGAAGATTCTCGCCAATCAAGGTCAGAATCCAGTCTGTGCGGCACAATGAAGCGTTCGATCTTGAATTGAATTTCTGGGTCGTAGATGTGCGGTGTTTTCGTATATTGAAAGACTGCCTTGAACCCAACACCGAACTTACCAATGGAAGCCTGCGTCTTGTTTGAATTAGCAATGGAAGTAATGGCGTTAATATGCCCAAGAGAGCGATCTACTGTATCTGCTTCTTCGTTCTGTGGATTAGAAACGGTAAACCGAACAGGGCCGTTGTGCGTAAAATACAGTCCCTTTGCCTCAAGGCGGAATGCAGCAGTTGTTGCCTTGACATCATCGGCGTTTTGCAGAAGCTCGTAAATGAAGTGTGCTTGATCGGAATATTTGTCCACGACACTGCGCTGGATACCGCGCATGGAAGGCTTCTCCAGCGTCTTGGCACTTTCGGCGCGATCCTTCGTCAGCGCATCGAACCACTGCTGTTCTTGCTTAGTCATAAATGGAATCTCGTACACGCATGGCGGTAATTATCCATTTGTCCATCTCGATCATAGTCGCGCCAAGGCTGATGCATTTCCGGCGGTGTTTCCTTTTAGTCAGGCGGGCTAACTATATATTAGACCGCAAGTACAGGATAACACCCCTCAGCAGGGTGTTGTCAAGCACTTGCGGTCTAACTCCGGTATTATGGGTGGTTATCCCGCAGTTGCGGGATAACACCCCCATTTGGGGACTTTTACCGCAGCCAAAGCGATGGAAGCACCGCAGCAGCCCAAACTCCTCGACCGCGTGCGCCAGGTTGCGCGCTTTCGGCACCTCAGTCGAAAAACCGAGAAATCCTACCTGTACTACATCCGAAACTTTATCCGGTTCCACCAAAAGCGCCACCCCCGAGAGATGGGAGCGCCAGAGATACGAGCCTACCTGTCCCATCTTGCCGTTGATAAAACGTTGCTCTCAGTATTCTCCTCTTTCTTTTGCATTTGAATTGTTAGCCAACTATCAAACTGACTTTGCCGTGGATACAGAATGAGCTTTATTAGCCTCGGCGTAAATTCTCAAGGCTGCTGACATCTGCTGTTCGGCACTTTCACCTTGCGCTTCAAACCAAGCAAAAGTTTCGGAATCAATCTGAACTGATACTTTTACAGGCAACGTCGGCCTTCGTAGTTGCGCTTTAGCAAAAAACTCCTCTGATAGCGGTGGAATATCGGAGGTGTCGATATCCTCATCGCCCATCGCGTCGATCCTGTCCCAATCGGTTTTTGAGGTATTTTTCATGGCGTCTGCGTTCAGTTCATAGCGTCTGCGTTCATAAGAGAGTGCTTTTTGTAAGGAGATAAGATGAACTGTTTCCTCATCGGGCTCTGTGTAGACGACAACTACGACCCGCCGCCCACTCAGTAGCCCAATACCAATATAGCGATTTTCTCCGTAATCTTCACGATCGTCAAAGTCAATCACTATCGGTAGTTCAAAAACACGAAATGCATCGGCAAAGTCAAACCCATGCAGAAATGTTAAACGGTACGTTTGAACTACCCAAAAAAGGATATATTAATCCTATCAGTAACCTCATTCAACAACTTAGAACTATCCTCTTAAACCAATGCACGTAGCTGATATTCTCACACATAAAAGCCTGCATATATCGCAGTCTATCTAACAACTTAGAGCCAAACTCTTTCGGAATCTTAACCAATTACAGCAAGACATATCCGATCAAACAAGTGTAGATCTGAATCTCGATTCCAGGTTTCTGGGGTATCAAAAGCTTCCATGCCGTTATCGCAGTCTATCTAACAACTTAGAGCCAAACTCTTTCGGAATCTTAACCAATTACAGCAAGACATATCCGATCAAACAAGTGTAGATCTGAATCTCGATTCCAGGTTTCTGGGGTATCAAAAGCTTCCATGCCGTCGAGGCTGAAGATGGCGAGTTCACTCTTGTATTTCCCGCCATCGAAGAGGAAGTCAATCCCGACCAGGCCATCATCGCCGACGGTGAAGACGCCGCCTTCATACTGCCAGCCGTCGAAGCTGGGCTCAGTGATAAAGGCTATTTCAATGGGCAACGGTTCCTGAGGGTTCGGCAGCACCCATTCAGAAGAGCTAACTTCCTCAGCATCCAGTCCATCCGACCCGTTCCAGGAAGTCTCGTCTCCCTCGGGTAACGTCTCAGCTTCCGGCAGCTCCAAGTCATCAGGCTCTGCCCACTCTGGATCGGGCACCCAATCAACCGTTAGTACACCCTCATCAGTACCATCCACGACTCCGCTGGGGGTCAAGATCGGCTCCAGGATAAAGCTTTGGAGCTGTGGCTGCTGAGGCTGAGATTGGTGGGAGCGCTTGAAGAATGGCATGGCTAAAAACCTGGTTAACGGGATGGCGAGGAATTAAGTTGGCTTGCTACTAAGTAACTTCAGAAGCGGGCCGAGGTTTTATGCAGGGCGGCCCTTTTTTTGGGGGGACTAGTCATGCCCACCACAAGAAAACTGGGGGATCAATGGGCAGATGATCTCCAGAGCTTCCGAACTAAAGAGGCTATCCGAGGCAGCAGAGCCAGAAGTACTAGCTTGCTCCTTACGGATAACCTTGCAGGCATCCCACCTGTCTTAGGTCTTTATTGGATTTGGACTAAAGCTTGAGGGATGTAAAGGGTGCTCCTTCTGGGAATCTTCTTCCTTTACTCCGTCCAAAGTATAGTCCATGTCTGTTGGCTACGGCAAGCACTGGAGCCAGCACTTTACAAAAACAGCACAATTCTAACCGTTGTCCGTAGTAATACGGGATCAATGGGGGGGGCGGCGACCTACCTCCTCCTGGCGCAGGGTGTAGCAGTAGTAGGTCCCGGCTTTGAGGACGACGCGGATTTTGGTATCGCCAATCCGGGTGCTTTCGACTTCAATTTTGCCGTAGCCCGTATCTTGCCAGGTTTGCAGCAAGAGGGCTTGGAGCTTTTGGAACAGGCGCTCGACTTCACCAGGGTCGGGTTGTGACATACGTAATCTCCGTAAGTAATACCATCGCCGGTCAGCGGCTGGTAACTCCCTAAGCTCTCGGTTCTGAACGGTGGTTTTTACGCAAGGCTTGGCAGCAGTCCAAGCGGGATCGCGATCGCGCTAGCCGGCCGTCGCTGCTGGCGCCTCGGGGGCCCTAGGGTTACAGCTCTAGGGGGACGACCAGTAAGGTAATGCCTTGGCGGCCGATCGCCCGTACCCGCTGTCCTGGCAGCAACTCGCAGCCTGTCCCCGCAGCCGCCAACCGAGCCGGCCAACTGGTTCCCAGAGCTTTCACCCGTCCTGCTTGCGCCTCGCTAATCGGTTGATCCACCCAGGCTAAGACCTCGCTCGGAAAGACTTCATCCACCGTTTGACGGGACAAGATGCTTGACATTACCAGCCTCCTCAGCGATCGCTACTATGTACTGATATGTACTGATTCCTAAGCAGTGGCCTCACCTAAATTATGCGTTGCATCGCCGGCAGACTGTGGAGTGGGGTCGGGGGGGTGAGGGGCTCTAGACCGCTGACCTTCCTGAGGCCGAGACAAGCTGCCACCGTGCATAAATTTTCTCTGCTGAGAGCGAGGAGGTCGTAGCGGGCCGCCTAGCCTGCTCGTGGGGATGTTTTTCAGGGTTGAACCCATTGAAGCGATGTCGATTCGAGAACTCGTGCAACAAGCACTGCAAACCGGAATGCTGAGCCTGGAGGCAGAGCAGCAGCTACGCCAGCAACTCCAGCGCACGCGGTACGACCTTGAGGACGTGCGCGCCTTTGTCACCTTGCAAGCCGCAGCGATGGCCGGGACTGTCCAGCAACAGTCACGCTTGTCGATGGCGCAACTTGCCCCAGCCAGGGCTCGATCTTGCTAACTTTAGGGAAGCGTGGGTGCGATTGTGTGCGGCCTCAATAGTAGATGGAACCATAGCAGGTATGAAGCGGCGATCCTTTTGGCTGTTGTTTGGTCTGGGCTGGCTCTGTAGCCTCGGCCTTTTGGTCCTGCCGGGCTCCTTGCCCCTCCAAGCGCTCCCACCCACCCCCCTGGAGGTGGCTTCAGCCTCTTCTCAGGAGCCAGCCGGCATCTTCCGCGCGACCCGGCGGGGGGATAAGCTCATTTTCCAAGTACGCGCCGATCAGCTCAACCAGGATTACCTCTGCATCACGTCCTTGGCCAGCGGCCTGGGCGTTGGCTACCTGATCAACGGTTTTCCCCTGGACAGCTTTGTGGTGCGTCTCCAGCGCGTGGATCAGGCGCTGCACTTCGTTTTGCCCAACCTCAACCTACGGGTTCAGCCCGATGACCCGCTCCGCTTCAATCTCCAGCGCTCCTTTAGTGACTCCGTGCTCTACCGGCTCCCCATCCTCTCAGAGTCAGCAGAGACCGGTCTACTGGAGATCGATGCGACGGGGATGTTTTTGACGCGGAATGATCTGGCGGGGATTGGCAATTATTTTGACAACGCCTATGTCATCGACCCGGAGCGCTCCCACTTTGAGAGCGTCAAATCGTTTCCGAAAAATGTTGAGATTCAGGCCGTCTATGGCTTCTCGGCTCGGAGCAGCAGCAATCTGCCGTTCAGCGGTCTGGTTCCGGATGGGCGGGCTTTTAATCTAGCCGTTCACTACAGCTTCTCGGAGCTACCGCGAGATAATGCCTACGTGCCGCGTCTGGCGGATAGTCGAGTTGGCTACTTTATCAATGCCTACAAGGATTTATCCGATACCCAAGCGCGAGAACCGTTTGTCCGCTACATCCAGCGCTGGCGGTTGGAGCCCCGGGAGCCGACGGCTCCCCTCTCGCCTCCCAAGGAGCCCTTGGTGTTTTGGCTGGAAAATACCATTCCCCATGAGTACCGGGAGGATGTGCGGGCGGGGGTGCTGATGTGGAATCGGGCCTTTGAGCAGGCGGGGTTTCAGGATGCGATTGTGGTCAAGCAGATGCCGGACGATGCGACCTGGGACCCGGCCGATGTGCGCTACAACACGATTCGCTGGTCGAGTACTCTCAGCTCCGGCATCATGGGCATTGGTCCCTCCCAGGTCAATCCGCTGACGGGGGAAATTTTGGCGGCAGATGTGGTGATCAATGGGGCGGCGATCCGTCTGCGGCAGGAGGAGTATCGCCATTTGGTGGATCTGGCGAGCCCGGACTGGGGGCAGTGGTGTGGGGGCGATCGCGCTGCGAGCGAGACCCTGGATCGCTTCGCCACCCTCCAAGCGCAAATCGCTCGACAGACGGATCTCTGCTTTGGGATGGCGGCGGCGGAGCAGTTCCGCACCGGGGCTTTGGGGATGACGCTGCTGCATAATGTTGCCCCTAATGGTGCCTCGATGCAGCGCTACACGCGCCAGTACCTGCGGATGTTGATCGCCCATGAGGTGGGCCATGTGCTAGGCTTGCGTCACAATTTCCGGGGTAGCATTCTTCTCGATCCCCAGGACTTGAATGATCTCAGCATTACCCACACCCAGGGTCTGGCGGGGTCGGTGATGGATTATGTCGGGGTGAACCTGGCGCCGCCGGGGGTGGAGCAGGGGGACTATTTTCCCGTGGTGGTTGGGCCCTATGATCGCTGGGCGATTGAGTATGGTTATCAGTGGACAGGGGCCCTGGTGCCAGCGGCCGAGCGGCGGGCCTTGGGGGCGATCGCCAGCCGCGCCCCGGCTCACGAGCTGGCCTACGCCACCGACGAGGATCTTTGGGGCTTTCGGGACCCAACGGTCAACGCCTTTGACCTCAGCCGCGACGTGCTGGGCTATGCCCAGCAGCAGATGGAGAATGCCCGCCTGATGTGGACGCGGCTGCAAACTCGCTACCCGATCCCCGGCGACAGTTACGACGAGATGCGCCAAAAGTTTAACGAGGTCTTCTCCTATTACATCCGCCAAGCGCTGCTGGTGATGAACTATGTCGGCGGGCGCTCGTTCAATCGCGATCGCCCCGGAGATCCCGGCGGCCGCCTGCCCTTTGAGTCCGTACCCCTCGCGAAGCAGCGCCAGGCCTTGGCCGTGCTTCAAGACTATATCTTTGCCCCCGAGGCCTTTACGTTCCCGCCAGAGTTGTTGAACCAGTTGGCTCCGTCGCGCTGGTGGCATTGGGGGCAGCCCGTGCCCTTGTCGGCCTTGGATTACCCGATCCACGACAGCATTTTGGGGGTGCAGCGGCTGGTGTTGCGGTCTCTCCTGGCGGGCGATCGCCTCGGTACCCTGCGGGATCTGGAACTCAAGCATCCCGACGAAGCCCTCACCTTACCGGAGCTGTATGAAACGCTGGGGAACGGTCTCTGGCAGGAAGTGCTGGCGGCGCAGACAGGGGGGATCAATGTCTCCAGCGTGCGGCGATCGCTGCAACGGGAGCACCTCAACCTGCTGATCGATATGATGTTGCGCCAGGTGCGGGTTCCTGAAGATGCCCGCACCCTCGCCTGGTATCAGTTGCGCCAGCTCCACAGTGCCATCGATCGGGTCGTCGGCCGCCACGGCGGCAGCCTTGACCTCTACACCCGCGCCCACTTGGAGGAAAGTCGCGATCGCATCACCAAGGCCCTCGAGGCCCGGATGCAGTCGAGCTAAAGCGGTTCGGGAAACAGGCCCCCCCGCTGGTGGAGCTTGCGGCGCTGGCGTTTGTTGAGGCCCAAGTTATTGCCAAACCGGGTGGCCTGGAGGTAGGCATTGTCCCAACGGGCTTGGGTCAGATTGGCCTCCCGGAGGTCCGCGCCGCTGAGGTCCGCATCAATGAACTGAGTGCCCTGGCAATTGCTCCCCTGGAGATCGGCCCCTTGGAGGTTACTGCTGAGCATAAAAAAGGTCTGGACCAGGGTGGCGCGCCGCAAGTTAGCGCCCTGGAGATCCACCGCACTCAGGTAGGCCTGGCTCAGGTTAGCGGCAGCCAGCACGGCTTCTCGGAGGCAGGCCCCCGTGAGGTCAGCTCCCGTGAGGTCAGCCCCCGTGAGGTCGGCCTGCTGTAAGTTAGCCCGCACCAAGTTGGCCTGCTGAAGGCTGGCCCCGGCTAGGAGGGCCTGCGGCAACTCCAGGTAGGCCAACTGGGCTCCGTTCAGGGTCGCTCCCTCGAGCTGGGCCCCCTGGAGGTCGGCGGCGGTGAAGAGGCCCTGGGTACAGTCGGCGAGGCTGAGATCTGCCCCAGTGAGGCCTGCACCGCTGAAGTCGGCGGCGAGCCACTGGCTCCGGCTGAGATCCGCGCCGCTGAGGTCGGCCTGAGCAAAGCAGGGGCGATCGCCCCCGGCTCCGCGCAGATCCGCCTCGGGAAGTTGCGATCGCTCAAAATTCGCCCCCGCTAGCTGGGTACGGCCGAGGCCGGCTCGGCTGAGATCCGCCTGACTGCAATCCGCCTGGCGGAGGTCAGCGCCCTGGAGGTCCGCATCAGCCAGCAACACCCCCCGCAAGTAGGCCGTGCTCAAATCCGCCTGGCTCAACTCCGCCTGGCGCAGATCGGCATGACTCAGATCCGCTCCCCGTAGGTCACTCTTGCGGAGATCCGCCTGGGCCAGGAGCGAGCCACTCAGGGAGGCCTCCCGCAAATCAGCTCCCCGCAGGTTCACAGCCCCCAGATTAGCCTCCCGCAAGTCAAGGCCCCGCAGGTCGGCCTGGATCAAAACCGGCAGGAGACCGGGGTGCTCAGCCCGCCACGCATTCCAAGCGCTGACGCCCTGCTGGAGGATCTCGAGGTGCGGGCGACGAGGCATAGGATTGGACTACGCCTCAGTCAGGGCCGGAGGCCGGGGGCGGGGGTAGCGCTCCATCAGCGATCGCACCTGTTCGGCGTGGTAGGAGCTGCGGGTCAGCGGCGAGGCCACCACTTGCAGAAAGCCCTGGGCTTCGCCCCACTCCCGCCAAGCATCAAATTGAGCCGGGGGCACAAAGTCCTGAACCGGGAGGTGTTTGGGGCTGGGTTGCAGGTATTGGCCCAGGGTCAGAATGTCGCAGGCGATCGCCCGCAAGTCAGCCATGACCTGACGAATTTCCGCATCCGTTTCCCCCAAACCCACCATCAGCCCCGACTTGGTATAAAGCCAGGGAGCCTGCTGGCGAGCGCGGCGCAGCAGCTCGAGGGAGCGCCCATAGTCCCCCTGGGGTCGCGTGCGGCGGTAGAGGCGGGGAACCGTCTCGGTATTGTGGTTGAGGACTTCCGGCGCCGCAACGAGCACCGTATCCAAGGCCTCCCAATTACCGCAAAAATCGGGAACCAGCACCTCGATCGTCGTACCAGGGGACTGGGCCCGGGTAGCGGCAATACAGCGGGCAAACTGAGCCGCACCGCCATCGGGAAGGTCATCGCGGTTCACCGCCGTGATCACGACATGGTTGAGCCGCAGGCGCGCCACGGCCGTGGCCAAACGCTCCGGCTCCGTCGGGTCAAGGGGCTGGGGCCGCTTCTCGAAGTCAATATCGCAGTAGGGACAGGCGCGGGTGCAGGCAGGCCCCATGATCAAGAAGGTGGCCGTGCCAGCATGAAAGCACTCACCGATATTAGGGCAGGACGCCTCTTCGCAGACCGTGTTGAGCTGCAAGTCCCGCAAAATTTCTTTGACATTGCCGACGCGCTGCCACTGGGGAGCCTTGACGCGCAGCCATTCGGGTTTGACGACCACGAGAACAATACCTCTGCTGAAGCGATAGATGCAATCGATCCTACCAAGATTTTCGAGGCGAGTGAAATTTTGCGCGGGATGTTGAGACTCCTTCGCTCAGCCCCCACCCCAATCGCTCTCCCAACTTGGGAGAGGAGCTTCTAGCGTCCCTGCTCCCAGCCTTGGGAGCAAGGACCGGGAGATGAGAGCCCCGTAACCCTTCGCTCCCCTTCTCCCAGCTTCGGGAACAGGGACCAGGGGATGGAGACGCGCAGCGGCTTCTCGAAGAGGGGGCCCCGTAACCCTGTTCGCGCTAGCGTCGCGGAGCGATAGAGGGCGACCCTTTGGTCCTTGAGCCATCGCTCAAAATTCAGGGGAGCCGCGCTTTTTTTCGTCCACCCGGAACGTAGAGTCGCTAACGTGGGCTGGTCGCAACAGGATACAGCAGTTTTTAGCCTAGTGCAATACAGCTAAAGCCCCTCGCCCTCTGGGAGAGGGGTTTGAGGTGAAGGCCACGTACTTTACTAGCCAGAAAAATACTGTCTTCTCTAGACTACCCGTAGCGTACCTCTCCTCGGGTTAACAACATTCCTCTTCAACCTGCTCCAGCAAGGCCAGGGCTTCAGGATTGCTGTAATCTTCAAACAAAGCACGAACGTGATTGATTTGGCTACCAACAAAGTAGAGTTCATCGGCACCAAGTTGCTGGCGGCTAGCAAGGCGAAGACGAAAGTAATCCAGCCACGGACTCGGGTGGGGCGGCTCAGCTACATACCGCTCAATGTAGGCCAAAACTTGACGGGCTTTCTCGTCACAATCCAGGCCTTGAAAACTGACATAACGATCAGGAGATGGTTGCATAATTTATCTTGACACGAGGCTTTCAGAACGTCGCGTCGAGCGCTATTTGCAAGGCTCTAACACTACGATCCTTCTGGGAATTGTACCACAAACTTCCAGGAAATTGGCTAGTACTCGGCCGCGAAAAAAAGGCTGCGATTCCAGGCAAACTCCCGGTTGAGTTGGTTTTCGTACCTCAACCCCACCGACTCGCTGCTCGAATTATGTCGCCATTTACGCCGCCGCCTACCAGTTTATGGTATAGCAGGGTGAACGAAATTTTACGCGGGATGTTGGTACTCCTTAGCTCAGCCCTCACCCCACATCCTCTCTCAAGTTGGGAGAGGAGCTTCTAGCACCCCTTCTCCCAGCTTTGAGAAATTGAAGGGTTTAATCAAGCCTGGAAGTTCATCCCAAAACGTCGTGAAGCTTGACGACAGCAAGTATAAATTCTAGTCAAGTTTGAGCCAAGCTCTACAGAACGACGCCTGAAGCTTCCGGGGAGCGTTATGCTTAGGAAGATTACCTTCACCCCAAGGGCTACCTAACGCCCCATTACTGCTCCCTAGCTTTCCCCATGCTGCAATTTTTCCGGCAAACCCTCGCCAGCCTGCTTGGCACTCTGCTCGCTCTCCTCCTCGCGACGGTCCTGGGCACGACTGCGCTCTTCATCCTCATCGCGGCGATCGCCGCCCAGCAGGAGGCGCGCGATCCTCGGCTGCGGGACAATACCATCCTGGTCTTCGATCTCTCGGTGGAAATTCGTGATGCTGAGATCCCCCTAAGCCTGGCGGATAACCTCACGGGCAGCACCCCGACGGTGTTAACCCTGCGGCAGGTGGTGGACGCGATCGAGCGAGCGACGTGGGATGAGCGTATCGTCGGTTTACTGATCGATGGCAGCCAAGGCGGTGGCCTGGCGGGTTATGCGAGCCTCGCGGAGGTACGGGCGGCCCTGGAGCAGTTTCGTGAAGCCGGCAAGCAGATCCTCGCCTATGACGTGGATCTGACCCAGCGCGAATACTACCTGGCCTCGGTGGCGGAGCGCATTTTGCTGAATCCAATCGGCGCGGTTGAGTTCAATGGCTTCAGCGCTGAGCAACTTTTCCTGGCGGGAGCCTTGGAGAAATTCGGCATCGGGGTGCAAGTGGTGCGGGTTGGCGATTACAAGTCGGCGGTGGAGCCCTTTGTGCGCCAGGATCTCAGCCCGGAAAATCGCCGACAACTGACGGACCTCCTCGAGGCACTCTGGCAGGAGTTTCTGGCCACCGTGAGTAGCCAGCGCGACCTGACCAGTGCTGACTTGCAGGCGATCGCCGATACCCAAGGCCTACTCCTCCCCAGCGACGCCACAGCCGCGAAGCTGGTAGACGACCTCGCTCACTTCGATGAAGTGGCGGCGGAACTGCGCCAACTGACCCAGGAAGATGATAACCCGGACGACGGCAGCCGCTTCCGGCGCATTGATCTAGCGACCTACAGCCAAGGGCCGGCTGACAGTGCCAACCTGCGAACATCACGGAATAAAATTGCGGTGCTCTATGCGGAAGGGGCGATCGTCAGCGGCGATGGCGGCCCAGAGGAGGTGGGCAGCGATCGCTTCAGCCGCCAAATCCGCCGCCTCCGCGAGGATGAGGCGGTCAAGGCCATCGTGCTCCGCATCAACAGTCCTGGGGGCAGTGCCACCGCCTCGGATGTGATTTTGCGAGAACTGAAACTAGCTAGCGAGGAGAAGCCCCTGATCGTCTCCATGGGCGATGTTGCCGCCTCAGGGGGCTACTGGCTGGCGACGGGGGCCTCCTACATCTTTGCAGAAGCCAGCACGATTACGGGCTCCATTGGGGTGTTTGGGCTTCTGTTCAATGTCGAGGACCTTGCTCAGGATAACGGTGTAACCTGGGATGCAGTCAAGACCGCTGCCCTGGCCGATCTCTACACCGCCAGCCGACCCCAAACCCCGGCCGAGCTGGCCGTCCTCCAGCGGGCCGTCAATCGCATCTATGAACTTTTCATCAATACGGTGGCGGAGGCGCGCTCCCTCTCGCGCTCGGAGGTGGTGGCGATCGCCCAGGGCCGCGTCTGGGTGGGCCAAGAGGCGGAACGAGTCGGCTTAGTCGATGAGATCGGCGGCCTGGGGGCGGCGATCGCCCACGCGGCCGAGGCTGCTGACCTCGGCGACGATTGGGAAGTGCAGGATGACCGGGAGCCCCCCACCCTGGAGGAGCGCCTACTCCGGAGCCTGCCCCTGGTGGTGCGATCGTCCCTCCAGGAGGCGATGCCAAGGCCCCGCTGGCAAGCCCCCGAGCCGTTGCGACAACAAGCAGAAACCCTCCGCCAGGATCTAGAAGGCCTGGGGCCCCTCCGCGACCCGCGCGGCATCTATATGTATTGGCCTTTTAGCCTGCACCCTCGCTAGTCTTGCACTCATGACTTGCTAACCCAAGGCTGGCCCTCACCCCAACCCCTTGTATGTGGAAAGCAGAAGCGGTAGAGCATCAACCCCTAGATGTCTACACATTGTTGCCATTTTCAAACTTCGCTTTGGTATCGAACCGATGTTTTGTGACCTCAAAACGGGTGGTTATCCTATCGAGCAAACTCCCGTCAGCGAATCGCGCTTTCTTGCCTTAGTTTTGTTGGTTGCTATGGCTTACACTTAGACTGCTTTACAAGGGTTATCGTTGTTTCAAACAATTTTGAGACCCTCTAAAATGGCTGCAATTCTTGCTTGGCAAGGATTTCGTGGTTGACCCATCTCATCCTTAACTGAAACGACTATAGCACTGCGGTCTCAGCCTGAGCTTGCTCTCTACCTGTCTCGCCGGCCGCCGCCCACTCCCTGTTGCACCATTCTCACTTCCAGGTCGGTGTCCATGACCAGCTTTGGCAGTTAGACACACCAAATTGCCGCGCCTTGAAGGCCCAATTGCGGGCGCTCAATTCTCACAAGCGTCGCTTTTGTGAGCGTAGTCTTCGCCTTCCAGCCTCCTTAGCGTCTTGCTTTCAGCCTCTTGTCACCCTTTGAAGTGCCCTTGTCACCTGTTAAGTCTTATCACCCCTTGCAGGCGTGAGAGGAGCGTGGGGAAGGGGTCGCGAGGGCCGCTGGCGAGCTCACGCTAACGGCGGTGCTCAAAGAAATCCGAGGCCGACGGCGGGTGCTCCGCGTCCTCCCGCTGCTGCTCCCATTCACGACGCTCCGCTGCGGTCAGGGGCTCTCCAAAGACCCGCTGCCAAGCCCGCACCGTGCCCGCGCCGATCTCTACTTGCGCCTGCGAGCCATCTTCAAACCGGAGGCGAATCTGCATATTGCCTGGTGGGGCGCTGGCTAGGGCCGCAGCCAGATCGGGGGCGACGGGCCCGCCTGTGTAGCGGTAGGGTTCACCGTGGATAACAAACTGAATCTCCGTGGGAGTCCGGTCGGTATAAGTCCATTGGGGGATGCTCTGGTAGACTACATCGGGAACGCGGCGATAGAACCAGCGCTGATGACGGTGGCTGTAGTGGCGCACGGTGCGGTAGTGGACGCGGGGCACGACTTGGTAGCCCGTGATCTCGTAGTCCCGGACGGTAGCCCGAAGCCCGGCGCGGCTCCACTGGGTTACGATGTGGTCGCGCTCGTCACCGATGCCATCGTGGCGGTCGTTGACATAGAGACTGTCGAAGTCGCTGTACTCAATGCTGGACCAGGGCCCGCTGGCGTTGTACCGCAGGAGGGCCGGTTCGATGGCCTGGGCGGCGGTGGTGATGAGGGCGGCAACCCCCCCGAAGGCGATCGCCATGAAGTAGCGTGGCATAGACTCTCCTCCTCCGCAAACTAGCAATGTTTTGATCTTGTCTAGACGGCGATCGCCCCGAAAAAGTTCACGCTTTTTTAGCATCATTTCCCCTCATCTGCAACTCCTCTCCCTCCGGGAGAGGAGCTTTGGGAAAGGACAGAGTTTTGGGGGTGCGAGCTTGAGAAATGGGTGTGAATGATGATGAGTGTTCTAGGGTCTTAGCAGGGAATTGCATCTTAA
>CAYNIP010000014.1:0-97746 GCA_964397305.1 uncultured bacterium
CTGAAGCGCAACTACGGTGGTTCTATATTGACGTAGTTGGGCTTTAGCCCTCCGGGAGAGCCCTGAAGCGCCACTGGTGACGACTTCTTCTTAGGCCCTCGCTTCGGTTTCATGCTCAGGGGGAAAAAGCGGGTTTCCTGCCCCGCCCGGCTCGGATCTCTAGACCCTTGCTGCCTTCCGCTTGGTAACGTCGTCCCCACTGATAGACCATCCTTGGTGTTCGGGGTCTGAGCAAGCCTTGGAGCGCTCCTGGCAATCCCGATTCACCGCCAGCGTTCAGCAAGGCAGCCGCTCGCTCTCGCAGGTCCGGACGCTTGTCCCGCGTCCGGAGCGCTTCTAGTTTTTCTTTTTCTGAGGTGCTCAGCTTCAGTTCAATGGGTCGGCGACTCATTAAACTATCCTCTTCTTTGTCTCTCTCCTCAACGATGCACTTATTTTCTGAAATTCCATCAGCGCAACTACGGGGTCTGATGGGCAATGATTGCATTGGATTGCCAAAGCCCAATAACTGCGCCTGCTCCCCTCAGCTTGCGTCCCGAAACAAGGTATGGGTTAATAAGTGGCTTAGAAATGTAACAAGTTTTAACTTTTGTGGCCCTTATGGAACCAACTTCCACTCCCCCAACCCCCAATCTGCCTGAACCCAAGTTTGGCTTCAACTACTACGCCGAGTGCCTCAACGGCCGCGCGGCGATGATTGGCTTCATCTTGGCACTCCTGATCGAAGCTTTGACGGGTCAAGGGGTTTTGGGCTGGTTAGGGCTGTATTAGCTTCCCCGTGGCAGCCGACCGACAGCAGCAACCCCGATCCTGACAGACTCTTAAATTTGTCATTACCTGGCGTTTACCTTGACCGACTACGCTAGTGCCAGTTTTATGTTGTACTGGCTCGGTTGCTGCTCGTTGTGAGATCCAGCTTGTTATGCTCTTGACACATCCGGATGGCAACATCGTCGCCCCTGAAGATCTCAAGGAGGGGCGACGCCTCCACCTCTATCATCGCGGCGAGCAAATTCCCCTTGACCACCAAGGCCTTTGGCAAGTTTATCGTGGGACGGTTGAACTGAGTACAACGCAGCCTGGGGGTGAGGAAGTGCTTTTGGGCTGGGTTCAGCCCTCTTCCTTCTTCGGGATGTGGCTAACCCATTTGGATGTCTACGCCGCCCGCTCCCTGTCTGATGTTTACCTGCGGTGGTTCTTTCTCAGCGAGATTGAGGCCTCCCCGCACCTAGGCAGCCAACTCGCGACGAGCCTTGCCCGCCGTCTGCGCCAAACGGAAGCGATGTTGGCGATCGCCGGTCAGCGCCGGGTCGAAGATCGCCTTTGTCATCTGCTCCATCTCCTCAAGGACGAGATGGGCCAAACTTCCGATGGGGGCATTCGTATTGAGATGCGCTTCACGCACCAGACGCTTGCCAACGCCATTGGCACAACCCGGGTCACGATCACCCGCCTCCTCGGCAAGCTCCAGCGCCAAGGCTGCATTACCTTTGACCGTGATCGCCACATCATCATCCAGAGCGCTGACCTGCTTTGCTGTTCCTGAGCCAGGGCTGCTGAGGGTGGCGGGCCTCAAGGCAGGGACGGAAGCGGCTAGATTTGCATAGTAGTGATTTGAGTTTCGCATCATCAGGCTTGCTGATTCCGGCGGAGCCGCGGACAATGACCCCAAACCTTTGTCCCTCAGCCGCGAGAGCGCCCCTATGTCCGCAGATCCCCCGGCTCATGATCCGCGAGCGGTTCCTGCTGCCACCCCCCTGCCGTTACCCGCTGGGACGGCTGACTCCCCTACGGCAACACCCGCTCTCACTTCAGCCCTTGCTGCCCTTCAGAGTGGTGATTTTGCGGCGGGCTGGGAGGCGACTAAGCGGCTGCCGCCTTTGGGGGCGATCGCCATTCCGCCCTTGATCCAGCTCCTCAACACGCCGGAAACCGATCCCGACACCCGCTGGCTCGCAGTCCGGAGCCTGGCGGCCTGTGAGGCCCCAGCGGCGGTGGCGGCCCTGGCCGATTTGTTGCACCGCACTACCGATGAGGACTTGGCGATCCTGGCCAGTCAAGCCCTGGCCACGGCTGGCCCCCAAGCCCGAACCGCGTTGGTCGCTTCTTTGCGAGCTGTAGAAACTCGCTTGGCGGCGACCCGAGCCTTGGCACAATTCGGGGAAGCCGTCGAACCCTTGCTTTCCGTGGCTCAGGATGCCAATCCAGAAGTGCGCTGGCTGGCGATCGCCGGTCTGAGCCATTCCCAAGAGGCCCGCGTGCTCCCGGTCTTGATCACGGCCCTGCAAGATCCCGTAGCCCAGGTGCGCCGCGAGGCCGTCAGTGCCCTGGGCCTCTGGGCCGATAGGGATCACCCGTCTGACCTGTTGTTGCAGCTTCAGCCCTGCCTCTACGATCCGGATCTCGGCGTGAGCCAACAAGCGGCCTGCGCCCTCAGCCGCTTTCAAAACCAGGCGGCGGCGGCAGCTCTCAGTCAGGCTCTGCACGGCTCGGCAATTCCCGTTTCCTTGCAGTGTGATCTGTTGCGGGCCTTGGGGTGGCTGCGGGTTCCGCAGCGGCTGGAGTATTTGGGCCAGGCTCTCCAGGCTCTGCCCGCAACGGCGGCTCGCCTAGAAACGATTCGCAGCTTGGCCCGGGCTACGGCTGCTCAGGAACGGGTGATCGCCAGTCGCATTCTTGCCGACTGGTTCGCCACGCCGGCGGGCCAAGCCAGTGAGCGCCCTGTACAGCAAGCCCTCGCCCAGGCCTGGGGCCAGCTCGGCACGCCCAGGGCGCGGGCGGCTCTGGAGCAATTGTTGGCGGCTCCGGATGCCAGCGTCCGGCTCCACGCCCGGGCTGCTTGGGAGCACTGGGGGGCCTAAGGGGAGCACGAGGGCGCGGCTCTGGGAACGGCAAACCGTATCGCCTCCTACCAAACAGGACGGTTAAATCCGCTAGCTTGAAAGGATCGTGCCCTCGCTTTCAACCCTAGCCGGAATGCGGATTGAGCAACTTCAAGCCTTTCTCGCGGTCGCGGAAACTGGTAACTTTGGCCAGGCAGCGCGCCAGTGCCAGGTGAGCCAATCGTCCATCAGCCGCCAGATTCAGGTGCTCGAGGCCGCCCTCGGGATGCCCCTATTTCACCGTTCCAACCACGCCAAACTCACGCTGGCGGGGGAACACCTGCTGCCCCGGGCCCGCAAAATCTGCCAGGAGTGGGAGACGGCGGTGCGGAACCTGACCGAATTGCGGGAAGGGAAGCAACCCGAACTCTGTGTGGCGGCGATCCATTCGGTCTGTGCCTATTACCTGCCGCCCGTGCTCCATACCTTTTGCAAGGACTATCCGGAGGTGCAACTGCGAGTCACGGCCCTGGGGAGCGATCGCGCCCTGAAGGTCCTGCGCGATGGCTTGGTAGATGTCGCAATTGTGATGAATAATCGCCTCCTCACCGCCACCCCGGAAATGGTGGTCGAGCCCCTGTTTAGCGAACCGATCCAGGCCCTGATGGCGGCGGAACACCCGCTTGCAGATCAATTCCCCCTCGCCTGGACGGATCTCTGCACCTATCCCCAAGTCGTGTTTAAGGACGGCTACGGGATGCAGCGCCTAGTCCAGACCTTGTTTGCCAAGTCCAACTGCCTGCTGCAAGTCGCGATGGAACTGAATACGCTCGATGCCTTTCGAGGCGTAGTGCGCCGGGGTCACTACATCGCCTTGCTCCCCCAGTCGGCCCTGGCCGAGGCCTTGGAGGACCCGGAGCTAGCTGTGCGGCCCGTGGCCCTGCCCCCGGACCTGATCCTAGAAGGGGTTGCAACCCCAGAGTTGACCCGGCAGGTGGTCCTGGCTACGACCAAGGATCGCCTCTATGTGCCTCCCATTGCCTACTTTTGCGAGTTGGTGCGCCAACTGCCACGGGGGACGGGGGATAGGGGAGGAGGGATGGAGGATGCCTGAGCGGGCTGGGGCTGGGGCAGCGTGGTGCCAAGGACTCACCAAACCCGTGCCCGCAGGAAGTCAGCGACAGAAATTGTTAAACTCTGATCCGGTGATACGGCCCCTGTTTCTGATGCTTTACCGATTGTATTAGAGTTAATCAATTCTTGTGAGTCAAGTCTTTCGTGAACTACTGAAAAAGGTTGGGAATGGGGCCCATACCAAGCAGGATCTGAGTCGCGCTGAGGCGGCCTTAGCCCTGCGCTTGATGCTGGCCCAGGAGGCGACTCCGGCGCAAGTGGGGGCTTTTTTGATCGCCCACCGGATTAAGCGCCCGACCTGTGAGGAACTGGCGGGAATGCTGGATACCTATGCAGAACTGGGTCCCCAAGTCCCGGCCTTGCCTGAGTCGAAACCACCGGTTTTGGTGTTGAGTACCCCCTATGATGGGCGATCGCGCACCGCGCCGGTCACGACCCTCACCGCCCTGTTTTTGGCCACGGCGGGGCAGCCGGTACTGCTGCATGGGGGCGATCGCGCCCCCACGAAGTACGGCCTGCCCCTGAGTGAGCTGCTGCTGGGCCTGGGCCTCGACTTTACGGCCCTGTCCCTGGCGCAACTGCAACGGGTGTTGGCTGAGGCCAATTTGGGCTTTGTCTACACACCGCGCCATTTTCCCGCCACCCAAGCCCTCATGGTCTACCGGGACGAAATTGGCAAGCGCCCTCCCCTCGCAACCTTGGAGTTGATCTGGCTGCCCTACAGCGGCCCTGGCCGGGCGATCGCGGGCTATGTGCATCCGCCCACGGCCTCCCTGCTCCGGGGGGCCTTGGCTCAGCGGGGGGTAACGGATCTCCTGCTGGTTAAAGGGCTGGAAGGGAGCTGCGACTTGCCGCGCGGGCGGACGGCGATCGCCGCCCTGAGCAATCCTGCGGCCCCCGGAGGCTGCGATTACCTGAAGCTACCCCCCCGAGACTGGGGCTATGACGGGGAGGACAGCCCTTGCCCGCCGTTGCCGACCTTGCTAGCTCAGTATGAGGCCATTCTTCAGGGGGAAAGCAACCCCCTGCTCCCGGCTGTCTTGTGGAATGCGGGCTTCTACCTCTGGCAATTGGGCCGTGCAGCCGATCTGGGGGCCGGGCTGGAGCTGGCGAAGACTTGGCTGAGCACAGGCCGCGTTTGGGCCCAGCGCCAGGATATCCAGGCGGCGATCGCCCGGGCCTGAATTCCCCGCAACGCCTAAAACCGGTAAGAGTGGCTGTAGCGCTGCTCGATGGGGGTGACAATGAATTCGCCGTAGCGATCGCTAAAGCGCCAGAAGGCCTGGAGACAATTCACCCATGGCTGGGCTGGGGTGGCAAGGCGGCGCGTCGAGCTGGGAGCAGGAGTGGAACGGTGCATGGCGGACCTCCGAAAAAGCGCTGGGGATGAGCCGCAAAGCAACGGCTGACCCCCTTAATCTAACAGCGCCTCTAGGCTCATCCTAGTCACCGATTTCATAGCTCCCATGAGGGATTTTGATGGCTGCTGGATTGCCCTCAATCCTGCACATACTCGTGCCCCTGCACCAAGGCCACCTCGGCCCGCACCAGCTCCCGCCCTAAATAGAGCGCATGATCCAAGCGCGTCAGCGGGCAAGGATCGGCTACCTCGGTTAGCTTGATTCCCAGTTCCTTAGCGGTGCGGCCGGTGTAGCGCGTTGTCGGCTGGCGTTGGACTCCCCCGCCCCGGACCGGGATCGGTTCCCCCGTCTCGGGGTCACAGGCTAGGCCCCGGTCATCGATCGTATTGGTGTAGTGGTCAGCGCAGATCAGTCCGGCTTCGCGGTCGAGGTAGAGAATAAAGTATCCAGCCGGATCGAGGTCGATAAATCGTTTCGAGAGTTTGTCATCGAGGGCAGCTAACTCCGCCGCCCGGTTAGAACTTATTGGCATCGGTAAGGTGGTGACGGTTTGCAATTCAGCCGGCTTCTCGTTAGGGGACGCCATTCCTACTGGGTAATCTTTGACTATAGTACAAAATCCCAATACTAGGCTATGAACACCTTGCACTGGCTCGGGGCCCTGGGGGCGATCGCCAGCCTCCTCGGTCCCCTCGGCCTCCCCCCCGCCCAGGCCCAGCGCCTCTGCGATACCGGCGAGTATGAGCCCGCCGCGACGACCCAACGCACCGTGACGCTACCGCAATTTGGCCTCGCCGTCACCATTCCCAGCAACTACCGTACCCTGCGGCGTCAGGATGGCACGGTGGAAATTCTCCACCCCCAGGACTACGAATTCATACAGTGCATTCTGGCCGGGGGTCTTGGCGGACGAGGCTACTACTCCGAGAGCCTGCGCCTGGTCCCTCGCGATCGCCGCCTCAGCCTCCGAGAACAGGCCCTGGTGCTCAGTGGCAACGGCGCGGACGCGGTGGGGCCCGGAGGCCAACGTATCCGCGCTGAGCCCTACCGCGTCGGGGACTGGGTGGGGTATCTGGTCGAGTCGGTCAGTGGTTACGGCGTCACCTTTGTGAGCGAACAGCCCCGGCAGCCCCAATTCCTCCTCGTCGTGGCGGCCGGGTGTGATTGCCCAGTGGAGCGGGAGGCCGTGACAGATCTTCTTTCAAGAATGCGACGGCTCTAGATAAAATTTCTCGCCAAAAATAAAATCAATCAACCCTTAGTGGCCTTGCGATTGACCGGATCAGGCCCTAGGAACTGAGCAATAACTAATCGTTGGGGAAACGCTCCTCGGGGGTAAAATTCCGCTGAATCCCGGAATCCGTCCTCCCCTCAGGCGTGTTAGCTTGGATTGGGGTGCCCTACAACCAATGATTCGCATTGAGGAAAATCATGCTGTCAGGGCATTATCCTTTTCTACTAGCAACGGCTTTGGTCGGCGCGCTCCTCAGTATTCCTACGGGGAGCGGAGCCCAGACCATTACCCCAGCCCTGGATGGCACGGGAACAGCGGTTTATTTTGACGGGCAAACCTATCAGATTTCTGGGGGGCATCAATCTGGAAGCAACTTATTTCATAGCTTTCAGCAGTTCGGGCTTGACAGCAACCAGATTGCCCAATTTCTAGCTCACCCCCAGCTCACCCACATCCTGGCTCGCGTCACTGGGGGGAGCCCTTCTCTCATCAATGGCACACTCCAAGTGGTCGGCGGTCAGCCCCATTTATACCTGATGAACCCGGCCGGGATTTTGTTTGGCCCCCAGGCCCAGCTCAACGTGCCGGGGGATTTTTTCGCGACTACGGCTGACCAGATCGGCTTTGAGGGTGGGGGCTGGTTCCAGGCTGGGGGCGGTAATGATTACGCCAGCTTGGTGGGCCGCCCAAATCAGTTTGCGTTTGTCAGCACCCAGCCGGGGGCGATCGCCAATCAGGGTTCCTTGACCGTAGCCCCCGGCCAAACCCTCAGTCTCCTGGGCGGAACCGTCATCAATACGGGCGCTCTAACGGCCCCTGGGGGCCAGGTGCTGCTAGCGGCTGTGCCGGGGGAGCGCCTGGTGCGGGTCTCGCAGCCGGGGATGTTGCTGAGCCTGGACCTGCCGGCCGCGGCCGTGGCCGCTGGGGTGCGGCCCCTGGATCTGCCGGCCCTGTTGACCGGTGCGGGTTTGCCAGCGGTGAATCCGGGGGATCTGGTTACTCCGGGTCTGGTCTGGGGCGATCGCGTTCACCTGGCCGCCGCCGGTCGCGTGCGTCCCGGCGATCCGGCCCAGATCCGCACCGGGGACGGTCGCGACAGCGCCCCCACGGTGACACACTTTGCCGCTCGGCCCCAAGACCCCTGGGCCCTCGTGGCCCTGGATGCCACCGTCCCCGATTACCAGGCCCTCCTCTACGGCGGTCGGGCCGGAACCACGATCGTAACAGTCAGACCAGCGGAGTCCGGGATTGAGCGGGTGGGCCAAGAGCTGGCTGCCTGGCACGATCTCGGCCAGCCGGTGGCGGAGGTCCACATCGTCTCCGAGGGCCAAGCGGGCAACTTTTGGCTGGGGCGGGACTTGATCACGGCAGATAGGGTCGCGGCCTCTCAACCGCAGTGGCAGGGCTGGCAGGACAATCTTGCGGCCAACGCGGAAATCTTGCTCTACAGTTGCTTCACGGCCCTGGGGTCCCTGGGAGATGCCTTGCTCAGGGCCTTAGCCACGACTACCGGGGCGACGATCGCGGCCTCGACGGATCGCACGGGCAGCGCCGTCCTCGGGGGGAACTGGAATCTGGAAGCTACCACGGGGGCCGTCGCTGCTGAGCTGGCCTTTCGTCCCGAGACCCTGGGCCGGTATGAACACACCTTGGATCTATTCACTGTGACGACGGGGGCAGCGGCGGATGATAGTGCCGGGGTCGTCGGTTCCCTGCGCTGGGCGATCGCCCAGGCCAACGGCAACCTGACCCATGACGAAATCCGCTTTGCTCCCGACGTTGCCGCAGTTCAGTTGCAGGCGGGCAGCCTCACGATCAACACGGCCTACAACTTGACGCTGGACGGCCAGGGGCGCCATGTTCGCCTCCAGGGCAATAACACCTTTGGCCTCTTCCGCATCTTGGATGGGCCGGGGACTGTCACCTTTGACTCCCTGACCCTCACGGGCGGCAATGCAGCCGGGAATGGCGGGGCCATTAATCACTTGGCCAACACGGCGACCCTCACGGTGCGTAATTCCACAATTCTCGGCAATCAAGCAGCTCTGGATGGGGGCGGCCTGTTCAGCCAGGGGCCCTTGAACCTGATCAATACCACGGTGCAGGATAACCAGGCCCAACGAGGGGGCGGCCTCTTTAACAACGGTGCAGCCACCCTCAGCCAAGTGGCTGTGCTGGGGAATCAGGCCAACGAAGGGGGCGGCCTCTATCAGCTCGGCCCCGGCAACACCACCATCAATACCAGCACTTTCTCCGGCAACCAGGCCGCGTACCAGGGCGGGGGGATGGTGGCGGGTCCGAGTGCCGTGCTGACCCTTCGCAATGCCACGGTGGCAGACAATCAGGCCGGCCAGGGTGGCGGCTTGCAGGCGATCGCCGATGCCACCATCCAACTCGAGAGCAGCATTGTGGCCAACAACCGAGACCCTAGCGGAGCCGTGGCGGATATCAGCGGCGGCAACTTGCAGGGCAATGCGCGCAACTTGCTCACCTCCCTGGCGGGGAAAACCAGTGGCTCCCTGGGGACAGGCAGTGATTTGGTCGTGGCCGATCCCGGACTCGCTCCCTTGGGGGATTATGGCGGTTTCACGCCGACCCATGCCCTCTTGCCCCACAGTCCTGCCCTGGAGGCGGGCTACCAGGCCAGTGGGTTAGCAACCGACCAGCGGGGGGTGGCTCGCCAGCAGGGGAGTGCGCCGGATATTGGGGCCTATGAATCAGCGGGGTTTCTGGTGGAGCGGCTGGGGGGCGATCGCCAAGTCGCGCTGACGAATCAGCCCTTTGGTCAAAGCCTAGAACTCCGCCTCACGGAAGGGGCCTTCGGCCGACCCCTGCCCCAGGCCCCGATCACAGTGGTAGTGCCGGGCCAGGGGGCTTCGGCGATCGCCCCATCGTTCACCGTATGGACCGACGCTGACGGCCTGGCCCGCATCAATCTACAGGCCAATTTCCTCCCCGGAACCTACACGGTTCGCGCCACCCTCAGCCCGGTTCTAGGCGTCGATTTTGAATTGACCAACTTGGGAATGAACGGAATCTTGGATTTCAATTCCCTCCTGCCATCCCTGCAATCAGGGTTCTTGGGCGAGTCGCCCTGGGGCCTGACTGCCGCCGAGCCGACTCCCTTGGACGCAGCGGTGGAGACCTTGGATCGGCAAGTGGCCCAGGCCTTGGCCGACCATCTCGGCTTGGCGGAAGAATCCCCAGTTTCCCTCGCGACCGTGCGCCGCCAACTCCAAGCAGTCGAAGCCCAGACGGGTCGGCGGCCGGCGATCATCTACGCTTTTTTCCGGCCGGCGGCGGGGGCCCCGCACCCGTGGCAGTTTGGTGTTGCTGAAACCCAGCCAACTCTACCGCCCCCCGAGCCCACAGACATCCTGGAGCTGACCCTGATCACGGCGGTGGGGGAGACGATCCAGGTACGAGTGCCGGAGGCCCGGCGCGATCGCGTCGAAGCCTTGACCCGCCGCCTGCGCCGCAGTGTAACCAATCCGAACCGGGGGGCTGACATCTACTTGCCGCCCGCGCAACAACTCCAGGCCTGGTTGGTCGAGCCTTTGGCGGCGGACTTGGAGCGCTTGCAGGTGGATACCCTGGCCTGGGTAGCCGATGCGGGGCTGCGATCGCTCCCCTGGGCTGTGCTTCACGACGGCCAACAATTTTTGGTCGAGCGCTACAGCTTGGGACTCCTCCCGGCCCTGGCCCTGGCTGATTTGGACTATCGGCCCCTGACTCAGGCAACGGTCTTGGCCATGGGGGCGGAGCAGTTCGCGGACCAGCAACCCCTGCCGGGGGTGCCCCTGGAAATTGAGGCGATCGCCCAGCGGCTTTGGCCCGGCCGCACGTTTCTCAATGAGGCGTTTACGGTCACAAATTTCCAAAAGGCGCGGGCGGCCCAGGCCTTTCGGATTGTTCACTTAGCAACCCACGGTGAATTCCGGCCGGGTTCCTTCAAGAATTCTTACATTCAGTTCTGGGATCACCGGCTCACCCTGGATCGCTTGTCAGAGCTGGGCTTGCAGCAACCCCCCGTCGATTTGCTTGTCCTGAGTGCCTGCCGCACCGCCTTGGGCGACCCCAATGCTGAAATGGGCTTTGCGGGTCTCGCGGTGGCGGCGGGGGTCAAGTCGGCCCTGGGGAGTCTCTGGTATGTGAGCGATGAAGGCACTCTTGCGCTAATGACCCACTTCTATAGCCAACTGCGGCAAGCGCCCTTAGTGGCGGCGGCCTTGCAGGAGGCCCAGGTAGCGATGCTGCGTGGGGAGGTGGTCCTCCGGGCGGGAGAACTGGTGACGCCGAGTGGCGCTTGGCCCCGGCCCGCGGCCCTGGCTGACGCGGACCCTGGGGCAACTCATGATCTTTCCCATCCTTACTATTGGAGTGCGTTCACCCTGATTGGCGCGCCCTGGTAGCGGTCCTTAGCCCCCAGAGTTTGCGACAATGGGGATCACCTGCTGCTCACTCTCCCATGCCTGTCCCGGATCGACCCTACCAAAGCCGTGTGCTGACATTTCTGAATCAGCAGGCGATTCTTTGGGGCGATCGCCTCCACCGCGGTGCTCGCCATTTACAAGTATGGCTGCTTTGGAGTGTGCAAATTCTCGCTTACCCCGTTTACCTCCTCGCTCAGAGTGCCCGCCGGGTTAGCCGCCAGCTTGGTCAAGCCCTGGAGACGGAGGCCTCGGAGACAGCGGCCGCCCGCACCCATTTACCGAGCGACGCAGCTCTTCAGAACACCTTGGCGGCGATCGCCGGTCCCGAGCCCATCCGGGGCCTAGCCTGCACCCTCGCCCCGCGAGAATTAGCTGGCGTGGACGCAACCCAGGCCCTCGTGCCCCTCCGCCTTGACCAGCAGCAGATCGTTCAAAAACGTATCTGCTATGAACTGGCGAGCTACTACCGCGCTCAACAGGCCCAGCAGGCGCACGCTCACCGCCACCAAATTCCCGTCGCTCTGACCGATGGGGAGCGCATCCTCCCCCCTCTGCGCTGGTTTTGGCGCGGGATGCGCTGGGTGCAACGGAGCCCGGTGGCGATCGCCATCGATATCTTCGACGAATCCCACCTCGTTCCCACCTGGGAGCCGGAGCTTCCCCGCCTTGGGCCCGCGCCCCTACCGCTCCTGCCGCCTCTGCCCCTCGCCAGCACCCTCGCCCGCCTCGATATCCTCCTGGCCCAGTGGGAGCGCCGCCCCCAGCAGTGGGGGGAGCGTCTGCAAGCTCTGCCCCTCGCCCGTTACCTGACTCCCCCAGCCCCCGCGACGCCCCCCGCCTTGCCCCGGCCCCTGGAGCCACCCCCCAAGAGTCCCTGGCTGGCCTGGGAAGAACTCTATGGGTTTGCGGAGCCGCCGCTGCCGGCCGTGTTGATCGCGCCGGTGCGCGATCGCCAGCATCCCCTAGTGCAACCGGCTGAGTCGGTGACAGACCCCTGGCTGGCCTGGGAAGATACCTACGACAACGCCGCTGGCCTGCAAATTGACGTAGAATCATCGGCCGCCCGCCGTCAGTTGGCCCTCGCCCCCACCCCCATCCTGCTCCCGCAGGCACCGCGCACTCAACCGTTGCCCCAACCCGCTCTCTTAACCATGCCCGAGCCCCCAGAGCCCCCCCACTCCCAACTTCCAACTCCCCACTCCCCACGCCCCTCCCCCCACGCCCCTCCCCCCACGATCGAAGTCAAAGCTCAACCTAGCGGCTATGTCCAACACCCGCTCGAACGGATTCTGAGCTGGCTGGATGCGGTGCTCTATTGGCTGGAGGAGGTGGCGATCGCCCTCTGGCGCTGGCTGAAGCGCCACCGGCCCTTACGATAGTAGGGGCCGATTTGAAACCGGCCCCTACTAAGAAGGCTGAGGTCTCACTTTCAACATTTTCTAGGGAACTTGTGAAGCAAGCCGTTAAAGGACTCTTCAACACCATCGCCCCCCGCTGGACAACCGCCATCGTCTCGGCCCGGGGACGAGCCTACAGCCAGCAATTGCTCGCCCGCTGGGGCTGTGGGCCCGTCAATCAGAAACTGGTGGCTCATTTCGGCCTCCAAGTGCAAGCGGGCCCCTTTGCGGGGTTGCAGCTTACCGAGATGACCCAGGCCGAGCAGCTCGGCCCCTATCTTCTGGGGGTGTATGAAAGTGAGCTGGATGGAGCTTGGGAAATCCTGCGCCAAGGAACCTATCCGCAAATCCTGGACATTGGCGCTAAGTTTGGGTACTACGCCGTCGGCCTCGCCCGCCACTATCCAGCCGCCACCGTCGTCGCCTTTGATACCGACTGGTGGGCCCGCCAAGCGCTGCGGCAAATGGCGGCGGCCAATGGAACAAGCAATGTGGTCGTCCAGGGATTTTGTAGCGCGGCCTGGCTAGGGCGTCACACCCAGGCCGGGGCCCTGATCGTCAGTGACTGCGAAGGGTATGAGGGGACGCTCTTCACCCCCACGACGCTCCGCCATTTACAAACGGCAACTTTGCTGATTGAAACCCATGACTGTTTTCAGCCGGGGATTCAACAGCAGCTACGGGAGGTTTTAGAACCCAGCCATGTCTTGCGCTCTTACTACAGTGCGATCCACCGTCGCCCTCCCCAGCACCCCCTCGATTTTCTCACGGCAACGGAGCGCCCTCTAGCGGTACAAGAAGCGCGCCCCCCGGAGCAATGCTGGCTGCTCTGCCTGCCGAAAACGGGGCCGAATCAGAAGTTGCAGGCGGCCCCGACCGCTTAGGGTCGCGCTTGGCGGACGATGCTACGACTCTGGTTGGCGGTCCAGTAGCGGTAGGTCTGGGTGGCAAAGTCCCATTCCCCCACGCCGACCAGGAGGGCTCCCTCGGGGGTCCACTCTAGGCTGTAGATCAGGGAGACCATGGGAGTGGGAATCGTTCCATAGTGGTCCCCCGCTGCGTTCCGGATCGTGATCCAGCCGGGTTTGTCTCCCCCTTGGCCTGGCATGGCGGGCAGGAAGTTCAAGTAGGTCGGTGAACTGGCGATCGCCACGTAGTCGCCGGCGGGGGACTCGAGGCGGCCATAGGGTACGTCCTGCAAGAGCCAGACCGCGCCCCTGGCGATCGCCCCAACCCAAAGGGCCAACAAGCTGAGATAAACCCCCCGCAGCAATCGTTGTCGCTGAGGCTTAGCGATGGACCGAGCTGGGTGTTCAGGGTCTGGTAAAGGGGGATTTTTCTTCATAACACTCACGGTTAGGTTTGGAGTGGTATCTAAGCTTAGAACGCTGGCTCCCCCCTTCCCCGCAAAGGCTTGAACCGCCTGAGCGCAAGGCTCTCCGTCCCTCGCTGTCAACTTTGGGTAGACCCTAGGAAGCCTGGAAAGCCGAGACCCTCACGAGTTGAGCTGCTCCCAGAGGCCAAAATTCTAGCCCCTCCGGCTCGTGTTGTGGCGATGCGCCAACAATGCACCTTATCGCCTACCCAGCAGCCCAAGATTCTGCCCCAGGACGCCAGCTCAGAGCCCAGGTGCTGCCCAGCTTCTGAGCCCCAGAGCTTACGCTTCTAGCTACCATGCTTTGATGGACCAGGGCCCTTGGGTCAGAGCAGGGCGAAACGTTGATGTCTCCTGGGATTTGATCGCGAAAATTGGGACAAAACTCCTAATGTGACAGCAGCAGGCTAAGGGGTGAGCCGTAGTTCCGAAATACGGTTGGAGGGCCCTGTAGTGACAACTCGTACCGAGCTGAAGTGGGTATCATACCTACTCCTGGACTATGGATGATAGTGAGTTACGCCAGTGGGTCAAGAAAACCTTTAATACTGCTCCTCAGCAGTTGCGTCTCTATCGTGAGGCTTTGACCCCCCGCCAGTATGAGCGGCTTGAATTCTTTGGTGATTCGGTCCTTGGTTTCATCGTTTCGGAACATCTCATTCAACACTATCCGTTTATGGACGAACCAGGCTGGTTTACGCAGGTGAAAGCCGACATCGTTCAAAATGAGACCTTGATTCAAATCGCTGAAAAGCTCCAGCTTAAAGCTGCTCTTCAAGGCCCAGAAGGCTGGGATAGCACTCAGGCTTCCCCTCGCGTTCTCGGGGATATGTTAGAAGCGTTGCTGGGGGCGATTTACCTAGATCGGGGCTTGAAGGCCTGCAAAGATGCCATTGAAAAGGTCTTTCAGCTCGAACAGCGCGTGCTTCAGGCTGCTGATCCTCAGGGGCCGATCGTAACCAATCCACAACGGGCGCGATATCAATTTGAGCAGCGCTGCAAGACGAAAGAACTCGAGACTCTGACGAATCTGAAGCACAAGAACGTGATCGCAGGGCTTCAGGAGTTCTTGACGAAAAAGGGTGAAGCACCGCCTAAGTATCGGGAGATCGAGCGTACAGGATCGGGGCATCAGCCGATGTTTGTACTGGAGGCAGTCTGTCGCTTTCAAGGGCGCACGCACACGGTCGAAAGTCAGGGAGGAAACCTCAAGTCAGCGAGGGAAACAGCAGCTCGCCAGTTGCTTGAAAAGCTAGTGCTCTGTTACCAGCAACGCTGGCAACCTCGGTAAACCGGGGGTGCATCTCACGTTGGAGACTCCCCTTCGCCCTACCTGGGCTACATAAGTACACCTATCTCGTAACAGCCCCAACTTGCCGTCTTTAGCCCCCCCAGCCCCCCAAAATCGGGGGGGATCGGAATTCTCAGTAGAATTGGGGGATCAAGGGGTCAAACGAGGGAAACAGGAAGCCAAACATGACTTGTGTGTAAGCAGTAGCCCTACCTGGGAGATAGATTTAGGAAGAGGGCTGCAAAACTGAGATGATCCCAGCGCGGAGGCTAGGGACTGCCTAGCTTCCGCGCCTGAAAATCAATCGGAGCGGCGGGATTCGAACCCACGACCCCCACTACCCCAAAGTGGTGCGCTACCAAGCTGCGCTACGCCCCGGAACGATTTACTAGCGTAACACATAAATGGGATGACAAGTTCAGGAATTTGGGGGCAACTCCCAGGAGTCCACTCCGGTGACTCGCTGCCAGTGCAAGGAGGAGGCCTGCTCATCGTAGTGCCAACGCAGCAGGTGGGCGGGTTGGCCGACCTGAAACCCAGGCTGACCCAGAGCGTGACGGGGGGCCTCGGTCACGAGGGCGATCGCCAGCCCCGGCGAACAGACTCCCCACTGCACCAGATTTTGGGCCCCTGCGAGGAGGGGGCGGGTTGTGCCGGCCAGGGTTCCGTCCGGGAGCCGTGCCGTCCCCTGTCGAACCTCAATCTGGCGGCTATCCCAGGGGTAAAGGCCATCCGCGAGTCCCAGGGGCGCTAGCGCATCACTGACGAGGAAAATTCCCTGGGCTCCGAGGCCCGCTCGCAGCAAGACTTGCAACATCGTGGGGCAAACGTGCTGGCCGTCGGCGATCGCCCCGATCCAGACCCCCGGCCGCCCCAAGGCCGCTCCCAGCAGGCCGGGCTCACGATGGTGGAGGGGCGGCATGGCGTTGAAGGCGTGGGTCACGAGGGTGGCCCCCTGGTCAAAGGCTCGGGTGGCTTGGGCGGCGGTGGCTAGGGAGTGGCCGAGGCTGACAGCGATGCCCTGCTGGCGCAAGTAGGCGATCGCCGCGCCGCTATCGTCGAGTTCTGGAGCCAGGGTCATGAGGGCCACCACGGCCGCGTAGTCTCCCACCACAGTCGCCACCGTTTCCCGAGTGAGGGGTTGTAGGTACTCGGCTGGATGAGCACCCCGCTTCGCGGGATTGAGACAGGGCCCCTCTAGGTGAACTCCGAGAATGCGGGCGGTCTGGGGGGGAGGATCACGGTACAGGGGCGAGGCTGCTATGGCGGCTAGAGCGGGTGGGATCTTGTCCAGGGCCGTCGTCACGAGGGTGGGGCAAAAGCCCTCCACACCTTGATCCCAGAGGTAGCGCCCGATCTTGAGCAGGGCGGGCTGGTCCTCGGGACCCAGGTCAGGAAAGGCCAGGCCGAGGCCGCCGTTGATCTGGAGATCCCAGCCGCCCAGGGAGAGCCAGTCCCCGGCCAGATCCTGGGCGGCGGGGTGGGGGGAGGCGGCCGTCATGGGGGTGATGGCGGCGATCGCGCCTTGGGCGATCGCGACTCGCATCAGGGCTTCCTCCCCCGGCAGGCGAGCATTGTCGAACACAGCCGTTAACACAGTGGAATCAGGAGAAGCCAGCATAAGCAAGGGCGGCCGGGAGGGGGAAATGTCCCCAGTGTACCGAGGCCCTCGGGGCCAAGACCAGGAAAAAGCCCCCTCCCCCCGTTGCGCTTCCGGCTGAGGAGAGGGGGCGGTGGGCTCGGGCTAGCCCAAGGGGCTAACCGGGACCCTGACGCTTCAGGTGGACTGGTGGTAGAGTGCTTCGAGATAAAGGCGGGGACAGCGCTCTGGGGGCGCGCTGTGGGTGCTTGGTTCCAGGGCGTCGTGGGGGGTGGGGGCGGCGGGATCACGCCGCAGAAACAGGGAGAGGGCCGTGGTGAAGAGACGATCTTGATCCCAGGTGGGATGGTCGTCCAAGTAGGCGCGGATGGAGTAGTACAACTCTTCGGGGATCTCCGTCAGGATGCTGATGGGGGTGCTCATAGGTAACTAACCTCACAGGGGGAGAGAGAAACGAAAGGTAAGAAAAGAGGAGTCGGGGGCCCTCGGAGTCATCGCAGCGATCGCCCTCCAGGGCCTCAGCCGTTCTGCATCGCCAAATTTCTCTGTACCCATCTTTCGGTGGCCGGCGGCGCTTGTCAATGCTGCGAAATGTAACGGAAATTGGCATCATTCATGAACGGTCACGACAGAATCAACCCTTGAGGGCATTTTTTGTTACTCAACTTTACATAAACTCAGTGTTGACTCAAAAAGCAAGTGGCGGGGGTCAGCCTCCCCAGGATGGGCCGAAACCCTCAGTCTTGCTTGGCCGCTTGTGGAAAAACCTGGGAAAACTGTGGAAAACCGAAAAAACCCTGGGGAAATACTGGGGAATGCTTGGGGGAAAAAGAGCGTAAACGATAAGAATTACAAAGTTTAGTAAACGTTCACGGTGACGACCCGGTATAGGCACATATAGCGTCATTAAGATTCTCAATCCCCAGATGTAGTGCTTAGATCACCTGTTCTGCTTTCTGAACCGGCGGGAGGGGCGATCGCCAACACTACCCCTAGCGATCGCAACAATCCCACTCCCCTAGGCCTAGCTTCAGCGGCCTCAGCTCCTCCTGGGACCGTGCCGTGCGCCCAGGCCATCAGCAGGGTCAGACTGCCCAACGACCCCTGCTGGCGGGCCGGTTGGGCTGAGCCTCGCGTGATCCCCGCCGGCGATGACCCAACCGCCGCCAGGCTCGCGCTGGGTTGCTGGGTTTAACCCCACGGATCGCTCGCACCGACCTGAGCCTCGGGAACAGACGCCAGCAAAATATGGGCAGTATCCCTTCAGAATCATCAAACTACTTACTTCGATTTAATCGAACTAGCTTAATCTAGCTTGTCGAGGCGATCGGGCGGTGGAGTAAAATGAGCCCTAGGCCGACTGGCTATTCCCTCACCGTTGACCGCTCCCATGCCCAGCTTCATCCGCCGCTTCTTCAAAGATCCCCTGATCCGGGCTTACTTCCGGTTCCGCATTGATGGGACGGCTGCACCGTACCGAGTGCGCTGGCGATCGCGCCCCTATTGCCCCCTGCTGATCCTCGGTCACATGCGCTCGGGCTCCTCCCTGCTGGTGCATCTGCTTACCTCGAACCCTGAGATTCTGGGCTACGGCGAGACCCACATCACTTACGAGTCTCCGGCTGATTTCAAACGCCTGCTGCACAAGGTCTACGCCCACCAGCACGACTACCGCATGGGGCAAACCTATGTGTTTGACAAGCTCCTGCACGACCAAAAGCTGGCCAACGATGACCTGCTCCAAGAGCCCCTGACTCGCGCCATCTTCCTGCTACGGGAGCCCAGCCGCAGTCTCGCCAGTATGCTGGACCTCAAGCCCCATTGGCGGGCTCAGGAGGCCCTGGATTATTACGTGAACCGGCTGGCGACTCTGGAGCGCTACGCGGCTATTCTGGGCCCGGAGCGGGGGGTGTTGGTGGAGTATGAGCAACTGCTTCAGCAGAGTGCGGCGGTGTTTGACCTGCTGCAACGGTTTCTGGGGACTCAGGCCGGATTCTCGGAACAGTATCAAGTCACCTCGACGACGGGGATGCGGGGCATTGGCGATTCTTCCGACCAAATCAAGGCCGGCCGCATTGTCCGCCAAGCCCGTACTCTGGAGCGGGCGGCCGAGATTACGCCGGAGCTGCGCGAGCAGGCCCACCGCTGCTATGAGCAGTGTCGCGAGACGCTCCAGCACCATTGCCAGTTCTTGGTGATCGCCCCGCAGGCCCCCTAGGGCTTGGGCGGCTCCTCAGCCCCCGATCCCAACCCCAACTCCGTCAGGGTGCGGCGGCTGTCTGGCGGCGCGGCTGGCGGCTACCAGCCTGGGCCCGCTTGCTCAACTCAGCCCCCCTGAGCGTTTGTAACTCCCGCGTGACCCCCTGGCGCACTTTCTCGGACGGATGCCCTGTAACCTGCTGATTGTCGATACGGAAACCACGGGTCTGGAGCCGGAGCGCGATCGCGTGATCGAAGTCGCGGCGATCCTCTACTCGGTCGAGGCCCAGAGCACTCTCTACCAGATGTCCGCCCTGCTGCCGGCCCTAGAGAATCCGGCCGTGCGGGTTAATCGCATCCCTCCCGCAGCCTTGCAGCACCTCTCCCTCCCCCTCGAGCAGCAATCCCTCGCGTTGCTGCAACAGTTGGCGGCGGCGGCTGATTATGTGGTGGCCCACAATGCTGACTTTGATCAGCAGTGGTTTGGGCGCGGCAAATTGCCCCTGTTGTCCGGGGAAGATGGCCAACCGCTGCCTTGGCTGTGTACGATGACGGACTTCGCCTGGCCCCTGGCCACGCGGCCCGGCGAATCGCTGATTTCCCTCGCGTTGGCCCACGGTGTTGGCGTCAGCAGTGCTCACCGCGCCCTCACGGATTGCCAACTCATCGCGGCCCTGTTTGACCGAATGCCCGACCTCCCCGCCTTAGTTGCCCAGGCTTGCTGCCCGAAGGATTGGTATCAGGCCCTGGTGAGCTATGGCGATCGCCACTTGGCCAAGGAGGCCGGCTTTCGCTGGTATCCTGACCAGCGAGCCTGGCGGCGGAAACTGGCGGCCGCGGAGGCAGAAGCGTTGCCCTTTGCCGTGCAGCGGGTAGCAGACTAGACCGGCGCTGGCCGCCGCCGCTCCCTTTAGGGTTGAGTCGATTTCTTGAAAGAGAGGTATCTAGGGTAGCCCGGAGGTTGAGGGGCTTGGAGGTGGAGCGGAGTTTTTGGCGTGCGGGGTCGCGGAATGGGGATTGACACCTGATGAGGCCTCATCCAGGGCCACCGTTGCCCCAGGGCTCTATACCAGGCCCTCTTGCTCCAAGGCCTCGATCATCTGCAAGCCGCGTGGATCGCCCACACTGAGTAAGGCCGCCTTCGCATCCTCCGTCACGCCCAAATCCTGATCTTCTACCAACGTCTCCAACAGCGCGTCAACGGCCGTCGCATAGACCACATTGGAGGGCAACTCGCGACAGAGGCGGCCCAGAGACCAGGCGCAGTTACTCCGCACGGCGGCGATCGGGTCTTGGCGCAGGCCAGCGATCAGAGGTGGCATCACCGCGATGATGTCTTCATAGGTGAGGTTGGCTAATTGCGCCAAACCGCTGGCAGCCCAGAGGCGCACGGCCGGAATGTCCTGCCGGAGGGCCTGGGTGAGCGTCGCTAGGGTGCGGCGATCGCGACAATTGCTCAGGGCCCAGATCAACCCTTTGCGGACATAACCATTCCAGTCCCGCTCATACTGCGCGATCAGCGGATCGACGGCCCCTGGGCTGGGGTTGCGCCCGAGGCCATAGGCCGCACTCACCCGCACCAACGGACAGACATCCTCCAGCAACCGGATCAAGTCTGGAATCGCCCGCTCATCTTGCACTTCACAAAAGGCTCGCGCCGCAATGATGCGCTGCTGCGGTTCCGGGGCCTGGAGCAGGGCCAGCATGGCCTCAACATCCGGCGTCGGCGTCGCTTCGGCGGCGGGCAGATGATCGAGGGGGCTGGCAAATTCGCTGTCGAGAATGCTGAGGTCGTCGTGCTCATTCATAGCGTCTACGGGTCAGCCACCCGCGACAAGCCGGGGTTTAGGGCCAGCTCTGGGTCTGCCGCGCGCGTCATACTAATTTTTTTATCATCAAAAGGGACTGGGTTCGGCAGCCCTGCTGGCTGTAGAAGTGCTGGGCCCCCTGATTTTGGGCGAACACATGGAGACCGAGTTGGCGATCGCCCCGGGTCCGGGCCCAGTCCTGGGCCTGCTGCCAGAGAGCGGTCCCCAGACCTTGACGCCGGCAATCCGGGCGCACATAGAGCAGGAAAATATGAGTATAACGCTCCCCCGTCCCCTGATCGGCCGCCCGCCCCAGCCAGAGGCAGCCAACCTGCTGGCCAGCCGTGACTAACCACCAGAGGGGCGTCGTGGCTGAAAAATAGGCAGCCACTGTTGTCTCCAAATGGCTCAAGTCAGCTTGTTGGGGGAATTGCTCGCGGTAAGCGGCGGTCATGACCTCGACCAGGGCCGAGCGTTCGCGTAGCGTCGCCGCAGGCGAATCGCCCCCCCGGCCCGGCTGCCAGCCATAGCCGGCCGGCAGCTTCGGTCCAGCCTCAGGCATAGGCCGCCCGAGTCAAGGCCGGGGTACTTTGGTAGCTGACCGGCGCGGGAGCAGCCAGATCATTGGGCAAAAAAATGCGGGCACTCACTGCTAGCAGCGCAATCAGGAAGATAAGCACCACGAAGGCCGGCGCGATGTATTGGCGAAAGAACTGCATAGGATTATGGTTTACGAGTCATCTCAAGGAGTGGGTCAAGCACCAGCGCTTTGTCAAAGCCTCATTTTAGGGTGAACTCAAGCTCCTAGGGTTGGCGCTGCCCTAGCTCAGATCGACATCGGGATCGGGGGGTGGCGTGTCCAATTCCTTCCGACTGCGCTTGAGCTGATGCCAAAGCTCCTTGATTTGGTTGTAGGCAGCATCCGGAGCCAGCTTCCCCGCCGTCTCCAAGTTGCAAATGTAGTTCACTCGCTGGGCAAACTCCTGCAAGTTGGCATTAAACAGCAGATTCCCGGGGGTAAATTCCCCACGATAGCGGCTGCGTGGATAGAGGAATTGCTCCCGATCCGGGTTATTGGGTTCATGTCCTGCCATGGTGTAATTCCTCGGGAGGCTGTCTTGCATGGCTAAGCCAAGCCGTGAACATTGAAGCAGCCCAGGCCTGGGTGCTGCTGGGCCACTGCTATCCTCAAAGGCTCTCGGTTACAGCTTGGGGTGAGACGCAGGCCGGAAATCATCAAGATTTGCCTCTACAACCTTACCCATAACGCTCGCTGTTTCCCTCTAACCTCAGGGCGATCGCCAAAAGAGCTGGCAAAAAGCAACTATACTAAACTCCTATTGTAACTCAAGCTTGGGGCTGTCCCGGCGCGCTGTCCGTTCATGACGCAACTCTACGAAGGCAAAGCCAAGATTCTCTACCGCACGGACGATCCGGACGTGCTGCGGACGGTCTTCAAGGATGATGCCACCGCCTTCAATGCCCAAAAGCGCGGGCACATTGTCGGCAAGGGGGAAGTGAATTGCACTGTTTCCGCCGCCCTTTTCCAGTACCTGGAGGCTCGGGGCATCGCCACCCACTTCCTTGCCCAGACCCAGCCAACCGAGATGGCGGTGCGGGCGGTGCGGATCTTGCCCCTAGAAGTGGTGGTGCGGAACCTCGCGGCCGGGAGCTTGTGCAAGCAGACGGGCCTGCCCTTGGGCTATGCCCTCCCGGCGCCCTTGGTCGAGTTCTATTACAAAAATGACGACCTCGGCGACCCGCTGCTCACCCAGGAGCGCTTGCTGCTGCTGAAGTTGGCGACCCCCAAGCAGATCGAGCAGTTGCGGAACCTCGCCCTAGCGATCAATCGTCACTTACGCGAGTTTTTTGAGCAATGCGAAATTACTCTGGTAGACTTCAAACTGGAATTCGGGCTCGATTCCAGCTCGCGGTTATTGCTGGCGGACGAAATTAGTCCCGATACTTGTCGGCTCTGGGATCGCACGGAGCCCGATCCCCAAGACCGGGTGCTCGATAAAGACCGCTTCCGCCACGATCTCGGTCACGTTGAGGCTGCTTACCAGCAGATTCGCGAGCGTGTCTTGGTGGCTGTGCAGTCCGGCTCTGATTGAGACGAGAAGGGCGTTGCCGTGAAATCGCTGACCCTCTTTATTCTGTTGGTGTGTGGTTGTGTTGAATACTAGACAGATACGCTTATCCCCTGTGGCGATCGCCCTGCTGACCGCGTCCGCTACCTTGGGCTCCTCCAGCGCCGCTTGGGGCCAAAAAGGCCAACTGAGCGCCAAGGAAGCCTTCTGGGCTGGAGAAGTGCGGTTGCCAGCCGGGCTGACTTGGGAGGGCCAGGACGAACCCCTGGCTAGCTTCTGGCCTGAGACCTTGGCGGCTCTGGAGCGCGTTCGCGAGGCGTCTCCGCAGGAGAATCGCCTCGCGACGATGACCTCATCCTCCCCCTTGCCCCCCCTCGGTCTGAGGGAGGAGTTTGCAACCTCCAACAGTTGGGAAACGGTCCGAGCCCGGGACCTGGCCCAGCGCCTCGATCAGTCCGCCCCGGCTTGGACCCTGGCCCCCACCATCGCCCTTCCCCCGGAGCTGGAGCTAGGCGATCGCCCCACCCCCACCTGGTACAGCCAAACCAGCGACCCCCTCGAGCTCGAGCCGCCCAGCTCCCTCACCCCCCTGGATCGCGAACAGCCGGGGGAACCCCTGGGCCAAGAGCTACCGCCGCCGCCGTCCCTCGGGGATGAGCCCCTGCCCACAGCCCCCCCAGCAGAGCCAGAGCCCCGGGTGCTGGTCGCGGAAGTGGTCGTTGAGGGCCCCGGCCTCACCCCAGACCTGGAAGATATTGTTTACGGCGCCATCCGCACCCGCCCCGGCCGCACCACCACCCGCGCCCAGTTGCAAGAAGATGTCAACGCTGTCTTCGCCACCGGCTTCTTTGCCAACGTGACCCAAGTGCCGGAGGATACTCCCCTGGGGGTGCGGATTACCTTCGCGGTGCAGCCCAACCCGGTGCTGCGACAGGTGGTGATCCAAACCCAGCCCCCGGGCAGCGATCGCGCCATCCCCGAGGCCGAAATCGACCGCATCTTCAGCAGCGCCTACGGCGAAACTCTCAACCTGCGGGACTTCCAAACCCGCATTGAGGCCCTGAACGAATGGTACCAAGAGCAGGGCTATGACCTCGCCCAGGCCGTGGGCAGCCCGGAAATCTCCCCTGACGGCACGGTGATCCTACAAGTGGCAGAGGGGATTGTCGAAGACGTGCGGGTGCGCTTTATCAACGAGGATGGTGAAGAGGTCAACGGTCGCACCCGCCCCTTCATCATCACCCGCGAAATGCGCCTCGGACCGGGGATGGTCTTCCGGCGGGAGACGGCCCAGGCCGACCTCCAACGGGTCTTTGGCCTGGGACTCTTTGAAGATGCCCGTCTCTCTTTCTCCCCCGGCGAAAACCCCACCCAGGTGGTGGTCAATGTTGAAGTTCAGGAGGGACGCACCGGCTCCCTGGCGGCTGGGGCTGGCATCAGCTCCGCCACCGGTCTCTTCGGGACGGCCAGCTTCCAGCAACAGAACCTGGGGGGAAATAACCAATCAGTGGCGGCTGAGATCCAGGTGGGCACGCGGGAACTGCTCTTTGACCTTAGCTTTACCGATCCCTGGATTGGCGGCGACCCCTACCGCACTTCCTACACGGTCAATGCTTTCCGGCGGCAAACCATCTCCCTGATCTTCGACCGGGGCGACCCGGAGGTGCGGCTGCCCAATGGCGATCGCCCCCGCATCGTCCGCAATGGCGGTGGTATCACCTTCACCCGGCCCCTGGACCCAGACCCCCTCTCGCGCTCGGACTGGACTCTCTCGGCCGGGTTCCAGTACCAGGGCGTCTCGATCCGCGATGCCAACGGCAGCCTCAGCCCCCGCGACAGCCTCGGTAACTTGCTGGGAGTCACCCCCAACGGCCAAGACATCCTGACCATGCTCCAATTTGGGGCGGTCTATGACAAGCGGGATGATCTGTTGCAGCCCACCTCCGGCTCGGTGCTCCGGCTCGGCATGGATCAGACCCTGCCCATTGGCGCGGGGCAAATCGTCTTCAACCGCCTGCGGGCCAGCTACAGCTACTTCATCCCCGTGGATTGGATCAACCTCACCAATGATCCCAATGCGCCCCAGGCCCTCGCCTTCAATATCCAAGGAGGTACGATCTTCGGCACCCTGCCCCCCTATGAGGCCTTTAGCCTCGGCGGGGCAAACTCGGTGCGGGGCTTTGGAGAAGGCGATGTTGGGGCCGGCCGCTCCTACCTCCAGGCCACGGCCGAGTACCGCTTCCCGGTGCTCGCCTTCATCACCGGGGCCCTGTTCCTGGACTACGCTACGGATCTCGGCTCCGGTAGCGATGTCCCGGGCAATCCAGCCGGGATTCGGAACAAGCCGGGCAGCGGCTTTGGCTACGGCTTCGGGGTGCGGGTGCGATCGCCCCTGGGCCCGATCCGGGTCGATTTTGGCTTCAGCGATCGGGGCGACAACCGCATCCACCTCGGCATCGGCGAGCGCTTCTAACGGCTGGAGAATTGCCCATGAGCTTCCCCCCCTTGCAAACCCTGGCCAAGAGCTTTGAGCGCACTGGCACCGGTCTCCACTCGGGGGCGACGGTGACGGTGCGGGTCCACCCGGCGCGGGCTGAGGAGGGGCGCTACTTTGTCCGGGTGGATCAACCCCAGGCTTCGCCCCTCCCAGCCCGCCTTGCGGCGGTGGGGGCGACCCAGCTCTCGACGGAACTGGTCCAGGACGGGGCCCAGGTGCGGACGGTGGAGCACTTGCTCGCGGCCCTGGTGGGCAGCGGCATTGATTGTGCCCGCATTGAACTAGACGGCCCTGAGGTGCCTCTGCTGGATGGCTCGGCCCGCGACTGGGTGACGGCGATCGCCCAGGCCGGCTGTACTCCCTTGGGGGACGCGCCGCCGCCCCGACGAGTCACCGAACCGATCACGGTGCAAGCGGGAGAGGCCTTTGCCCTGGCCCTGCCGGCCCTAGAACCTCGCTTTACCTACGGCATCGATTTTCCCTACCCGGCCATCGGCAAGCAGTGGCACAGCTGGAGCCCGGCCCAGGAGGCCTTCGCGACAGAGATTGCTCCCGCCCGCACCTTCGGCTTTGCCGACCAGATTGAACAGTTGCGGCAAGCGGGGTTGATCGCGGGCGGTAGCCTGGAGAATGCTTTGGTCTGCGATGACCGTGATTGGCTGAATCCCCCCCTAAGATTTGCAAATGAACCAGTCCGTCATAAACTTTTAGACTTAGTGGGGGATCTGAGCTTGCTCGGCCGCTGGCCTCAGGCCCATATCGTGGCCTACAAGGCGAGTCATCGCTTACATGTGCAACTGGCAGCCGCGATCGCCCAAGCTGGTTCCTGTCCTCCTTCGCTGGCTGACACGTAACGCAACCTCCATGACCATCGCACCTGACACGACCGAGCACCATGATTCCCCTGAGGCTAACGGCCAGGCGATCGCCCCCCCGAAGTTGCCCTTGGCGGTTCCAGAGATCCAAGCCCTGCTGCCCCACCGCTACCCCTTTGCCCTCGTTGATCGCATTATCGACTACGTTCCCGGAAAGAAAGCGGTGGGGCTCAAAAACGTCACCATCAATGAACCCCAGTTCCAAGGTCACTTCCCGGGACGGCCCCTGATGCCCGGGGTGCTGATCGTTGAGGCGATGGCCCAGGTGGGCGGGGTGGTGCTGAAACAAATGCAGGGCAGTGAGGGGCTGTTTGTCTTCGCTGGCATCGATAAGGTGCGCTTTCGCCGCCCGGTGGTTCCGGGCGACCAACTGGTGATGACTGTGGAACTGCTCAAGTTTCGCAGTGGTCGTCTGGGTAAGATGCAAGGGCGTGCTGAGGTGGACGGCCAACTGGTGGCCGAGGGTGAAATGCTCTTCTCGATGATTGATTAACCCTGTTGGCTGAGGGCCTGCCTCACCCCCCGTTTCCCGTAGCCGTTCTGTCCGCTTTGCTGGAGAGATTCTCTTGAAAACGCTGATTCACCCAACGGCGGTTATTCATCCCGGAGCCGAGCTGCATTCTACCGTTGAGATCGGTCCCTACGCGGTCATTGGCGATCGCGTCACTATTGGCGCTCACACCACCATTGGCGCTCATGTCGCCATTGAAGGGCCCACGGAAATTGGCAGCAACAACCGCATCTTTCCCGGGGCCGCCATTGGTTTTGAACCCCAGGACTTGAAATACAAAGGTGCAGACAGTTGGGTGAAGATTGGCAACGGTAACCGCTTGCGCGAATATGTCACCATCAACCGCGCCACCGACGAGGGCGAAGTGACGGCCCTGGGTCACAACAATCTGCTCATGGCCTACGTCCACGTCGCCCACAACTGCCACCTCGCCGACAACATCGTGATCGCCAACGGCGTCGCCCTCGCCGGCCACGTCCAGATTGAATCCCGGGTCGTCATTGGGGGCCTGCTGGGCATTCACCAATTTGTCCACATCGGCCGCCTCGCTATGCTCGGCGGCATGAGCCGCATTGACCGCGATGTTCCCCCCTACATGCTCGTTGAGGGCAACCCCAGCCGGGTGCGCTCCCTCAACAGCATCGGCCTGAAGCGGGCCGGTTTTAGCAACACTGACATGAGCTTACTGAAAAAGGCTTTCCGCAGTCTCTACCGCAGCGATCGCACCTTCAGCGAAGCCCTGGAGCACCTCCAGCTCCTGGCCGACAATGAGCACATCCAGCACCTGCAAGCCTTCCTCCAGGCTTCGGTGCAGCCGAATCGGCGCGGCCCGATTCCAGGTCGGTGAGCCCCGTGCAAGTCTTCATCAGCACCGGCGAAGTGTCCGGCGACCTGCAAGGGGCTCTCTTGGTCACGGCCCTCCAACACCAAGCGGCGGCCCAGGGCCTGAACCTGGAGATCGTCGCCCTCGGGGGCGATCGCATGGCGGCCGCTGGGGCCCAGCTCCTGGCCAACACCATCAGCATCGGCGCGATGGGGGTGGTGGAATCCCTCCCCTTCTTGCTGCCGACTTGGCGGGCCCAGCAGCAGGCAAAGCACCAGTTGCTGGCCAACCCCCCCGCTGTGCTGGTCCTAATCGACTACTTTGGTCCAAACCTGGCCCTCGGTCGCTACGTCCGCCGTCGCTTTCCCCAACTGCCCATCGTCTACTACATCGCCCCCCAGATGTGGGTCTGGAACCCCTGGCCGGGTCAGACTCGCCAGCTCGTGCAGATGACCGATCGGCTCCTGGCCATCTTTCCCGGCGAGGCCCGCTACTTCGAGGCCCAGGGAGTCGCGGTGGACTGGGTGGGTCATCCCTTGATCGACCGCGTGAAAAAGGCCCCCAGCCGCGCCGAAGCTCGCCGCCGCTGGGGATTGTCGGCGACGACCCCCGTGATTGCCCTCTTCCCCGCCTCCCGCCGTCAGGAACTCCACTACCTGCTGCCCGCCATCTTCACCGCCGCCCAGCGCTTGCAGGCAGAACGGCCGGCGGTGCAGTTTTTGGTCTCCCTTTCCCTGGCCCGCTATCGTGAGGCTGTGGTGCAGGCGATCGCCGACTACGGCCTCCAGGCCACCCTCGTCGAGGACGAAGCGCTAACTGTGATGGCAGCAGCGGATCTGGCGATCACGAAGTCCGGGACGGTGAACCTGGAAATGGCCCTGCTCAACCTGCCCCAAGTCGTGCTCTACCGGGTCAACCCCTTGACCATGTGGCTCGCCCGCCGGCTCTACCACTTCGACATTCCCCACATCTCGCCGCCCAACCTCGTGCTAGAAGCAGGCTTGATTCCCGAGCTGCTCCAAGAAGCGGCTACCCCGGAGCGCATTGTCGCAGAAGCCCGCTCCCTCCTAGACGACGCTGACCGCCGCCAAGCCCTCTTGGACGGCTACGCACGCCTGCGGGGTCGCCTGGGGGAGCCGGGAGTGTGCGATCGCGCCGCCCAAGCCATTTTAGCCCTGGCTACTTCCGGCAATGTCTAGGGCTGGGCCGAGCTAGGGCCGCCGCGACCCTAACCAGGCCGTCGCAGCGCTAATTTTTCCCCAACCACTTCTCCCCCTCGAGACGTTGGAGTACGTAGAGGATCAGCAGATCCAGCGTCACCTTGCGCTCGTCGATCATGAAGGACTCGAGGGTGCTGGGGGGCTGGTTGCCCACCGAGCAGGAAAACCCTTTCTGGCCACTGATATCGGCGTCAAAGAAGTAGAGCCGGAAATGTCGATAGCCTTGATCCCAGGTTCCCAGCACCTGCCAGACTGCCTCGGGGCCCGGAACCGAGGGCAGGGGCTGCTGGGCAAACTCAAGGGCGAGATCCTGAATTCCCTGGGCCGCCAAGGCGTCTTGGAGGCCGGGTAAAAAATGCTGCTGGATAAATTCCGGAAAGGGCTTGGCTTCCAGCGGGGGGGCTTTCTCTTTCTTCGCCTTGGCGGCGGGTTTTGCTTGGGTTTCTTCTGCCATAGTGCTTAGGGGATTAACTGAAAGGGGAGGCGCGCCATACGTCGCCCTTTATTGTAAACCAGGCCTGAGGCCCGCCAGGAGTGAGTGAAATTTTACGCGGGATGTTGGTACTCCTTAGCTCAACCCTCACCCCAACCCCTCTCCCAACTTGAGAGATGGGCTTCTAATTCCCCTTCTCCCAGCTTGGGCAGCAGGGGCCGGGGGATGAGGCCCCCCCATAACGCTGTTTCGCTAGCGTCGCGTAGCGATCGAGGGCTGCCCTCTGCTCCTGGAACCCGCCCTCAAAATTCCGGGGAGCCGCGCTTTTTTTCGTCCACCCCAGCGCCAACGGGCGCAAGACTCAGGGCCTCGGCATGGTGGCAGGCGACCCAGTGATTCGTGCCAAAATCCCGCCAGACCGGCTCTGGAGCTTGGCGGCAAATCTCCGTGGCATAGGGGCAGCGGGTCTGGAAGTTGCAGCCGGGGGGCGGAAACAGGGGGCTGGGGACATCCCCTGAGAGGATGATCCGCTGGCGCTGGGCCTCCACGACAGGATCGGGGATCGGGATCGCGGAGAGCAAGGCCTGGGTGTAAGGGTGGAGGGGGCGCTGGTAGAGGGCATCGCGGTCGGCCAGTTCCACCAACTTCCCCAGGTACATGACGGCGATGCGATCGCTAATATGCCGCACGACACTGAGATCATGGGAGATGAAGAGGTAAGTGAGGCCCAGATCCGCCTGTAAGTCCTGAAGCAGGTTCAACACCTGAGCCTGGATCGAGACATCGAGGGCGGCGATCGGTTCATCGCAAACGATAAAGTCAGGATTGAGGGCCAGGGCCCGGGCAATCACCAGCCGCTGCCGCTGGCCACCGGAAAATTCGTGGGGATAGCGGTTGGCGGCCTCCGGGGCGAGGCCCACCCGCTGGAGCAGAGACTCCACCCGCTCGCGCTTGGCCCGGCCCCGGGCGAGACCGTAGACGGTCAGGGGTTCGCCGACACTGCTCCCGGCCGTCAGGCGGGGGTTGAGGGCGGCATAGGGATCTTGAAAGATAATTTGCAAGTGGCGGCGACTCTGGCGCAAGGTTTCCCCTCGAAGTTGGGTGAGATCGCGATCGCGAAACCACACCTGGCCCCCCGTAGGTCGCTGGAGCTGGAGAAGGGCACGGCCGGTGGTGCTCTTGCCGCAGCCAGACTCGCCCACGAGGCCGAAGGTCTCCCCGGCACGAATCGCGAAGCTGACCCCATCCACAGCCTTGAGGGCGCCCACTTGGCGCTGAAGGAGCCCGCCTTGCCAAACGGGGAAATGCACCTGAAGGTTTTCGACCCGCAGTAGGGGCGGCGATTCGGGGGAGGTCGGGGGTGTCGTCGTCATGGGGTCTCGAGGAATCCGATGCCAGGGGCCGAGGAATGGCTACGCGATCGCAGCCTAGGGGAGCTGGTCCCGGCAAATTGTACAGTAGGCAACAGAACCCTAGGTGGAGGTGGGCGGAATCATGATCTGGCTACTGCTGGCGATCGCCAGTTTCCTGCTGAGTCTCGGGCTCACGGGGGCCGTCCAGGCCTATTTCCGCGCCGCCCTGCTCGACATTCCCAATGAACGCAGCTCCCACCAGCGCCCCACGCCCCGGGGCGGGGGACTGGGCTTTCTCGGGGCCTTTGCCTTGACCAGCGCGATCGCCCTCGGGGTGGCCGCCTGGGCCCCCGAGCAGCTACCGGCGGCGGCCTTGCGTCCCGCCCCCTGGAGCCTGGCCCTGGCCCTGCTGCCCCTGGCCTTGGTGGGCTATCTAGATGACCGCCAAGGTGTGCCCGCGTCAGTCCGCTATGGGGTGCAGTGCCTGACGGCGATCGTGGCGATCGCCAGTGTCGGCCAACTCCCCGGCCAGGCCAACCTAGGGCTGGCGGCCCAGGGAGGACTGTTGCTGCTGACGGTGATCCTGATCACCGCGTTTATCAATGCTTACAACTTCATGGACGGCCTCGATGGCCTGGTGGGGGGGAGCACCGCCCTGCAATTGGCCTGCTTTGCCCTGCTGTTGCAGCAGCCCCTCTGGTGGCTCCTCGCGGCGGCCCTAGCCGGCTTTCTCTACTGGAACTGGTCGCCGGCCAAGATCTTCATGGGGGATGTGGGCAGCACGGTCCTGGGGGCCTGTGTGGCGATCGCCCTGCTCCAGGCGGAGACCGGCCGCCAAGCGGGAGCCGCCGCCCTGGCAACCCTGCCCCTGATCGGGGATGCGGGGTTCACCCTAGTGCGGCGTCTCGTGAACCGTGAGAACATCTTCCAGGCCCATCGTAGCCATCTCTACCAACGTCTTCAGCAATCTGGCTGGTCTCATGCCCAGGTCGCCTTGCTGTATATGGTGTTAACGGTCCTCTGCTGCCAGGCCGCCATCTGGGTTCCTCGCTCAGGGGTGATCTAGGCTACAGATTTCACCGATACTGATAAGGTCTCCTGCTGCCGACCTTGAGCCCCTTTTAACCCGGCTATGCGCCTTCCCTTGCCGACCATCTCGATTTACCGCCTCGGGCACTTGGTGCTGGATGGCAGCGTTGCTTGGCTTGCCAGCACCCTCGCCTTCTGGCTCCGCTTTGAGGGCCTGCTGCCGCCGGAGTATGCGGCGATGGCCGTCTGGCTGCCCCTAGCGGCGATCCCCGGTCGGCTGGCAGTGCAAGCGGCCTGGGGACTCTACCAGCAGATCTGGCGGCTGTTTGGCATCAAAGACACGCTGACGATCGTGGTCGCGGTCAGCACCTACTCGCTGCTACTGCTGCTCGCTACGGCGATCGCCCTGCCCCTCCGCTTGCCCCTCGGAGTCGCGGCGATGGACTGGAGCTTTTGCCTCATGGCCATGGTGGCCCTGCGCTATGCCCGCCGCTGGTCGATGCGTCGCCACAAGTTCAGTGCCTACACCTACCGCGCCCCCCAGGCCGAACGCCGTCGCGTCTTGCTAATCGGCGCGGGCATTGCCGGGGGGCAATTGGTGCAGGAAATTCGCCAAAACCGGCACCTGAATCTGGAGATCGTCGGTTTTGTGGACGATGACCCGACGAAGCTCGGCCGACGAGTTGAGGGGGTGAAGGTGCTGGGCCCCACCCGGGATCTCGTGGCGATCGCCCGCTACCACCGCGCTGAGGAGGGTCTGATCTGTATGCCCTCCGCCGAGGCCAGCCAAATTCGCAAGCTGGTGGCTCTGGCCCGGAGCACCTCCCTGGCTCTGAAGGTGCTCCCCAGTTCCGCCGAGCTGCTGCGCGATCGCTCCCTCGCACCCCAAGTCCGGCCTGTGCAGATCCAAGACATCCTCGGTCGCCCCGAGGTGCAGCTCGACTTTGACCAAGGCTTTGATACCCCGTTTCCCAGTGCCCGCGCCCAAGTGCAAGATCGCGTCGTCCTGGTCACTGGCGCTGGGGGCACGATTGGCTCCGAGATCTGTCGCCACCTTGCCCAGCTTCAGCCGCGCCACCTGTTGCTCCTCGGGCGGGGCGAAAACAGCATCTTCAATATTGAACAAGAGTTGCGCGGCCGCTTTCCCCACCTGACCCTCACGCCTCTGATCGCCGACATCCGCCACCAGGATCGCCTCCGCCACCTCCTCGCCACCTACCAGCCGGAGCTACTCTTCCACGCCGCCGCCCATAAGCACGTCCCCCTGATGCAGGGCAATCCCACGGAGGCTTTGGCCAACAATGCGATCGCCACCGCTCACCTGGCTCGCTTGGCCGCCCAGCAGGGGGTCGCCACCTTTGTGGCCATTTCCACCGACAAGGCCGTTGATCCCTGCAATTTCATGGGCCTCAGTAAGCGCTTGGCCGAGTTGCTGGTGCGGGCCCAGGCCGATGACCCAGCGAGTCGCTTCCTGGTTGTCCGGTTTGGCAATGTGCTCGGCAGTCGGGGCAGTGTTGTGCCCATTTTCCAGGCTCAGATCGCGCGGGGCGGCCCCGTCACCGTGACGGATCGCCAAGTCACACGCTACTTTATGACCACTCCGGAAGCCTCTCAGTTGGTGATTCAGAGCTTGGCCGTAGGCGCCTCGGGGCAAACCTTGATCCTGGACATGGGGGAGCCGGTCAATATCTACGATCTGGCCGAGCAGATGATTCACCTAGCGGGCTTCACCCCCAATCTGGAGATTCCGATCGCGATCACCGGCCTACGTCCGGGGGAAAAGCTCCACGAAGGTCTGGTGGCCACGGGGGAAGTGATCGCCCCCACAGCCCATCCTCAGATCGTCGCTGTTCAAAGCTGCCAACCCAGCCGAGCCACGGCCGACGCCGTGATCGCGCGGCTGGAGGCAGTCCTCCGCCAGCCCCCCGAGCCAGAGCAGCTCTGGGCGATCGCCCAAGCTTGCGCGGCGGAACTGGAGGCTCAGACCAGAAGCCTGACCGGCCCCAACGGAGCCAAATTTTCCTCACTGTAGACGGGCCAGGAGGGATTCGAACCCCCGACACCGTGATCCGTAGTCACGTGCTCTAGTCCACTGAGCTACAAGCCCTTAATAGCCGAAGCGTTAATTCTTCAGCTTTGACACTATAACACACCCCACCCGGGAGATGACAAGCCCATGTCCACCGATTCGCCCGCTCCCCGCCTCAGTCACCTCGATTCCCAGGGCCAAGCCCAGATGGTGAACGTGGCCGCCAAGCCCGTGAGCCGCCGGGAGGCGATCGCCCGCGGCCAGGTTCGCATGGCCGCCACCACCCTGGCCGCCATCGAAGCGGGCAATACTCCGAAAGGGGACGTACTGGCCACGGCCCGCCTAGCCGGGATCATGGCGGCAAAGCAGACCAGCCACCTGATCCCCCTCTGCCATCCTCTGCCCCTCCAGCAGGTGACGGTGGACCTGGAGCCCGATCCGACCCTGCCGGGCTACCACATTCGCGCCACGGCGATCGCCACCGCGACGACGGGCGTGGAAATGGAGGCCCTGACGGCGGTCAGTGTGGCGGCTCTGACGCTCTACGATATGGCCAAGGCCCTGGATCGGGCCATGAGTATTGAAGCCATTTGCCTCCAGTCCAAGACCGGGGGGCAATCGGGAGACTACCAGCGGGCCTAAGGGCTCCCCCGCTCCCAGCGGTCAGGTGTGGACCGGCAAATAGCCTTCAATGAGGAAATCAGGGGCGATGACTTGGCAGGTTGCCCCTTCCAGGCGCAAGGCCTCGGTCATGCTCTTGAGACCGAGATCGCCGACGGGGGTGGGAGCGCCCAAACCGCCGATGATTTTCGGCGCGATGAAGGCCATCACCTTCTGCACCGCCCCGTCAGCGATCGCCCGAGCTGCCAGCAATCCCCCACACTCCCACATCACCTGCATAAAACCACGGTCGTAGAGATTTGCCATCACCGCCGCCGGTTCGAGAGCGGACAGTTCGACCACCTCAACCCCGCGCTGCATCAGAAGACGTTGCAAGGGCAGGTTTGCCCCCATCTCCGTAAAGACCAGGGTTGACACGGCTTCGGTATGCCAGAGGTTGGCCGTCACGGGCAAGTCCAGCTTGCGGCTCATGACCACCCGCAGGGGATTGCGATCGCTCAGGCCGTGCGTCGTCAAGCGGGGATTATCCCGGCGCACCGTGTTACCGCCAATGATCACGGCATCGGCCGCGGCCCGCTGCTCATAGACCCGTTGCCGCGCCTTCTCGCTGGTGATCCAAGCACTGTGGCCCGTCGAGGCGGCAATCTTGCCGTCTAGGGTCATGGCATATTTCAACAGGCCGAAGGGGCGCTGATAGCGCGTGCGGTGAATGAAGGCCTCGTTGAGCTGGCGACAGGCCGCTTCCTCAACGCCGACCGTCACCGCGAGGCCGGCCGCTTGCAACTGGGCGAGGCCGCCCCCGGACACGCGCGGGTCGGGATCAACGAGGCCCACCACAACCCGCGCCAAGCCAGCGGCCAGAATCGCCTCGGTACAGGGTGGAGTGCGGCCGTAGTGACAGCAGGGCTCTAGGTTCACGTAGAGGGTCGCCCCTCGCGCCTGCTCCCCCGCCGCCTTCAGGGCAAAAATCTCCGCATGGGGCTGTCCAGGGCCGGGGTGAAACCCTTCCCCCACCACGGTTTCCCCCTGAACGATCACACAGCCCACCAGCGGGTTCGGGGCTGTTTTGCCCCGGGCCCGCTGGGCAAGCTGGAGGCAGCGTCCCATCATCTCGCGATCCAATTCGGCAGAGGCTGGCATAGGGGCGATCGCTTACGTGAAGGAATCTGGATCGAGACCTTGAGCCCGCAGGAGGGCGGCTAAGCGTTCGGCCCGCTGGCGTTCTTGCTCGGCCCGCTGGCGTTCTTGCTCGGCTTGCTGCTGGGCCTGCTCGGCCCGCTGGCGTTCTTGCTCGACTTGCTGCTGGGCCTGCTCGGCCCGCTGGCGTTCTTGCTCGACTTGCTGCTGGGCCTGCTCAGCTCGCTGGCGTTCTTGCTCGGCTCGCTCGTCGCCCGTGAGCAAGACCTGACCTTGGCGATTCTCCTGCGGCGATGCTTCGCGAACGCACCAGCGCAGCCAACGATCCCAGGTGCGATCCTCAAACGTTCCCGACCAGAGGGTGAGCCCTAGGGGCCAGGGATCGAACCAGAGGTCGGCGAGGGGCTGATAGACCGCTCCCACCAGTTGATAGGCCTGAAGGATGGTTTCCCCCAGTTGTTGCAGCGGGTCAAACACGACGTAGTAAGCGACGCGGGCCTGGGCGTAGTCTTCCAGCTTACTTCCCAGTTCGTTGCCGACCTTGTTAGAGACGATTTCAATCACAATATCGGGCGGCTTGCCCAAGTTCCAGACAAAGTAGGAACGGTTGCCCTTTTTGCCCCAGTCCTCCGGGGCTTCTAGGCCGAAGCTCACCATGACATCCGGCACAATCACGGGCTGATGAGCCTTGTAGTAGAGGCCGACGTTGGCCACCGCCAAGAAGGGCTGCTGGTCCGGCAAGGAGCTGTAGAGGCACGTGGTGAGTAAGCGCTGTTGCTTTTCTGACAGCAGGTTGTCCACGGGGGTATCGTCTTCGGTGATGTACTGCTCTGGGTCAGGAATCGGGACCTCAACCCAATCCTCGAGGATCACCTTATCTTGGCGGTATTGGTATTGAATCTCTGGCTTGGCTAGGGTCATGGCGGGTCTCTCCTGGGGGGGTGCAAGGCCGCTAGGCCATCTGGGTTTCTTGGCGGAGGTAGGCTTCGATGAAGGGATCGAGGGCGCCATCCATGACTTCGGCGATCGCCGTTGTTTCCTGATTGGTGCGGAGGTCCTTCACCATTTGGTAGGGATGGAAAACGTAATTGCGAATCTGGTTGCCCCAGGCTGCTTCCACGATGTCGCCGCGAATTTCGGCAATTTCCTGGGCCCGCTGCTCCTGGGCAATGACAAGGAGCTTGGCCTTGAGCAGGGCGAGGGCCTTCTCTTTGTTTTGCAACTGCGATCGCTCCTGAGTGCAGCGAACGGCTAGACCCGTGGGCAGGTGAACCACGCGCACGGCCGTTTCCACCTTGTTGACATTTTGACCGCCCTTGCCGCCGGAGCGCGACGTGGTAATCTCTAAGTCCGGTTCGGGAATCTCGAGGCTAACGACCGACGCATCCAGGGCCGGCATGACATCGATGCCCGCAAAGCTGGTCTGGCGCTTGCCGTTGGCATTGAAGGGCGAAATTCTCACCAACCGGTGGGTTCCCTTCTCGGATTTCAGATAGCCAAAGGCGTAGCGGCCGCTGATTTCCAAGGTCGCCGATTTGATTCCAGCCTCGTCGCCTTCAGAAAGTTCCGTGAGCTGGACGCTGTAGCCTTGGCGTTCCGCCCAGCGCTTGTACATCCGCAGCAACATTTCCGCCCAGTCTTGGGCGTCAGTGCCGCCCGCGCCGGCATTGATCGTCAGCACCGCTCCTTCGGCATCGTACTCCCCCGAGAGGAGTCGGCGCAGCTCCCAGCGATCCAGTTCGCGGCTGAGCGTCGTGAGATTCTCCGCTGCTTCGGTCAGTAAAGCGGCGTCAGTTTCTAGCTCCAGCAGTTCGACAACGGCCTGACTATCTTCCCAGGTCTGCTGCCAGGTGTGGTACTGCGCTAGGCTAGCTTTTAGCTCGCTCAGTTCCCGTAACGTTGCCTGAGCAATTTCCTGGTTGTCCCAAAATTCGGGCTGAGCAGCGAGCGCTTCGAGATCGTGAATTTTAGCGTTGAGGGCCGGCAGGTCAAAGATACTCCTGGGTTTTACCCAGGCGCTGCGACAAGGTTTCTAGATCTCGCTTCAGGTCGGTCAGTTCCAGCAACGTATCACCCACGTCGGCAATCCTCGTGACTCAATTTCCTACAATTCTTACAATATTGTATCGCTGCCAACGAGCGCTGGGTTTGCCCGCCCCCCTCTGAACCGATGCGAATTGTTGCCTACTGTGCCTGCGATCCCTTGCTGGAAGCTGCGCCCTTAGTGTTGCCGCCGGGTTTAGCGATCGCTCAGGTGTATTGCGATCGCGACGTTCGCGCAGCGTCTCCGCCGGAGAATCGCCAGCAGTGGCAGCAGTTGCTGGCCGAGGCTCGGCAGGAGCCCCTCGATTACCTGTGGGTGCGACAGCTCGCCGACTTGGGGGAGGATTTGGCCGCCGTGGGCGATCGCCTCGCCGCTTTACAGGTCCTGGGGATTGAACTCTTGGTGGCCACCGCCACGACCCCCGAAGTAGCCCTCAGCCCTGAGTTTCTCCGCCTGCTGGAGCAGGTCCAGGCCGAGCAGCGCCGCCGCGCCCTGCGCCGGGGCCATGCCCGCAATCGGCTCCAGGCCTTGCCGCCGCCGGGCAAGGCCGCCTATGGCTACCGGCGCGGCCAGGATCGCTACCGGCTCGACCGCAGCACGGCCCCCGTGGTCAAGGCCTTTTTTGACCGTTACCTGCTCTACGGCTCCCTGCGAGGGGCGGTGCGCTACTTGGAGCAAAAGTTTGGCAAGACCATTTCCCCCACCACAGGCCGCCGCTGGCTGAGCCATCCCATCTATCGCGGTGATACCCAATACATCACCGGCGACGTGATCCCCGACACCCACGCGGCGATCCTCAGTCGTGAGGAGGCAGCCCAGATCGACCGCCTCCTGCGCCGCAATCGTCGCCTGCCCCCCCGCACCGCCAGCGCGCCGCGATCGCTCGCCGGTCTGGTGCAATGTGCCCGCTGCCAGTCGCCCTTGACCGTGGCCCGCGTCACCCGTCGCCAGGGTGTGCGGCGGGAGTACCTCTACTTGCGGCCCCAGGCTTGCCCCCAGCAGCCCCCCTGCCGGGCCTGGTCCTATGAGGCCGTGTTCCAGGCGGCGATCGCCCACATCTGCCAAGCGCTCCCAGCGGCCGTGGCCGCGGCCCAGACCCCCGATCCGGCGGTCCTCCAGGGGGCGATCGCCGCCCAAGTGGCGGCTAAGGAGCAGATTCTCGCTCAGTTACCGGCCCTGGAGCAGCAGGGGATTCTTGATGCGGACACAGCCGCCCTGCGCCGCTACCGGCTACAAGCCGAGTTGGCCACCTTGCAGGCCCAGGTCGCCCAGTTGCCGCCTGCGAGCCTGGGGGCGATCGCCGCCAACGTCTCGCTGCCCCAGTTTTGGCTCGATCTCTCGGAGGCCGAGCGTCGCTTTTACCTGCGGGAGTTTGTGCGAGAGATCAGGGTAGAGCGCTTAGCGGACGGCCGGGTGGCTGTGGCGGTGCAGTTTGTGTTCTAGGGCTGGGCCCTCTAAATCTCCCAATTCTGGGAGACTTTCAATTAGGAGGAGGGCTTTTGGGCCTCTAGGAGCGCCTGGCGAAAGCCCAGCACGACGAAAATATTGGACAGGGTGAGAAAAAACTCAGCGCCCCCGTGCAGCCAATCAACGTTAGCCAGGGAGACCCCGAGGACCCGTTCGGCGTAGAGGCCGGCCGGGATCGTGATCGCCACAAACAGGAGCAGCAGGTAAAAGCCGATCAGGGCCAGGCGTGGGGTGCGACCGGAGCGGGTCATGAACCAGAGGAAACCAAGGTAAGGAAAGAGGGAGAGGGCGAAGAGGGCGTTTTTGTCCATCGGTTCAAGGCTCTACTAGGGTTGTTCGTGAGAGTCGGCGGCCGCCGTGCCCCGCCAGAGACCCCAGGCGGCGAGACAGAGGGCCCCGTTGGCCCCGAGGGTTAGGGCCGCCTGGGTCGTCACCAGCCAGTCCAGGTCGGGGGCGTTGTCAAAGAAGTGCCAGGTACAGGCACACAGGGCACTGGCGAGGGCCGGGAGCATGGCGATCGCCAGGCCGTACCAGCGGCGATCGCCCTGGACTTGGCCATAGCGCCCGATGAGCCAGATGGCTGCGATCCACTCGAGGACGCTGGCGATGTGAATGATCCAGGTGGGGATGGAGAGGGCGTGCATGGGGAGTTAGGGAGGAGGAACGATGGCAACGAAGCCCTAGCGGCGATCGCGCATCAGGTCTACAAACTGCTTGAACAAGTAGTCGGCATCGTGGGGGCCGGGGCTGGCTTCGGGGTGGTATTGCACCGAGAAGCAGGGCAGGGTTTTATGGCGCAGCCCAGCCACGGTGCGGTCATTGAGATTAAGGTGGGTCACTTCCACCTCGGGGCCGAGGGATTCCGGCGTCACCGCAAAGCCGTGGTTTTGGCTGGTAATCTCCACCTGCTGCTGTTTCAGGCCGGCCGGTTGATTGAGACCCCGATGGCCGAACTTGAGCTTAAACGTTTCGGCCCCCAGAGACAGACCCAGGATCTGATGGCCCATGCAGATGCCAAACATCGGCTTCTGGCTCTCGAGCAGGGTCCGGGCCGTCTCGATGCCCTCCATCACGGCGGCTGGGTCCCCGGGCCCGTTGGACAGGAAGATGCCATCGGGGTTATAGCCAAGAATCTCCGCTGGGGGGGTGTGGGCCGGCACGACAATGACCCGGCAGCCGTAGCTGGCGAGGCGACGGAGAATGTTGCGCTTGATGCCAAAGTCGATGGCCACAACGGTCAGGGGCTCGCCGTCGGCGGCCACCTCGCTGAACTCCCAGGTCCGGGCCGTGGGCTCTGACCATTCATACACTCGGCTCGTGGTCACGCGCTCGACTAGATTCAACCCCGCCATGGAAGGGGCGGACTGCACGCGGTGTAGCAGCTCGTCGGGATCGAGAATTTCCGCTGAGAGGGCGCCGTTCATCGCCCCGGCGACGCGGATTTTTCGGGTGAGGGCGCGGGTATCGACGCCGTAAATACCGGGGATGCGGTGCTCAGCCAAGTAGTCCGGCAGGGATTGTTGCGATCGCCAGTTACTCGGCCGCCAGCAGATGTTGCGGGCGATCGCGCCCGCCACCTGCGGGCCTTGGGATTCCTCATCCTCGGAGTTCACCCCGGTATTGCCCAACTCCGGGTAGGTAAAGGTGACGATCTGCCCACAGTAGCTGGGATCGGTGAGCACTTCCTGATAGCCCGTCATGCCCGTATTGAAGACGACTTCTCCAATAGCCGTGGTCGTCGCCCCAAAGGACCAGCCCTGGTAAACGGTGCCATCGGCAAGCACGAGTAGAGCCGGCTGAGCGGTTGCGGTGGCCATAGCTATCCCCCATGAAATCGAAAAGGAATCGAAAACGATAGACCGTGATGAATGCTGATTTACTCTAGCAGCGAAGGCCGGATCATTTCACCCACCTCGGCCGCGGTTAAGGGCAATTACGGGGGCAAATTCGGGAATTTCAGCGGAATCACGGCCTGGGGTGATGAAGATTCACGCATCGCTCTGATCACTGTCACCTCCTCCCGGAAGCCCGCTTCCTATACTAAATACGGGGACTCACCCCTCACCATCAGGGCGTTGCAGATGGGAGCCTCGCGGCTCACTGCCTGCGTCGCCGTCTCGCCCCTCGTGTACCGCTGGAGCGGTTCGGTGTCTCTCAAGGCCAGCACTGCTGTCACGGTCGTCCATCCAGAAATGCCATGCCAACTAAGCCTTTGTCTGCTAATTTCCCCCTCGAAGAGACCCCGCTCGCCCCTGAGCTGGAGCCCGATGCTTTAGAGCTTGACCCTCCTGCCGATCTGGTCGCAGTCATGGCAGAGGACCCTGATCTCGCGGAACGACCGGGGCGTGGCGGCCGGAGCACGACGGACCTCGTCCGCTTGTATCTGACGGAAATTGGTCGCGTGCCTCTGCTACGGCGCGATGAGGAAGTCGCAGAAGCTCAGTGCATCCAGCGCCATATTGCCCTGCTGGAATTGCGGGCTCAGCAGGCCGACCAAGGGGATGCCGTGATGCAGCAGTTGGTAACGCTGATCGATGCCCACGACCGGCTCGTGTCTCAGTTGGGTCACCGCCCCTCCTGGAGCCGCTGGTCGGCCGCCGTGGAGATGGACCCCGGGGAGTTGAAGCAGACCCTCGCCGCCGGTAAGCAGCGCTGGGCTGAGGTCGCCGGCCTGACGGTGCCGGAACTGGAGGAGTGCCAGCGGGTCGGACTCCGGGCGAAGGAACACATGATCAAGGCGAACCTGCGCTTGGTGGTCTCGGTGGCAAAGAAGTATCAGAATCGCGGCATGGAGTTGCTGGATCTGATCCAGGAAGGAACCCTGGGCCTCGAGCGAGCGGTGGAGAAGTTTGACCCGACTAAGGGCTACCGCTTCAGCACCTATGCCTACTGGTGGATTCGCCAGGGGATCACGCGGGCGATCGCCACCCAGAGCCGCACCATTCGCCTACCGGTTCACATCACTGAAAAGCTGAACAAGATTAAAAAGGCTCAGCGCAAACTGTCCCAAGACCAGGGCCGCACAGCGAGCATGGAGGAAGTGGCCCGCGAGCTGGACATGACCGCCGACCAAGTGCGGGAAGTCTTGCTGCGAGTGCCGCGCTCGGTGTCCCTAGAAATCAAGGTCGGCAAAGAAAAGGACACTGAACTGGGCGATCTGCTGGAAACCGAAGAAACCTCGCCGGAAGACCTGATGATGCGGGAAGCGCTGCTGCGAGAACTGCACCACCTCCTCGCTGACCTCACCAGCCGCGAGCGAGACGTGATCCAGATGCGCTACGGCTTGAAAACAGGGCAGCCCTACTCCCTAGCGGAAATCGGCCGCGCCCTCGAGCTCTCCCGAGAACGGGTGCGCCAGATCGAAGCCAAGGCTCTGCAAAAGCTGCGCCAGCCAAAGCGCCGCAACCGGGTGCGGGATTATCTAGAAGCCCTGAGCTGAGGGCAAACGGTTGCTGGGAATCCCGAGAGGGTAGCGCGTTTGGGTGCATCGTCAGTCAGCCGCTGTGCGTTGATAGCCCCCGGCCCTTTCTCTTCGGGAGGGCGAAGGGGGGTCCTCCCAACTGAGATGCGCCCGTGCGTTTTAAGCGCCCTCTCCCGCGCTGGGCTACGCTCTAGGCCCCAGCCGCCAGCCCCTTAGCCTGAGGGAGCCCACGCTGGGGAAAGCCCCTGAGAGCTGCCATCCCCTAACCTCTGCTCTGAAGGCTGGGCTCCTCAGTACACCGAAAACCTGAAACTCCTGCGCTGCGGACTTGCCCGCCATTCCCCAACCGTGCTGGGGGCTGGCGGGATTTTGCTATCCCCCTCTTGCTCAGGGGGCCGGGGATTGCTCAACCCGTTTTAGGGGGTTTTCGCGCTCAGCCTGGAATCTGAATCCCAGATGCAGCAAGAAGTTCCGCAATTTTTGGGTAATCGGTAGGGAGCATCGCCGTTAGACAAGTTTACCCCCTCTGCGAGAAGCCGCTGCGCATCTACATCCCCCGGCCCTTTCTCCCAAGCTGGGAGAAGGGGAGTTAGAAGCCCCTCTCCCAACTTGGGAGAGGGGTTAGGGTGAGGGCTTAGTTAAGGAGTACCAACATCCCGCGTAAAATTTTGTCCACCCGGGCGCAGGGAAGTCTCCAAAGTGAGATGCCCCCTAATCGATAACCCTGAAGGAGAGGAATTACCATCTCCTCTAGTCCGAGCCTTGGCAGCAAGGACCGGAGGGTGAGGGCGCTTCGGTACAATTCTGGCTGCTGTAGTCCAATGCAAAACCACGGTTGCTGGGAGAAGCGGCAACGGGATCTCGGACCCTACTTTCCGGGACTGAGGGGTGTGGTAGCAGAGCGGCGATCGCCAAAAAGACCACTTTAGGCGATGATGAAAAGTAGTACTTTTCAACTCAGGAGCGGGCCCCAGGGATGGTCGAAAGTAGCGGTCAGGCGCGACCCACCGCGATCGATTTGTTTGCCGGTGCGGGGGGATTTTCCCTGGGTCTTGAGCAGGCCGGCTTTGATGTGGTCGCAGCGGTCGAAAAGGACCCCGTTCATGCCAGTGTACACCGCTTCAATTTTCCTCACACTCCTGTCCTCTGCGCCGATCTCACCCAGGTCAGCAGTACAGAAGTCTGGGCCTTGGCCCAGGGCCAGTACCCCCACCTACAACACCTCGATCTGCTCATTGGTGGCCCGCCTTGCCAGGGATTTTCGATCATGGGAAAACGGAGCCCTAGCGACACGCGCAACCACCTCATCTTCCAGTTCTGTCGCTTGGTTCGCGATCTGCAACCGCGTTACTTTGTGATGGAAAATGTGCCCGGCCTGAAGGCCCTCCGTTACCGCCCCCTCCTCGAGCGTCTCCAAGATGAATTCAGTGCTGCCGGCTACCAAGTCACCGTGCAGTTGCTCAACGCCGCCGACTTCAGTGTGCCCCAGGAGCGCAAGCGCCTGTTTATCCTGGGGAGCCGACGCGACACAGGCCCCCTCAACCCCGTGATTCCGCCGCTCTTTCAATTTGCGCCTACGGTGGGCGATGCCCTGCAAGACCTCCCGGATCTGGACGCCTTTCCCGGCCTCTTCGACACCGATGAGCTGGAGCTATCCCCGGCGGCCCTGCGCCGCCTCGAGGCGGCCGCCAGTGACTATGTGCGGCTGCTGCGCGATCGCGCCACCGACGCCAGCAACTATGCCTACCCGCGCCGCTGGAACCGTCGCCTCCTGACGGGCTGCCGTCGCACCCATCACACCGAGACCTCCAGGGCCCGCTTTCACACCACTCCCCCCGGTCAACTGGAGCCGGTCAGCCGCCTGCGACGCTTGGACTGGACCAAGCGCTGTTGTACCCTACGCGCGGGAACTAACTCAGAGCGGGGTCGCCATACCTCGGCTCGTCCCCTGCACCCCGACCGCGATCGCGTCATCTGCGTGCGGGAGGCCGCACGACTGCACTCTTTTCCCGACTGGTTTCGCTTTCACACGACGAAATGGCACGGCTTTCGAGAAGTGGGAAATGCTGTGCCGCCGCTCCTCGGTCGGGCCGTCGGCCGGCAAGTCATAGCCGCCCTGGGGGCTACCCCAGTCCAGCCCCGCCAGCGTCTCCCCTTGGGCGATCGCCAATTAATCACCCGCTCCCTTGGCGACGCCGCTCGCTACTGGCATCCCCCGGAACCGGCCTAAGGGCTCCCCGCCGCCGTCGGCCTTGAGGCCTCCTTTTGCTCCACCCCAAAGCCGACGAGCAGCATGGTGTCTAGCGGTCGATTGGGGCCGGGGCGCTGGAAATTGTAAATGCGGCGGATGCGGAGGTTGGGATTAATCAGCGTGATGGAATCCACCGAGGTGACGTGGGTGTAGGGAGTCGTCATGAGCAGCTCCCGGCTCTCGTCCGTAAAGCGAAAGTGGGACACGATGGGGCGGGCCTCTTCGTAGGCGCGATCGCGTAGATAGTCCCCTTCGAGCACCCCATCCCCAGCAATCTTGGGCACAAAGAGCAAATTGAGCTGCTGCGAAACCGTCTCTCCGGTCTCCGAGACCGTGTGAAAGTTGAGGGCAAACCCCTGGAGGTCCTCGAGTTGGGGCGGGGGGACATACTGGTTATCCGCCAGGACCTTAAGCTTCATCGCCGAGCCAAGGCGCCTGACCTGAAACTCCGTATGCGATCGCTCCACCTCCTGCCGGGTCAAGTAGTGGTAAGTGCGCTCCGTGGTCCAATGACCCACGCAACAGTCGAAGAACTCCCGAAAGCTTTTCAGTTCCATAACCCCTACCTACTTGTCAACCCGCAACCCTTACCCTTCAAATTGTAAACACAGGAGCTGTGCCCGGTCCGACCCCGTGGCTCCAGCGCCTGAACCTAGTCGAAGCGGCAACCCCCAGACCCGATGCTCACGCTGACCTACAGCCCCGCCTACACCCTAGTTCCCACCTACGAATGCTTTAACCGCTGCGGCTATTGCAACTTTCGCCGCGACCCCGGAACCAGCCCCTGGTTATCCCTCCCGGAGGCCGAAACCCGGCTGCGAGCCTTGCAGGGAACCGGCGTGATCGAGATCCTGCTCCTCAGCGGCGAAGTCCATCCCCAAAGTCCCCGCCGGGCAGCCTGGAGCCAGCACCTCTACGACCTCGCGGCCCTGGCCCTGGACCTGGGCTTCTTGCCCCACACCAATGCCGGCCCCCTTAGCCGCGCCGAGATGACCCGCCTCCAAACGGTCAACGTGTCCCTGGGGCTGATGCTGGAACAGATAACCCCCACTCTTCTCCACACCGTCCATCGCCACGCCCCGAGCAAAGAACCGCGCCAGCGCCTGCAACAGCTAGACCAAGCCGGGGAGTTGGGCATCCCTTTCACAACGGGCCTGCTCCTGGGGATTGGTGAGACCGAGGCGGACTGGCGGCTCAGCCTGGCAGCGATCGCGTCCTGCCACCAGCGCTGGGGTCATATCCAGGAAGTGATCCTACAACCCCACAGCCCCGGCGGACGGCAGGCGGCGGGCCTGGCGGCCTTAGGGGGCGATCGCCTCCTGACCGCCGTGCGCCTCGCCCGCCAGCTCCTACCGACCGAGATTACCGTGCAGATTCCTCCCAATCTGGTCACCCAGCCGGCCTGGCTCCGGGCCTGTGTGGCAGCCGGAGCCCGCGATCTGGGCGGTTTGAGCCCAAAGGATGAAGTCAACCCCGACTATCCGCACCCGACCCCGGCCCAGCTAGCGGCCGCCCTAGGCCCGGAGGCGGTGCTCGTGCCGCGACTGCCGGTCTATCCCCAGTACCTGAGCTGGCTGGGGGCCGACTTGCAGCAAGCGAGCCGCCGGGCGGCGGCGCGCACTCCCGGCTCCCTGAAGCCGAGGTGATCCACGCCTAGGGCTCCAGGCCGGGGGCGGGGGTCAAGCGGGATGGGGGCTAGACCGTCGCCCTGACCTGGCTGGGGAGGCCCCTGGGCCCCGGGCCCGACGCTGCCTCGTTCTCCCGCCGGCTGAGTTGGGGAGGCGCGATGCCGCCAATTCGCTGCGCGGGGGTCAGAGGGTTCTGTTACAATATTTTGCGTTCTCTGTGTAACCTGAGTTTAGGGTTTGAGCGAAACCACCGGAATTCAAGAGATCGATACGCTAGCCCAGGAGCTAGCCACGATTCAGCAGACCAGCTCGAAGCGAATTGCCATCCTGGGCTCTCGCCATGTGCCGATCACCCACCAAAAGCTGATTGAGGTCATGAGCTATGCCCTAGTGCTGAGCGGCAATCGGGTAACGACCTCCGGGGCGACGGGGACCAACCTAGCCGCAATCCGGGGCGCGATGCGGGCAGACCCCAATTTGCTGACGGTGATCTTGCCCCAGAGCCTCGCGCGCCAGCCCCGAGAATCTCGAGAGCAACTCGAAAAGGTGATCCACTTGGTCGAGCACGCTGACCATGATCGCTTGTCCCTGGGAGAAGCGAGCGCGATCTGCAACCGCGAAATCGTCGCCCGCTGCCAGCAGTTGATCTGCTTTGCGTTTCACGACAGCAATACGCTGCTCCGCACTTGTGAGGAGGCGGAGGAACAGCGGAAGGTGGTCACGCTGTTTTATTTTGACTAACGCCCTGGTAGGCCTGCTGCTATGCTGACGCTTCCCCTTGAATCGCTGCTAATCGTCTCGCTGATGGGGGCGGTCATTTTGGCTTACTTCCCGTTTATGTGGGTGGGCTATGCTCGCTTTCGGCTGGGCTATGATTCCCATGCCCCGCGAGCCATGTTTGACCGCTTGCCACCCTACGCCCAGCGGGCTACCTGGGCTCATCAGAATGGGTTTGAAGCCCTGCTGATCTACGCGATCGCCGCCCTCAGTGCCTACGTCGTCGGGGTTGAATCTCCTTGGGCGGTCGGGGCAGTGCTGGCCTTTCTCACCGCACGCCTGCTCTACTCGCTTTGCTACATCTTCGATCAGCCGATCCTGCGATCGCTCATGTATGCAACGGGCTTCTCCAGTACCCTAGTACTGTTGGGTCTGAGCGTGCAGCAGGCCCTGGCTAGCGCCTAGGGCTACCTGCGGCCGGTCGGCCCCCTCACGCCCCCTGCCTCCCCATGCCGCCGCCATCGCTGCACTGCATCAACCCCGACTGCCCCGCTCCTTACCCCCAGCCGCCCCACCACAAGTTTTGCCAGCGCTGCGGCACGAGCCTGCGCTTGCAAGCTCGTTACGTCCCCCTAGAGCGCCTCGGGGCCGGTGGCTTTGCGGCCATTTACACAGTCTGGGACGAGCTACGTCAAGTAGAAAAGGTGCTCAAAGTCCTCACGATCGCGGCGGATAAGGCCCTGCAACTCTTTGCCCAAGAAGCCGTCGTGCTGCGAACCCTGCGACATCCAGGGGTGCCTCGGGTGGAACCCAACAGCTTTTTTGAGATCTGCACCCCCGACGGCTGCAAGCTTTATTGCCTGGTGATGGAGAAAATCCCGGGGCAAAATCTCGAGGACGTGCTCCAGACCACCTACCCCCAGGGCTGCCCCGAGTTGTTGGTGTACCAGTGGTTGGTGCAGACGGCGGCGATTTTAGAGGTACTCCACCGCCGCCAGATCGTTCACCGGGACATTAAACCGTCCAATCTCATGCTGCGACCGGGGCAGCCCTCCGGGGCTCCGGGGAGCGGCCAGATCGTCTTGATTGACTTTGGTGGTGCTAAGCAGATCGACGCTGCCCCCAGTTCTACGCGGTTGTTTTCCTCCGGCTACAGCCCCCCGGAACAGCTCCAGGGCGGTGGGGTGGAGCCTACAGCCGACATCTACGCCCTCGGCCGCACCGCGATTCACCTCCTCACGGGCCGGCATCCGAGCGAGCTGGAGAACTTGACAACGGGCCGCCTCCACTGGCGACCTGGGGTCACGGTCGATCCTGAGTTTGCCCTGCTGCTGGAGGCGATGGTTGAACCCGAGGCGGCCGCTCGTCCGGCCTCGGCGCGGCGTCTGCAACAGCACCTGGGGGAGCTGACGGGGCTACGCCAGCGATCGCAGCAGCAGGCCGAGATACACCGCCGCCAGCGCTGGCGCGATCGCCTCGCCCCCTGGCAGCGACGGGGGCGGCAGGGGTGGCAGGCCCTCCAACGGGGGGGTACGGCCCTGGCGGTGGCGCTGCTGGAGACGCTCTGGAGCGTGGTCTTGAGCAGTACGAGCGCGATCGCCGGTCTCTTGCTCGGGGGGGTGCTCCTCCAGGTCAGTCCCTGGGGCCAAGGATTTGCTCGCAGCCTCGAGGGTCTGGTACGGCAGCTCAGTGCTCTGGAGATTAGCGCCAGCGAGGCAGCCCTGCCTTTTGCCCTTGCGGGGTTTGGGGTAGCCTGGGGTCTGGCGACGGCCAGCTCTGAGCCCCGACGCCCCCCGTCTGTCTTGGCCGGTCTCAGCGGCGGCCTCGGCTATACCATTGGCTGGTTACTCTGGGAGAATTTACCCTACACCTTGCCCTACCGGGCCATGGGCTTGGCTGTCACCAGCACCGCCTTTGTGCTCGTCGGCCTCGGCCTGCCGAGCCACTATTGGCTCCATTGGCTCACAGCCCTCACGGGAACCAGTGGGATCTTTTGGGGTCTCTGGCGGCAGGGTTGGTTTACCTGGGAGCTATTGGCCCAGGCGATCGCCTTTGAGAACTTGGGCTTGAGCCTCGGCCTGGGAGCCCTGGGGGCGATCGCCCTCGGTGGTTCCCTCAGCCTGAGCCGCTACCTTCTGGTTCCCCTAGTGCGTTGGTGGCCTCGCCCTTAGGGCCGGTTGAGGACGCTGCCCGAAATCCAGATCTGGCAAGGGCTGCCCTAGACAAGCGGCCCTAACGACCCTGGAGAATGCGATCCACATCGGCCAAGGTCACGGCTTGGCGATCCGCCAGGTCCTTGATCTGCTGGGTCAAGGCTCGGAGCTGGAGTTCATCCAGTTGTAGACCGAGTTCGTGGGCGCGGTGGGCGATCGCGTGCCAGCCCGTCAGCCGGTGGTTCACCGACACCGAGCGGCTACAGGCAAAGTCTTGGGGGTTGAGCACTTCATAGGTCGCTGGATTGTTCAACACCGCCTTGGTATGAATGCCCGCCTTGTGGTGAAAGGCACTCTCGCCGACGATGCAGTGGTTGAACGGCACTGGCACGCCAATCTTCCTCGATACCAACTGGTGCAGATAGATGAGCTGCTGCAAGCGGTATTTTTGGCGGAGGTGCTCTGGAGCACTCGCGTAAAGACGGGCGACTAGGCCCGCTAGGGGGGTGATCCCATTGCGCTCCCCGATCCCCATCACAGTGGTGTCAATGTGGGTAGCCCCCGCTTCGAGAGCCATGTAGCTGTTGGCGATCGCGCAGCCCGTATCATTGTGGCAATGAAATTCGATATCGGCCTGGGTCACGGAGCGCAGATCCCGCACCACCTCCACCACCTGGAGCGGCGTGCTGATGCCCACCGTATCCGCGATCCCAAAACGCTGCACCAGGCCCAAGGCCTCAATCGCGCCGTAGACTTGCAGGAGATCCTGGCGATCACTGCGGAAGGAATCTTCCGTCGAAAAGCGCAGCTCTAAGTGCGGCCCCTGCTCTCGGAGATAGCTCAGCACCGTCGCGGCGGTGTCGATGATCTGCTGAATACTCTTACCGTGGCTGAACTGACGTAGCAGGGCAGACGTGCCAATCACCACGTTGATACCGTCCACGCCCGTATCCAAGGCCGCTTTGGCATCCTCAAGATGGCAGCGCAGGTGAGTCAACACCTTGGCCGACAATCCCAGCCCAGCCAGAATGGTGCAGTCTCGGCGTGACTGGGGCGAGGCACAGGGGGATGTCACTTCAATGTAGTCCACCCCAAAAAAATTCAGGGATTCAGCAATTTCGATCTTGTCCGCAGTTGAGAACTGGGCACCGGCAAACTGCTCGCCTTCGCGGAGTGTGCTGTCGATGATGGCAAAATCCGTTAGGGACATGGACCTGAAACCTCAGTAAGGGGGAATGGCAAGCAAGGCGCAAGGCTGGCTACTCCAACCCTCTGGCCGGCGATGTTGAGAAGCCCGCTCTCCGCAGTCGAGAGCGGGCTCCAGGGGTCACGCCGCAGAGGAATGGGTCGGAAGAGTACTCATGGCAGCCGCAAAATTGACCGAGAAGACGGGTGTATCCCAGGCGCTCCGGTTGCCCTCATCCCCCAGTCCCGGCGCCCAAAGCTGGGAGCCAGGAAGCCCGCGCCCAACCTTGGAGCGGAATGTAGGGTGAGGGCGGTTAATAAGCTGGTATGCTCCCAGCAGACGACTCTGGGACACAAATTGGTTCCGCTAAGGGCTACAGGAGCCCATGACTGAATTCCAGGGCCCGCACCGAGTGTCTGAGTCCTGTTCCCTCATCATAGCCGTGATTTCCCTGGGTGCTCCCGAATTAGGCCGTGAGGAGCGGGCCCCCAAGGCGAACGTGGATATCGCGGCGGGCATCGCTGTAGGCGCGGCGGCCGTGGAGCCAGCGGGTATTGTCGAGGAGCAAGACATCCCCTGCCTGCCAGGCGATCGGGATCGTCAGCTCAGCGGCGATCGCCCGCAGCTCAGCCGCTAGGGCGGCTGAAATCTCAGAGCCATCGGCCCAGGAGACGCGGCTTTCCGTATCGCCCACAAGGCCATCCAGGAGCGGCAAGATGTTGTTGATAAACACCGGCCGCTGAGTATAAACACTGGTCGAGAGGGCCGAGCGCAAGGAGCGCGTGGTCAGCGATCGCGTGATGGGATCGAAGCTAAACTGGATCTCGTTCTCCCCACAGATTTCAGCCACGACGGCCAAATCCTCGGTCTGATAGACCCGTTGCCAGAGACCGTCAGGATAAGTGCGATGGTAGGCCAAAAGCTGGCGAGCAAAGCAGGAGCGCGTGGCTGGCGATAGCCGTTGATAAAATTGTTCCCCGTCGGCGATCGTCGTTTCCCCCGCCGTCTCCGCCGGCACAGCACAGTAGAACCAGATCACCGCCGGTCGCTGCTTCATGTAGTACATCTCCCCGTGGAGGGAGACGGCATAGCCCAGATGGCTCCCGGTCACAGCCAGTACAGTACGGTCGCCCTTCACCTGAGCCCGAGGAATCGCACCGCCGCGATAGGCCATGAAATGGGAGCTGAGGCAGCCACTAAAGGCCTTGAACTCCTCCGGGCTAGCCCCAAAACCTCGGAAGAGGATCGCGCCCGTAGCGCGGACCTGCTCGAGGAGGGGAGCCCGCTCTAGCTCCAGCAAGGAGATCTGCCCGTCACTCGTGCAGCAAGTGCCCAGGGTATCCGCTAGGGGGGTGATCGAGACTGCCATAGGAAGCCGATAACGCAACCGCTCCTAGCTTAACCCCTGTCGGCTGAATCCTAGGGGCCAGCCTAACTTTGGCCTTACGGTTGCCCCCCCCTGTGAGACGAGAAACCCCCAGCCCCTGCCCCCAAGACGGGAACCAGGGAAACCAGAGGTTCCTTGCTCAAGACGGGGTGCTCCCGAATCCGGAAAGGGCTCCCAGCTTAGGGTTGACGGGAGGAAACCCCAGCGACGAAGGGGCAAAGATTGGGGGGGGTCGGGCCCTTGGGCTTGCTAGACCTTAGCCCTGCGTGGCACGGCCCGCCGCGACCTCAGCGGCCTCAGCGCTCAATTCTTCTAAGGCCAGGCGAATTTGTTCCAGGCGGCGGCGGTTGACACCGAGATCCGATTCTCCTAGGCGGGCGGCAGAGCGTATTTCGATTTGTGGCTCGGTCGGAGAGAAATAGAATTCGCTATCGTCCACAAATCCCATCAAGCGGCTGGCAAACTCGACCCGGATGTAATCATCGGTGGCTTGCGTGATGGTGGCGCGAGGAATAGCCTCGATTACCTGCTGCAAGGTAGCCCGGGCTATGGCGCGATCGCCCCCATAACGGAGGGGCTCAATGCGATGGATGGTATCCGCATCGTCACGGCTCACGACACAATTGGGAGAGTCAGGGCAAGGCGCGAGCTGACCCGCCGTAGGACCGAGAGCCTCGGGGGGAGAGCCCGCAAAGACTTGGCTCAAACCCGGCAGGGCTGCCAGAGGGCCTGCTAAGGCAACCGGAGCGACTGGGAAACTAAGGCTGAAAGCAAGGAGCAGGGCAGCACAAAGACGCAACATAAGCTTGAGGGTAAACAGTAGACGTGGGTGGGCCGTGAGACCGGGGCTGTTACCGAGGGCGCGTCATCCATTTTCACCCGAACCCACGTTAAGGCAAGGATTGTAGCCATCGTCAACCCCGTTGTCTCACGATCGAGAAAGCGGGCAAGGGTTCTACGAGTCCCGGAGGACAGACCCCAGCTGAGCAACCCGTAACCTTGGCAGCGTTTGCGGTCACGACGCTGACTGAGGCGAAAGCTAGGGCAAACCGGATCGAGCAGGGCCCTAATCTAGGTCTACCGTAAACGGACGACCCTGGACGACGACGCGATCGCCCGCTACCAGCTTACGTCGCCGTCGGGTTTCTGGGACATCATTCACCGTGACATCACCAGCTTGAATCAGGACCTTCGCTTGACCGCCCGTGCTGACGGCCCCGGCCCGCTTGAGAAAATGCCCCAGCTCAATGCAGGGCCGCTCCCCGGCGGTGGGGGGCGCAGGCTCGTTGGTCATGTCGCCACCAGGATTTGCCCACCGTCGATTGTTGCCGTCAGCGATCGCAGGGATTCTGTCGCTGGGCCAGCCTGCTTGGTCCCATCCAGGGCAAAAATGGACTGGTGGCAAGGGCAAACAAAGGTTTGATCATCGGCCTGCCACTCCACGGTGCAGTTGCGGTGATTGCAATTGGCCGTCAAGGCCAACACCTGCGTTGCATCCGTCGGATCACGAACGACAATGATTTTCTCCGGCTCTTCAATCACCAGACTGCCTTGAGCCTCTAACTCCTGGACACTCCCGACGGGGATCGGCCCAGCGGCGGTCTCGGCCGTCGGCTCGCCCTCGCCAGGGTTGCAGGCGGCTAGGGCCACGGGCAGCGACGTGGCTAGGGCACTGACGCCCGCCCAAGTTATAAATTCACGACGATTCATCGGGTGCTTCCTCTCAACATGGCCGATTATAGTCAAGGTCGCCCGTCGGCTGACGGCGGCGGCGACGCGGGGGGGGACGAAATTTTACGCGGGATGGTGGTACTCCTTAGCTCAGCCCTCACCCCAACCCCTCTCCCAACTTGGGAGAGGGGCTTCTAACTCCCCTGCCCCCAGCTTGGGAGAAGGGGCCGGGGAATGAAAGCCCCGTAACACTTCGGCTGAAATCCTTGCCAGCTCTGGATTGCACAAAAATCCCCAGGCCCCTCGGAGCCCGGGCCTCCCCCCGCAACAGGGGCCCTAGACGGGAGAGGAGGCCGTGAGGCGGCGACGGAGTTGCTGCTGTTGCTTGCGGCGCTGGCGAGCGCGGGCCGAGCCGCCGCGTCCTTTGTCGTTACGCCCCTGGCGGCGGGGCGATTCCCAGCGTTTTAGGCGCATGGTGTCCTCCAGTGAGCCGTGATAGTTACAACCGTAGTCTGATATATTACACACTAGACGCTCGTGACTCTCTCTGGGTACCCCCATCATGCTTTACCACGTGATCTATGACGGTGACTGCAACCTGTGTACGAGCCTGGTTCAAGGGCTGGAGCAGTGGGATCAGGGCGATCGCTTTGACTACATTCCGATGCAAGATTCCTCAGCCTTGGCCCAATTCGGCTTGCAGGCGGCCGACGGCCAAGGGGGCATGATCCTGATCGACGCCCAGCAACCGGAGCGGCGCTGGCAGGGCAGTGCGGCGGCTGAAGAAATTGCGCGCCAGTTCCCCTTGGGAGCCGGCTTCATAGACCTGTACCGTGCCTTGCCGGGGGCGAAGCCTCTGGGCGATCGCGCCTACGCTCAAGTTCGCGATCAGCGCTATGCCTGGTTTGGTCGCCGTGAGCAGACTTACCACTCTGCCTATCCCGGCCCTGGTTCCGCTCCAGAACCGGACGGGGTGCATCTCAGTTAGGCAAGGCCCTCATCCCCCGGCCCCTTCTCCCAAGGAGGGCGAAGGGGAGTCTCCAAGAGTCTCCAAAGTGAGATGCCCCCACCGGACGCCACTACACCCTGCGCTTGCTACAATCAAGAGCAGTCCATCACGGAAAAATTTGCGTCGCAACGATGGGCCCTTGTGCCAATGAAAGCAACGTTTCTTACCTGGCTGAATCGCTTCCTGGTTGTGGATGTTTTCGTCGTTCTGTTGGGCTTTGCCTGGTTCGCGATCGCCCTCTTCGGTCGGGCGATGGCTTGGCCCCTTGGTTGGGAGCTATGGTATTCTCTCTGGCAACCCCTGTTCACCCCCGCCATTGGCATCCTCATGGCCGGAGCCCTGCTCAGCGGCTTGATCAACTGGGTCAGCAAGCGCCTTGACCCGGCCCCCTGACCACGCTTCAGTGATGCCGGACCGCTTGGGGTGTCGCCACACAGGTGAGGCGGTACATCGCTAGCAGGCCCGTGATCGTGCGGTACACATCATCGAGGCGCGTCGTAAAGTCGGTCAACTGCTCGCGAAAGCCATCTCGGGCTCGCTGAGGATTGGGAAGGTACATCACCGTTTCCGGTTCACACTGAAGTTGCAGCAAGAAGCGGCTGGCGAGCCAGAGGGCATCCTGATCGTGCGTGTTGGAATTAGCATTCCCCACGGTGAAGGCGTAAGCGGCGCAAAGCCCTTCTAAGTGAGCGGCCGTCGTCTTGGCCCTGGGGGGATCGCCGAAGCTCCCAAGGTAGTCGGGTTGGGGTTCGCCGGAGTGCTGGTGACTGAGGATCGCGAGGGCGATGCGAGTGGCCTGGTGCTGGTAATCAGGGTGAGGGCGATCGCGAGACAGCTCGCTCAGGCCCTGGAGTAACCAGTCGTCCTCGCGCACCGGCCGCTGGCGCTTGGCGATCGCCAAGAGGTAGTGAGCGCTAGCCGCCGCCCGCTCCAGCCAACTCTCCCGCTGGGTCACGCGATAGACATAGAGCAGGGCTAACAGTGCTTGGCTGGGATAGCGCTGGGAGACAAAGGACGTGTCTTCACCGCTGGGATAGGCCTGGCGGTGCATCAGAAAGGCGCCGCTGGGTTGTTGGGCCGCTTGGAGGTGACGGGCGAGCTGGAGCAGTTGCGGCTGATAGTGCGGCTGACGGGTGAGCAGCGTGTATTTGGCCAAGGCCATCACCGCCAAGGCGGTAGCCCCCAATTTCGCCAGGCCATTCTCCACAATGCAGCACCCCACCTCCGGGGCCAGGAGGGAGGGTTGGCTGAAGGCTAGGAGGTAATCGATCCCCCCCTGGGCGGAGTCTAGAAAGGCCAACTCGCCGGTCACTTCGTAGAGGTCGAGCAGGGCACTGACTGCGCCCGCATGTCGCAGCAAGTTGTAGCCAATGGTGACGCGATCGCGGCTGCCCAGGTAGCAATAGGTAAATTGCCCCGCTGACGTTTGGTGGCGGCGCAGGTAGGAGCCGCCCCGTTGCGCGGCGGCTAGGAGATCGGAGGGGGCGATCGCATTGAAGCAGCGATGACCCCGATAGAGCAGCCAAGTGTCGCGGCCGTCGGTCGCAAAGCTGGTGCAGGCAAAGCGGTAAAACGTGAGGCGGGAGGCCGCCCGTAAGTGGGCCCAGGCCTCGGCCTGGAAGGGGCGTGCTTGCAAATAACGAGCCAAGCGCTCCGCATCCAGCCGTTGCTCTGCATCCAGAAGTTCCTGCCCCACAAGTTCTTCCGGCAAGAGGGCGATTTGGCTGTCGCGGTCGTAGGCCAGCCCGTAGAGGCTGCGATCATGCTTGAACGGACGCGGCGTGTTTAACCGCTCGCAGGCGATCGCGCTCTGCACCACATCGATCTTGCAGTAGCGCAAGTCAGCCACGACCGGCTGGGCCTGGGCTTGCTCCAGGGCCGCGAGGGTCGCCGCATACAGACCAAGGCCGCTGCCTTGATAAACCGTGGCGGGGCGGCGGCCATCACTCAGGGAAAGAAAGACGAGACGCGGGCGTTCCTCAACCTGTAAGCGCTCTGGCCACACTGCTTTCGGCTCTAGGCCCGTGAGCTTGGTCATCAGCCACTGGGCGATCGCCTGCCGCTCTCCAACCGTCAGCATCAGCTTGTTTTGGATGTCGTCAAACCAAATGTCGTTCAAGGTAATCCTCTAATCCTGCAACCACGCAACGACAAAAGCGGCAGAACTCCGCTACTAGGGAATTCTGCCGCTGCGGGAGCTAATCAGGTCAATCGACCAAAATTAGACCGTTGAGAAAGGAGAGACGTTACCGAGCTAAGGCCTAGAGTTGATCGCCGAGGGTGTCATCCAGGGGCAAGCCTTCGATGGCGTCGGGAGCTTCGAGGTTGACTTCCGGCGCGCTTTCTTCAGCGTCGTCGTCATCCTCGTCGTCGTCGTCATCCTCGTCGTCGTCGTCATCGTCATCGTCGCCGAGTTCGATGTCGTCGAGATCGTCCTCATCCGCATCATCATCGAGGTCGGTCTCATCATCGAGATCAAGGTCATCCTCAACCTCATCGGTCAGAGCCAACTCCTCGTTGATTTCTTCCACTTCCTCATCCGACAACTGGTAGAGGCCCACCAGACCCGGGAAGAGGCGGCTGGACGGCCCACGCATCTTCAGAGCCCCCAGAGCCCGACCACGACCCGGACGGCTGGCAACGAGGATCTGGTTGCCACCCACTTGCACTAAGCGCACCCGCACCCGACCCGACGGCGAAACCCGCGCCAGGAAGAGGGGACGTGCATAGAAGGAGAACTTGAGGTTCGCGAAGTCAGAATCATCCGCCAGCACGAAGATGTTGCTCACGGGACCATTCAGGCGGGCGCTGAACTTCACATCATCCAGGAAGCTGAGGAAGAGACGGCGCGCCAGACGGATTTCCGGGGGATCAGAGTCAACGTTGATGTTGAAATTGACCGTGCCGAAGTTAAACTTCCGATCCCGGAACGAGAGGCGGTAGCCATCCACCAGGATGTTGTTGATGTCGATGACCGGCGTGCGGATATTGCGGGTCTGAATGAAGATGTTGTTGTTCAGGTCAGGCACTCGATAGCTAGCGAAATTGCCATCGAAGTCAAAGTCGCGCTGACCCGCTGCCAACAGGAAGTTGACATCGCCGCGCAAGCGACCCGAAGAGCGGAAGCCATTGTCCTGCTCGAACTTGTACTCCGTCGGCTGGTCGCCCGTGCGATTGCTGCCGGCAAAGCCAACACCGAAGGGACTGGAATTGAATAGCGTCAGAACGCCGCGTGCTTGACCCTTGATTTCATAATCCAAGGGGTCGCCGGGCACAAACGCGCCGTTGATCGTCGTGTTACCGACCGTGACACCATCTGCCACGGCAAAATCCAGCGTGCCAATATTGCCTTCGACTTTCAGCTTCAGGCTGCCGCCGCCCACCGTTTCGATCTTGTAGTCGGTGGTATCAGCAATCAGGCGAATGCTGCCATCTGCGCCAATCAGGTCGTTCTCCGGGTTGCTGCCATCAACATCGTCGCCCTTGAACTCAAACTTGATCTTTTGGCTAAGAGCAGAGGCGGAAGGCAGAACCGGGCTGAGCGAGGGGCCGCCCTGGAAGCGGATGTTGGACGGCAGCGCGATCAAGCCATCGGTGACGTTGGCATTCAGCGCGCCGATCTCCATCCGACCTTGGTTTGCCGTGATGCCGCTGCCGGTGATGGTCAGGTTACTGCCGGGGATGAAGAGTTGGGGGATGCCGTCGGCGGTGACGCGGCTGCCGGAGAGAGACAAGTCAGAGTTGAAACTGCCGACGTTGTATTGCAGCACCGTGCCCACTTGCGAGAAGGGGATCGGGAAGCCGTTGGTGTCAAAGCCGACACCCGACAGGCGACCTTGGAGCAGGCCGGTGTCGCCGGAGGTGACGCGACCATCGCTGTTGGTATCGACGTAGCCGCCGGTAGCCGTGGGCACAAAGAGCGGATTGCTCAGGACGCCGTTGGGGCTGATCAGGGTCAGATTGCGAACGTTGATGTCAAAGAGGCTGATGCCATCAGCCGCCGTGGTCGGCTCGAAGAAGGCGGCATCACCGGAGAGCAGGCCGCCCGTGACCTGGACTTGGGCCTCAGCAGCGGGAGCCGCTGCGATCGCCAGGCTACCAGCCAGACCGAGGCTAAGGGCTGCATTGCGCGTGAGCTTGGAAATCATATCAAAGTACTCCTCAAATCAATGAAGCTGAGTAGGTTGGGGGGAAAGGGTGCTGCCCGAGCAGCAACCTCGCAGAGCTGAACCCGAAGGCGATGTTCGCTGGTTTCACAATCCGAGCGGTAGGGTTCTCAAGGCTGGGTCCCGTTGGGGAGCCCTGGGGGCGACGCTGGAGACTCCAGACCTCGCGGCTACCGCTGTTATTCACTATCCTACGACTCAGAAGCCACAATCGCGAACCGTAATTTGGCGTAATTTTCCGGAATTGCTGGTTTACAGTCTGGATGTTTCTAGCAGTTATGGCAAAGCCTTTGGTAATGCCCATCTAGCTTTCAGCCCAACCTAGAGAGGTTAAGTTCTGCAAAGACAAGGAGCAGTAACTTTCCCCAAAAGCTACTATTCAAAACTGCAACCAAAGGCGGCTAAAACTGATTTGACTGTCGGCCTGACCGCACCGCTAGCAAACCACGACAGCAGGCAATCCCGGCGGTAAGTGCAGACCCAAACACTGACACCAGTGAGCCCGAGAGCATCCGACCCTGGTTGCGATCGGCCCACTTGGGTAAAGTTAGACGCGCCTTGAGGGGGCAAGGTTCCCGCCCGAAATCATGGATAGGTGAGGTAAGGGGGCGAGCGGGCTGAAGCCAGCGTCCCACGGCCCGTAGCAGCCTGGTTCTGGTGTTCCTGGGTGGACAGGCCCTAACAAACCCTTACAATGATGTCGGGCTAAGCGGGGCCAATGTTTTCCCACCCTTCTCATCCCTGGCTGCTGCTATGGACGCGCTCGTGATCGCTATCCCCTTAGCGCTGGTTTTCAGCCTTGGGGCGGCCTTCGGAAGTTTTCTCAATGTTGTGATCTACCGCCTGCCGCAGCAGATGTCCCTGGTGCGGCCCCCGTCTCATTGCCCCCACTGCCAGACGCGCTTGGGGCCCCGGGACAATATCCCGGTCTTGGGTTGGCTGTGGTTGCGCGGTCGCTGCCGCTACTGTGGCGCGCCGATTTCGCCCCGCTACCCCTTGGTCGAAGCGGCGACGGGTCTGCTCTTTGTGGCCGTCTGGAGTCAGTTTGGCCTTGGCTGGCTCACGGTCGGCTACTGGGTATTGCTGAGCTGGCTGCTGGCCTTGGCATTGATTGACCTGGATACTTTCACCTTGCCCAATGCTCTGACTCAGCCAGGGTTGCTCTTGGGTCTAATCTTAGCGCTGCTGCTGGGCTGGCAGGAGAGTGGCAGTGTGGCGGGGGGGGTGCGGCGCTTGGTGGGGGCGATCGCCGCTGCTGTCTTAGGCCTCTGGGGATTCGAGGCGATCGCCTGGCTCGGTTCCCTAATCCTGGGCCGCACCGCCCTGGGGGCTGGAGATGCCAAGCTCGCGGCGATGCTCGGCGCTTGGCTCGGGGGGCCCCTGTTGCTGCTGACCAGCTTTCTGGCCTGCTTGCTAGGGACGCTGATCGGCGGGGGGGCGATCGCCCTGGGCTGGCGATCGCGCCGCCAAGCCCTCCCGTTCGGCCCCTTTCTCGCTCTGGGGGCCCTGCTGAGCATTTTTTGGGGTGAGATAATCATAACAACCTACTTGGAGCTGTTCGTCCCGCTCAGGGCTGGTTGAGGTCGAGGCCACGGATCATCACGAGTAACTGGCCGCTAGCCACACCGTCATGGGGACAAGAATTGGTAAGATGAATTCTGTATCCTGGGTTACTTTGAGAACCACCAACGCCCGCTGGGAAGCCGAATTGATGCAGCAGATCCTCGCCAGCCACGAGATTCCCAGTCGAGTCATCGCCGTAGGCGCGAGTGCTTGTTTTCTTACGGGCACGGCGGCCTTGCAGGTACGCCCCCAAGATCGTTGGACCGCGCTCCTCCTCCTCAGCCCCGTTGAAGAGGAGGACGAGTAGCAGACAGGGCAAGGTAGTTTGGGTTTTCGGATTTTGAGTTAGGTCATGACGGCAGCGAGCGGCAACCCCTATGTCTCTATTTGATTGGTTTGCACATCGGCAAAAGAGCGAGCCCCCGATTCAGCCACGCCAAGAGCGCGAGATCGCCGATGGGCTGTGGACCAAATGCCCAAGCTGCGGCGTGCTCGCCTACACCAAGGATCTCCAGGCCAACCAGATGGTCTGCCTCGAGTGTGGCCATCACCTCTATGCCAACAGCTTCGAGCGCATCCAGCAACTCATTGATCTCCCCACCTGGAAGCCCCTCTACACAGAGGTGCAGCCCGTCGATCCGCTTCAGTTTCGCGATCGCAAAGCTTACAAAGACCGCCTGCGCGAAATGCACGAAAAGACTGGCCTAACCGACGCCGTGCAAACCGGCACGGGAACCCTGGACGGTCTCCCCGTCGCGCTCGGAGTGATGGACTTCCGCTTCATGGGCGGCAGTATGGGGTCCGTCGTCGGCGAAAAACTCTGCCGCCTGATCGAATACGGCACCCAAGAAGGGTTGACCGTGATCATCCTCTGTGCCTCGGGGGGAGCAAGAATGCAGGAGGGGATGCTCAGCCTCATGCAGATGGCAAAAATCTCAGGAGCCCTCGAGCGCCATCGCACGGCCGGCCTCCTCTACATCCCCGTCCTCACCCACCCCACCACGGGCGGCGTCACTGCCAGCTTCGCGATGCTCGGCGACATCATTTTGGCCGAGCCCAAGGCGACCATCGGCTTTGCGGGTCGGCGCGTGATCGAACAGACCCTGCGCGAAAAATTGCCCGAAGACTTCCAGACTTCCGAGTACCTCTTGCAGTGCGGCTTTGTCGATGCGATCGTGCCCCGCACCCAATTGAAGCGAACCCTGGCCAACCTGATCAGCCTCCATCAGCCCTTTTTTCCCCTGAATGCAGGTCTCCCAGAGGTGACAGCCCCCACTCACTACATTGCGCCTCCCCGGCCCGTGACCGCGCCCCCCACCCCCCACCGTGACCACGGGCCAGAAAGCTGATAGGTTAGCAAGAGCACAGTTACACCCTTAGCGGACGCTCGCGGAGCGTGCCGGAGGCAATCCGCGTTGAGCAGCATCAGGATCAAAGGTTACTACTGGCAGCTTCTACCCTACGTTCGCCTGCACTTCCCCCTAGTGGGCGTTGCCCTTCTCTGCACGCTGCTATTTACCGCTAGTTGGCCGGCCCTGATCGCCCTGTCAGAGCGCATGGCGGTTCACATCGGTCAAGGGGATGTCTCAGCCAGTGCCAGCGTTGCCGGCCTGGCCGCCCTGATCTTCTTGGTACGGGGCATCGCACTCTTTGGCCAAGATGCCCTCATGGCCAAGGCGGCGCTGAAAATCACCTACGACCTGCGCCGCCGCGTCTACAAGCACTTGCAGCGCCTCGGCCTCAGCTACTTTGCCACGATTAAAACCGGCGACTTGGCCTATCGGGTCACGGAGGACGTGGATCGCATCGGCGAAGTCGTGAATAACCTCTTTCATCAGTTCGTGCCCTGCGTCCTACAGCTCATCGTCGTCTTGAGCTATATGTTCTACCGCAACTGGCAACTGACCGTCGCGGTGTTGCTGGTCGCGCCCTTGATGGCCCTGCTGATCGGCGTCTTTGGCGAGCGGTTGCTCCATTTTTCTCACCGCAGCCAAAACCGCATCTCGAATCTGTCGGCCTTGGCGATTGAATACTTCAATGGCATTCGACTGATTCAGGCCTTTGCCGCCGAAGACTACACCCTCCAGCGCTTCAGTCAGGAAGCAGAGGAAAATCGCCGGGCTCGTTACACGACGGAGCGGATCAAGGCCTTCCAAATGGTAGTGGTTGGCTTCCTCTACTCCGTCAGTGTGACCTGTGCTTTCCTCCTGGGCAGTTGGCAAATTTCCCAGGGAAACCTGACGGCCAGCCAGTTTGTCGGCTTCCTCACAGCGGTGGCAATGCTGATCGACCCGATCACGATTACGACGGCAAACTACAACGAGTTCAAACAGGCCCAGGCCTCGGTGGAGCGGGTGTTTGAACTGCTGGACCTCCAACCTCAGGTGGGCGATCGCCCCCAGGCCCGCCCCCTGCCCACGATCAGCGGTAAGGTCGAGTACCAAAACGTTAGCTTTAGCTATCAACCCGACCAGCCCGTCCTCAAGAACCTCAATTTCCTGGTGCAGCCGGGAGAAATGATCGCCCTCGTGGGCCACTCCGGAGCTGGCAAAACGACCTTGGTGAACCTGCTGCCCCGCTTCTACGATCCGGAGGGCGGCTCGATCCTCATCGATGGCCTTGATGTGAGCCGCGTGACCCTCCGCAGCCTGCGCCAGCAGATCGGCATTGTCCCCCAGGAAATAACCCTCTTCTCCGGCACGATCGCCGAGAATATCGCCTTTGGTCAACCCCAGCTCGATTTCGCCGCCATCGAGCGGGCGGCGAAAATTGCCAATGCTCACCAATTCATCAACGAGTTTACCCAGGGCTATTACACCTACGTGGGGGAGCGAGGGGTCACGCTGTCGGGGGGGCAGCGGCAGCGACTCGCGATCGCCCGGGCTGTCCTGCTCAATCCCCGCATTCTCATCCTTGATGAGGCCACCTCGGCCCTGGATTCAGAATCAGAGGCCCTGGTTCAGGAAGCGATTGAGCGCCTGCTTCAAGACCGGACTGTTTTTGTCATTGCCCATCGCCTCGCTACAGTACGCCGCGCCGATCGCCTCTTTGTCCTCGAGGCCGGTCAGATTGTGGAATCCGGGACTCATGAAGAACTCCTGAGCCACCACGGTCGCTACGCTCGCTTCTATGCCCAACAGTTCCAAGCTTAGCCCCCGAGCAACGGCCTCCGGGTCGAACCCTGCCAAGACGAGGCTGGTCATTTTAGCGTCGTTAAATTCTAGTAATCACCCGTCCCCCTGGCGAGGAAGTTGCCCGCGCCGGGGGCTTACAATGGCGAAAGATAACACCGTCTGCTTGAGCACAGACGACCTAGCATGACGACTCCCCAACTCGCCTTCCTCGGCCTCGGAGTCATGGGTGGAGCCATGGCCGCTAACTTGGCGCGGGCTGGCTTTGCCGTCCGGGGCTGGAATCGCACGCCCGAGCGGCCGGGGGTGCAGGTGGCCGCCGCCGGGGGAGTGGCGATCGCCCCCTCCCTAGCAGCGGCCGTGACCGAGGCCGACGTGATTCTGAGCTGCGTCAGCGATGGGCCCGATGCTGCCGCGGTCCTGCTGCCCCCCCAGGGAGCCGCCGCCTTCGCCCAGCCCGGGGCCCTGGTGGTCGATACCAGCACCATCGGCCCCCAAGCCGCCCAACAGCTCGCCCAAGACCTGGCCCAGCGGGGGCTGCGCTTTCTCGATGCACCTGTCTCTGGCGGAGACATCGGCGCTCAGCGGGGAACTCTCACCTTCATGGTCGGGGGCGCCGTCGAGGATTTTGCTGCCGGCCAGCCCTACTTCGCCGCCATGGGCGCTCAGTGGCACCACTGCGGCCCCGTGGGCAGTGGCCAAGCCGTGAAGCTCTGTAACCAGATTCTCTGTGCGGCGAACTTGGTGGGGGTCTGCGAAGCGATGCTCTTGGCGCAACGCACCGGGCTCGATCCCCATCAGATTGTGACGGTCTGTGGCAGTGGGGCCGCGGGCTCCTGGGCCCTGGCGAACCTGGGGGATAAGGTCGCCAGCGCTGACTTTGCGCCGGGGTTTGCGATCGCCCACATGGTCAAAGATCTACACCTCGTCCAGGCCAGCGCCGCCGCCGCCGGCCAAGCCATTCCCGGCACCGACCTGGCCCTCACCCTGCTGCAACAGGTCCAGGCCTTGGGGGGCGATGCCCAAGGAACCCAAGCGATGATCCGTGCCTACCAGGAGCCCGGCCTATGAGCCCTGAGACCGGGACGCGGCGCGAACATATCTTGCTCACGACTGCGCCCCTAAACGTGGCAACCGCCTATCAGCTTGCCGACTGCGTTACCAACGGAGCCGTGGTGCTGATGAGCGGCATGGTGCGGAATCAAACCGGCGGCCGGCCCGTGGCCTACCTGGACTATCAGGCCTATGAATCGATGGCCCTGGCTGTGTTTCAAGCCTTGACTCGGGAGCTGCGCGATCGCTGGCCCGACCTCGGCCCCCTCGTCATTCACCACCGCATCGGTCGTTTGGCCCTGGGCGAGATCAGCGTGCTGGTGGCCGTCGGGGCCCCCCATCGGGCTGAGGCCTTTGAGGCCTGCCGCTACGCCATCGACACCCTCAAGCACCAGGCCCCGATCTGGAAAAAGGAGTATTGGGCCGATGGGGGCAGTGATTGGGGCCGCAGCACCGGGGCCGCCTCAGACTTGTTACAGTGAATAAGGACTCGAGATTGACCCAGCTTGATGGAAATCTGCTACCGCCCGATTGGCCTGATCCATAGCCCCTTTACTACCCGGGCGGGGATGCCCGTGCAGCCAGCCGGAGCGGCTGGGGTGCGCGGCCGCATTGAGATCGAGCCCCAGTGGGCCCCCGGTCTCCAGGATCTCGATGGTTTTTCGCATCTGCTCTTGCTCTACCACTTCCATCAGGTCAGCGGCGTGCAGTTGACCGTGACGCCGTTTCTAGACACGGCTCCCCACGGAGTTTGGGCGACCCGGGCTCCAACTCGCCCCAATCCTATCGGCCTCTCGCTCGTGCGGCTGCTGTCCCGCCAGGATTGCTGCCTGGAGATTGCGGATGTTGACGTGTTGGATGGTACGCCGCTCCTGGATCTCAAGCCCTACGTACCCGAATTTGACAGCCGCCCCGAGGCTCAGGCTGGCTGGCTAGAACGGGTGCGTGGTCAGGTGCAGACTCAGCGGGCTGATGACCGCTTTCTCTAATTGGCCTCCCTGACGTTCACCTCTCTTCAAGAAACCCATGGCTGACACGAAGCGAACCCTGCTGGTTTGTCAGAGCGGCTCCTGCCTCGCCCACGGAGGCGAAGCCGTGCTGGCTGCTTTTAAGGCATCTGATCTACCGGCTGATGTGGAGCTTCAGGCCGTCTCTTGCCTGGGCCAATGCAATCTGGCCGCCAATGCGCGCCTGCTGCCGGAGGAAACCTGGTACTGTCGCCTGGAGGCGGCCGACGCGGAACGTATTGTCCGCGAGCATCTGCACGGGGGCGATCGCGTCGAAGACAAGCTCCACCCGCGCATTCACCGGAGCTACCACTTCGGCTTTGAGGCTCGCTAGGGACCTAGCCCTCGAGGCGGTGGAGCATATCGAGGCAGGTTTGCCAGATGGCGATCTCGGTTTTGTTTTTCTCGATTTCGACCAAGAGCTTGGTGCGATCGCCCACATAGGTCTCACAGATACGCTCTAGCTTGTTGAGCCCCTTGCGGATGCGGGCGATCTCGGCCTCAATGGCAGTCTGCATCTGGGGGCGGCTAATCGGGCCCGTTGCCGGGAGTTCAAGACTGGGCGAGGGCGAAGTGAACGATGGCATAGTGGGATTTAACGTCACAATCAATGTTGGAGCGCTTCTCAATCGGGTCGCACTACGGTAACGTGCAGCATAGGAACGTGCAGCCTCATCAGTTTCTTGCCTGCTCAGCCTGAAGTCAAGCCCATGCCATCTGCCGCGCACCGTAAATCTGATGCTGGGGGTATCCTGACCGAGCCAGGCTGCCAGCGCTTGACCGCTGCCCTGGAGCAAGACTGGGCTCGGAGTTCCCGCCGCCCCAGCTATGCCAAGATCGCGGCCCAGGTGGGCTTGCCCCCAGACGTGGTGATCACGATCCTCTACCGCCAGGCTCCGGTACGGCTCTCGGAGTTGCAAGCTTGCTTTCAGGCCTTTCAGCTCGAACTCACGGCCGCTGACTATACTGCCGCTGACCTCGAGCCGCCCGTATCGCCCCCCCCCCGGGACCTCGAGGCCGATTTGCAGCAACTCCAGGGTCGCCAAGCCCTGCTGACGGACCTCGCCGCGGCCCTCCAAAGCGATACCCGCTTGGTGGTTTTCACCGGAATGCCGGGGGTTGGCAAGAGCACGCTGTTGCGGCAGTTGCAAGCCATGACTCCCCGAGGGGGGCGACCCTGGGAGGGCCTTGATGCTGATCAGCAGCCCTTGAGCGCGATCGCGATCGCCCGGGCTCTCCTAGGGGAGGCCGCCGCCAACAGCCGCCAACCCCTGACTCTGAACGGCAACGGCAGCCCTTGGCTCGGTCCGGTCCTGGAGCGGGAGACCGTCGGCTTGGCCATTGACACCGCCGAGCAGGTGCTGGCCGACAGCCAGCCCGAGCCCTGCCTGCACCAGTGCCTGGTGCAACTGGCCCGGGCCGAGCAACCAGCCGTGCGGCTGGCGATCGCCACCCCCCACCTCCCGGCCGCGTGGCAGGCGATCGTCGCCCAGCCCTGGGCTCGCTGGGTTCCCCTAGCCGGCCTGAGCACGGCCGAAGCGGCGGCCCTGTTCCAGGCCTGGGGCCTGGAACTGACCACCGCCGCCGATCAGCAGGGCCTCGCCACCATTGTCAGCGTTTACCAGGGCAACCCCCTGGCCCTCAAGCTGATCGCCGGGGAACTGCGCGCCCATCCCTACAACGGCCATCTGCCCGCCTACTGGCACGACTGCGGCTCAGAATACGAGCTCGATCTGACCACGGCGGCCGAGGCCAGGCCAGCCCAACCCGACCGCACCCCCTGGCTGCGGGCCCTGGTGGAAACGGCCCTGCGCCGCTTGGAGCAGCACGATCGCTTGGCCTACCAGCTCCTCTGCCTCGGGGCCGCCAATCCCTACCCCAGTCCGGCGGCCGCTTGGCAGTTCTTGATTGGCGACCTGCCCCCGGCGGTTCAACAGCAGGCCCTGGCGGCTCTCCAGGGTCGTTTCTGGCTAGAAGCGATCCCCACTGCTCAGGGTTGCCACTATCGCCTCCCCAGCTTCATCCGTAAAATTGTCCTAGACTCTCTGCCCTCTGCCTGCTAACGCCTATGGCTGCCCATCCCCACGCTGTCGCGACGGACCGCGACGTTCACCTACTGTCCCTCAGCCGCGAGGAGGCCTGCCACGTCCGCTACCGCCGCGACGCGGGGAAATTTGTCGTGTCCCTGGCGGAGGCGGAGCTACAACCGGGCTGGGCTAGCCAGTCCCTGGTGGGGCGACTCTTGGCCCGCTGGTGGCCCTGCCTGTTCCAGTATTGGCGGCGGCGGGCCCAGGCGGGGGACGAGCCCTGGACCCTGGAGCGTTTCTTTAGCGAGTTTGACCTGGCCACCATTGCCCACTTGCGCTGGGCTCTCTACTACCTGCTGCTCTACCAGCCGGCCCCCGAGGCGGGGGGCCTGGCGCGGCTGCGGGGCTATCTGTTGGCCTTTGAGCATTTGGTGGCGCTCCCGGCTTGGGAAGAGGCCGGGCTGCTGCTGACCCTGAAACCGGCGGGCAGCGACCAGCCCTTGCACCAGTTGCTGCACGCGGGGGGCTACTGGCCGGAGGCGATCGCCCTCTATGAGCCCCTGCTCGGCCGGGGAGCCCCCAGCCTGGAGGCCCTTTGCCTCGCGGGCCTGGGGGACTGCTATAGCAAACTGGGCGATCGCCAGCGGGCGATCGACTACAGCCAGCGTTACCTCGCCCTGCCCCCCGCGACTAGCCGCCGCCAAGAACGAGTGCGAGTGCTCTATACCCTCGCCAGCAATTGCGAGGCCGTGGGAGCCACGACGGCCGCCCGGGAGGCCTGGCAACAGTACCTCGTCGCCAGCCGCACCCAGCAACAGGCCGACCTCGCCGCCTTGCCGGCCCTCCTGGCCCTGGGCCGTCTCTACGAAGACTCGGAACCGGCCCGGGCCCGGGACTACTGGCAGCAAGCGGCCACCCTGGCGACGGCGGCCCAACGACCCCAGGAGCAGGGGGCGGCCTGCTTGGGTTTGGGGCGCTGTCAATACGCCTTGGGAGACTATGGGGCGGCGATCGCCAGTCTGCAAGACTGCCTCGCGGTCGTCGCCGCGGCGGGTCACGACAGCGCCTCAGAACGCCAGGAGGCGGCCCGGGCCTATCTCTACCTCGGCGGCAGCTACTGGGCCCTGGGGGACTACGAAATGGCGATCGCCCAGTTGCAGCAATGCCTGGAGCGGGCGGCAGCGCTTCGGGGCGACCTGGTGCAGGTGCTCTTTTTCCTCGGCAGTGCTCACTACAATCGCCAAGAATACCCGGCGGCGATCGCCTACCTGGAGCAATACCTCCAGCAAGCACCGGCCTCGGAGGCCCCCGTGCCCCTCGAGCAACGGGCCCTGTCGGAGCTGGGCCAGGCCCACGCCGCCCTCCATCAATACCGCCCAGCGATCGCCGCTCTGCAACGGTACCTGGAGTCGGTGGAGGCTCACGGGGAACCTCAGGATCTAAGCCAGACGTTTTTCACCCTCGGTCAGGCCTACCATGCGGAGCAAGATTACCCCGCTGCCATTGAGGCCCTGGAGCATTACCTGGCCCTGCTGACGGCGGCTCCAGCTCCCCCCGAGGCGGTGGTTCTGCAACAGGTCTACTTTGCCCTGGGCACGGCCTACCTCGCGCAGCGCGCCTTTGCCGACGCGATCCGCTATCTGGACCAGTACGCGGTGCTGGCCCCCCACGATGCCGTGGTGTACTTGGCCCTGGGGCAGGCCCACTGCGGTCAGGGTCACTGGCCGACGGCGATCGCCAATCTTCGCACCTACCTCCAGGAAACCTCCCTGCCCGAGGCCAGGGCCTGGTTCTACCTCGGCTATGCCCGTCATGCGAGCGGCGACTGGGCCCAGAGCCAGAGCGACTTACGGCGCTATACCCAGATGGCGCCGGAGCAACAAAATCCCCTGGAACTGGCGGAAGCTTACTACTGCCTGGGAGCTATGGCCTACCGGCAGCAGGACTATGCTCAGGCCGTGGCAGACTGGCAGCGCTTTTTGCAACGGCGGGCAGTGTCCCTGGCCGGGGGCCATCTACCGGCCGCAGGCCGGGATCAGGTGGATAGCTTGGAGGCGGCGGCCCCGGCCTGGGTGGCCCGAGATCCCTGGCAAGAAGCCACGCCCGGACTGCCCCTTCCCGCCGGGGAGGCTACGGCGATGCCCTGGGGTCAGCGCCAGGGCCAAGTGCTGCTCGAACTCGGTCGTGCCTATACGCATCTGGGGGAGTTTGACCGGGCCCTGGCCTGTTGGCAGGAGTTGTTGAAGCAGGGAGGAGGGCCAGAAGGCCGAGAGGCCGCCCTGTTTGAGTTGGGGGGAGTGCAGGAAATTCTGGGTCGTTATGACGAGGCGATCGCCGCCTATGAGCAGGCCTTGACCCTGGCCAACGAGCGTGGCGATGGGGCGGGAACTGGCCGCGCGACGGGACGGATCGGCCGGGTGCATTACTATCGCGGTCACTATGACAAGGCCCTGGCCTTACTCCACAAGTACTTGCGCGGGGCTCGGCAAGACCGCGATCGCCGTTTGGAAGGGGCGATTCTCAGCGACATCGGCCGCGTTTATGCGGCCCAGGGCGATGGCGATCGCGCCCTCTCGCTCCAGCAGCAGGCGTTGAATCTGGCCCAGGACCACGACGATGAACGGGGTGTCGCGGTGGCTCTGACCTACCTGGGGGCTGTCTACGGTGATTTGGGCAATTATACCCAGGCCGTAAAGCATTTGCAGCAGAGCCTGCTCCTGGCCCAGCAACAACAGGCTCGCTTGCTCCAAGGGGACATCTTTCTCTATCTCGGCCACAACCAGACGCTCCTCGAAGAATACACCGCCGCCAGCGAGGCCTTGCAGATGGCCCTGAATCTCGCCCGCAGCCTCCGGGCCCGCCGCTTACAGGCTTTGGTGCTGGGCGCATCGACGCGCTTGTACCAGGCCCTAGGAAACTACGAGCGGGCCCAGGCTGACTGTGAGCAGGCCCTGGCGATCGCCACAGAACTCGGTCTCCCCGAGGCGGAGGCCTGGGCCGCCCTCCAAGGTCAGTTAACCCCTTCCGTCCTCTCGGTGCTCTGGGAGCTGCTCCGCAGTTTCTGGCCCCGTCCCCGGCTGGCCGTTCAGCTAGAAGCGGCCTCTCCAGAACCCCACCGCTCCGCCTGAAGGGCCCTCGCCCGGGGCCGCATCCCAGACCCGCCCGCCCGCCATGACCTCGGGCTATCTCCTCAAGCTAGCTCTTAGCACTGGGATACACCCGCCCCTTCCAAGCGCCGCCCTGGCCCTGCCAGTGGCGGCGGGCCGAGTCCAGCGTCATCAGGGTGTAGAGGCTGGCGATCGCCGGTAAGGCCCCGGCCAGCCAAGGAGAGCCCCGGTAGAGCCGCAGCGTGGGCCAGTAGGCGATCGCCATCAGCAGCCAGGCGATCGCGCTGAGCAAAGCCAGCCACCCATCCCCGAGCCCGAGGCCCAGGAGACAGCCCAGGGGAGGGGCCAGGTAAATCAGGGCCAGGCCCAAGCTGGTTCCCAGCAACAGCAGCGGCGAGTAATGTAGTTGCGTGTAGGCGGTGCGGGCTACCATGTCCCAGATCGTTTGCAGGGAGTCGTAGGGCCGCAGGCTGTAACTAGTCTCGCTGAGGCCGAGCCAGAGGCCGCCCCGGCCCTGGGAGTGGGCCTGCTGCTGGATCACTTGGGCTAGGGCACAGTCGTCGATCAGGGCCTCGCGGATCGCGGCAATTCCGCCGCACGCTTCCAGGGCCTGGCGATGCACCAGAATGCAGCCCCCGGCGGCGGCGGCCACCGGCGATCGCCGGTGATTGACCCAGCGGAAGGGGTAGAGCTTCTGAAAAAAGAAGACAAAGGCCGGGATCAGCAGGATCTCCCAAGCACTCTCACAGCGCAACTGCACCATGAGAGAGACCAAATCGCGGTCGTCATCCACGGCCTTGGCGGCCAAGCGCCGTAACACGTCTGGCCCGTGGACAATATCCGCATCCGTCAGCCAGAGATAATCGGGGGCGGGCTCGAGCCGGGCCGCTGCCTGGATTCCCTGCTCGAGGGCCCAAAGCTTGCCCGTCCAGCCGGCGGGCAGGGGGTCTACCGTGAGCACCTGAAGGGGGGTGTGAAAGGATGGGGCGAGGGTCCGAGCAACGGCCGCCGTGCCATCCGTACTGCGGTCGTCGGCCAAAACCACGCGCCAGGAACCGGGATAGTCTTGGCTTAGCAAGGCGGGCAGCGTCTGGAGCAACAGGTCCGCCTCGTTCCGGGCGGGGACGATCGCGCAGACCGAGGGATAATGCGCCCTCGGGGCGGGTTCCGCCGCCGGCAGGCGCTGATCCGCCCGCCAAAATTGTCCCCACAGCAGGAGCAGCCCTAGCCAAATCGTAAGGGAGAGCAGGGCGATCGCCAAGGCCAACGAGAGCACCATGAATGCAGCCTCCGAGCTAACCTTGCCATCTTAAACCACGGGGCCGGGGGCTGATGCCTAGGGAGCGGTGGGCGACTCCACGGCGATCGCCAGCTTCACCCCCGGCACTTGCCGCAGTTGGTCCATGACCGCCACCACGCGCCCGTGATTCACTTGGTCATCGGCCTGGACCAGGATCAGAGCCTCCGGCTCCGAGGCCACTAAAGCCGTCACTGCCGTCGCCAATTGTTCCAGGGCGAGGACCTGTTGATTGAGCCGGAGGCTCCCATCGGCGGCGATCGCGACCGTGGCTTGGCTCGTGGCCTGGACTTGCCCAGTGATGGCCTGGGGCAAGTTCACGGGCAGGCCCTCGGAGCGGGTCAGAAAGAGGCTGGCCAGGAGCACAAAGGCCAAAATGGCAAAGATGGCATCAATCATCGGCACGAGATTGATGCTGAAGGGGCGGTCGGGCTCTTGGGGCAGTTGCATCGTGGGTTGAGGGGGGAGGGCAGGAAGCACTCAAATCTAGATACTCGATCAAGGCTGGATCAATGCTGGTCCGCAGGGCCGCCGCGCCCTAGGGCTCATCGCCGCAGCACCAGGCGATCGCCAAGAGCAATACCCCCAGGAGGCCCCAACCCAACAGGGGCGCGAGCCCGTGGGCGAACCAGCCCAGGGGGGCAACGACCCACCAACCGCAGCAGAGGTTGGCGGCGATCGCCAGTCCCAGCAACAGCACCAAGGCCATGGCAACGCTTGCTCCTAACCTGAGTTCTATACCTGAGTTCTATCCTAGCCGACGGGGGCGATGCTCAGGGGAGGCGCTGGGGCCAGCCCAGGCGTGTGGGCTGGGTGTAGACCTTGTAGAGAGTCTGGCGATCGCGGGCTGAAATGGGCGGGGGCTCCCGGACCTGAGCGGCGTAGAGAACATCCGTCGGCTCCGGGCTGTGGCCCCAAAGGCCGAGGGCATGGCCGAGCTCATGGCGAGCCGTGCCGAGGGTGTGGCGATCGCCCTGGCGGGGCGTGAGCAAGATCGTGAAGCGATGGGCCAAACGCGGCGGCGAGCCCGGCTGCCAGTAAACCTGGAAGCGCGCCTCAGCGGCCCGGGAATCAGCAATGATCAACTCCCGTCGCTGGCGGTCGAGGCGGACCCGAAACGGGGGAACCTGATAGTGCCAGAGAATGTCGGCTTCCCCCGGGTCCGTCACTTCGACCAAGGGCAGGTACACAGACCATTCCTGCATCGCCTGACGAATGGCGGCGGCCCAGCCCGGGTCCTGGGGCGTCGGTTCGAGATAGACCTTGACCGGAAACGAGGACCAGATCAAGTGACCGACCGGGGGCGGATTCACGGCCTCAAAGTAATCGCCGGCCTCGCCAGCGTCCGCCAGGGCTAAGGAAGCCAAGCTCGGGGGCAGAGAATGAACCTGAGGGGGCGGCCAAGCATTCAAAGCCGGCTCTAGGGCAGCAACCGAGGCGCTCAAACAGGCTAGACAAACCAGGGCAACCCCGGTGAAGAGCCAAAGCCAGGGCGGTTGCCGTCGCATTCGTTTCCTCCTCCCACTGAGCATTTCCGTTGCCGTCGCCTTGGGTTCAGCTTCGTCGCGGGCCGACTCAGCATCGACGGCCGAGGTGACCCGGTTCGGGGGCCAGGCAGCGGGGATCGCGGCATGAAGCCAGCGTCCCCAAGGGGGCAAAACGTCGGGGGCCTGACCTAGGAAGCCAGCCAGCCACCACTGAGCACCACCGTAAGGCTCATGAAGAGCAGGCTGAGCACCCAGGTGACGCGGTTCAGGGTTTTTTCAGCACTCTTGGTGCTCGTGAAGAGTTGCGCCTGGCCGCCAATGCCACCAATGCCATCCCCCTTAGGGCTGTGGAGCATCACGAGGATGATCAGGAAGGTCGCCGACAGAACCCAGATAATTTCTACCAGTTGCGTAACATTCATGGAGTCAGTTAGACGCGAATAACAAGGGGCGGGGCAAAGCGATGGCGGCGGGCGAGGACCCAGGCCAGAGTGCTCCCACTCTCCAATTTAGCAGCAAGGAGCCACGCCTGGGGAGTATCCCAATTTAGCAACTTATCGTTCCTAAAGCTCCCCGGTCAGTCGGCTTCGGACGTATCGGGGAGTTCGAGGGCCAGTTGGTAGAGCTGGCGGCGGGAGACTGCGGTGGCCGCCGCCACGTGGCGACAGGCCTGGGAGCGCGACAGGCCAGCCGCCAGTTGCTCCGCTAGGGCGGCCCGCAACTCGGCCGGCGTCGGGTTGCTCGCAGCCGTTGGCGCTGCCCCGGCGAGCACGAGGGTAAACTCCCCCCGGGGCTCGCGCTCGGCATAGGCCGCGATCGCCTCTGCCAGAGTGCCGCGCCAAAATTCTTCGTAGCGCTTCGTCAGTTCTCGAGCCAGGGCCACGGCTCGCTCGGAGCCGCAAGCCTGGGCCAAATCGGCCAAGGTAGCCCGCAGGCGGTGGGGGGCCTCGTAGAGCACGAGGGTGTGGGGGCTGCGGCCGAGGGCCTGGAGGCGATCGCCCCGCTCCCGTCCCTTGGGGGGCAAAAACCCGAGGAACGTGAAGCAGTCGGTGGGGAGGCCGGAGGCCACGAGGGCGGCGATCGCGGCATTGGCCCCTGGAATCGGCACCACGGGGATCGTCGCGGCCACACAGGCCTGAACCAGCTCCCACCCCGGGTCCGCGATCCCCGGCATCCCGGCATCACTCACGAGGGCGATCGAGGCCCCGGCCGCTAGCTTCGTCAGCAGCTCGGCCTGCCGCTGGCGGCGATTGTGCTGGTGGTAGCTGAGCTGGGGGGTGGTGATCTGGAAGTGGTGCAGAAGGCGGCCGGTGTGTCGCGTGTCCTCGGCGGCGATCCAGTCTACGGCCTGCAACACTTGGACCGCCCGGAAGGTGATGTCCTCCAAGTTGCCAATCGGCGTGCCGACGAGGTAGAGCGTGCCTGGGGGCATGGGGTAACTGCCGCTAAATCAATGGGGCTATGTTCACGAGTTTTTCACAACTCCTGACTACGCTAGGAGTTGTACCTAAGAATACGACCAGACAGCCGAAAATCCTCCCAGCCTTGCTGCGGAGGATTTTTTATCGCCCCCCGGTGCTCAAGCGGCCGCTTGGCGACAGGGCAAGATCAGGGTGAACTGGGTTCCCTCGGGGTTCGACTCGCAGGACAGCTCACCGCCATGCTTCTCGGTGACGATCTGGTAGCTGATCGACATCCCGAGCCCCGTACCTTTGCCCACGGGCTTGGTGGTGAAGAAGGGATCAAAGAGGCGTTGCTGCACAGCGGCGGGCATTCCTGGGCCGTTGTCGGCGATCGCGATCGCCACTCGTTCCCCGGGCCGCACCTGGCTCGTGATGGTGATCTGGCTCGGCCGCTCCCGCAGGGCCGCGGCGCTGCGCTGGCGATCGCGCTCCTCCAGGGCATCAATGGCGTTGACCAGGATATTCATAAACACCTGGTTCAACTGCCCGGCGAAACACTCCACCAAGGGCAAGGACCCGTAGTTTTTGACCACCGTGATCCCCGGATGCTCCGGCTTCGGCTTCAGGCGATTTTGCAAGATCATCAGCGTACTGTCGAGCCCCTCATGGAGGTCCACCGCCTTCAGGGCCGCCTCATCCACCCGGGAGAAGTTGCGGAGCGAGGCGACGATCTCGCGAATGCGCTGGGCTCCGACCTGCATGGAGCGCAGCAATTTGGGCAGATCGGTCATCAAAAAGTCGAGATCGACCTCCTCGAGGAGGTCCTCCAGCTCCTCATCGGGATTCGGACAGCGCTCTTGATAAGCGTCAATAATGGCCAGCAACTGCTGGGTATAAGCATGGGCATGGGTTAAGTTGCCGTAGATGAAGTTCACTGGGTTATTGATCTCGTGGGCCACCCCGGCCACCAGTTGCCCGAGGCTCGACATTTTCTCGCTTTGCACCAGTTGGTTCTGGGTCCGCTTCAGCTCCTCGAGGGCAGCTTGCAAATCCTGGGCCCGCTGCCGGAGCGCCGTTTCCGAGGCCCGGAGAGCCCGCTCGGCTTGCTTGCGGTCGGTGATGTCCGTATGCACCCCCAGCCATTCCCGCACGCTGCCGTCCTCCTGCAAAATCGGCACCGCGCGAACGCTCATATCCCGATACTCGCCATCCTGGCGGCGGAGACGGTGTTCGACTTGGTAGAGCGATCGCTGTTGCACCGCCTCGGACCAGCAGCGGCCCGTCTCGCTGCGGTCATCTGGGTGAATGTCGTTGATCCAGCCCCACTCCCGGATCGCGTCAAAGGCCCGCCCGGTAAAGCGGCTCCAATCCGGTTGCTCCCGGGTCAAGGTTCCTTTTGGGCTCGCCGTCCAGACGATCTGGGCTGTCGCTTCGATCAGCGTGCGAAACCGCAACTCGCTTGCCCGGCGCTCTTGCTCCGCTTGGCGCAGGGTGGTCAAATCCAAAGCGACCCCAAACAGACGCTCCACCGCCCCCGTCACTCCCGTCTGGGCCTCCCCTTGCACCCGGACATGGAGCCAAGCACCATGACGATTGCTGAGCCGCACCTCGAGGTCATAGGGCTCCCCCGTGGCAACACAGCGCTCGGTGGCCGCTTGCAGGGCATCGCAGTCCGCCGGATGGATCAAAGTATAGGCCTGATCGAGGGGGACGGGGCCCTGGGGAGGCAACTCCAAAAGGCGGCACAACTCCTCAGACCAGTGCATCTGCTGGCGGGCGAGATCGATCTCCCAACGGCCCAGGCGGGCGAGGCGTTGGGCCTTCTGCAAATCATGGGCGAGGCGCTGGAGTTCTAGCTCTGCTTGCTTGCGCTCGGTAATCTCAACGGCGGTGCAGCCGATCGCGGCGATCGCCCCGGCCGCGTCTCGAATCGGGAAATAGGACGCGAGCCAGTAGCACTCCACCCCCGGCCGGCGCGGCGTCTCGCCGGCAAACTCGAGCTCGATCAAAGGCTCGCCCGTATCGAGCACCTGTTGTAGCAGGCGCTCCAAGGCTCCTCCTACCGCTGGTACCATCTCCCGAGGGCAGCGCCCCAAATGGTCGGCGAGGGGTCGCCCGCCCATGTCTGCCAGGGCCTGATTGAGGAGCTGATAGCGCAACTCGTGGTCAAAAACCGCGATGCCTACGGGCGTATTGTCGAGGAGGTCCTTCAGCAGGCGGCGCTGGTCGGCTAAGGCTTCCTCCACCTGCTTGCGCGCCGTGATGTTGAAGAAGACACCATCAAAAAAGAAATCGTGGGCCGTCGCCCCGCTGGGGGAGGCGCGGCCCTGAATCCAGCGCACCTCCCCCGAGGGCAGACAGATGCGAAACTCATCTTCCCAGACGCTGGCCCGGGCGACGGCAGCTTGGACGGAGGCTTGCACCAAGGGCAGATCCGCCGGATGAATCCTCTGCCAAAGGAGCATGGCCTCTTGCTCAACGGCGGCCGACTCCAGCTCGAAGAGATCCCAGCAGCGGGGACTGATGTAGGGGAAGCGGCCGGGGTCGTTGGGGGAGCTGGCGGTGAATTGGTAGAGAACACCGGGAATGTTGCGGGCGAGTTGCTCAAAGCGCTGGTTGAGGCGCTTGAGTTCGGCCTCGGCCTGTTTCCGCTCAGTGGCATCGACGGCGAGGCCGATCAGGCCGGTTACACGGCCCTGGCTGTCCTTGAGGCGGACCTTGAGGGTTTCGAGGTGGTGAAGCTGACCATCGACGAAGGGGAAGCACTCGTCGGCCAAGACAATTTCATCTTGCTCGAAGCAGCGGGCATCGGAGGCGAGACAGTTTTGCACTGCTTCATCCCCGAAAACTTCCCGGTAGTGGCCGGCGGCGTAGATTTGCTCAGGGGTGATGCCGACATTCTGGCAAAAGGTCTGGTTAATGAACTCCACATGCCCATCGGGGCGCGTTTGCCAGATCCAGATCGGGGCATTATCGACGATCGCTTGCAGCATTTGCTCCCGTTCAGCCAGGGCGCGCTGCATGGTGTGCTGGGGGGTGATGTCCTCGCAGATGGCCAGGAGGTGGGTGGGGCGTTCGCGAAGCGTCCCGGAGGGATTATTGCCCTGCCGGAGTCCCAGCTTGCGGGTGCGAAGTACGCGCACCGCGTCGCCGATCTGAGCCTCCTCGGCCGGGATCTCCACCACCTCGGAGCCAGCCAGGACCTCGCGATCCGTGGCAATGAAAGAGTCGGCCTGGGCGGCAGGGAAGATGTCGTAGTCGTTTTGGCCGAGGACCGCATCACTCCAGCCAAAGAGCTCCTTGGCCGCCGTGTTGAGGGCACAGAAGCGCAGGTCGTCGGCGTCTTTGAGGGCCACAGCCACGGGCAGAGCGTCGATCAGGGCCTGGAACTGGGGCGGCAAGGGGGGGGTCGTCGTCGTGGTCACAAACCCTTCCCAGTAGGTGCGGCCGTCGGGGAGGGGGACGGGCTGGCCCTTGAGCTCGAGCCAGCGGTGGCGGCCTTGGGCTTGGGGCAGGGAGCCGATCCAGGTGAGGGGGGTTTGGGTGGTCTGGGACTGGTCGAGGGCCTGCTGGAGGCGATCGCCATCGCCGGGGGTGAGGGCCGCAAGCAGGCAATCCCACTGGGCGGGATCGAGACCAAGACGGGGGCGATCGCCCACCCAGTTCGCAAACCGAAGCTGACCGTCTTCATCCCGGTCGAATTGACACCAACAACCTTGCCAAAGACGAGCCAAACGCTCCCAACGCGCTGGACCTCGCTCGGACTCAGCGGGAAACGGCCGAGGGGCAGCCTCCCGCACGGAGGAAAGACCGAGAGAATTCATGGATTCAGTGACCTAAATGAACGAACCAGACAGCATTCTCGACCCGCTTGGCGGGTCAAGTCTTGCACCTTTTAAGATAAACAATCCTTCCGGGAGAGTAGCACCGTGTTTCTCCGGAGAATTCAAGACTCGCAACCCAGTCTTCGGCAAAAGTGCTGGACTTTAACCATTGTCTTGCCTGATTTTCATCGCTGTCCGCCATGGTAGAGGCCAGGACCCAAAAGCATCAATTGTCACCCCTAAATCATGCCGAACTCTGGTTATCCTGAAGACCCAAATGCTGTTGCCGTCGGGGCGCTAGGAGGCGGTTGGGGAGGAGGAGCGGCTGGGGTCTGGGAGGCGATCGCTGCCACCCAGGCCAGCGCTAGGCTTGCTCTGGCTTCAGCGCCGAATGGTAGGATGTCTAGCGTTAACCCTGCCTTTGACGGGAGGCCCTAAGGACGGCTGTGCTGATTTCCATTGTTTTGCCGGTGTACAACCAAGCGGATCACATCGGCGCGATCGCCCAGGACTACGAAGCAGCCCTCACGAAGCTGCCGGAGCCCCACGAACTGCTACTGGTGGTGAACAATTGCCGCGATCGCTCCCTGGAAGTCTGTCAGGCCCTCGCCGCCCAATACCCCGCCGTCCGCGTCCTGGCCAGCGAGCGGGGCGGCTGGGGCCTCGCCGTCAAGCTGGGGATTCAGGCTGCCCAAGGGGACTTGATCTGCTATACCAATTCGGCCCGCACCAGTGCCCCTGATCTAACCCTCATCCTGCTCTACGCGACGGTTTACCCCCAAGTGGTGATCAAGGCCAACCGCAAGATTCGCGACGGTTGGTTTCGGCGGCTCGGCTCCCTGCTCTATAACCTGGAGTGCCGCGCTCTCTTCGACCTCTCCTACTGGGACATCAACGGTACGCCCAAGGTGTTTCCCCGCTCCTTTGAGGCCCTGCTCGCCTTGTCCTGCGATGATGATCTGATCGATCTTGAGTTCAACGCCCTCTGTCGCCAGCAAGGCTACCCGATGCTAGAAGTGCCCGTTTTCTCCAGCCGCCGTCACGGGGGACGCTCCACCACCAACCTGCGCTCGGCCGTCAAGCTCTATTGGGGGGCCTACCAGCTTTGGCGGCGGCGACGGGGGCCGAGGTCGCGATGACCGATGAGCTGGAGGCCATGTGGGCTCGCCACCAGGCAGAGTGGCGTGATCCCGCTCAAGTCGCTTCCCAGTGGCAGGCGGCGGCGGCGACCGACCCCAAGCTGCTGCGCCACCGCACCCGTGGCCCTTGGTGGGAGATTTTGCAACAATGCGGTGTCGTGCTGCTGGTAACGCGGGAGTATGAGCATTTGATCATGGCGCTTCAGGCTAGCACGGGGGAACCGCAGGTGAGTTACTGGCCTCTGCCTCACCCCTCCGGTATTGCCGTCGATGGCGATCGCGGCTTGGTTCACATTGCCAGCACTCGCAACCCCAACCAGGTCTACGACTTCGTGCCCGCTACGGGCCTGCTGGCCCGCCAGGATGTCCCCCTCGAGCCCCGGGGCGATCGCCCCCTGGTTCCCCTGCGGAGCCGTTTCTTTCCGGGTTGTCTTTACATGCACGATCTCGCCCTGATCGGTGGCGCGCTCCATGCCAATGCGGTCGGGCACAATGCGATCGCCCGTCTCCACGACGACGGCCGCTTTGAGCGGGTCTGGCATCCCCGCTGCATCGAGCGGGACGGGGAGCCGGTTTTCGGCCTGAACTACTTGCAACTCAACTCGATCGCCGCTGGCCCAGATCTGGCCAGTTCCTACTTCTCGGCCTCAACAGACCAGCTCTCGGCCCGTCGCCCCGGCCACCGCAATTTTCCCGTGGACGGTCGCGGCGTCCTCTTCTCTGGCCGCACGCGGGAGGTGGCGGCCCGGGGCCTGACGCGGCCCCACTCGGCCCGCTGGTATCGGCAGCAAATCTGGGTGGATAACAGCGGCTATGGGGAGTTGTGCGTGATGCAGGGGGAACGCTGCGAGGCGATCGCCCAGCTCCCCGGCTGGACGCGGGGCCTCTGCTTCGTCGGCGATCTGGCCTTTGTCGCCACCTCCCGTGTCATTCCCCGCTTCCGCCAGTACGCGCCGGGGTTGGACGTAGACCACAGTGAGTGCGGCCTACACGCTGTAGATCCCCGCTCGGGCCAGATTCTCGCCAGCCTAGTCTGGCCCTATGGCAACCAAATCTTTGCGATCGAAGCCCTCAGCCCAGCCCTGGCCACAGGCTTCCCCTTCCGCGTGGGTCGCGCCCGCCCCCGCGCTCAGGAAAAGCAGTTTTTCTACGCCTTCAAAACGCCCCTGACCGAAGAGCTGCGCTAGGGGACGTCGCCCTCACCCCAAACCCTGCTCCCCACTTTGGGCCGGGGCCAGGAGAGGAGGGCTCCGGAACCACAATCCATCAATAATAAAGTCTGTAATAAAGTCTGTTGCTTGCTCCCAGCGCCGATGACCCTTTCCCCTGCTGCCTCCCTCGCCGCTACGACCGCCCGCCTGCGGGATCTCTGCCAGCGTGACGTGCAGGCCGGCTGGCACAGTCAGGCGGGCGAACAACCAACGGCGACTCTTGGCCAGTCGCTGGCTCTGGAGGCTTGGCCCCTGGCTCCCCAGAATGAGCGGGGGTATCTCGTCTGGCCGGCCGGTCGCCAAGTGCAATGGTATGCCCAGCGCTGGGTGCTCCCCACGCAGTGGCAGGGCTATCCTCTGACTGGTCTAACCCTGCGATTGGCCTTAACTTGGTGGGCTGAGGAGGCCCAGCTCTTTGTCAACGGGCAGTTTTGTCAGGCCGGCGACCTCTTTGACTCCTCCACACGCCTCGTCTTGACAACCGCCATAGAACCGGGTCAAACGATCACCGTGGCCCTGCGGTTGGTGAGTCCGGGCCATGATATTGGCGGCCTGATGCGATCGCGCCTCCTGGCTGAAGCCCCCTCCTATGACCTGACGATCGCCCTCGATCCCGGCTTCGTGGCTGATGAGATCGACGTGCTGGCCAAGTATGCAGCCGCCTTCGCCCCCGAGACCCTCGCCCGGATCGCGGACATCGTGGGTCGGCTCGATTGGTCTCTCGTTGAGGAGGCCAACCGCTTTCACCAGGCCCTGCGGGAACTGCGCCGGGACCTGGAACCCTTCGCCTCGGATCTCAAGCAGCGCCATGTCACCCTCCTGGGCCACGCTCACCTCGATATGGCTTGGCTCTGGGAGGTGGCTGAGACCTATGAGGCGGCCGAGCGCACCTTTCGCTCGGTGCTGGCCTTGCGCCGTGAGTTTCCAGACCTCACCTTTTGCCACACCAGCCCCGCTCTCTATGCTTGGTTTGCCCGGGAGCGGCCCCCCCTGTGGACTGAGATCCGGGCGGCGATAATCCCTCCGAGACGCTGCGCGAACGCCAGCGGGTTCTGGGAGCCTCTGGGGGGAATGTGGGTCGAGCCCGATGCCAACTTGCCCAATGGAGAGTCCTTCGCGCGCCAGTTGCTCTACGGTCAAACCTTCACCCGCGACCAGTTTGGAGCCTATACCCGCGTGGCTTGGCTCACCGATACGTTTGGCTTCCAGTGGCAATTGCCGCAATTGCTTAAACTGGCTGGAATTGACTATTTTGTAACCCAGAAATTGCACTGGAACGACACGACAGAATTTCCCTATGGAGTCTTTTGGTGGCAGGCTCCGGAGGGGACGCGCGTGCTCGCCCTGATGTCACCGCCCAATCTTGCGGGTGTCATGGACACTGACCCGCAAACCCTCACCGATTACACCGTGAAATGGGAACAGCAGACCGGCTTACAAACGAGTTTGTGGCTGCCGGGTGTGGGGGATCATGGCGGTGGCCCGACCCGGGATATGCTTCAGGTGCAAGCCCGCTGGCAGCAATCGCCCTTTTTTCCCCGCCTCAAATTTGGCACAGCGACCCAATTTTTAGATCACTTGGCCGCCCTAGCGGGTTCGCCAGCCGCCGCCCTCGCCCCAAACCCCTCTCCTGGGGGGAAAGGGGCTTCTAAAAGTCTCCCCGGCTCCCCCAGGGAGAAGAGGCCGGGGGATGCGGGCTCCCAGTTTCCGGTCTGGAATGATGAGCTGTATGTCGAACTCCATCGCGGCTGTTACACGGCCCACGCGGATCAGAAGTATTTCAATCGACGGGCGGAAGGGGTGCTCTATGAGGCGGAACTGTGGGCCTCCTTTGCTAGCATGACTCAGCCGGAAAAAGCCGGGTTTATCTATCCCCGCGCCGACCTGGAAGCGGCCTGGAAGCGGGTTTTGTTCAACCAATTTCATGACATCTTGCCGGGGACTTCTATTCCGGGGGTCTTTGCCACGGCCAATCAGGACTGGCGGGTGGCGATCGCCAGCGCCGAGGCGATTCGCCACCAAGCCTTGGCCGCCTTGAGCGCCCAGATCGATCCCGGCCCACCGCCCGTTGACCCAGCCCAGCCCTGGGTCCTGTTCAATAGCTTGAATTGGCCCCGCGCGGCGGTGGTGGAAATTCCCGTGGCTCCTGGCTCCTGGCGAGCTTGGTCGAGCCAAGGGCAGCCGCTGCTCTGCCAGCTCACGGCAGCGGGGACGTTGCTGGTGTCGGTGACGGACATCCCCGCTCTGGGCTATGCCCTAGTTTGGCTACAACCAATGGCTCCAACGGACACCGAGGGTCAGGAGCCAGAAGTCGAGAGTCGGGGGGCTTGGGTCCTGGAGAATGAGCAAGTGCGAGGGACGATTGATGAAAACACCGGCCAACTCACCAGCTTTTGGGACAAGGAAGCGCAACGGGAGGTGCTCAGCGGGCCGGGAAATGGGTTGCAGTTTTTTCGCGATCAGGGTCAGTATTGGGATGCCTGGAATCTCGATCCGGCCTATGAGCAGCACCCCTTGCCGGGGGCTGTGGTGACAGAGATCACTTGGCTAGAGCGGGGGCCGGTGCGATCGCGCCTCCGGGTAACTGCTCAGTTTCAGGCCTCCACCTTCCAGCAGGAATATAGCTTGGTCGTTGGCTCGCGGGTGCTGACGATGGCCACGACGGTGAACTGGCAAGAGCAGCATGTCGTGGTCAAAGCTGCTTTTCCCTGCGCTCTTGAAGCGGATGTTGCTACTTACGAGATTCCCTGCGGGGCGATCGCCCGGACGACGAAACCGACGACGCCCCAGGACCAGGCCAAGTGGGAGGTCTGCGGGCAGCGCTGGGCCGATCTAACCGCGAATCAGGGCGACTATGGCGTGAGTCTGCTGAATGACAGCAAATATGGCTACGACCACCAGCCGGGACGGTTGCGCCTGACGCTGCTGCGGGCCCCGCAGTGGCCGCACCCAGACTGCGATCGCGGTCGCCACCAGTTCACCTATGCGCTCTACCCCCACCCGGGTTCCTGGCAGGCAGCCCAGACGCCTCGGCGGGCGGCGGAGTTGAATTTGCCCTTGCAGGTATGGGCTTTGTCCGGGGCCAAGGCCAATCTCTCCAGGCGGCTCCCGGCCCAAACCAGCCTGTTGACGCTGGACAATGAAACGGCGATGCTCATGGCCTTAAAGCAGAGTGAGGTCGCTCCGGACTGTTACATTTTGCGCTTCTATGAAGCGACGGGGCAGGGGGGAGACGTGGCTCTGGGAGGCTGGCTTGCGCCGCAGGTGATCGGGGCTGTGGATTTGCTGGAGCGCCCCTGTTCGGAGCCAGCCAATGCTTTGCGACCCTGGCAAGTGCTGAGCTTGGCTTGGCGCCGGGGGCCTGAATCCTGATAACCTGATCCTGGTTCTTCCAGAACGAGCTACAGATAGAATCGAGTGCTTTTTGTCTCTAGCATCGTTGCGCTTTAGCGCTGAAGCGCAACTACGGCGGGGTTTACACCAATTCCTCGGGCCAGATCTACGGTTCGCCCTCACCCCAAACCCCTCTCCCAGAGGGCGAGGGGCTTTCGCTGTATTGCCCTAGGCTAAAAACCGCTGTATTAGTCGGCGGTACACTGCATTGTGGTGCGGTTTAGGGGCGAGGGATCTAGCTCCAGAGCGAGGGTGCGGAGGATGTTGCAGGTGCTGAAGCCGACAATGCCATCAATGGCCAGGTTGCGATCGCGCTGAAACTCCCGCACTGCCACCTCGGTCCTCAGGCCAAAATCCCCATCCACGGCGCGGTCATAGTAGCCCAAGCGAGCCAACAGGGTTTGCAGCAAGGCAACATCATAGCCGCGATCGCCCCGCCGCAGCAGAGTCCGCAGGGTGACATGATCCGGAATCTGGCGATAATCGCTGCGGCGTGCCCGCGCCGGCCGCTCGCCAACCGGGGCCGGGGGAGCCGCCGGGCCGGGACGCGGGACCGAGCCAGCGCTCCCCGCTGCTAGGGCGGAGCTGGGGGCGCGGGGAGCGGGAGAGTCCGTGGGGGGCGGGGATGTGGGTGCTCTCCCCGGCTCGGCGGCGATCGCCTCGGAGGGCTCTGCGGGGGCGTCTCCCGTTTCGCGCTCCGCATCATTACCCTGTCTTGTCTCGCTGGGGTCTGGGCTGGCCTCCGTCTCAAGGTCAGCCTCGGGGTCGGCGGCGGCGGTCTCCTCTTCTACAGCGGTTTCTTCTTCGGTAATAGCCTCTTCTTCTTCCCTGGCGCTGCCTGGCGGCGGTGTCTCGGGGGAACGAGCCGTGGGCAGGGAGGGCCAGCGCACGACCGCCAGCACCGTCAAGCCCAAGCTAATCATCAGAGTAATCAGCAGCGTTGAGGCGACCTCTCGAGGACGGCGCTTGAAGAGAAGATAGAGGAAGACGAGAAAGGCGGCGATCGCCAAAACCAAGGAGCCCACAGCACTAGCGGGGGGAAGGCTGGCGGGCTGCTCGCGATAGGGGGGAGTGAGAGCGTCTTCTAGGGGGCGGTCAGCCTGAGCGAAGGGCTGGGTCGCGAGCACGAAGCGTCCCGGAGGAACCGGTGATCGCAAGGCCCCAGGGTCGGAGCGAGAGTCGGCAAGGGAACCAGAGACGGGAAGCTGCATCCACGTTTCGACTAGCGCGGCTAAGGAACGGCGTTTCGTAGCCTATCCTACCCTACACCGCGATCATCACCCCGCCGCACGGCTGCTTCGACTTGGGCCAAAAGGTGCGATCGCTCCCCAGAATTATCCAGCACCACATCGGCGATCGCCAGTTTCTCCGCGAGGGGTCGCTGGCTGGCTAGGCGGGCCTGGGCTTGGCTGCGGGAGAGGCGATCGCGGGCCTGGACGCGGGCGAGTTGCTGCTCGGGGGTGCAGGTGACGACCCAGATTTCAGTGACCAAATCGGTCATCCCCGCTTCGAGCAGCAGCGGGATGGCGAGGACCGCCGTTGCCCCTTGCACCTGGGCGAGATCGCGCTCGTAACAGGCTCGCACAACGGGGAAGATTTGCGCCTCGAGCCAGTGGCGCTCCTCCGGGTGGTTGAAAACGCGATCGCCCAGCCAACGGCGATCCAGTTGCCCATCCGGCCTCAGGCTGGCGGGTCCGTAGCGCTGGGCGATCGCCACCAGCACCGGAGTTCCCACCGCCACGGCCTCCCGAGCGTAGAGATCGGCATCCAGCACAGGCCACTGATAGTGCTGGGCCAGATAGCTCGAAACGGTCGTCTTACCCGTGGCGAGTCCCCCCGTCAAGCCAATCCGGCGGCGCGGCCAAGTCAGCTCTCCAGAGTGGGTCATCGTGGCAGCCATGAAACCGAGCGGTCGTTATCCGGCGGGACAGTTACAGCGGTTTTTAGCCTAGGGCAATACAGCGAAAGCCCCTCGCCCTCTGGGAGAGGGGTTTGGGGTGAGGGCTACCGACTAAATCAAGCCGATGGCGCGGAAGGCCTTGTAGGAGAGGGCTGCGATCACCAAAAACACCACCAAAATACCGACATAAGCCACAATTGCCATGATCCTATTGCTCCTATTAATCTGTCGAAATCAATTTACCGAAATCAATCCGTTGAAATCAATCCGTCGAACTCAATCCGTCAAACTCAGGGGGGTGCATCTCCCTTGCTAGACTCCCCTTCGCCCTACCTGGGAGAGGGGGCCGGGGGATGTGGGCAAACTGACCGCCCTGAGATGCCCCCCACTCAAGACCCCTGGGCCGGCGAGTTGTAGGTCCGCTTCGGTATTTTACCCTCTGGCGGCCGCCGCTCTCTGGGTTGGCTCCCAGCAGGCCGGGCAGCGCGCAACCGGGCCGGGTCAATCGCCGGGCTCCGGGGCCGCCGGGCTCACCCCTTCACCGCTCAGGGTCTGGAGGCGGCGGCCCAATTCAGTGTTCAGGCGGCCGTATTCAGCCCAGTCTCCAGCCCGGAGGGCGGCCTGGGATTGTTCATAAAGCTCCAAGGCCTCCCGGAGTTGCGCCGTGAGGGCGGTGCTGGCGGGGGGTGGCGAGGTGTCAGCGGGGGGAGTCGCGGCTGGGGAAGCGTCGGGGGAAGCGTCGGGGCCAAAAATGGTGGCGATCGCCGCCTCGAGGGTCGTCTCCATCACAATCTCGTCGTTGTAAGCAAGAATGACTCGCTTCAGTTCCGGCATCTCGCTCTGCTCAGCCCGCAGGTAGATCGGTTCCACATACAGCAGGGATTGCTCGATCGGGATCACAAACAAATCACCGCGAATCACCTGGGAGCCCTCCTGGCTCCAGAGGGTCAGTTGCTCGGAGATCAGCGGGTTTTGGTCGATACGGGCCTCAATTTGCTGGGGCCCAAAAACGAGTTGCTGCTTCGGAAATTCAAACAGCAGTCGTTGGCCGTAGCGATCGCCATCCGAGCGAGCCGCCAACCAGGCCACCATGTTATTTTTATTCGCTGGGGTAAAGGGCAGGGTCAGCACAAATTCCGCCGGGGCGTTCTCCTCCAGTTGCAGAATGGCATAATAAGGCTCCATCACCTTCTCTTGGCTTTCGTAAAGCTCGCGCGGAAAACGCCAGAGGTCTTCTTGGTTGTAGAAAACCTCTGGATTTTCCATGTGATAGGTCAGGTACATCTGGGCCTGAATATTGAAGAAATCCAGCGGATAACGAAAATGGGCCCGCACGGCGGCCGGAATCGCATCTGAGGGGGTAAACAAATTAGGAAAGATTGCCTGATAGGTTTTCAGCAGCGGATCATCGTCATCGGTGACAAAAAATTGCACCGTGCCATCGTAGGCATCGACTAACACCTTGACCGAGTTGCGAATGTAGTTAAATTGCCGATCGCCAATCGGCTCTGAGTAGGGGTAGCGCCGGCTGGTGGTGTAGGCATCCATGATCCACTGCAAGCGACCGTTGATAATGCAGAGATAGGGATCGCGATCCAGGCGCAGGAAGGGAGCAATCCGCTGGACGCGATCGCGAATCTCCCGATGATAGAGAATCTTCGACTCCGGGGTGAAATAGTTGGAAATGAGTAGCTTTAAGCTACCGGTCTCATAGGCATAGGCGAGCCGATGCCAGAACGTCGGCATTGCCACGCCACCGGCCCCGTCGTAGCGGTTGCTGGCATTATCACCGCCGAGGGGATAGTCAAATTCATCCGCACTCGTTCCCGTGAAGACATAGTGCTGGGTCTCTTCTCCGTAGTACAGACGCGGCTGGTCAATGGTGAGGTCAATGCTGGACACTGGCGGAATGTCCTGAATCCAAAAAGCAGGCATTCCCTGTTCGGTCACTTGGTTAACCGGGCTCACCACCGCCCCATAGCCGTGGGTATATTTGAGCCGCTGGTTTACCCAGGTTTGACCCCGTTCTGGAACTTGGCTGTAGGCCAGCTCTCGGGCGGCGAGCATCACTTGGCGGTAGTTGTCGCTGAGGTTGTAGCGATCCACATCGACATCGCGAAAGCGGTAGTAGAGACGGATTTCCTGAAGTTGGCGATAGGTGCTCAGGAGGGGTCGGTAGCTCCAGAGGCGAATGTTGTCGATGGTGGTGCGATTGGCCTCGATCGTTGCCGCATCGAGTCGATCTTCCACGGCAAAGGGCTGTACCTCAATCTCCTCGAGGTCATAGGCTTGACGGGTAAAGGTGAGATTGTGCTGAATGTAGGGGAGTTCCTTGGTCAGTTCATTGGGGGCGACCACGAGGGACTGTTGGAGCAGCGGGATGGCGACTTGAAAGAGCAGGGCCACCAGCACAAAACCGCCGAGGCCGCCAGTCAGGATGCCTAAACTGTTTTGCCAGAGGGAGAGCACTAGGGCGATCGCCAGGGCCAGGGAGAGCAAGAACATCGCCGTCAGCCCCAACAAGCGGGCGTGAACGTCCGTATAGCCCGCGCCGAAGACGACCCCCGAGGGGGAGTAAAGCAGGTTGTAGCGCTCCAGCCAGTATCCCCAGGCCACGAGCAAGACCGCCGCCGTGACGAGGAGCGTGAGGTGCATTTTTGCCCGTCCGAGCACCAGATTGCGCCAGCCCCGACCCCGATCCAGGCTGCCCTTGAAGCTGTAGACCGCAAGGCTAATCAGCAGGCTCGCCAGCGTGAGTCCCAGCAGCCAGCCCCGGACCGTGGTGTAGAAGGGCAGGCGAAACAGGTAGAAGCTGAGGTCCTGTTGATAAATCGGATCGATCTGGTTGAAGGGCTGGGCGTGCCAAAAACGTAGCACCACCTGCCAACTGGGGAGATAGAACTGGGAGACCCAAAAGGCGATCAGGGCGATCGCCCCCCCCAGCAAGAGCCTGGGGACAAAGCGCGTCAGCCAGTCGTTCCCTGGACGGCGGCCCCAACGAAAGGGGCTGTGGCGTGTGACCCGCAGGGCCACCGTATAGTTCGCGCTGAGAACGAGGGCATAGACCAGGAAGGTTCCCCCTCCAGAGCAGACTTGGCCTAGGAGTTGCGTCCAGAAGACCTGCTGATAGCCCACTTCGCTGTACCACCAAAAGTCCGTTAGCCCGTGAATGAGCGAGCCCAGGGAGAGCAGGAGCAGCAAGGCGGCGATCGCCACCAGACCCCAAAACCACCCCACCCAAGACTTGCCTGAAGACTGTAACGCTTTCACGGCTCACGGCTCCGAACGACGACCTCAGGATCTATTGTGCGGTAGCGGTTTCCCCTTAGGGCGCAAAACGGCACGGTTCGTTACAGTCCGGGGCTAGAGAGCAGCCAAGGTCGGCGCGGCTGTCAGGGTCGCGAGCCAATCGCGGATCACCCCGTTGACGACCTCGGGGCGCTCATCGTGAGGACAGTGACCCGTGCGCGGGATGCTGTGGAACTGGACGCGATCGCTCTGGGCGGCCAAGGTGCGATAGATCGCCGCCCCCTCGATCGGCGTCCAGGGGTCATCCTCACCCCACAGCACCAACAGGGGCTGTTGGATTCCGGGCAATAATTCCTCCGGGCGTGGCCCCGGTGGCGCGGTCACGATCGCGGCAAAGACCTGTTGCGCGCCTGGGTCACAGCTCGGCCGGTGGAGCATTTCGACCAGCTCTGGGGTGATCGCTTGGCGATCGCGGTAGACCTGGCGCAGGGAGTTACGGATCAGCGGTTTCTGGCGAATCAAGTTGAACACCAGCGGCCCCGTCAGCGGTGAACTCACCACCTGCGTGAAGGCTCCCATCACCAAGCGCAGGGGCGGCGGCAATTCTTCGGGGCGGTGGTTGAGGCCGCCAGCACAGTTGAGCAGCACCCCCGCCTGGGCCAGCTCCGGGGAGTCGGCCAGGAGCATCAGGGTAAGCAGGCCACCGATGGAGTTGCCCACCCAGACCGCCGGACGCGCAATATTCTCCGCCCAAAAATCCCGCAGTTGCTGCTGCCAAAGCTCGAGCTGGTAGTCACGGGGCGGCTTCTCGGAGGCGCCAAAGCCCAGCAGATCCAGGGCAAAGACCTGATAACCGGCTTTGGCCAGAACGGGGATATTTTTACGCCAGTGACCGATCGAAGCCCCGAAGCCGTGGATCAGCACCAACGGCGGGCCGCTCCCCATGACGGTGTAGCGGCAGCGGTAGCCTTGCCAAGTCCAGGACAGCGGTACGAGGGGGGGAAGGGAGTTCATGGTTTCTAGCATCACGACGGGGAGGGATCAAAAAGTCCTGGGCTGGCTCAGGGTTTCATCAGGGGCGATCGCCAGGAATTGGGCTCTGGGCCAGAGCGAGGGCAAACCGGGTCGCTGGGATGAGCGAGTGAACTCGAGAGGGACGGCTGCTAATCCTTCAGGGGCTCTAGACTTAGGGATTCAGACCCTACCCAGGGGCTAGCAGCCTGAGCCCCTAAATTCTAGAGAGCGTGCTTCTTTAACATTTGTAACATTTGTGAGCCGTTCTGAGCCGTTCTCAGTGTATAGCGGATTTTCTGCCGCTGGGAGCGAGTCCCCAAGCCCCCCGGGTGAACGAAATTTTACGCGGAATGTTGGTACTCCTTCGCCCAGCCCTCACCCTAAATCGCGCTCCCAAGCTTAGGCGAGGACCTTCTAGCTCCCCTGCTCCCAGCTTTGGGAGCAAGGGCCGGGGGGTGTAGACGCGCGGCGGCTTCTCGCAGAGGGAGCAAACTTGCCTAACTGAGATGCACCCGGGTCATCAGCCATCATGGTTGCCAGAATTCAACTGCCCCTGCCGGTAGCTGGGCGAGCAGTTTATCAAAAGCCACTTCATCGACGTGCCGGCGCAAGGCTCGGGCTACATCTCGAATTGCTGTATCTGTCGAAAAGTTATGATCGGCCCGCAACGATTTAACTTCCTGCGTCATCGTCTCGCAATCCTCAAATTTTTTCCTTTCTGCGTCTGGATTCCAATCAGTCACAAAGAGCGCTCTCAAGCAAATTGGTAGTACATTCGCAAAGGCAATAGCGTCTTTTGTTGAAAGTCTTCTACGGAATACCTGAAATACACCTTGGGTCATGGTATAGGTTACGTGTGTACTCCAGAGTCCTGCTGTATCTCGTGCATCCACTAGGTATTCATAAAACCGTGCCGAAGCACGCTCATACTCAGATGGTACTGGCATCTTGTCATTTGACTCACTGACTTCACCCATGATAGCAATCCAGAATAATCCGTAAACTGAATTGCTCCCCTCTCCCGACTTGGGAGAGGGGTTGGGGGTGAGGGCTTACCTCTGCCATGAATCGAGGAGCGCTGCATAATCCCTCTTTTCCAGATAAGTCACCAAGCCCTGATGAACTGAATTGCTCCCCTCTCCCAACTTGGGAGAGGGGTTGGGGGTGAGGGCTTAACTCTGCTATGAATCGAGGAGCGCTGCATAATCCCTCTTTTCCAGATAAGTCACCAAGCCCTGATGAGCTGAATTGCTCCCCTCTCCCAACTTGGGAGAGGGGCTGGGGGTGAGGGCTTACTCTGTCATGAATCGAGGAGCGCTGCATAATCTCCCTCTTGTGTTATTCCGGGAAATTCCCAGGAATTGCCGCCATTACAGCCGACGAAAAATCAGCGCTTCACCCCAATCTGACCTAAGAGGGTTATAGCGTTCCCCAAACCAGTGCGATACAACTTCAAAGCTCCTCTCTCAATCGGGGAGAAAGATGGAAAAGATCAACGTAGTCGCGCTTCAGCGCTCAAGCCAGCGGAAGATGGGCTAAAGCCCAACAACGTCTTTTTCAAAAGCTGTGGGCTTTGATTCTCTGGGTTTGAATGTACCGCACTAGCCAAGAATTTGCTATACCTATTTTCCAGGTCAGTAACCAAGCCCTGATGGCCCGATATAAGGCCTAAAACCCTTGATGATCGATCGGTTGAGTTGACGCGGGAAAATCAACGTAATCCTTACTGCGGTTGGGTTTCGCTAGGTTCAATCCAGCCTGCCCTTGGAGCGCCTCTTCTGCAAAGGAGAGTTACACCCTGCCAACGGAGGAGGCTCTCGCTAGACTTAGACTTGGGCAGGACTCTGGAAGCGAATTTTTAGATAATCATCCTCCATCTTGGCCCCTGCTGGCTGTAAGCCTGCTAAGGCTTGGGGCAGGACTAAATTGCGGCGGTGGTTGCCGATGCGGATATTCAGCTCATCACCAGACTTGTTGAGTTGAACTTTGTCCTTGGTGATGCCAGGCAGATACAGTTCTAGGGCATAGACTCCCTCCACTTTGGTGATGCGGACCGTCTCTTCTCGGTAGTAAACCTGAGTGGGATCGTCGTCGCCGGGATACAAGGTTGCCTGCAATCGCTCTAAGGCTTCTAGGCCGCATAGTTCCTGGGCAAAGAGGGGGACTTCCTTCACGGGCAGGGGGTGAAAGTTGTCGTAAATTTCCTGCTTGTACTGTTGCTGACTCACTTTCCAGCGTTGGAAAAAAGGATCGGTCACTTCATCAGGAATAATCCGATTCGCCACAATCAAATCAGTCGCCACATTGTACAAGCTCAGGTAGGCGTGGGCCCGGAGGGATTCCTTGATCACCATGCGCTCAGGATTCGTCACCAGACGCACGGAGGTTTGCTGATTGTCCGTGAGGACTTGCTCCAGAGCTTCGATTTGCTCATAGAATTCGTAGGGAGCATCCATCACTTCTTTATCGGGCAAGGAAAAGCCAGCAATCGGCCGGAACAGGGGCTCGACTAGGGGCCGGAGGGCGGCCGACATGCCCTGCAAGGGCTTGTAGAAGCGGCGCATGTACCAGCCGCCGACCTCCGGAATACTCAGCAACCGCAGGGCTGTGCCGGTAGGGGCTGAATCGACGATCAGCACATCGTATTCGCCTTCATCGTAGTGGCGCTTCATCCGCACCAGACCGAAGATTTCATCCATTCCCGGTAGGATCGCGAGTTCTTCGGCCTGGACACCATCGAGGCCCCGGGCCTGCAACACCTGGGTGATATAGCGTTTGACGGCTCCCCAGTTCCCTTCCAATTCTGCCAAGGCGTCCAGCTCGGCTCCCCAGAGGTTGGGGCGAACGGGGCGAGCCTCGTGGCCTAACTCGAGCTCCATGCTGTCGGCAAGGGAGTGAGCTGGGTCGGTGCTGAGAACCAGGGTTTTGTAGCCGAGTTCCGCGCAGCGCAACCCGGTGGCGGCGGCCACGGAGGTTTTGCCGACACCACCTTTCCCGGTCATCAAGATTACGCGCATGGCGAGTTGCTGAGCATTGTTTACGGATCTTAATTTTATAGTGATTCCGAGGCGGCTGCGGTGTCCCTCAAAATCCTAGTTTCTCGGCGAAACCGGAGTTTTGAGGGCGGGAATCGTGGGTGGGGCTCAAGTTTTACTGAATTCTGGCCGGGGAAAAGTGTTGCTGGAGGACGTGTAGGCGGGAGCAGTGCCAGCTGTCGATGTGGGCGATGATGCGATCGCCCGCCAGATATAGCTCACTCCGTCCGGGGATTGTAATGCGGGGCTGCCAGGGCAGGGGGCTGGTCCAGTGCAGGGTCCATTCGGTCTCGATGCGATCGCCCGTCTGCTGGATCTGGTGCAGCTCCATCACAACGTCGCGAAACCAGGTGGAGATGAACTGGATGGTGCGTTCATAGCGATCACGCCCCCGAAACTCATTCAGGGGGTCTTTGAAGTAAACCTCAGGGTCATAAATCGCGTAGGTCTGGTCGGCGGGGAAGCGCGCATAGTCGGCGCGTAAGATTTCAATGAGATTCATCAGCACAGGGAGCGAATTTCGCGCTAGACTAAGCAATTGTGTCGAATTTCAATAGGGCTCATGCCGAAACTGAAGACGCGCCGCGCGGCGGCGAAGCGCTTTCGCCCGACGGGGAGCGGCAAAATCCGTCGTCGCAAAGCGAATAAGAACCACCTGCTCCACCATAAATCCTCGGAGCGCAAGCGCCGCCGCCTCTCCCAACTCTCCCTCGTCCACGAGCGAGATGAGGAGAATGTGCGGCTGATGATGCCTTATATGTAGCATCCGGGCGTCTGCCGAGACACGCGGCTCCTAGGCCTGAATCTTACTCAACCACCTCGCTAAACTACTATGGCACGGGTTAAACGCGGCAACGTAGCACGCAAGCGCCGCAAAAAAATTCTCAAACTGGCAAAGGGCTTTCGCGGCTCTCACTCGCGACTCTTTCGCACGGCAAACCAGCAGGTGATGAAGGCTCTGCGGCACGCCTATCGCGATCGCCGTCGTCGCAAGCGGGATTTCCGCCGCCTCTGGATTGTCCGCATCAACGCGGCAGCTCGTCAGTCAGGGCTGAGCTACAGCCAACTGATCGGTAAGCTGCACCAGGCTGATATTCAGCTCAATCGTAAAATGCTAGCCCAGTTGGCTGTCATGGACCCTGAGGCCTTTGCCAAGGTGGTCGCCGTCGCCACGGGTCAGTAAGCATGGGCTTCCAGCCTGGGCTCCCTTGGAGCCTCGCAGGCTTGTTAGCTTTACCCCTCGTCGTCTTCCCCGGCCCCCCGCTGCCAGCGGCAGAGCTGGCGGCGATCCAGGCGAGGGGACGCCTCGTGGTGGCCGTGAAAGATAATGTGCGCCCCCTGGGATTTCGCGATGCGGCCGGTCAGTTGCAGGGCTTTGAGATCGACCTGGCCCGTCAATTGGCCCTGGAACTGCTGGGGGATGCGGCGGCGGTGGAGCTGCGGCCCGTGAGCAATGCGGAGCGCCTCCCGGCGGTGTTGCGGGGGGATGTGGATTTGGCGATCGCCCGCCTCACGGCTACCCCAGCCCGCGCGCGCTTGGTGGACTTCAGCCGTCCCTACTACCTGGATGGCACGGGGTTTGTGACCCGTCAGACGGGCGGGCAGCGCTTGAGCGATCTGGCCCAGGCGCGCATCTTAGTCCTGGAGCGCTCCAGCACAATCGCGGTAGTGCGCCAGGCTCTGCCCCAGGCCCAATTGGTAGGGGTCGCCTCCTATCAGGCGGCCCTGGCTCAGCTCGAGGCCGGCCAGGCGGCGGCCTTTGCGGCGGATCGCAGTGTTTTGGCCGGTTGGGTGCAAGCCTATCCCCAGTATCAACTGCTACCCTCTCGGCTCGAAGGTACGGCCCTGGCGATCGCCCTGCCGCGCGGTTTGCAACACGTCGAACTCTGGCGCGAGGTGAATGCGGCGATCGCCCGTTGGCAAGCGTCGGGCTGGCTCCAGGCCCGCCGCGACCATTGGGGCTTGCCCTAGGGCCGCCACGCGGCCGTCAAACGGCAGAAGTCCCACCCTGAATCAATGCTGGAAGTTACTGATGGCTCGCAATGCGGCTCGCCTGCGCCAACTACACCGCCAAGTCGCACCCTTGGCCCTGCTGCCCCTCTTGCTGACCCTGATCACGGGCTCCCTGTTTCAGGTGGCCCTCCTGACCGGTCAGAGTAGCAATTTTGTTTGGCTGCTGGAGTGGCATCGGGGCAAGTTTGGCCCGGTGAATTTAGAGTGGGTCTACCCCTTTCTCAATGCCTTCGGGCTGCTGGTGCTGGTGGTCACGGGCGGCGGGCTCTGGTGGCAGTGGCGATCGCGCCGTCCCTCCTCCCAGTCCTAAGACTAGACGTGGGGACTACTGGCGGGCCTCAGGGCGCAGGAGCCAAAATCCTGTATAGGTCATGCCCGAGGCATCCGGTTGTACAAGCAGGAAATGGAGCCCTTGGCTGACTTGCAAGCGTTGGTGGAAGTTGCGGCCCGCCCGCGCTACGTCGGCATCTTCAAAAGTGAGCAGAATCCAGCGCTCCACCAGGCCCGCTTCGAGGACGATGCCCCCAGAATTTCCCGCTTCGGCCGGCTGATAGCTCAGGGCTACGGGATGCGCGGCCGCAAGCCACTGCACCAAGGGCAAGGAGCGCCGACTGCCATAGATGATCAGGCCGGGAATCGGCACGTCCGAGGCCAGCCCCAGGTTCAGGGGATCCAGGCTGGGGGGCCAGTCGAGGACGGGCAGGGGGCGATCGCGAAACGCTGCAGCCAATTCCAAGGCCGGCAGGCTGGCGAAGCGCCAGGTTTCGCCCCAGAGGTTATCGGGCAGGGGGCGCGGGGGGGGGCGCTCGACGGTAGCCGAGACCGCGCGGGCTTCTAAGGCTTGCTTGAGGGCAGCGGTGTGGCGGGTGGGCTCAATGGTGAGATCGAGTTTTTCGGCGGCGATCGCCAATAAATTCACCGACTGGGGCCGGAAGGCTTGCAGGCAATCAGGACGGGGGCGATCGCGCAGGGCCCGTTGCAACTGGGCCGTCAGCCATTCGGAACTGGCATCTGATTGGGGGCAATCCGCCTCACAGACCACATTCCCGGCTGCATCACAGATCAGTAGGCCCCAGACGAGATCGCCGGCTGCATTGGGTTGGGGGCGCTTGTAAAAATCAGCTTGCCAGATGTGCATAGTGCCGCGCAAAAACAGCCAGTAGGTAGCCTCGTGGCCAGGCCCTGGGGGGGATCAGCTTGGGGATGTGGACTGGCTCCCGCTAGGACGCGATCGCAACCGGGACGCCTCCCCCCGCGCTTCCATTTTAGCGTCAGTCGCTAGCCGCAGGCGGTGGCGTTGCTGGGCGAGTTCGGCCGCCAATTCCAGAGCGGCGACCATACTCGCCGCCCGGGCGCAACCCCGGCCGGCAATATCGAAGGCCGTGCCGTGATCGGGGGAGGTCCGGACAAAGGGCAGCCCGATCGTGGTGTTGATCGCTTGATCAAAGGCCAGCAGCTTCACGGGGATCAAGCCTTGGTCGTGGTAGAGGGCGAGATAGGCCGCGGCCGGCGGCGGACCCGGCTCCCCGTACCAGGCGCGGCCGGGAGCCACCCAGAGGGTATCTGGGGGCACGGGGCCCAGCAGACGCGCTTGGGGGAACTGTTGTCGCGCCTGCAACACCCAGGGCTCAAGCCAATCCCGCTCTTCGGTTCCGAGCTGCCCGCCTTCGCCACTGTGGGGATTGAGGCCGGCGATCGCCACCGAGGGGCGGGCACAGTTGAAGTCTTGGTGCAAGCTGGTGAGGAGTAACTCGAGCTTTGCGGTGAGTAATTCTGGGCCCAGCACCTGGGGCACTTGGCGGAGGGGAATGTGGGTCGTCGCCAGCAGCGTCAGCAACCGCCAACCACTGTGGGGCGATCGCGCCACAAAGAGCATCCCATAGCGCTCGACCCCTGCCGCCGTCGCCAGCACTTCCGTTTGTCCGGGGTAGTCATAGCCCGCTGCTCGCCAGAGGGACTTGGCAATGGGGGCCGTCACGAGGGCTTGGAAGTCCCCGGCCAGGGCCCCCGCGATCGCGGCTTGCAACGCGACAAAGCTCGCTGCGCCACTCACGGCGCTGCCCTGGCCTGGTTGCACGGCCGCGCGATCCTCGACCGGGGCCTCTAAAAGGGGCCAAGCGGCCGGGTCTGCTAAGGGCTCGACCCCCCCTTGGCGGAGGTGCTGGTAGGCCGCCTCCCAAAGCTGGCGATCGCCCACCAAAGTAATCTGAGCCTGAGCCGCCAGCCCCGGCGTCGTCAGAGCCTTGAGAGCTACCTCAGGGCCAATGCCAGCAGGGTCTCCCAGCGTCAGCGCGAGTCGTGGAACCATAGTTGAGAGCCAGCAACCCAGAATGCAGCGTTATTGTAGCAAAGACCGACCGCAGCACCGGGTCGATCCTCTGAGGGGTGAACGAAGAAAAGCGCGGCTCTCCTGAATTTCGGGCTACGGTTCCAGGAGCAGAATGTAGCCCTCTTCAGTGTTACCGGGCCCTCATCCCCCGGCCCCTTGCATATTAGAGTCAGAGCGATAGACCGTCCCCCTA
>CAYNIP010000015.1:0-94119 GCA_964397305.1 uncultured bacterium
AACGCTGCTGCACCAGCGAGGCCCGCGCCAGCTTTTGCAGGATCGCCTTTGTTTCAGTCAATTCTTCCGTGGAAAAATCTGCTTGCTGAGAAGCTGGAAGCTCCTTTTCGTCGTACAACCGCAAAAACGTCAGCCCGCGCGCGTCGATCGGTACTCGTAACAAACACATCCGCCGCAATAGATCCCGCGCCACCTCACTCTGTCGCGCCACCTGCTTCTGCAACAACTCGTCTAGCCCGCCCGCCAGATCCTCCGGGTGACGGCGCAGATAGCCCGGCCGCTCCGCATACTCCGCCGCCAACAACTCCAGATAGAGCGGATGCCCCTGCACCCGCGCCGCCAGCCAGCCCAGATCCTCCTCAGCGTCCTGCATCCCGTACTCGCGCAAGATCGCCACCGCACTCGCTTCGTCCACCTCCTCCACTAGCACCAGCAGCACCCGCTTCCGATTCGGCTGCATCTCCCGCAAGCGTTCGTCCCCCAGATCCGCCGGTTGCTCCCGGCTCGTCAGCAGCACCAGCGAGCGATGGTTGCCATTCGCCAACTGCGAGAGCAACAGCCCCCACTCCGGCGACACCGCCCGCCCCGCCTGGGGATGCTTCGGCGGTTGCAAAATCACCTCCAAGTTATCCAGCACGATCAGCGCAGTTTCCTCAGCCAGCGCTTCCACGATCGCGCCCGCCTTCTCCCGCGCCTCTCGCAGATACTCCGCGCCCCGCACCCCCAGCGCTTCCAGCAGATGCGCCGCCACATCATCAAAACTCGATCCCTCAAAGGCCTTAAACGCCACCACCCGCGCAAACCGACAATCCGCCGCCAACTCGCCCGTCGATAAATCAACCCCCGCCGCCGCCACCAGCTTCGCGGCCAGCGCGCTCTTCCCCATACCGCCCTGCCCCAGCAGCGCCAGCAACCGCCGCGTTCCCCCCGGCTCCAGTTCCCGCCGCAGGTCAGCCAACAACGCATCGCGCCCCTGCCACACCGGCACTGGCGGCAGCGCCTCCCGACCGATCAGCCGCCGCTTTCGCTGTGGCTCGCCCCCCGTTCGAGTCGGCCGCTCGATCAGGCCCGGCGGCATCCCCGGCCAAATTTTGCTCAGCGCGTCGATCGAGATGGCAATGGCTTGCTCGCCCGCCTTGTCAAGCTGAATCGCCGCCACCGCCGCCACCGCATCGCCGCAAAACACCGGCCCGCCACTGTAGCCCGCCTGCACCCGATCCTCCTCTGCAAACCGCAGCCGCCAGCCCCCTACCGTTGCCCCCGGCGAAGTCAGCGCGATTTCCTTCTCCAAGCAACCCTCCAGCCACTCGGCTACCTTGGCACTCTTGGACTCGCGCTCGCACTGCCCCGCCAAGCGAATTGCCGCGCCCGCCATCCCCGCCGCCCGCAACCGCAACGGCTGCCGATCCCAAAGACGCGGCACGCACAGCACCGCCAGATCGATCGCGTCCGGCTCGCCCTGCGCGATCGCCGTCGCCGCTAGATTGTTGACCAGCAACCGCCCCGCCTCGCCATTCTTCTGGTTGGCATTCTCAACCGCTCGCACCACATGCGCGCAAGTCACCAGGTACGAGAACTCCTCATCCTGATGCACCACAAAGCCCGTCCCGAACGTCTTCGGGTCAGCGCTACTCGAAATCAGCGCGATCGCCGTCGCTAGATCCATTGCCCGCCCTCATCGACCGCCCCCATTCTCGCCCAACCACCCCGCCCGCCGCCAGCCTAGCCCCGCTCCGCTACACAAGCCTCTGCAAGATTGCCAGCATTGCCGCCATCTGCTCTGGGGTTGCTCAGCCGCGCATCGTGTAAATCACTGTTGTGTTTCAATCCACTCCTGCTTGATCCGCTCGAGGTCTTGGGCGGCTCCGATTGTCACCCTTTGCAGTTACGCCTACGTTGGGGCCCTTTCCTTGGCCCATCGTCGTGCTGGGCTCCTAGAGCCAGTTGCCCACCAGTACAAAGGCCGACCAGAAGAAGGGATGCTCAAATCCTGGTTGCTGCTTCACCGTCACCTGGGCGCGGCGCAGGGCCTCGGCCTTGCTGAGCCCAGGATTGCTAGCCAACTCGCTATAGAACTCCGCCATGAGCAGGGCCGTTGCTTGATCACTGACCGACCAAAGGCTGGCGAGGGTGCTGCGGGCCCCGGCCCGCACCGCCACCCCCGCGAGCCCGAGGGCCGCCCGGCGATCGCCCACTGCGGTCTGGCAAGCGCTCAGCACCAGCAACTCAATCGGAAACGTCTGCCGTGAGTCCGCCCGGAGCAGAGTTGTCAACTCGTCAAGGCCTAAGCGGTCATCCCAGGTGAGCAAAAAGGTGTCCGCCGGGGAGGAGCCAAACTGACCGTGGGTGGCCAGATGCACAATGGGCAGCGTGCGCTGCTGGAGGGCCGTTTGCACATTCGCCTTTGTGAATTGGTCGTTGAGCAACACCTGGGAGCGGAGCTGACTTTGGATGCCTTCGATCTCCGTCGCCACATTGGGCAGGGCCGCAAAGTCCTGCCGCGCCTCCGTCAGGCCGCCGCCGAGCACCTGCAAGGCCGCCGTCGTGAGGGGCTGCGGATCGATCAGGTTCAGACTGGGGGCGATCGCCAAGCTATAGCGCTCAATCAGATAGCGCTCCCCATCATGGAGGGCCGCCAAGGGCAGATTCCGCAAGTCCCCATCGAGGACAAACACCAGAGTTTTGCTCCCCTGGGCCGCCAGGGCCGCTGTCGCCGGTTCCACCAACCAGGTGTAAAGGTTCGCCGCCAACCGCTGCAATCGCTGGGCCGATTCGGCCGTGTGGGGCTGCCGGGTGGCGGTCCGCCGCAGGCCGCTCAGGGTGTCAGCAATCAGCGTTGCCTCCAGGGGGGTGCTGTAGCGCTGCAAGGCCTGGCCGGGGAGGGCCAAGATCACCTCCAGGCGATCGGCCAGGACGATCGTGTAGAAGACAGCCGCTTGGGGATCGAGGCTGTCGATGTTGACCTCCTGGCTATCCAGGCAGGCATCTCGAAAGAAGTTGTCCAGCTCAGCCAGTTGCAAGGCCTCAATCGTCGCCCGGGCCTGCTGCAAGTCGGCCTGGGTAGCCTCCGGTTGTAGCAGCAAGTCGGCCAACTGGCGGTAGACCGGCTCCACCTCTTCCTGAAAGGAAAATTGCACATCAGTGCTCACGGCCACGAGGTCACTGCGGAGGCTCTGGAGGGTTTTCACCGCTTGGGAGTAGGCAGCGATCGCGGCGGGGCGATCGCCCTGATCCCGGTGCAAGCGACCCAGTTGCCATTGGGCCTGGTAGGCAATATCGTCGGCTTTGACCGCGAGGGCCTGGTGGAGGCTCTGCTCCGTGGCGCGGCGAGCTTCGCTATAGCGCTGTTGCCGCTCGTAGAGCTGACCGAGGCGGTGAAGGGCGAAGGCTTCAGCGCGGCGATCGCCCAGGGTGCGGGCCTCAGCGATCGCCGTTGCCAGCCGCTCCGCAATCGGGGTCAAGGGCCGCGCGGGGGCCTGGGCTGCCAAGCGGCTGAGGCTCTCGGCCAAGTTGAGCCGGGCATAGACCGCTGTCTGGCTGAGGGGCAAGGCGTCCAGTTCTCGTTGCAGCTCCGGAACCAGGGCCAGGGCCGCCCCGGTTTGGCCGCGATCTAAGTGCAAGCGCAGCTGATTGAGCTGGGCCTGGAGCCGCAGCTCCGCTGTCGGGGCGATCATCGCGGCCTGGGCATAGGCCTGGTCGGCCTGGGCCAACTCGCGCTCCCGCTGGTTCCCTGTAACTGCGCGGGCCGTATTTCCCAGCCCAATCCAGGCACTGGCAGCGGTGGCGCGATCGCCCACCTGCTCCGCCACCTGCAAGCTTTCCTGAAAACTCTGCTTCGCGGCCTCGTAGCGACCGATGGCCCGCTGCACATTGCCGAGGCTGTGCAAGATGCGCGCCTTGAGGGGCGTATCCGCCTGGCCGGCCGCCTGCTGCTGCAAGCGGGTCAGGGTTCTGGCAGCTTGGTTGTGGAGCCCCAGGGCTTGTTGCGCTTGGGCCTGGTTCAGTTGGCCTCGGGCTTGGCCCTCGAGATTCCCCCGTTGCTGGTAGAGACTGGTGGCCTCTTGCCAAGCAGCGAGGGCCGCTTCTGCCTGGCCGCGAGCGAGGTCGAGTTGCCCTTGGGCCTCGAGGGTCTGGGCAAGGGCCTCTAGTTGCCCTGGTGTATTGGCCAAACTGGCCAACCGCTCACGGCTCTGGGCGATCGCCTGCTGCGCCGCCGTCAGATTGCCGGCCTGATTGTGGACCAGGCTGAGATTCCGCAGGGCGATCGCTTGCCCCAAGACATCTCCCTGGGCTGTATAGACTGCTAGGGCTTGCTGCAAGAGTTCCAGCGCTACGGACCACTGACTGAGTTCATAATGCTGGCGGGCTCGCTCTTCTAGGTCCCTGGGCTCCCCAACCCCTTGGGCTAAGGTCAGGGTTGGGGGCAGGGCTTGGGCGCGAACCGGGAGGGGAGCGAAGAGCGCTGCCGAGGCGAGGAGGAGGAGGGCGAGGGAACGGTGGGGATTCATGGTAGAGAGGGGAATGGGGACTAGGGAATGGGGATTGGGGTCTGTCGTCAGTTACTCACAAAACCCTTGCCAGCACTGGCTTCTGGGCGATGCGATTAACAGAACTAGCTAGGGCTGAAATCGATTCTCTGACTGGGTTCTGGCTTCAACCGCAGGCCCTGGGGACTTAGGGCAACGTTGTCTCCCAGCCCGCTACTCCCCACTCCCTAGATCCTGACAGCCGGGATGCAGGAAGGGGGCGGTGTAGGCCTGGGCTTCGGTGGCATCGGCCGTGAGGACGACCGTGCCGTCGGCGAGGGCGACCCAGCCCTGGGCCTGGCGGAGGGCTTCTGCGGCTAGCGGAGCCGAGGCTCCCGGAGCGCGCTGGACGATGACCGGAGCGGTTGTCCCAGGCTCCCGCTGACCCCAACTCAGCGTTAGGGGTGTGGGTGCGAGGAGGTCGTAGGGATTGGCGGGAAGGCCGCCGCGCCCGGTGACAGTGAAGGAGCGGTTGGCGGCGAGGCTGCCGGCGATCGCGCAGCTGTCGAGCTGGATCTGGTCATCGGCCTTGGCCACGGTGGCAGGAGTTTCCGTCAAGCCCTGCTCAGCGGGAAAGCTGAGGGGGTTGAAAATCAGTGTGCCATTGATTCCCACCTCGGACGAGGCGGTGATGTCGCTGAAGGGGGTGAGGCGATCGCGAAAGGCAAGCCCATAGATGGCGTTGGCGGTGATGTTGATGTTGCCACCGCGACCGCTGAAGGCGTTGGCGGTGATGTCGCTGTTTTCCTGGGGCACACCGATGACGAAGCGAGCGGTGATGTCGATGTTGCCGCCGTCGCCCCCGGCCTGGGCCGTGCCCGCCGTGGTGCTGATGCGGCTGCCGTGGCGCAGGAGCAAGACATCCTGGAGGCCAATCTGAATGTTGCCGCCGTCGGTTTGCAAGGTTTCCGCTGCGATCCGAGCGCCGTTGCGGAGGGTCAGGCTGTTGCCCTGGATCTGGATGTTGCCGGCGCGGCCGCTGCCCTGGCTGGTGACGCTGAGGCTGGCCTGGTCGAGGTCGATGGTGTTGGCGGCGATCACCACATCACCCCCATTTCCCGGCCCAGCAGTACCCGCACTGATCACGGCTCGGGACGATACCTCCAGGTGACTGGTCTGGAGGATAATGCCACCAGCTTGGCCCTGGGCTGCACTGCCCGCGCGGCTCAGCAAGCCGCTGACCCGACCCTGGCTGCTTTCGCCCGCTAGGTGAACCCGGTCCCGAGCCTGAATCACCACGACAGCCGCATCCCCCTGACCAAAGGTGGTAGAGCTGATGCGCGCGCCCTGAAGTACTTCCAAGCGGCCAGTCTCAATCCGCAGGCCCCCGGCCTGGCCCTGGGCCTGGGGCTCCACTTGGCTAAAGGCCCCACTGGCAAAGCCTAGGGGACTTTCGCCCTGGAAGCGGACTGAATCCTGGGTCTCGATCACCACTTGTCCCGCATTCCCTCGGCCAAAAGTGGTGGCGCTAATGAAGGCTCCATCTAAGACCTCGAGGCGATCGCCTCGAATCGTCACCGAGCCCGCGTTGCCCTGAGCGCTGGAGTTCACCTGGCTAAACGCACCGCTCCGCTCGCCCTTGCTGCTGCTGCCCTGGAAGCGAATCGCCTCGCGAGCGTTGATCATCACGGCTCCCGCATCCCCCTGGCCAAAGGTGCTGGTACTGATGAGGGCTCCGTCTAGGGCTTCCAGGCTCCCGGTATTCAGCACGATCTCCCCCACACTGCCCACGGCTCCGGGCAACAAGCGGTTAAAGAGACCGCTGACTCCCTGGCTATTTTCCCCTTGAAACCGGGCCGTCTCGCGGACGTTGATCGTCACAGTTCCGGCCCGGCCTTGACCGAAGATGTTGATGCCGATGCGAGCCCCTTCGAGCAGGTCAAGGCGGCCGGTATTAATGGCTACCGCCCCGGCATTCCCCGTCGCGGTAGCGGTTACTTGGCTGCCGATGCCGCTTTGGTTGCCGCTGTTATCTTGACCCCGTAGGCGGATGCTGTCGCTGACCTCAAGGGTCACAGCCCCGGCAGTCCCCTGGCCCCGCGTGATCGTGCCGATGAGGCCGCCATCCTGAACCTCGAGCTGACCCGTGTTCACTGTGACGCGGCCGCTGTTCCCCGAGGCCCCGGCAAAAATCTCGCTAAACACGCGCACCCCTTCCCCGACGGCATTTTGGCCTTGGAGATGTAAGAGACTGGCCGCGTTGAGAGTGACATCCCCGGCCTGGGCAGTTCCTGTCGTGACAGAGCCGATCAAGGAGCCCCCCTCGAGGCTCAAGACGGGAGCGCTCAGGGTGACAGGGCCCCCGGCTCCAGCCGGGCCGCCACTCAGACTTACCACCTCAGCTTGACGGGCTTGCAGGGTTCCGCCGCTGCGGAGGGCGATCGCCCCCCCCAGAGCCCCAAAGGAGTGAACGAGGCTGCCGGGCTGAAGGGTGAGATTCCCTTGGCTGAGAAGGTTGATCGGGCCCCCGAGCCCCAGGGCGGAGGAGGCATTGATCCCCCCGTTCACTGTCACGTCACCGCGAGCATCGATGATGACAGAACCCGCATTGCCGCTGTTGCTAGTGTCGATGCTGTTGAACGTGATGCCACTCGCTCCGGAGTCAAGAGCCAGATTCGGCGCATACTGATTGCTCAGGAAGACTTGACCCGTGCCCAAAACGCGCACGTTACCCAGGGTAATCGCCGCACTGGTGGCTGTCGGTGCAAAAGTTGGGGTGAGAGGAACACCGCTGGCGATAGTATTGCCGGGAGGGGCTCCCTGCCAATCAATCCCCGCCCGAATATCCAGAGTCGGTCGCGCACTGCCGTTGATCCCCAAGCTGGTGCCATCGGAAAGGGTTACGGTTTCCACCAGGAAGCGATCGGGGAAGGCCGCGAGTTCCGCATTATCGATCCTAATGTTGCCGGGAATCGTGACGGCTCCACCCGCGAGGATATGGAGCGATCGCCCCGTGTAGGCCGCTAAGGACACATCTCCATTCGCCCGAATCACGGGGTCCTCAGGGCTGTAGAGATTGCCCAAGGAGCCATCGAGCTGCTCCACCCGGAAGCTACCCCCAGCGTAGAAATGAGCATCTCCCACCACCGGATTCTGGCTCCGCAGCCAGAGATTTCCTCCGGCCAACAGACCACTATCCCCATGGTTCAGCGCAAAAATATCGACCCGATCCCTCCCCTCGACGACCAGATCCCCCCCGGCCGTTGCGATAAACGGTTGCGCCGCCTGATCGCGAATCTGCACCGCCTCCCCGTGCAGGGTCAGATCCCCCCCCGCTTGGAGTTGGCCCTGAAGCAGCAAGCGACCGGCGGCCAGGGTCAGATCACCGCCCACCTGAAGCGGACCGTGGTTTTCCAACTGCCGCTGGTGGGCGGCCAGAGCCTGGGTAAAGAGGGCTCCCGGTTGTACCGCTAAGAGTTGCGAGCCCGCCGTATCTGTGGCGCTGAAATAGCCCTGATCCCCGAGCCAGAGCCCGTCGGCCGTGGTGGCGACAAAGGAGCCACGAATATCGAGGCTGGCCTCAGGCCCAAAGTAGATACCGTTGGGGTTGAGGAGCCAAAGATTGGCCTCCCCGAAGACCCCTAGGCGACCGAGGATTGCGGAGGAATTACCACCGGTCACGCGGGTTAAAATGTTCTCAATCGCGGCGGGATTGGCAAAGTAAACGCTGTGGCCAGAGTTGATGTTGAATTCCTGAAAACTGTGAAAGAGATTAGCCCCCCGCACGGCACCGCCATCAATGCGGTCAAGGGCAGCTTCTAGGGGTGTGACCTGGGAATTTTCGCTGCCCAGAGTAGAGTCGGGAATGAGTTGTGCTTGGGCAAAGGGGGCGGCGATCGCCCAGAGAAAGCCAGCCAGCAGCAGGGATGAACGGGACATAGTTCGTGAGATCCTTGGCAATCTTGGGCAGGAGTTTTTAAGCAAATGCTAAGCGAGATTTTTAGAATTGCAAACACCAGAATTATTACAATCCATGAGAGAAAATTCCGGATCAATTGGGCTCTGAAGCTGAGGTTTTTACGGATAGGAGACTTGGGCTGCTCTACAGCCCTGGGGACCAGGCCCGGTCAGGAGAATTTGCCGCGAACCGGCGAGGAGCGAGCCCGGGCTGAACGGCAGCGGGCCGACGGAATAGTTCACCCCCGAGGGGCATTACGGCGATCGCCGGGAATCAGCCCAGAGAAACTCTGAGCAGCGGCGATCGCCCCCCAAGCGGGGCCTACCGGCCCTGGGGCCTGAACAGGGCGCGCTGCTCTCGGCCTCAGGCCGCCGCCAACTCCGCCAGCAACCGTTGCCACGCCACTCCGGGGTCCCTCGCCTGAGTCAGCGGCCGGCCAATCACTAAATAGTCAGCCCCTGCCCGCAGAGCCTCTAGGGGCGTCGCGACTCGTTGCTGGTCGTCCGTCGCCGCCCAGCTCGGCCGCACCCCCGGGCAGACCAGCACAAAGTCCGGCCCACAGGCCTGGCGCAAGCGGGCGACTTCTTGGGGCGAGCATACGGCCCCGGCACAGCCGGTTGCCTGGGCCAACCGCGCCAGGTGGAGCACATAGTCGGGCAGATCGCCGGGAATCTGGAGATCAGCGGCCAGATCGCGATCGCCGAGGCTAGTCAAGAGGGTAATAGCCAGGAGCTTGGGATTCTGGTCAGCGCCGGTCGCGGCCCTAGCCGCGGCCAGGGCCGCCCGCCCAGCCGTCGCGTGAACCGTGAGCAGATCGACCCGGTGGCGATGGGCCGCGGCCACGGCCCCCGCCACGGTGTTGGGAATATCGTGGAGCTTCAGGTCGAGAAAGATGCGTTTCTGGCGTTGGTGCAACTCCTCGAGAATGGCTGGACCAACATTGACAAACAGCTCCAGGCCCACCTTCCAAAAATTCACATCCGGGAGGCCGTCGAGGCGGGCCAAGGCCTGGCCGCGCGTCGGTACATCCAGGGGTACGATGATGCGATCTGGGGGAGTCATAGGGCAAAGGGGTTAAGGAACGAGGCGCACAAACTTCTTTTTGCCCACTTGCAGCACCTTGCCAGCCAGGTCGTCGGGGTTGGCAATCTCTACAGTGGGATCGCTGAGGCGATCGCCCTCCAGCCGCACCGCCCCGCCCTGGATCTGGCGGCGGCCGTCGCTGCTACTGGCACAGAGACCGCTGGCCTGGAGAATGTAGGCCAGCTTTGCGGGAAAACTCACGCCCGCCAGCGAGAATTCCGGCACGACACCACTGCTCGCTTCGCCGCCCTTAACCAAGGCCGCCGCCGCCGCTTGGGCTTCCCGGGCCGCCGCCGCGCCATGGTACTGACCCACGATGTCCAAGGCCAACTGCTTTTGCTGCTCTCGGGGGTTAGCCGCCAAGTTGTCGAGGGGTTGCAGCGTCAGCAACTCAAAGTAATCCCGCAGCAGGGCATCCGGAGTCTTCTCCAGCTTGGAGTACATAGTCAAAGCATCTTCCGTCAGCCCCACGTAGTTATTCAACGACTTCGACATTTTCTGCACACCATCAAACCCCAGCAGCAAGGGCAGCAGCACACAAAACTGGGGTGACTGACCAAAGTGGCGCTGCAAGTCGCGGCCGACGAGCAGGTTAAATTTTTGATCGGTTCCGCCCAACTCCACATCGGCCTGAACCGCGACGGAATCGTAGCCCTGCATCAGCGGGTAGAGAAATTCGTGCAGGTAAATGGGTGCTTCCTTGTGGTAGCGTTCCGCGAACCCCTCCTTTGCCAGCATCTGCCCGACGGTCATCGTGGCCAGGAGGCCGAGAATTTCCTTGAGATCCAGTTGACTCAGCCACTCCGAGTTGTAACGAATTTCTAAGCGGCCGGGGGTCTCAAAGTCTAGAATGGGCCGCAACTGCTCGAGATACGTGGCGGCATTGGCTTTGACTTGCTCCGGGGTCAACTGGCGGCGCGCCTCCGAGCGACCGGTGGGGTCGCCGATCTGCGCGGTAAAATCACCGATGATCACAACGGCAATATGTCCGACGTCCTGAAAGGCCCGCAATTTACGGAAGGGAATGCTGTGGCCCAGGTGTAAAGCTGTGCCTGTGGGATCAATGCCTAGCTTGACCCGCAGGGGGCGCTGGCTAGTCGCCAGAAAGCCCTCAAGGCTGTCGGAAGACTTGCTAGAATCTGACTGATCGGGAAAGATCTCGCTGATCCCTCGGTACAGCCAGGCAGGGGGGTGCGGGGTGGAGGAGGACATCATGCCAGAATTTGTAAATCCAAGAGTGAAGTCGGCCCACGCTTCACATTTGCTAGCGTATTATATAGTCTCGGATGGGCGAGATCGGGCTGATGGCAGTGCGACGGGAGCCGCGACCCCTTCCGGCAGGGAAGGCGGCGAGCCCAAGGGCTGCTAGGTAGCAGCGCCGAGGTTAGCAGTAGGGTTGGAGTGAGGACAAAAAGGCACTGTGGCAACCAGCACCATTCGACAAAAATCTGATCGGCGCAACCGCCCGAAGAAAGGCGCCCCGACTCCGAAGCAGCCCTCTGGCTTTCTAACGGGTGTTGCCAAGGTAGCGGGGGGCACGATGTTGGGCACAGCGATGCTGGTCAGCTCGGTGGCGGCGGGCGGTCTCGTCGGTCTGGCGATCAGCTTCCGGAATCTGCCCGATGTGCGAGTACTCCGCAGTTATGTGCCGACCGAGACTTCCTACATTTACGACATTAAGGGCCGCCTGCTGGACAGTCTTCATGGTGAAGCGCACCGAGAAGTGGTGCGGCTGGAGGAGATTTCCCCGGAACTGAAGCGAGCTGTGTTGGCGATTGAAGACAGCCACTTCTATCTCCACGATGGCATTAACCCCAACAGCATCGGGCGGGCGCTGTTGGTGAATTGGCGGCGGGGCTCCGTTGTGGAAGGGGGCTCGACGATCACCATGCAGTTGGTGAAAAACCTCTTCCTGTCCCGGGAGCGCACGGTGAGCCGCAAGCTGGCGGAAGCGGTGCTGGCGATCCGGGTGGAACAGATTTTTGACAAGGATCAGATCCTGGAGATGTACCTCAACAACATCTACTGGGGTCACAATAGCTACGGGGCTGAGACGGCCGCCCAGAGCTATTTCAACAAGTCAGCCGCGGACCTGACGTTGGCGGAAGCGGCGATGATGGCGGGCTTGATTCAAGCGCCGGAAGACTACAGCCCCTTTATCAACTACGACGAGACCAAGCGCCGCCAGTTTTTGGTTCTCGACCGGATGCAACAGTTGGGCTGGATCACGGCTGAGGAGGCGGCGGCAGCTCGGGAGGCCCCCTTGCTGCTGGGGAAGCCGACGGCCTGGCGTAGTAGCGATTTGCCCTATATCACGGAGGCGGTGGCGGCGGAGATCCAGGAGCGCTTTGGGCAGGATGCGGTGCTCCAGGGCGGCATCCGGGTGCAGACGACGGTGGACTACAACTTCCAGAAAATGGCGGAGGCGAGGGTCGCCGCCTCCCACAACGCTCTTCGCAATCGCGGTCTCTATGCCGATCAGGTGGCCTTGGTCGCGGTTGATTCCCGCACCCATTTTGTTAAGGCTCTGGTGGGGGGGGTGAATTATAAGGAGAGCCAGTTCAACCGGGCGATCCAATCCCTGCGGCAACCGGGCTCGGCCTTTAAGCCGTTTGTCTATTACTCGGCCTTCGCAACGGGGAACTATACGCCGGAGTCGGAGGTCGAGGATACGCCAGTGCGCTACCGTGATGGCTCGGCCTACTACGAGCCGAAGAACTATGGCGGTGGCTTTTCGGGGCCGGTGAGTGTGCGGGAGGCTTTGGTGCGATCGCTCAACATTCCAGCGATCAAGCTCGGTCAAGAGGTCGGGATTGAGGCGGTCGTTGAGATTTGCCGCCTGCTGGGCATCAAGAGTCCCCTGGACCCAGTGGTGTCCCTGCCCCTGGGCCCGATCGGCCTCACGCCCATGGAAATGGCGGGAGCTTATGCCACTTTCGCGAGCAATGGCTGGCACTCGGACCCGACGATCATCGTGCGAGTGACGGATAGCAACGGCAATGTCCTCCTGGACAATACCCCCCAACCGCGCCAGGTTCTTGATCCCTGGGCCACCGCTCAGCTCACCAGTGTCTTGCAGGGGGTCATTACCGGCGGCACGGGGACAGCGGCTAATATCGGCCGCCCGGCGGCGGGGAAAACCGGGACGACGGATGCTGAGCGAGATGTTTGGTTTGTGGGCTATGTGCCCCAAATGGCAGTGGCGGTCTGGATCGGGAACGATAACTACCGCCCCTTGGGCAAAGGGGTGACGGGGGGCGGTTATGCGGCTCCGATCTGGCGCGATTTCATGATGGAAGCGATGAAGAACGAGCCGGTACAATACTTCCAGCCGCCGTCGAAGTTCCCGAAGCCCTAGGGTCTGCCCGTCACCACCGCTCGACTTCGAGCCAGCCTGGTTGCGAGGGGTCTCGGCGCTGGGTCAGTCATTGCGCGCCGGGGGGGGACTGGCTACACTTGGGGCGGGGGTTGCCCGAGCCCCTCCGGGTCCCATTCACCTCAGGTTGCTTATGGAATCACTCGCGTACACGTACTGGGTCTTAGCTAGGGAGGCCGAGGCGCGGGAGCTTAGGGTCCCTTGGGGGCCGGCTGCATCGCTCTTGGCGATCGCCACGGTCTTGCAGGGGGGTTGGGTGACGGCCGATCCCTTGGCTCCCTATAATCTACCCATTAACCCGACGGATTTCGACCCTCCGACCCTGGATGGACCCTCGCCCCCGGCGGCTCGCCTCCCCTTTGAGTTCGAGGCCCTGAGCAAGCTCGAGAAACCCGACACCTTTGAGGAGGCTGAGTTCGTTCCGGCTCCCGAGTTTGCCCTCGATCCTTTGAAGCCTCCAGCCTTCGCCAGCGAGACCCTACCGGCGGCCGCCGCGCCCCCCGCCGCTCCCAATACTCCGACCCTAGATCCCGGGCCGCTCGCCCCGCCGCCGGATGTTCGGACCTGGGCTGAGCAACGCCTCGCGGCCCGCGCTCGGGCTCGCCAGGCGGCCGCCGAGGCTCCCCCGGCGGCTCGGGACCCCTACCCGGCTCCTCGGCCCTATTACAGTCGCGCGCACTTGCCCGCTGCCCTCAAGATTTCCCCCTTCAATCTCGTCCACCGGGCTTACCAGGGGGGACTCAAAGAGGCTGGCATCCCTAGCTACGAGGCCCTGATCCGGGCTTACAAAACGGGCAAGATTGCCCCGGAGGATCTGGTGCGGGCGGGAATTGCTCAGGGACGGCTGACGGCGGCGGAGCTGTACGACGCCGGCTACTTAGGCGCGGTGGCTAGCCAACTGGCCGGCTTGCGCTAGGGCCCTCAGTCCCAAGCATCCGCCTTGACAATGCCATACTCAGCACGCAAGGCAGTGAGGGAGCAGTCGAGCTTGCTAGCTGGATCGAGGCTGGCCTCGATCTTGGGGCTAATACGACGCCCCTGGGCCACTCCCTGCCAGTAGCAGCGCCAGAGGTCGCCGGGGGGGTAGTAGATTGTGCCAAAGCGCCGGCCCAGGAGCGATCGCCCCCAGATCTCCGCGAAAACCCCAAGGCTTTGCCAGTAGTAATACCAGGGTCGCCGCCAGGTCAGGGCCGTGAGCAAGAAACCGATCAGGCGCATCTCTTGGGGGAGTTCGGTGCTGTAGCCTGTAACCACGTGCATGATGTCGTGGCGCTGCAAGTCTGCCCAAGGAATGCGAATCCAGCCCACGTAGAGATCGCGATCGCGCACAAAGTGCGGATTCGCTTGGTAGTAGCGCTCGAGGCCTTGGCGTAGGGTGAGAGACATGAGCGAGCGGGTGAGCAACCGGGGTAACTACCCCCCAGGCTAGCGTGGCGATCGCTCCCCCGGGGCGCTTCCCGGGGCCGCTTTCTCATCAGGCTCCCTCTGGAGGGTGATACACATCACCCCTAGACCGGAGCCAAGACCATGAAACTACGTGAGCATCATCGTCCTAGCCAGGGATCTTGACCGTAAATCTACGTGACTAAGATGGGTCTCGAGCAGCGATGCCGATCGTCGAATTTTCCAGGCCGTGCCGCGAAAATAGCATTGTCAACGCCACAAACCTCGACCCTGAGGCCATCCATACCATGAAGCTAGATACCGTAGACCTGGCAGCCCAAATCTTTGCCTCCAGTTGTGTCTCATTCTCCGAGTACGAAATTCTCGTCCACACCTTGGCTCAGGATCGACTCGACGACCAGGAACGCACCCTGATCAAACGGATTCTCTACGGCGTTCGCCACGGGATGTTCCGCGTGATCCGCTGACCTCCCTGCCCTCTAGAGCCGAGGGCCGGCAGCCCGGATTTGCTGCGCCAACCCCCTCCATCACAGTTGGGTAACGTTGCCCTAAACCCAGTCAAATGCTGTCAGTCAGCAGCAAGGGCGGCCCGCTGCCGGCAGTGAATGTTGAGTAACGTTGCCCTAAACCCAGTCGAACTCTGTCTCGATGCCTGGTTGAGGGCTCAGAGACCGCAACCCGACTAAGCAGCCTGGGTTGGAGCGCGACCGGAAATCTTGGTAGGATCAGGGGTAGGGCCCCTCCGAAGCGCCTTGATTGCCTGGGCTGCGGCCGGGTTGCCCTCAGCTTTGCCGGAGTCAACCGGCCTGGGCTCAGCGAGATGCCCAGCCCCCTCGATCAATCCTGCCCATCCCCATGACCTCAGTGACCTCGCCCTTGTCCTCCTCGACGGCCCCGGCCACGGATACTCCTTGGAGTATCGAAGCCAGCGAAGCTCTCTATCGACTCGCCGGCTGGGGGGAGCCCTATTTTTCCATCAACAGCGCTGGGCATATTCTCGTCTCGCCCCAGGGCGATCGCGGCGGTTCTCTCGATCTTTTGCATTTGGTCGAAGCCCTGCGGCAGCGTAACTTAGGCTTGCCATTGCTGATTCGCTTCTCGGACATTCTCGCGGACCGAATCGAGCGGCTGAATGCCTGCTTTGCCCGGGCGATCGCCCGCTACAACTACCCCAATGTTTATCGCGGCGTCTACCCGATCAAGTGCAATCCCCACAGCCATCTGGTGGCTGCCGTCGTGAAGGCTGGGCAGCCGTTTCAATTTGGGCTGGAAGCGGGCTCAAAGCCGGAACTGGCGATCGCCCTCGCCAGCCTCGCCCAGGACCCCGCCCCGGAGGGGGGCCCCCTGCTCATCTGCAATGGCTACAAGGACCGCGAGTACATTGAAACCGCCCTCCTCGCGACCCGCCTGGGCCATCAGCCGATTATCATCATCGAGCAACTGGAGGAACTGCCCCTGCTCCTCGCCGTGAGTGCTGAGCTGGGGATCACGCCCACCCTGGGCCTGCGGGCGAAGCTGAATGCGCGCGGCCTGGGGCGCTGGGGCAACTCCACGGGCGATCGCGCCAAGTTTGGCCTCAGTGTCCCCGCGCTGCTGACGGCCGTAGAACACCTGCGGGCCGTCGGTCAACTGGACAGCTTGCAACTGCTGCACTTTCACATCGGCTCGCAGATTTCCGCCATCGGCGCGATCAAGGACGCGATCCGAGAAGCGGCGCAAATCTATGGCGAACTGGTCAAGCTGGGCGCGTCCATGCAATACCTCGATGTTGGCGGCGGCCTCGCCGTAGACTACGACGGCTCTAAGAGCAACTTCTACGCTTCTAAGAACTACAATCTGCAAAACTATGCCAACGACATCGTGGCAGAAGTCAAAGAAGCCTGCGAGGAACGGCAGATTGCGGCCCCAATCTTGATCAGCGAGAGCGGCCGGGCGATCGCCGCCCACCAAGCCGTGCTCGTGTTCGACATTCTAGGCACGAGCCAGCCCCCAACTCAACCGCCCCCCACCGTGCCCGCCGAAGCCCATTTAGTCGTGCGAAATCTTTGGGAAACTTACCAAACCATTAGCTCGGAAAACATTCAGGAAGCCTACCACGACGCCCTCCAGTTCAAAGACGAAGCCGTGAACCTCTTCAACTTCGGCTACTTGAGCTTGGCAGAGCGGGCCCAAGCCGAGCAACTGTACTGGGCCTGCTGTCAGGAGATTTTGCGGCTCACGCGCCAAGCCGCCGACATCCCCGACGATTTAGCCGAACTAGAGCAAACCTTGGCAGCCATTTACTACGCGAATCTGTCAATTTTCCAATCTGCTCCGGATGCTTGGGCCATCGACCAACTCTTTCCCATCGCGCCGATTCACCGGCTGGATGAAGCGCCTACAGAGCGCGGCGTCCTCGCCGATCTCACCTGCGATAGTGATGGCAAACTCGACCAATTCATCGACCGACGGGGGATTAAGCGCGTGCTAGAACTGCATCCCTGGCGTCCCGGCGAGCCTTATTATTTGGGGATGTTTTTAGTAGGAGCCTATCAGGAAATCGTTGGCAATTTGCACAACCTTTTTGGCGATACAAATGTCGTTCACATTCAGCTCCAGCCCCAGGGCTACCAGATCGAGCACGTTGTGAAAGGGGACACCATCGCCGAGGTGCTCGCCTATGCCCAGTATGATCCAGACGATTTGCTGGAATCCCTGCGCCGCAGCACAGAACAGGCGCTGCAAGCGCGGCGCATCACCTTGGCGGAATCCCAGCGCCTGCTACAAACCTATGAGCGTAGTTTAAGTAGTTACACGTATCTTAAGGCTGAGGCCTGATCGGGAGGTAGCAGCCCGCGACGATCAATGTCTTCTGACTTCAGAAACCCTCCCCTCAAGCCCCTCTTCTGAAGCGGGGCTTTGAGACCCTCGAGGCAATCGTTAGGAGCCCTGCAAGCGCTGATACACCGTCGCCAAGGCCTGCTCGTCGCCTACATTGCCGGGAAATAGGACTACGGGCAACTTCGGAAACTGGGGGTGATCGTCGGGGGTGATCACGAGGGAGCAACCGGGGAGAATCTGCCCCAACAAGCGGGCAGCGCGCAGGTTGAGCCCCGTACTCAGGGTGTCGTTGGAGGTGATGCCACCTTTGCTGATCAGGAAGCTGACTTCAGGCGGCAGCCCCCGGAGGATGTCCATGAGTAACTGAGACACCCGAGCCCCAAACTCCAGCCGCTGCTGGACGCTGGTGAATTGCAGCTCCTCGCGGCTGGTGTAGATGACCGGCGTTTGCCCCTGGTCAAAGGCCTGGTGCAGGCGACCCAGGATCGCCGCCAAGATCGCAGGCTCGGCGTCCGGAGTCTCTCGCAACTGGGCCACCTCGACTTCCAGCGGTGCGAGGTCGGGTAATTGCAGCAGGGCTTGCAGTTGTTGCGTCGTCTTGCGGACGTGGGAGCCTACCAAAATCACCCCCGGTTGTGGCGTGCGGCGATACTCCGCCATGGCTGCGGCCTCTACGGGCTGCGGCCCCAGTTGGGCCAGGGAGGTGAGCAGGCTGGCGGCGCTGCGGCAGAGAAAGCGCTTGCCCCGATGGGCGGCGGCGAGGAGATCTTGGGCAAAGCGATCTAAATCTGCTTGGGTTTCGGCATCCACGGCACAGCAGACATTGCCCGTGAGGCGCATCAGTCGGTCGAAGGAGCCCGCCCGCAGATCGGCCAACAAGAAGCGCTCGACCTCACTTGCCTGAATGCGGTCGTTGGTTTTTTCTTCAACGTAGTCGGGGAGGTAGCTGGTGCTGTAGCCAAAGACTGAATCGCGGGCAAACTCCGTCTCACTGACGGGGACGGGTTGGCCTGCGGTCAGCAAGTAGTGAGTGCTGTCCCGGGTGATGCGACCCCCTTCAAAGAAGGCTGGGGTTAGGAAGTGGGCATCGAAGGGACCTAGCTCGACGGCGATCGCATCGGTTTCGGTGGGGTAATGGCCGCGCAGGGTGGAGTCCGAGCGACTGACGAGGAGGAAGTCCTGGAGGCCGGTGAGGGCGATCGCCTGTTTCAAGTTCTGACACACCGCCCGCGTCACCGCCGCTGCTTCTACCGGTGTCAGAGCCCGCGTATTCGTGAGGATAAACAGGATCGGCGCAGCATCCACCAAACCCAGCCTCAGGGTCTCTACATCCCAGCGCAGTAGCAACAAGCAACTGTGGACCGTCTGGGAGCCGGTCGGGTCGTCATCCAGAACAATGATTTTGGGGCGATCGGACATGAAATTTCAGCACTACGGCTAGCACACTGAATGTATTGTGGCAGGAAAGGGAGGCCTCGGGGGGTGCATCTCAGTTAGGCAAGTTGGCCCTCATCCCCCGACCCCTTCTCCCAAGTAGGGCGAAGGGGAGCCTCCAAAGTGAGATGCACCCAGCCTCGGGGCTGCTGGCCTCGCCCGCCGCCGTTAGCCCCTGCGGAAATCGGGGGGCAATTCAACCAGGAATCGAGCTTAACTAGCCAAGCACTGCAAATGCTCGGCTCGACACCAATCAATATCACTGCCCACTCTGAACGTGACATAATCGATCCCATAGGCGTGCCAGTAGCCCAGCACCACCCCACTGGAATCCTCGGTCGTGGCGCGGCGCTGCACCAGGGCCCCGAGGGGGAAACGCTCAGCGATGGGATGCCCGTGCCAGCGTTTGAGGTCCTTGAGGCGATCGCGCTCCGTCGCTGGCAGTAGTTCCCAGGCCTGGACCTTCCAGTCTGCATAGGTAGCGATCAGAGCCTCGACTTCGCTCCAGCGATGGAGCGTTTGCAGGCGAGCTGCCAGTTCAGCCGGATTCTGGAGGGAGCGTTCAGCAACAAGAGTGGCAGTCATGGGCTTCAATCGCTACAGATAGCGTTCCTATCAGCATCAACATTCTAAATATAGCGGTTTGTGCTTCGGATGACAGCCCCTGAGCAGAGTTTTTTGGGCCGCCCGAAATAGAGCCCTCAGCTTCTGTTTGGGCAAATCGCCATTTGACGTTACTGTTAATGTGGAGTGCAACCAGCCTCGGAGTCTTGTCAAAACTCCAGATGCTGTGATAAGGACAGGTCCCCTCCTGGCTCTCCAGTCCAGAACGGCGCTAGTTTCGCCGTCATGGCAGCGATGTTGCCTAAGTTCGCGGTTGCCTGGGGTTTCCCCCCCCAAGCCAACCCTCGGGCTCCTGTGGGCTTGCCCGTCCCACCGTCGCCCACGAGTCCTAAGCTCCTATGAGGCTGTGCGGCTCCCTGTTGATACTGGCAAAGAACTGATGAAATCTGATCTTGTGATCCTCTACCACCGCGAACCCCACGACGAAATCGTGGAGAACGGCGTCACCCGCTACGTCGCCAAGAAAAGCCCGAACGGGATTGTCCCCACCCTCAAGAGCTTCTTCAGCAATGTCAATCGGGGCACCTGGATCGCCTGGAAGCAAGTCAACCCCAAACAGCAGGAGAAGTTTCAAAAGCGCGTCGCGATCGAAGACGAAAACTACGAAGTCTGCCGCATTCCCCTCAGCGCTGAGCAAGTCAAGCACTTTTACCACATCACTTCCAAAGAAGCCTTCTGGCCCATCCTGCACTCTTTTCCCTACCACTTCACCTACGAAAGCTCTGACTGGGCGAACTTTCAGGAAATTAACCGCCAATTTGCGATCGCCGCCTGCGAGGAAGCGGCGGATAACGCCCTGATCTGGGTGCATGATTACAACCTCTGGCTCGCCCCCTACTACATCCGCCAGCAGAAACCCCAGGCCAAGATCGCCTTCTTTCACCACACCCCCTTCCCCTGCGTCGATATTTTCAATATCCTGCCTTGGCGTGAGCAGATTGTAGACAGTTTGCTCTGCTGTGATATTGTCGGCTTCCACATTCCCCGCTACTCAGAAAACTTTGTCAACGTCGCTCGCAGCCTACGGGAAGTCGAAATCGTTGCCAAGGGCCCGGTTCCAGAGCACATCACCCCCGTGGGAACGGCCCTCGCGGAACCCGAAGTGATCACTCAATTGCGGTATAAAGAGCAACTGGTGCGGGTGGATGCCTTCCCCGTCGGAACCAATCCCCAACACATTCTCAACACCCTCGATCGACCCGATACCCAAGCCCACCTCCAGCGGGTTAAGGACCAACTCCAAGGGCGCAAACTCCTCCTGGCGGCCGGCCGCGTGGATTATGTCAAAGGCAATCGCGAGATGCTGGAAACCTACGAGCGCCTGCTGGAGCGCCGCCCAGAACTCCACGGCAAAATCTCCTTTGTCATGAGCTGTGTCACCCCGGCGACCGGGATGCGCGTTTACAAAACTGCCCAGAGCCAGATTGAGCAACTGGTCGGTAAAATCAATGGCCGCTTTGCCCAGTTGAATTGGTTGCCGATTGCCCTGTTTACCCAGCCCCTGCCCTTCCATGAGCTAGTCGGGCTCTACAAAGCGGCGGATATTTGCTGGACAACCCCCCTGCGAGATGGCTTGAATCTTGTCGCGAAGGAATACATCGTTGCCCACGGTGGTAAGGACGGGGTTTTGATTCTGTCTGAGTTTGTTGGGGCTGCCGTCGAGCTGCCGGAGGCGATTCTGACCAATCCCTACTCCATCGACCGCATGAACGAGGCCGTGGATCGGGCCCTGGCGATGTCCCCAGCCGAGCAGGAGCAGACGATGGCGAAAATGTACCAGACAGTGACTACCTATGATGTCAAGTACTGGGCCGATCGCCTGTTAGCGCAGTTCCAGGCGATGACCCAGGCTGAGGCGGCTGAGCGCGAGACCGTGAGTGTGCCGTAAGCACCTAGGAGGTCCAGGCCGCGAACTCCCACAACTCTGCTCTGCCTCAGGGGCCCTTGGCCTCAGAGCGTGTTTGAGAAGTTTCCCAGAATCGAGAGCTGATCAGAGTTTCAGCCCTCTGTTCGCAATTCCCTGAAAGCCAATCCTCACAAGGGTTTTAGCCAACTTTTCAGACATATTCTCAGGGAGCGGGGTTGGTGGCGGGGGCAAACGGTTGCCACCTAAACCGAGGACTGAATCATCGGCGGTCAGGTAGTCCCTTGAACCGTCCAGGAGTCCAGGCTACTGTAAAGTACAGTTGGCCTCTCCCTCGGGCTGGACGCGATGGGCTCCGGGATCACTCCGGCAAAACGGCGTTGCTTGTCACAAAACTTTATGAAGAATCCGTTAAAGTAGTAGGGAGACGCTCGCCTTCTCGACTATCTGGGTTTTGTTAAGATGTCAGCACCGTCCTCCATCGGCGTTCGCGAATTGCCCCTGTTTCCCTTGCCGGATGTAGTCCTTTTTCCTGGGCGGCCGTTACCTCTCCATATCTTCGAGTTTCGTTACCGCATCTTGATGAACACGATCCTGGAGAGCGATCGCCGCTTCGGGGTCTTGATGTTTGACCGAATGCAGGGGCAGATTGCCGCCGTCGGTTGCTGTGCCGAGGTCGTTCATTTTCAGCGCTTGCCGGATGACCGCATGAAGATCCTCACCCTCGGGCAACAGCGTTTCCGCGTGTTGGACTATGTGCGCGAGAAGCCCTATCGCGTCGGATTGGTCGAATGGATCGAAGACCAACCCACCCAGGACGACTTGCGCCCGATGGCGACCGAGGTGGAGCAGTTGCTGCGAGATGTTGTCCACCTGTCGGCAAAGTTGACGGATCAACGCATTGAACTACCGGACGATCTGCCTAGCCTGCCGATCGAGCTATCCTACTGGATTGCCAGTAACCTCTATGGGGTCGCCCTTGAGCAGCAAACTCTGCTCGAAATGCAGCAGACGGCTGAGCGTTTGCAGCGGGAATCTGAAATCCTCACCTCAACCCGCAACCACCTAGCGGCTCGCACGGCCCTGAAGGATGTACTCGAGTAGAGATGCCGCCATCGGTGCATCGCGAGCCCGAGCTGCGTACAATGGGAAGGTTGACTCCTGCTCACCGCTGACGGGCGGGAGTGGGCTGAGCTCCCGATACTCTGCTGCTGGTTATCGCGTATGGAAGAGAATCTGCCCATTGTTTACATCTCGCTGCTGTTGGTAATCTTGGCGGCGATCGCCCTGTTCATCTTTCGCCAAATCCTCCGCACGCGCCGCATTGAAGGCCGCTTCGCCAAGCTCCAGCGCAAACTGCAAAAAGAGCCAGGAACACCCCAGGAATACTACGAACTGGGCAGCCTATATCTAGACCGTAAGCTGTACGTCAAGGCGATTCAACTCCTGCAACGGGCCCTCAAAGAAGGGTCTGACGTGGAGCCGGAGAATCAAGCCCTGATTTACAATGCTCTGGGCTTTGCCTACGCGGCTCAGGAGCAGTATGACCTCGCGATTCGGCAATACAAAGAGGCCCTAAAGCTAAACCCCGACTACATCGCCGCCAGCAATAATCTGGGTAACGTTTACGAAAAGAAAAAGCTCACCGCCCAGGCTCTCGAAGCCTATGAAACAACCCTGGCGATCGAGTCTACGAACACCATGGCAAAGCGCCGCGCCGAAGCGCTACGCAAGCGGTTATCGCCCTCCCGCGCCAGCGAGTGAGCGGCTGGCCGGGCGAGAGGCCCCCGTCAAAATTGCACGAGTTGGCCAAGATCTCTGTCCCCCGGTCCTAGCAACTGAGCCGAAACGGTTTAGCATGGGTACAACAAACCGAACCACGGCGACCGACCCCAACCCTAGCCCGCTATGGATACCAAAGCCTTCAAGCGCGCCCTCAATCAGTCCGAACACTATCACCGCAAAGGCTTCGGCCACCAAGCAGAGGTTGCGGGAGTGCTTAGCCAGGAGTACCAGAGTAATCTCATTGCCGAGATTCGCAGCCAGGGCAACCGACTGACTCGGGGGGAGGTCACGATCCTGTTGGCGGAGTCCTTTGGCTTCTGCTGGGGGGTGGAGCGAGCTGTGGCGATGGCCTATGAAACACGCCAGCACTTTCCCCAAGAGACTATCTGGATCACCAACGAGATCATTCACAATCCCTCGGTCAACCAGCGCTTGCGGGAGATGGAGGTAGGCTTTATTGCGGTGGAAGCGGGGCGCAAGAACTTTGATGTGGTTCAGTCGGGGGATGTTGTGATCTTGCCGGCCTTTGGGGCGAGCGTGGCGGAGATGCAGTTGCTCAACGAGCGCGGCTGTACGATTGTGGACACGACCTGTCCCTGGGTGGCGAAGGTGTGGAATTCGGTCGAGAAGCACAAGAAACGGCATTACACCTCGATCATCCACGGTAAGTACAAGCATGAGGAGACCGTTGCCACGAGTTCCTTTGCGGGCACGTATCTGGTGGTGTTGAACTTGGCGGAGGCTGAGTATGTCTGCGATTACATCCTCCACGGGGGCGATAAGCAGGCCTTTCTCGCCAAGTTTGCCCAAGCTTACTCCGAGGGTTTTGATCCCGATCGGGATCTGGAGCGTCTGGGCATTGCCAATCAGACGACGATGCTCAAGAGCGAAACGGAGCAGATTGGTAAGTTGTTTGAAAAAACCATGCTCCGCAAGTATGGCCCCACGGTGTTGAATGACCACTTCATGAGCTTTAACACCATCTGCGATGCCACCCAGGAGCGCCAGGATGCCATGTTTGAACTGGTGGAACAAGACCTGTCGCTGATGCTGGTGATTGGGGGCTTCAATTCCTCGAATACCACCCATTTGCAGGAGATTGCGATCGAGCGCGGCATTCCCTCTTACCATATCGACAGCGCCGAGCGCATTGGCCCTGGCAACTGCATTGAGCACAAGCCCCTGAACCAAGATTTGATGGTGACAGACTCCTGGCTGCCGGCAGGGCCTCTGATGATTGGTGTCACCTCCGGGGCCTCGACCCCCGATAAGGTGGTGGAAGCGGCGATCGCAAAGGTGCTGGCCCTGAAGGGGGCAGCGGTGGGGGTTTAGGCCCTGGAACCATGCCTAAACTGCCTCCGGACCAACGCTGGCGGATTGCCACGGCTGACCCAGAGTGCATCCAAGCTCTGGGGATCGCGACGGGTTTGCCGCCGCTCTTGGCGCAGGTGTTGAGCCAGCGGGGCATCACGACGCCGGACCAGGCCCAGGCCTTTTGCCAGCCGGAGACGGTGGCGCTCCCCTCGCCCCTGGAGGAATTTGAAGACTTGGGGGTGTGTGTGGACTTCTTGTGCAGTGCGATCGAGGAGGGGGAAGCGATCGGCATCTGTGGTGACTACGATGCGGACGGCATGACCAGCACGGCGCTGCTAATCCGGGCCCTGCGGCACTTGGGGGGCGAGGTGCAGTATGCGATCCCCTCGCGGATGCAGGATGGCTACGGGATCAACAAGAAAATTGTCCAAGAGTTCGCGGAAGCGGGGATTGGCTTGATCCTCACCGTTGACAATGGCATTGCCGCCCTCGAGCCGATTCAACTGGCGGTCGAGTTGGGCGTGGCGGTGATTATCACCGATCACCATGACCTACCGCCTCAGCTCCCCCCGGCCGATGCGATTTTGAATCCCAAGCAACTCCTGCCCACGTCACCCTATGCGGGTCTGGCGGGGGTGGGGGTTGCCTATATTTTGGCGGTGGAAACAGCCCGGGCCCTGGACCGCCTTGAGGGCTTGACCCAGAGCTTGCTGGAGCTGTTTACGCTGGGTACGATCGCCGATCTCGCGCCCCTCGTGGGGGTGAATCGGCGCTGGCTGCGGCGCGGGCTGGGTTATCTGCCCCAGTCGCAGTTGCCGGGGGTGCAGGCGCTGATCCAGGTGTCTGGGGTGCAGAAGAGCAAGTCCCTGCGACCGGATGACATCGGTTTTCGGCTGGGGCCGCGCATCAATGCGATTGGGCGCATTGGCGATCCGGGGGCGGTGATTGAACTCCTGACGACGGATGACCCAGGGGTGGCCCTGGAGCGGGCGATGCAGTGCGAGCAGACGAATCAGCAGCGCCAGGCGCTCTGTGAGCAGATCGAGGCGGAGGCCTTGGCGGCGATCGCCGCTCAGGGGGTGGACTGGCGATCACAGCGGGTCCTCGTGCTCCACCACGCCACCTGGCATCATGGCGTGATCGGGATCGTCGCCTCCCGCTTGTTAGAGCGCTTCGGTGTGCCGGCCTTTCTCTGCTGCGATGAGGCGGAGGGTCAGATTCGCGGCTCCGCCCGGGGCATTCCTGAGTTTCATGTCTTCGCCGCCCTGGAAGCCTGTGCGGATTTGCTCACCAAGCACGGCGGCCACCAGGCGGCCGGCGGCTTCAGCCTCGCGGCCCAGAACTTTCCCGCCTTTCAGCAACGACTCAGTGAGTTCGCCCACCAATGCTTGCAGCCGGAGCACCTCAAGCCCCTAGTCGAGATCGATGCTCAGGCCACCTTTTCGCAACTGACCCTCCTTCTCTACCAGCAGATCGACGCGCTCCAGCCCTGGGGAATTGGCAACCGCGAACCCCACTTCTGGACGCCGAATGTGCGCCTGCGGGAGCAACGCATCGTGACCGGGAATCATCTCAAGCTCACGCTCGAAGCGGTGGGCGAGGCTGGGCCCGTGACCCTGCGGGGCATTGCCTGGCGCTGGGGAGAGTATTTCCCCCTGCCGCCCGTGCTGGATCTGGCCTACAAGCTGCGGCGCAGTGTCTGGCAGGACACGGAGACGGTGGAACTCGAACTGGTGGGGGCTCGCTGGCCGGCCCAGCCGGAGCGATCGCCCCTCTCGGAGTCCCCCCCGGCGCTCAAAAAAGCCACCTTCATTTTTGAAAATCGCCGCTACCAATGCAGCCTCCGGGAGACCGAGGGCGAACTGCGCATTCGCAATCCCCAAGGCAAAGTCTTGGCGGTCCAGCGGGGGCAGCGGGTCGGCCTCCTGGGCACAAGCCGCGATACGGCCCAGGAAGTCAGCGTGACAGAGCCCCCCTATCGGCCCATCGTCGAGGCAGCGGTGGCGGCCTTGCAAGCCTTGCCGTAATTTTGCGCCCGCCCTGGGTGCGCCCGCCCTGGGTGCGCCCGCCCTGGGTGCGCCGGCACAAGGCCCAAACGCCGCCCTCGCGGCAGAATTTAGGCAGCTTTCGGAACAAGACCCTGGCCCAAACTCGCGCGGATCGGCGGGGCAGGATGCCGCCTTTCCGCCTCTGTCAGCATCTGAGGCAACCTCCTATAATTTAGGGAAGCCGCTGTACCTGGCCCTACTCCGCCGTTATTTGCTCATGGCTTCTTTTTCGTCGCCGGCTGAGCGCCAGCCCGTTGCTGCTACGATCGCCGACGCCCAGCGCTTTCGCAAGCTGGCGGCGAATCTTCCCGGTGTGATCTATACCTATGTTCTGCGGGTCAATGGCAGCGACTCCTTCACCTACTTGAGTGACAACCTGCGGGAGCTGTTTGAGATCGAGCCAGCGGCTGCGATGCGGAATGCAGAGGTGATTTGGAAATGCCTGCATCCCGAAGACCTGGATCGGCTGACGGAAACGGTGGCCAACTCCGCGAAGGAGCTGATCCGTTGGCAAGCGGAATGGCGCATCATCACCCCCTCGGGCCAGCTTAAGTGGCTCTCGGGGGTGGCGCAGCCGGAGCAACAGGCGGATGGCACGGTGGTGTGGGATGGGATCTTTCTCGACATTAGCGATCGCAAACAAGCGGAGGAGCAGCAACGCCAAAGCGAGCAACGCTACCGCGCCTTGGCCCGGAATTTTCCCAATGGGATGATTCTGATCTTTGACCGCGACCACCGCTACACCCTTGTGGATGGGGAGCCGGAGTTGGCGGCGATCGGGATGTCCCCCACCACCCTCCTCGGCAAAACACCGCCGCAGATCCTGCCGCCGGAGCCCGCTAATACCTTGACAGCTCTCTACCGCCGGGTATTGCGGGGAGCCGCGGTGGAGCAGGAGTTTGTGCTGGGCGATCGCGTCTACGCTCTTCACTGCGTCCCCCTGCGGGATGAAGCGGGCGAGATCACCAGCGGCCTGGTCGTAGCCCAGAACATCACGGAGCGCAAAGGCATCGAAGCCGAACTCCGCCAAACCGCCGAACGCCTCCAAGAGGCCCAGCGCATCGCTCACCTCGGTCACTGGGATCTAGACGCGGCGACCGGAACCATGACCTGGTCCCCAGAGATGTTTCGCATCTTCGGGCTCGATCCCCAGCAGGGGGTTCCCAGCATGAAGGAACACCTCGCCCAAATCCACCCGGAGGATCGCGAGCACCATCAACAGGCCTTAACCCGCTTACTGGCAGGTACGCCGACGGAAATTGAGTTCCGCACCGTGGCTCCCAGCGGCGCCCTGCGCTACCTCAATGTGCGGGCGGAGCCCATTTTCAGCGCCGACGGCCAACCCCAGCGCTACATCGGGACGACGATGGACATCACCGAGCGCAAGCAGGCCGAGCTGACCCAGCAGGAGAACGCCGAACTCTTCCGCGCCATCTTTGACCAGGCCGCCATCGGGCTCTGCTATGTCGAGCTGGACGGCCGCTTCAGCCGCGTCAATGCCAAGCTCTGCGAGATCCTGGGCCACTCCGAGGCGGAACTCCTTCAGCTCACCTTTGAGGACATTACCCATCCGGAGGACATCAGCACCGACTTTGAGAACCTGGAGCGGGTGGCCTTGGGAGAACTCTCCCGCTTTGTGACGGAAAAACGCTTCCGCCGCGCTGATGGAGCCTGGGTATGGACGAACGCATCCATTTCGGTGGTGCGCTCAGCTACCGGAGCCCCACGCTTCTTCATTGGGGCCTTGGAAGACATTAGCGATCGCCGCGCCGCCCAGCAGCGGGCCCAAGAGTTGCTGGCGATTCTGGAAGTAGCCCCAGACTTGATTGGCTCGACGGACCTCGCGGGTAACGTGACCTATATGAACTTAGCCTGTCGGCGCTGGTTTAACCTGGGGCCCGCCGATAGCCTCCAAAGTTTTACCATTTCCGACTTCCACCCCCCTGCGATCAACGAGTTCCTCGCCCAAACCGCGATTCCGAGCGCGATCGCCCGGGGCTCCTGGATTGGCGAGACCGAACTGCGCCGTCCCAATGGCGACATCATTCCGGCGTCCCAAGCGATCATCGCCCACTACGACGACGCGGGTAAGGTCCAGTACCTCTCGACGATCATCCGCGACATTTCTGCGGCAAAACAAGCGGAGCGCCAACTACGGGAGCAAGCGATTCTCCTCCGCGCCGTCCTCGACAGTATTCCCCAGGCCGTATTCTGGAAAGACTGCCACGGTATCTACCTCGGCTGCAACCAGCGCTTTGCCACCGATGCTGGCTTTCGACATCCCACAGAAGTGATGGGACGAGATGACACGGAAATGCCCTGGCATGAGGAAGCGGCCTCCCACTACCAGGAACACGATCGCCAAGTGCTGGAGTCTGGCCAAGGAACCCTGGGCCTCGAAGAGCCCATCACCTTCGCCGATGGCGGCCAGGGCTGGCTCGCCACCAGCAAAGTCCCCCTGCTCGACAGCGAGGGCAGCATCATCGGTGTGCTGGGGGTCTATGAAGACATTACGGAACGTAAGGTGATGGAAGCGGCCCTGCGGGAGCGGATCGATCGGGAGACCCTCTTCAACGATCTGACCAACCAGATCCGTAACTCCCTCGATGTCGAAACGATCCTCGCGACCGCTGTTCACGCCCTCCGTGACCTCCTCGACATCGATCGCTCGTACATAAGCTGGTACTGCCCCGCCATCCCCGAACCCTACTGGGAAACGACCCAAGAGAGCAAGCGGGAGGATTTGCCCAGCTTGATGGGGCGTGTTCCCCAGAGCACGACGGAACCGGCGGCGGATATTCTGCTTCAGGGACAAACATTACGGGTCGATGCCGTGGACATCTGGCCCGAGGCTACCCTGCAAGACATCCTACAGCGCTACGGCTATACCAGCTTCTTGGCGGTGCCCCTGGCCACGGCCAGCGATCGCCAGGGTGTCTGGATTGTCGGTCACTGCCACGGGCCACGACCCTGGACGGATGGCGAGGTGGAATTGATGGAGATGGTGGCCGGGCAGATGGCGATCGCCCTCAACCAAGCCGAACTCTACGAGCAGGCCCAAAGCAAAACCCGCGAGCTGGAGCAGGCCTATCACGAACTACAACAAACCCAATCCCAGCTCATTCAATCGGAGAAAATGTCCTCCCTGGGCCAACTCGTGGCCGGCGTCGCCCACGAAATCAACAACCCCGTCAACTTCATCTACGGCAACCTCGCCCATGCCAATGATTACTTAAACGACCTGATCAGTCTCCTAGAGCAATACAAAGCGGCCTATCCCCACCCCACCCCAGAACTCGCCGAAACCATCGAAGCGATCGATCTGGACTTCCTGCTCAGTGACTTACCAAAGCTGTTTGCCTCCATGCGGGTTGGAGCCGACCGCATTAAGGAAATTGTCAAATCCCTCCGCACCTTCTCCCGCCTCGATGAGGCCGACATGAAAGCCGTTGACCTTCACGAAAGCCTGGAGAGCACCCTGATGATCTTGCAGAACCGCCTCAAGGCCAAATCAGATCGGCCCGCGATCCAGGTCATGCAAAACTACAGCCCCTTACCGAAAATAGACTGCTACGCCGGCCAGCTCAACCAAGTGTTTATGAACTTGATTAGCAACGCGATTGACGCTATGGAGGAGCGCCATAAACAGCGCCCGCCAGAGGAGCTGGAGGCTGATCCCGGTTGCCTGTGGATTACAACCGCCGTGGTGGACAACCAAGCCCGCATTAGCATTCGCGACAATGGCACGGGCATTCCAGCAGATAAACTTGGCCGTATTTTTGACCCCTTCTACACCACCAAAGCAGTGGGTAAAGGGACAGGTCTAGGCCTATCGATTAGCTACCAAATCGTCACCGAGAAGCATCGCGGTCGTCTCTATTGTGTTTCACAATTAGGTCAGGGAACGGAGTTTGTGATTGAGATTCCCCTCAGCCAGCCAGATTTGATGCCCTCTTGACCCTCCTGAGAAGCGGCCCGTAGTAGACGTAGTTGGGCGTGAGCCCCGCTAGAGCTGGCGGGTGGGAGCGCTGATGAATTTTCACGAAATAACGACCCAATTCGGTAGGGGCACGGTTGCCGCGCCCTCAACCCAGTCAATCGCTGTTCCGATAAGGGTTTGAGGGTTGGAAGACTCAAACCCTGCGATGGTGCATTTGATTTGTAAAATTCCATGAGCCCCGCTAGAGCTGGCGGGTGGGAGCGCTGAAGCGCAATGACCGCTCTTGCGGCCAGGACTGAAATCCCCGGCGGCCTAAATCGCTCCTCGGGGTCGAGGATTCTGTATCAGGGCTGGTAAACCCCCGATTTTGCTGAGAAACGAGCGCTTGCCCGCCTACCGCGCCCGCCTTGGAGTTGCGATCCGGTCCCCTCGTTCTTGCAGAATTAAGCAGTGTTGAATCCTGCGAAGCCTCGGGTGGACGAAAAAAAGCGCGGCTCCCCTAAATTGTGAGCTATGGTTCAAAGAGGAGAGTGTAGCCCTCTATCGCTACGCGACGCTAGCGCGAACAGCGTTACGGGGCCCCCTCTTCGAGAAGCCGCTGCGCGTCTACATCCCCCGGCCCCTTCTCCCAGCTTTGGGAGAAGGGGCGCTAGAAGCCCCTCTCCCAACTTGGGAGAGGGGTTGGGGTGAGGGCTAAGCTGAGGATTACCAAGCTCAACCCCCTGCCCGTCGCTTCCCCCTCGAATTTCCCGAAGCAATGAACCTGTCTAGTTTTTCGATCATCCTAGAAACTGAGAATTTAGCCAACGCTGACCTAGAGGGCCTGGCTCAATCCCTGGCTTCCCTTGCCCGCCAAGATGTCGGGCCCGATCAGGCCAACGAAGTGATCCTGATCGACAGTGGCGACGCGCCCCCGGCCTTGCTCCAGCAACTCTGTGCTCGCTACCCCTGGGTGCAGGTTAAGACGGCTCCTCTGGGAACGGGGTATTACAAAGCGAAAATGCTGGGGGCGGAACTGGCCACTGGGGAGGTGGTCGTCTATTTTGACTCCGATTGCCTCTACGAAGGGGACTGGCTACGGCAAATGTTGGCTCCCTTTGCGGCGGATGCCACGATTCAGGTGGTCGCTGGCGAAACTCAGACTCGCGATCGCGGGCCCTACGGGACGGCGATGGCCCTAACTTACATTTTTCCTCGCTTCTCGCGGGAGCAGCACCTCGCCCCGACGCCCCAGTACTTTCTGAACAACGTCGCTTTCCGGCGGGCCTTCCTGCTCCAGCACCCGATTCCTACGGACTTGCCCCTCTATCGGGGTAACTGCGCGCTCCACGCCCAGGACCTCCGCCAGGCGGGTCACACCATCTGGCGACAGCCCCAGGCCCACGCTCACCATGCGCCTCCAGCCAATGGGTCGCACTTTTTCTGGCGCTTTTTGCTCATTGGCTACGACTACTACTGGCAGCGGCGGCTGATGGCAGCGGCGGCGGACAATCCGGTGGCGGGGGCGGGTAAGTTCCAAGTGTTTGGAGAACGGGCCGGCCGTCTGTTCCACCAACGGCCCCAGCATTGGCTTTATCTACCCCTCGCGGTGCCGATCATGGTGGCCGCCCTGGGCTTGATAACGCTGGGCTACTGGATCACCAGCCGCCGTCCTCACTATTTGCTCCGCACCTATAACCAGATTTTGGGAGAGGTGGCGACCTGAGGCTGGCGAGCCGCGATGCCAGCGCGCTAGCTTGAGGGGGAACGGTCTGTGTTGGAGCTTGGAGCTAGAGATTATGTCTGCGATCGCCGTTGTTTTGCTTTCGGGGGGCCTGGATTCGGTGACGGCGGCGGCCCAGGCCCGGGCCGATGGCTATGACCTCATCGCCCTATCGCTCCGCTACGGCCAGCGCCACGAGCGAGAATTGATGGCTGCTAAGCAATTGGCGGCCTGGCTAGAGACCCGCGAGCACCAGATTTTGGACGTGAATCTGGCTCAATGGGGAGGCTCCTCCCTTACGGATCAGGCTCAGGCCCTGCCCCAAGACGGCCTACAACCTGAGGTGATCCCCAGCACCTATGTGCCGGGGCGGAACACGGTGTTCATCGCCCTCGCTTTGGCGCTCGCCGAAGCTCGCGGGGCCGAGGCTATCTACTTGGGGATCAATGCCGTGGATTATTCGGGCTACCCTGACTGTCGCCCGGAGTACCTGGAGGCCTATCAAGCGCTGGCCCAGCTCTCCTCGAAGCAAGGGCTAGCCGGGCGATCGCCTCGCTTGATCGCGCCTTTGATTCAGGATAGCAAGGTGGCGATCGTCCACCGGGCCCAGGGCCTGGGAGTGCCGATCGCCGCAACGTGGTCTTGTTACGCCGGAACCCCAGAACCCTGTGGCCGCTGTGATTCTTGTCGGATTCGCGATCGCGCCCTGATCGAGGCGGGCTACCCAGCGCTAGCGACTCCCTACGGCCGGCAGGTGGCTGGGATTTGAGCAAAACCCTGGGGGGCGAGGGGCGATCGCTATCACAATCAAGGTCGCCAGACACGTTACCATGGGGAGGGTAAGGACGTAGTAGTGTCGCCGCAGTGTAGCGACCTGCTGCCGCCCACTCTACACATCTGCTGCACTGCCAACCCAACGTTCCCTATGTTTTCAGCCACCAACTTGCTGATCAACCGCCTAGTTCAGCAACTCCAAGCTGGCTATCATCGCACCTTTGGCGGCTGGAAGTCAGAATATGCTGAGATTATTGCTTGGGCTACGGGGATGGCCCTAGAAAATATTGCCAATAGCGACGCTCTCTACCACAACGTCGAGCACACGGTCTTTGTCACCCTGGTGGGCCAGGAAATCCTGCGCGGTAAGCACATCAAGGAAGGGGGGACGACCCCCGAGGATTGGCTCCACTTTCACATCTCGCTGCTCTGCCACGATATTGGCTATGTGAAGGGCGTCTGCCGCCCCGATCGGCCCCAAGAGAGTTTGTATGCTACCGGTGTCGGTGACGAGATGATCCGCCTCCCCATCGGGGCCTCCGATGCCAGCCTCGCTCCCTACCATGTGGATCGGGGCAAGCTGTTTGTCCAGGAGCGCTTTGGCGGTCACAAACTGATCGATGCGGATGTGTTGATGGAGAATATTGAACTGACCCGTTTCCCGGTGCCGGCTGATGACGACCACAAGGTTACGGATAACTATCCGGGTCTAGTACGGGCGGCGGACTTGATCGGTCAGCTCAGCGATCCCCGCTATTTACAGAAAATTCCGGCCCTGTTCTATGAATTTGAAGAGATTGGTACGAACACCCAGTTGGGCTACCAGTCGCCGGGGGATCTGCGAGCCAACTACCCCCGCTTTTACTGGAATGCCGTCTATCCCTACTTGCCCACGGCCTTGCGTTACCTAAACCTCACTCAGAGCGGCAAGCAAGCCGTCGCCAGTCTCTATTCCAATGTCTTCCAGGTTGAGCACGATGAAGCGGCTGCTGCGGCCGCCTAGGATCTCTCCGTTTGCTGGGATTCTTGCAGCGGGAGTCGCGCTGCCCCATCCAAATCAGGGATCTGGAGACTGTCCCAGCCAACCAGGGGGTTTGCAAAAAAAAGGCAAGCCGACCTGCGTAAAACAGCGAGCCTTTTGGTGAGAGGGTAGTAGCAAGTCTCCAAGGCTGATGCGGTGAGCCCGGTTCAGCCGTCGTCCTCACGTAGGGGTTATGAAACCAGTAAGCGCGCGAATCGCCAGCAAATTGGTGGTGTTGAAGCTCGAAGGCGACTGGGAGAGGTCGGGATTGCGAGCAACGCTGGAGATCGGCCCTGAACACCAGCGCCCGACGACGGAGGTGCAGGGAGCTTTACCGGCTAGTGATGCTTTGGTGGCTTGCTGGCGATCGCACTGGCTGGAAACGTACCGTAGCGCTGAACTGCCCGTCCGCATCAAGCCCAAACGGGTTCAAACCGTGCGGGACGTGCAGCATTGGCGGCAAGCCTGTCGCGCCTCGAGCGAGCAGTTCGTGACAGCGTTGCAGCACTGGCTGGCGAGCCCAGAATTTCGGCCCCTAGATCAGCGCCTGCGGGAAGAACTGCATACCGAAGAAACGATCCGCTTTCACATCCAAGCTGATGACCCCCGCCTGCACCAGTTGCCCTGGCACGGCTGGGACTTTTTCCAGCGTTATGCGAAAGCAGAGTGGATCGCGAGCGCGCCGCGCCCAACTTACGCCATACGGGCCCGCTCGCGGCGGGTGACGAGCTGGCCGCGACTGCGGATTTTGGCGATTCTCGGTCATAGCGACGGAATTGACGTTGAGGCGGACCGTCAGTTGTTGCAGCAGTTGCCGGAGGCGGAGACGCTGTTCTTGGTGGAGCCGCGCCGCCAGGAGCTGAGCGATCGCCTCTGGGAGCAGCCCTGGGACATCATCTTCTTTGCCGGCCACTCGGAAACAGAGGGAGAGGTCGGACGGATCTATCTCAATTCCCAGGAAAGTTTGACGATTGACGAGCTGTGGTACGCCCTGCGGAAGGCCGCCGACCAGGGTTTGCAGTTGGCGATCTTCAACTCCTGCGATGGTCTGGGGCTGGTGCGACAGTTGGATGACCTGGCGATTCCCCAGCTGGTGGTGATGCGGGAGATGGTGCCCGACCAAGTTGCTCAGGCGTTTCTGAAGTATTTTCTGCAAGCCTTGGCCCGGGGGGAATCCTCCTATCTAGCGGTGCGGGAGGCGCGGGAACGGTTGCAGGGGTTGGAAGATGAGTTTCCCTGTGCCAGTTGGCTGCCAGCGCTCTGCCAGCACCCGACGCAGGCAGCCTTGACTTGGCAGCCGAGGGCGGTGAGGGGACGTTGGCGATCGCCCCGGTTCCTAGCTAGCCTCGCGGCGGGTGCGGCGGCGGCCCTCGCGGGAGCGTGGTTCGGGCTGCCCTGGCTGGGGGTGCGGTTGAATAACTATGCCTACCTGAGTTTTCTAGCCGGCGATCGCCCGGCGTCGCTCTGGGCCTTAGAGTGGGCGCAGCGCGTCGATCCTGGCAATGCAGCCGTGCTCTACAATCAGGCAACGCAATGTGAGCGGGTGCAGGATTGGGATTGCGCGCACAACTTCTACCGGCAGGCGGCGCGGCTGGGGATGGCAGCGGCTTACAGCAATCTGGCGCGGCTGTATATTCTCCACGACGAAGACTATGCGGCGGCGGTGGAGTTGGTGCAAGAGGGCTTGCAGGTTGCAGACAGCCCGCCTGACCGCTACGCGCTACACAAGAATCTGGGCTGGGCGCGGTTGGAGCAGGGGCGTTATGTGGAGGCGCGGCAGGCGCTGAACACAGCCCTAGCCCTGGATGGGGAACGGGCGGCGGCCCACTGTTTGTCGGCGCTGTTGGCGGAGGCGGCGGGGCAGGAGACAGCGGCGCTGTCGAGTTGGCGGCGGTGTCAGGAGTTGGCGGAGCCGGTGCTCCCGGACGACGACCGCTGGCTGGGCATGGCGCAGCAGCGCTTGTAACCAAAAGCGAGTAGTGCCCTAGCAGTAATGACCGACGCGCCTGAAAGCCTCTCGATACAGAGGGGTTCAGCCAAGTATCACTACCAAATTTGAGCACTACCCAAAAGCGGGGGTACGTGCGTCCCCCGCTTGGTCTCTGTTAAGCGGTGTGATAGGAAATCCGATTTTCAGAAGCTCGATTGAAGCCCTCTCTCCAACCTCTCCCCTAAGTTTGGCAGAGGGGCTTCCAAATCTTTCTAACTCCCCTTCTCCCAAGCTTGGGAGAAGGGGCTGGGGGATGAGGGCCCGGTAACGAGCATCTAACTGGGGGATTCCGTCATAGATTGTTCTTTACCGCGTTACGGCGGGGCACTGATAGAAATTACCATTTCTATTAGTGCAAGTGTTGTTGCTCTCAGTGCTGATGTCGCTGACCTGAGGCTCGATCGCCGCCGCTGCAAAACCAATACCAAGCTGTGGGAGAAGGATCAAGGCTAGAGTCAGTCCCACCGAAAAAAGAGGGGTAGCAATCTTGACTCCTTCCACTGCCAAGCGAGCTACTCGGCTGACGAGAAAAGTTTTCAAGCCCGCGTTTACTGGGCAGGAGATCTGCACACTCTTCTGGTTAGTTTCCACAACCTATTCTCCAATGAAGGATCAGCAGAGCAAGGTATTTCAGGGTGATTTATCCTTGACTGATTGCTGTTACCTTTCGATAGTTTTAGGGTGGTTAGCTTGTTGAGTTTGTTGGAGTGCTCTGGAGCGTGTGAAACAAGATGAGTGACAAGGCTATTGACTGCCAAAATCGACAATAGTGATTGAGTTGATAGCTTGTTCAGTTAGAAAGACCCGGTTGCTTTGAGAAACCGGGTCTTTGGATGTATGACGACTATCACAACTGCCCAGAGAGCCTAGGCAAGCACTGCAAATCTTGTGCTCTATCCATCACTCACTGGACTCTAGGCTAGCTAGTCATTCTTCCAGACTTCCTGAGGAATAAGATCGGCAATGCGATCGCGCAACAAGTATTCGTGCAGCTCTAACTCGCGTTCAAAGCTGTCTTGGTCGCGGCTCGGTAGATAATGCAACAGGGTATAAATGGGCTGATGGGGGCTAACCATTCCTCGTTGTACGAGGTGACGCACATCATCGCGAATGGCGTCAATGGTGTATCGCGAATTTTGAAGAACTGTGGTTGTCAGCATGGCTTTTCTCCTCAATCGGATGGCGAGCAGATACTAAAATACCCAGCATCAAACCTAAGTGCTGGGCTCATTCGGAAACATCTCATCCCACTCGCGGCGGAGTTGGCGGAGTAGCGCTTGGTCGCCGCGCTGTTCTGCTTTGAGCAGGCGTTGGCGAAGCAGGTTTTGCAGGTACATCTGCTGGGTTGCCAAGGTCTGTTCTTGAGCTTGGCGTTTCTGGTGCTGTTGAGGGGTTTCAATCCGCGCCAGTCGAGGCATCACAGCATGATTGGCCTCGTAGTTACCAGCCAAGTGCAGGTGCTGAGTAGCTTGGGTTGTGCAGGATGTCATGGGGCTATCTCCAAATAATGAGTGTCTAGGTGTAGGGCAGGCACAGCGTTAGCCCTGTGCCTGCGCTGGAGCGAGGCATCGGCAGGTGACGCTTTAACTCAAAGGAGCAACGATCATCGTGATGCCCTGCCGCGCGACTGCTTTCACGCCCTGTCCGGGCTGGAGTTGGCAGTCTTGAGCTGACGCATCAAGCTGAGCCGGCCAGCTCGTGCCGAGGGCGCGGACGCGACCGGGTTGATGGGCGGTCGGGGCCTGCTCGATCGCGCCGAACACGGTGTAAGGAAACGGCTGAACTGGGCTCGGACGTGAGGCAAAGGACATAGCCGCAATCTCCTAAATGATTTGGTGCAATTGCGAGCTGAGGAGTCTTAGCCAGTAATGGGTCAGCTCTCCTCCCGCTTACACATCCTGGTAGTGTCGGTGTCCTGACCTCGCGCAGTTTGCGGCGAGCCCCGGCGATCAGAATCTGAGAATTTCTTGAAGAGAGGGCTGATCCTGACTGCACCTCTGCTAATCTGTGTCTAACGTTTTAACGGCATTTAGCGCGTTTTTACTAGAACCCAACGGCTGGGGTGCTGGAGAGATGGGCTGAAGGCTGGTTTCCTCCTGGAGGGATGGCTATGAATACTCAAGTGCTGTGCTGTGGTCGGGTAATTGCGCTGGCAATGGCTAGCCTTGCCGTGGGTGTGATTGGTCAAAGGCCATCCCAAGCTCAGATCGCGCCTGCCGCAGATGGCACAGGAACGGTTGTGGAGATTAACGGCCTTCGCATCGACATCAGCGGCGGCTCCCTCTCCTCGGATGGTCAGAATCTCTTCCACAGCTTTGAGCAATTGGGCCTGAGTGCTGACCAAATCGCCAACTTCCTCTCGCGCCCGGAGATCCGCAACATCCTCGGTCGGGTCGTAGGCGGCGATCCCTCATTCATCAATGGCTTGCTGCGAGTGAGTGGTGGGCCGTCGAACTTGTACCTAATGAATCCGGCGGGGATGGTGTTTGGGCCGGACGCGCGATTGGATGTGCCGGGGAGTTTCACGGCGACGACGGCGACGAGCATTAGCTTTGAGGATGGCGTCTTCAATGCTGTTGGCAGCAGTAGCTATGCAGACCTGCTAGGAACGCCGACGGCCCTGAATTTCAATACAGCTCAGCCCGGAGCCATTATCAACTTCGCCGATCTAGATGTACCCGAGGGTGCTGCCCTGTCTCTGGTGGGGGGGACGGTCATTAGTCTAGGAACGCTCTCAGCTCCCGGCGGCACGGTGACGGTGAGTGCAGTGCCAGGAACGAGCCGCATCCGGTTGAGCAAGGAAGGGTATGCCTTAGGCGTAGAGTTCGAGCTTCCAGTTGACGAGTTAGGAAACCCGATTCCGATTACGCCGCTGATGCTACCGGAGCTGATTACTGGCAGTGGTTGGTCATCGTCTGATTTAGTAGCCAGTACTGAAGGTCCCGCCGAGTTGAGCAGGACAGGCCTAACCGCAGGGGCTGGAGACACGGCGATTGGCTATATAACGGCGGGTCAGGCCGTGCTGTCAGCAGCAAGAAACCTCAATCTGTCAGAGAGCCAACTTCTAATTGGAGGCAATGCTCGTTTGCTGGCAGGGGATACGGTTTTTGTGCGCGATAGTGAAGCCGAGCCGTTTATCGCTCGCGTAGGGGGCGATCTTTACATTCAGGGCAATACTGGTATCGATATTCTTGCCCTGAATCACTTACAGCAAAAACCATTTATCACCGGCGGCGATCTGACCTTCGTGAGCGATGGCTCCATCTCAACAGATGCTCACTTCTGGAGTGGTGGTTCGCTTTCGATATTGAGATCCTCCGGGGAGCGTGCTAATTTCCTGAGTCTTTATGATCCAATTGTTAGTGCTAACGGTGATGTCGGTTTCGGAAATTATACAGGTGCGTCCCTAAAGGTAGAAGCGACTGGAACCATCCAAGGTGGCACTGTCTTGATCACTACTATAGACACCGCTTTGGAGAATTTTTGCACTTCCAACTCATGCTCAGCAGATGCCAGAACTTTAGCTGAGAGTCGTTCTTTGATCTTACGGGCTGGTGTTAGCAGCTTAACTGAAACGAGCTTCGGATATGGTCCTGGCGGAGTTGATTTTGGGATTGTCGATGTGGCTTCACCAGTAGGTCCTTTTGGCACACTCCCTTTCGGATCTACCTTGTTTAGTTCCATCGCTTCTGCCCTGTCCCCAGGAAGTATTCGTATTGAAACGGTTACAGTTAATAATAGTACACCTCAAGCTGGCCGTGTAATTTTAGATGCACGAGGTGATGTAACTATTAATGGTTCAGTGAACGCTACTAGCACTATCGGTGATGGTGGTGGGATTGACATCAGGTCTCAGCAAGGTAATATCAATGTTGCTGGAATACTGAGTACCACCAGCAATTCAGCGATCGGAAATGCAGGGTCAATTGATATTAGAGCCTCTAATGGCTCCATTAATACCAGCAACCTAGATTTGAGAGCTACAGGGGCAGGGAATGCTGGTCGTGCCACTTTAAATGCATCCAGTGATATAAATGTTAATGGTTCAGTTATCACTACTAGCACCTCAGGTGACGGCGGTAGGATGGACATCAGGTCTCAGCAGGGTGACATAAAAACTTCTGGATCGCTAATCACTAATAGCAATCAAGGCAATGCAGGGTCGATCAATATTACAGCTTCTAACGGTTCCATTGATGCTAGTGTTCTAGAGTCGAGATCTGATACTGGCTCTGGAGGTTCAATTGAGCTGAATGCGGCTGACATAGTGGCATTGGGTAGTAGCGTAAGACTTGGTTCTAGCACTGGCTCGAGCGGAGGTGAATTTAGAGTTACGGGTTCGGCGGATGTAAAATTTAACAATACTCAAATTATTGCAAGTGGGAGCAACCTGTTTTTTGGTAGTAATGACATACCTGTTGGCAGCTTTACAAGTACAGGCACACCCTCCATCAACACTGGAAGCGGAAATCTTCGTGTCAATACCTCTGGAAGTTTCGAGTTGCCCAATTTGAACGTCACGACAGAGGGTGGCAATATCAATATTACTGCTACTGAAGATTTACAAGTTGCCAACCTAAATAGCAATAATCCCACAGGCAGCGGCGGCAACATTAACCTAACTAGTAGAAATGGTGCTTTATCCACTGGGGCTATTAGCAGCACTGGTGCAATTTCAGGTGGAAATATCAGCGGAGCAGCTCGCCAGAGCATCACTACCGGCCTTATTAATAGTAGTGGTACTCCTGGGGATGGGGGAGATGTATCTCTAAGACTTCGGAGCGCAAACAATATTCAGGTCTCGTCTATCAACGCCCAAGGTGGAACTAGTGGTATGGGCGGTAATGTTACTATAGAATCCCAGGGCTTCTTGAAAATTCCTGGGTCTTTCTCTGATCAGAATGGTGTTATCGCCAGTATTTCTACTGCTGGCGGTATAGGTGGAGGCTCCATTGAAATTGGCCACGAGGGCTTCCTCTTTGATACCCCTTTTGTGGTCGGCGACCCTGCTATCAATGGTACGGCCCAAGCAATCACAACACGCTTGACTAATGTGATTTATCCGTTCCAGTCCTTTCCGGGCTTTTACAACCAGGATAATATCAACATTATTAGTCCCTTGCCACCACCACCACCACCTCTTCGTCATAATCCCTTAGGTTTTCCAGGATCTGGTACTCCAGAAGATGGTGACTTAGTATCGGGCGATTTAGATGACGCAGTATCTGATGATTTGCTTGAAGAATTCTCAGAGGTTGAAAGCTCTCTCCTAGATATTACTTTCCAAGCGCTCCGCAAAGCTCTGCAAGAAGTAGGTACTGCTGATGAGTCTTGCTTGAGCTTCCCAGTCTGCTATGTTGAAGCAACCCAAACTCATGAGGTTGAAAACCATTGGGGAACATCTGACACTCCCATCAAGAACCTGGGTCAGATCCAACAAGAGCTTCAAGAAATCACAGAGGCAACTGGACTGAGACCGAGCCTGATCTATGCGTTCTTCTTCCCTAGAGGAGTTGGGGATACTACACCTGAGGAGCTACAAGCAGCTCAATTCAAACACCTTCAACAGCAAGCTCTCGGTTCAGAAGCCAGTGATAGCCCTAGCCAGCAATCTTTGGGCTTGGAGCAGCCTAGCTTAGGTACAAATGATTGGCTCTCTCAGTTTTTCTTTGAGCCCAGCGATGACGATATTCTGGAGCTTGTCCTGGTCACTAGCCAAGGCGAACCAATTCGCTACACGGTCGATGACGCTGCACGACGTGAAGTTCTCCTGGTCGTCGAGCGCTTCCGCCAAAACCTTGAAGGAGATCTCCCATATCAATCCCTTGCCCAGCAGTTGTACCGTTGGCTCATTACACCGCTACAGACCGATCTAGAGCGTCTCGGAATTGACAACCTTGTATTTGTTATGGACTCTGGGCTGCGCCTCATTCCCCTTGCCGCTCTGCACGATGGCGAAAACCTGATCATTGAGCGCTACAGTGTCGGCCTTATTCCTAGCATGAGCCTGACGGATACTCGCTACAGAAACATCAGTGACTCCCGAGTTCTTGCTCTAGGCACAGCTCAGTTTTCTCAATTTGTAAGTCTTGGAGACCTTCCAGGGGCTCCCGTCGAGCTCTCTGCGATCAGTAGTTTGCGCTTAACAACGACCTACCTAGATCAAGACTTTAATCGTGCCACACTCCAAGCTAACCTCCCTGCACCCATCGTCCACTTTGCCACCCACGCTGGCTTTTTTCCTAGCAACTCAGACAGATCTTTTCTCCAGCTCTGGGGTGAGGACGAGTTAAAGCTGGAAGGGCTACGGGAGTTCAACTTCCGGGGTGTAGAGCTACTGGTGCTGAGCGCCTGCGAGACTACAGTTGGTGATGACCATTCAGAGTTGGGGTTTGCTGGCTTTGCTCACAGTGCCGGAGTTAAGTCTGTGCTAGCAAGCCTCTGGCCAGTGCAGGACTGGAGCACCGCAGGGCTGATGGCGAATTTCTACTGGCAACTGGGACAGAATACGGTGAAAGCAGAAGCGCTGCGGCAGGCCCAGTTGGCGATGAGTCGAGGCAATGTTTTGATTCAGGGAAACCAGCTTATTTACGGGCCAGACGCAGCCCACCGCATCGATCTTCCTCCTGGTTTACCCGTGGAGGATCTTGAATTTTCGCATCCCTACTTCTGGAGTGGGTTTACGTTTGTCGGGAATCCGTGGTAAATATTTCAGGAGATTTGACCTCTTAGACCACAGATTTCGCGGATGACCTGCTCTAGGCGTAATCCCCAATCGGGTGAAGGGTTATACACTAAAAAGAGTTCTTGGATCGCATCAGCCACTAATCTCTGCTCGCCAAAAAAGAGTGATCGCCGTAACGCCAGTTCCTCTGGAGTAGCAGCTGAGATTTTAGCCAGCTCGGTGTTGATCGCCTCGCGTTTCTCTGACTCCATGATTTGCAGGGTAGTCGTAATCAAATCTCGCTCCCCACGCAGTAAGATACCTAAACGGTAAACACCAGGTCTCAATTTTTCTGAGCCGTTATATTGAAAATATCCATAATTATTACTTGTAGTTACTTGGGGTGAGTCTACACCCCAAAAAGGTTCCTGACCTATTTCTTGAGTAAGCTGAATTCGGTCGATTTGCCGAGGATTGCCATGTCGATCTAGATTGTGCCAAATAAACAGTGGTTGGTCATGCCAGGCGGGTGCGGATCGGGGTAAAGGTGAAAGGAGGCAAAATTCTCGCCGACCTCCAATGCGCTGACTCTCGCGCCTAAAAATGCCAAGGATTGAGTGCCAGGTTCTACCTGACGAATCTTGCGGTGCCTGAGCAACGATATAACCGGATGAGCTATCGCTACTGGGCAGGTATTTCAAAAAGCCAAAAGATAGTCCGGTAACTGAGCTAAGGAAGCCCAAAATCAACCATTGACCAAATACCTTGCTCATCTCACTTAGCTCCCATAGTATTCATAGTATTTTCTTGGCAGTGGGATATAACGCAGTAAACTTCAACACCTCTCTCTGAAGTTGGTAAATACAATTGATACTTTACTTTAATAGGCTGAAATTTGTCGCATTGCTCTTGGAGCTATGTAGGCAAAAATTACCAAGGAAGGAAAGCTCAGTGGTAACACAATTCCTGGGGTGATGTAGAGGTGGAGACCAATCACATTATAGACTGCCAGAGTGCTCAACAGAATAATCATAACTTTTGAGTTTTTGACTTTCACATACTTAAGTCGAATACTCAGAAATTTCCCTGCGAAAATACCCAAAACTAGCAGCCAAACATCTGGAATTGCAATTAGCAGACGCGGCTCTAGCATTTGATAAGCCATATAGGCGGCAGCTTCACCTCCTGTAAAAAACTTAGGACAACGCGGAGAGGGATCTTCTCGGTGCCTATAACGATTCCAGGATTTCCATTGACAGCGGAGTTGAAGTGCTAGGGGCACAGGGTAGCGATCCTCTGCACGATCGTAACCATCTGAGGAAATAAAAGCAATTTGAACTGAGTCTAGAACTTTGAAATCCAGAGGCTGACTTAGGAGTTGCTCAGCCGTCACCTTGTGGTAAACAGCCTGGGTTGGAATGGAAAAATCTAGAACCCAGCGGAGCCTTGCAGGAATTGCTGAGGGAAGTTGAGTGACAGGCAAGGGGTCGCTATCATCATGAGATTTTAGATACTCGCTGATCTCGTCTTGTAGGAAGGCCCCCCGGTCAATACTTGGGTATGGAGTATCAAAACTGCGTGGCATTTCGTTAAATTGACTGGCTAGAACTGCAAGATAGGCAAATGGGCAATTTTCTGCACAGAAAGGATCGTTAACCGGAATGCTTACATCCCAGGGTAAAAACCTTAGATCACCCCTCAGACTCCAATTCGGAGCCGCCATTTTGGCTAATGGTTGTATATCCATCTCCAGATCAGCACCAAGGACAAACCAAGTCTGATTAGATTCAACAGCTGAGCGCAACGCATTGGAGAGTTGTTCTTGCTTAGGCTTTTCATCATCAAGCAAGTAATTAATACCTACAACACCAATACTGGTTCCAGATAGACGATTTATTAATAGTGCTAGATACTCACGATCCATCGGATTGATTTCAAAGCCCTCGACTCGTTCGCGAGCCTGGTTAATTGATGCTTGATCAATTGCAACCCAGAGTATGTCAGGAGACGTAGTACGAGAGGTTCTCTGCATAGCCATCTCGTAAAGGGGGTGTGTAATCTCTTTGTAGACTGTCTGTACTGCGGTTCTAGTTTCTAGAAGAAAATCTTGCAGGGGTGTTGCGAAGCTTAGAATGATTGCCACGCTCAATGCAATGGATTCTGGTCTGGATGGTTGCCAATCATTCCGAAGACGGCGTAGGAAACTGTGTTCAATAGAGAAGTCGTCAGAATGTCGCTGTCGATCGGAGTCTTCAGAAGGTGGGTGTTGGTAGCATGATGGGACGAGAGAACCAGATGGATATGCTCTCTTGTCTTCCAGCAGGGCTTGGCGAGCAGTCACGATCGCCTCACTTAGAGGCTTACACTCTTTAGGGTCTGTCAGCTCAGTGCAGAGCACTGCAAGAAACTTTTGACCTGCATTGCGATGGATTTTTTCGCGCATCGCGACAACTTGCCTGAAGCCCTGTTGGATTAAAGACTCGGCTGTGCGAAAGCTTCGACACGAAATAAAGATGGCAGTCTTTAGGCCTAGCTGCTGAGCTTTCTTCAGCTGGTGCTCAACTTCTGATATACCTAGAGAGCACTTAGAGGCTAGTTGCAGAATACCAGAGTCATCCTCTTTGTCGTTGCCATGACCGCAGTAAATCAGCAGATCCCAGCCGCGATTATCACTTAGGGCTTCAATAATGCTTTCTTTGAACTGTTCTGCACTCTTATTACTAGTTTGAAATCTTAGTAACTCCACCTGGATGCTAGGCTTCCTCAAAGCATTGATTGCCTGGCGGGCTTCTTTGAGGTCTAGATTTTCGTCTGCTAAAATCGCGAGAATTCGATACTTGCCACGCTTACCTGCAACTTGAGGTAGATCTTCACTTGGAAGTTGATTCAGTGGCGCGCGATAAATCGTTAGCGGGCTCGTAGTACCAAGATCCCACAACTCCCAAGGTAATCGACTCAGTGTCTCATCATTGCAGGCAATGGCAAGTTTGGCGGGCTTGGCTTTGAGCGAGCCACTTTTCTGAACATCCTGATTAGATTGAGCTCGGATATGATTACGGATTGAACTAAGTTCAGCACTTTCTAGCCAGTGCTGAAATTTTTTCAGTAATGCTTTTTCTGCATTCTCGCATCTTGTTGGTGGGCTGATGTGGCTAGCACTGAGTCCACCTCCGAATCCACCCGATCTTCCCAGAGACTCTGAATCATAGGCCTTTCGGTATTCTTCTTTCCACTGCTCGTACTTATTACTAATCTCATTTGGATAGTCTACGGTTCCTGTAACCGAGTGACCCCTATCGAGTAGGGTGAAAACACACTCCTGTTTCGTAAGAACAACATTAAGCCGATAGGATTTTTCGCGTTCCATAGTGATTATGGTTGTTTATGGTCTCTCAATATGGCAGCTTTTAATGCAGTGAAGTATGCTGTATCCTCTACTTCGTAAGCTTTCCAAGTCCAGGGTGTACCTCACAATAGTGTCATCTGCTATAGGAGGTTTTACTACAGCATTTCCATTACCGGCGAGGTGTGCAGAGCTTACCTTCACCCCTCTCCCTAAGAGTGGGGCAGAGAGGGGCTTGAAGTAGTATTGCGCTCGATTCAAATCCACTGTAGCTACCATTCAGCTTATCCTAGGTTGCATTCTGACTACGGAGAGAAGCTTAGGGGGATGGGTTGGGCTTCTGCCTCAGCGACAGCAATCGTGAGAGTCAGGCGATCGCCAGTCTCCGCGATCGCGGAACCTGCCAAATGAGGCATCGAGCTCGACAATACGCGATCCTCAATCACGCCAGTACGATCTGCTATGCGTAAACCCGTATCTTGCGGAAGCAAAGAATCATTGACCTCGCGAAGGATAGCGAGAACATATAATTCTGGGTTGCTGGAGTCTACGTCAGGATCAGCCTCTAGTTGCCAAACACCAATGTAGATTTCTAGATCCCATCCGCCGACTGAGATCTCGTGAGTAGATGCTTTGGCAGAGTCGGGAACTACTAAGCCCTTACCTTGCAGCTCTTCAATTGCTGTTTGAAAGTTTTCAACAGCGAGAAAACCACTCGCGGCGAGCATGGGGCTTGGCGGTTGCCAGGCTAGGCTTGCTGCTAAGTCGTCGAGCTGTCCGTCAAGCCAGGTCGCTAGATTGATCGCCTTCTGAGCTAGAATACTGAAAACTTGAGGGATGGCAGCCGTAGACTGTTCGGGAACAATGTTGGGTACTGGAATACTTTCAGGCGCGACGTGCCTTATATAGAAGGACAGGCGATCCGTAGCGGGACTGAACAGCGACAGTGGTAGCTCGTAGAACCAATTCTCACTTACAGGAATTGCGTTGGACTCAATGACCTGAGTGAGTTGGTCGCGGCGAATTATGCCCCGCAAAGCCACAGTTTCGTCTTCGTCATTAACCTCAGCAACGATGTAGAAATGGGTAGCGTAGCGCGGATCGTAGAGCGCTGCTTGGGGTATCTCCACAACTTCAGTGAGAGTTGTCTCAATGGTGACAACGCATACTTGAAACTCCCCGACCTGTAATTTGCAGGCGGCGGTTACGTTGCTAGTTTCAGAAGAACTAATAATCTCAGAGCGACTGGAGCTAACCTCTGAATCAACCATTTCGTCTTGCAACCAGCGCTCTACGCAGGATAGGCCGAGTGCGGTTACATAAGTTGACCACTGCTTAAGATGATCACTGGCATACTGGCTCAGCGATCGAGCTCGCGTGTAGTCATCTGGTTCGATGTCAAGAATTTCGGGCTCTAGCAAATGAAAGTCTGATTCTTCAAGCATGTAAATCATGGTGGTTTACTCCTTAGTGAATTTGGGGTGGATTCAGTTTAACTGTGTGTGCTGAGATAGGCGCGGAGACGCTGGGCATACAAACTCTCGCGCGAACGGTTTTTAGAATCGTTAATTTCTGCAAAAGCCTCTTTGAAGACACTCGCATCCAAGACTGCTTCTGTAAGCTTAAGAAAACCATCGAAACGTATTAGGTTAGTGACTTGGTTTTGACTATTCACACTAAGTCGTTCACTGAACCGCTCAAGTAAGTCTCTGAGGAGTTCTTTGGCAACCTGGCTGCGAACTCGCTTCAGTAGCTTCCTGACACCTAGCACTCGACCAGTAACATTACGATTGCCAATCCCTAACTCCTCACCGATCTCGGTAATTGATTTTGCTTGCTCGTAGTACAGCCTGTAGCCTTGCAAAAATCGATCGGCATACTGCTTATACCTTGACCGAGGTCCTCTTAGTTTTGCTAGCTTACTAGATGAAGCAGTCGCAATGGCGCAGTCGAGGAAATGTGCAAGTTTCTCAGCCGTTAACAACTGTAGCAAGTAGTTATACTGTTCGGCTTCTTCTGCCTCTTCAGGACTCGTAATCGCTTTGGGATCTTCGAGTTGTGATACCCGTGGTTGAGACTCATCATCTCCAGTGCCAGCATCAAGGGGTTGGAAGCTATGCTGCCAGTTTTCGTACTTTCTCAACTCCCTTGCGAAAGAGCTAAGCTTATTGAAAAGCTCATCAGTAGAGCCAACTACCACTCCTTGCTTGCGAAGATCGCCCAGGATGGTTGTTAGGAGGGCTGTAGTTGGGGCTTGATACACTCCATGATGACCTCGGTTTCGGCGATCGCTTCGATAGGTGTCCTTGAAAGTTTGGATGATTAGGCGTTCTTCCTCATCAAAGACATTCTCTAAATCGCTAATTTTTGTTTGACAAAGTAAGTACCAATCGCTGTACCTTTTAATACCTTTTCGACCTATCGCTTCACTGATATCAGGATTTTGCTTGACAAGTCGAAAAGTCCAATTTCTTAAACTCTTGAATCTGGGCTTGAAAGTTTGCAACAACTCAACGCCAAAGAGGGGGTAATCTTCTGGTTTGGGTTCTTTGCCGCTAGTCCAGTGAAACTGAGACTTCTTCGGCTCTCCCTTACGATTTAACTGAGAGCTACTGAGCAAGACAATGAACTTCTTTCCATCATCATTGAGAACACAAGGTAAGAGGTCCTTGAGATCGACATCTCTAAATGACCATACGAGCCGCTTACAAGCCCACACGATGTCATGGGATACCCAGCAGCGCAAGCAGTAGCCAGCCCAAGCACTATTGTAGAGTTCGGCTTCGCTACTTGGTTGAGTACCTTCAGGATTGAACAGGTTGAGCAAGCACACCTGTACGTCCTGAGCACTATGGGTGCTGCCAGCCGACTCTAACTGACTGCTGATAAACTCATCGATTTGCGTTTGGTCTTTCCCTGCTACCGACCCGCTAGTATATTCCCCATCAGGGCGGAGACGGCAGAGCGACCAGTAGTTGTTGGTGGATAGTTTCAGCATAGCTCGCTTAGGGAGATCTATCACTCAGTCTATAGTACTCCTTATAGGAGCATGAGCAGTTTAATGCGGTGAGCCAGAGCCAGTTTTGTCAAGATTGTCTGAAGTTAAGGCTGGATAGAGCTTTCAGGCTTTGGGTTGATTTAACCCAGAACAAGTGTTCGCATTTTCTTCATGATGAAGCTTATTTTTGGTGTGAGCAGATGTCTGTAGCCCTCCATACTAGACACCTTGAGTTATTGAATAGTGCTTTTGTACTTGTGCTTCTTTGCATTTTTTTAGCCGTGCTTACCACTCGTTGAGGACTAGCTTGCTGGTCTTGGTAGTTAAAGCTGTAGTGCCTCAGCCATTCCACCAGAGCGCATCCTCCGCTAGAATACTCGCAGTCTTGGTCAAGTTCGACCTTGGCAGTCCGGCAGCCTGCGTTCGCTGCTTGGCTTCGATGGACTATCTAAATCCGCTCTCGATTTCAGCTTAAGTCTATACCCTGGTGCTGCCTGGAAGTTGGGTTGCTTGGTTCCAGTCAGTGTACGTAGTCGTTAGGAAGTAGAGAGTTTCATGTGCAAGCTGCTCGGTGCCGGTTCGGCTTTGACCCTTGTGAGCTGGGGCGGCGTGGCGATCGCCAGTCCTCTCCCTGAACTCCCCCCATCAGTCGAGCTGGATCTGGCTGCTCTCGATAAAAGCAAAGGGGATGCCTTAGACTTTGCCCCGAGCAAACAGTTGACAAATAATCCCTTAGAAGTGGCAATCGAGCCGCCCCCTACAGCACCGACAGCCCCTCCCCCAGTAGAACCACCTCAGCCTGTAGTACCTGCTCCTCAGCCATTAGAGCCAGTTCCGCTGCCAGCGAGTCCGCCCATCCCACTACCGAACCCCTTGCCTCCACCTCCGCCTGAGGATCGGTTCTTGGGCGAGCCACGCGAGCTAGAGCTATTGCCGCCAGACATTGAAGAGGTTACGCCTCCAATTCCTGAAACCCCGCAACCCCCTGTAGAAGAGCTGCCCGAAGATGAGCGGCGGGTGCGAGTTGAGAGTATTGAGGTGCGGGGGAGCACCGTGTTTAACGAGAGCGACTTCGAGCCCTGGCTGGCAGCAGTCCGAGCCCAGACTGTTGCTGCAAGGGATGTACAGGCCATCGCTGACCAAATCACCAACCTCTACCTTGAGGCTGGCTACCTCAGCTCGCGAGCGATCCTGAATCAGGGTTCACTGGCAACGGGGAGGGTTTTGATTGAGGTGGTTGAGGGCCGGATCGAGGGGATTGAGATTGAGGGCTTGCGGCGAGTACGGGAGGATTATGTTCGCGATCGCGTTGCTCTCGGTATTGGCATCCCCCTGCACAGCGGTGATTTGGAGGATCAGCTACGCTTACTCCGCCAGAGCCCTCTGTTTAGCAATGTTACAGCGAGTGTTATTAGAGTACAAGGACAACGAGGGGTGAGCAAGCTCATCGTGCGCGTTGAAGAGGCAGAGGCGAAAGGAGCTAAGTTGGGCTTCAATAACAGCTCCCCCTCAAGCGTCGGTTCAGAGCGAGCTGAGATCCGCTTGTCTCACAGTAACTTAACTGGGCATGGAGACTCTTTATCGCTGCTATATCAACGTACCCTGGCAGGCGGTGTAGATACGCTGGAAACTGGCTACCAGATACCTCTAAATGCCCGAGAAAGTACATTGAGCTGGCGTAGTTCTTGGCAGCGGAATGAAGTGGTTCAGGAACCATTCCGCTCGCTAGAGATTCGAGGTGAGTCTCAGTCCCATGAAGTTAGTTTCCGACAACCCCTCTGGCGCAGTCCCCGTGAAGAGTTTGCTGTTTCTGTCGGCTTTGCTTACCAGACAGGGCAGACCTTTACGTTTGCTGGGCCGACGCCGTTTGGCTTAGGGCCTAGTCCTGAAGGGGTAACGACAACCAGCGTGGTGAAATTTGAGCAGGATTACCTGCGGCGGGATATTGCTGGAGCGTGGGTAGCGCGATCGCAGTTTAGCCTTGGTACTGGTTTGTTCGGGGCTACGGTAAACCCAGGAGCCATCCCAGATGGACACTTCTTCAGTTGGCTTGGTCAAGTGCAGCGAGCCCAGCAAATCGGCAAAGATAGTTTGCTGCTGTTCTCCGCCGATCTACAACTGGCTAGTCAAGGGTTGCTCACATCACAACAGTTTGTCATTGGTGGTGCGCAATCTGTAAGGGGTTATCGTCAGAGTGCAAGGGCAGGTGATAATGGATCGCGGCTATCACTTGAGTATCGCTGGACCACTGATCGAGATAATGCTGACCGAGCGCGTTTTCAGTTGATTTCTTTTGCAGATCTTGGCTGGGTTTGGAACAACGCCAACAATCCCAATCCAGCCGTAGAACCCCACCTACTAGCGGGTTTGGGCTTGGGATTCATTTGGCAACCCATCAAGGAGGTTCGGCTGCGGCTGGATTATGGCTTTCCCTTAGTTGAGATCGATGATCGCGGCACAAGCGCTCAAGATCGAGGAATCTACATCAGCTTTGAATATAGTTTATAAGCAGGTCAGGCTAGAATTGCAGCACCAGAAAGATTGGGCTGCTCAACCCAAAACCCTTGCTGGCCCTGGGATGCAGTCGTGGCAACGACTCGATTCTGTCTTGCGGTTAGTGTCCCAATGGGGTCATGATGCTTGGCTCCATACCTCTAGCAAGGAGGCTTGCAGTCGCGTTGTTCATTACCGCTGTGGCACTACCCACGAATATACAAAACGATCTCAAAATCCCTCTCCCGCTCTGGGTGCATCTCAGTTAGGCAAGTTTGCTCTCATCCCCTGGCCCCTTCTCCCAAGTAGGGCGAAGGCAGGATGGGCGACCGGACCCGTTGCCGGAAGGATTGGAGCAACTGGATGCTTACTTAGCCGGCTTGGGATTGAATTGGGGCTGGTTGGTGATTTTCGACCGCCGTTCTGGCTTGCCGGACATGGCTGAACGCACAACGACGGAGGCCGCGATGACGCCGAGCGGGCGCGCGATCGCGGTGATTCGCGGCTAGGAGACGGGAGGGCCCTGGGGCCAATGCTAGTTCCTCCAGGGTCGTAGTCGTCCGGGCGGCGATCCAGCGGCTAGGAGACGGGAGGGCCCTGGGGCCAATGCTAGTCTACAGGGTTGTTAGATGTAGCAGCAGGGCTGGGAGTAGGCAATTCTCCGGAAGGAAAGGGATCGGGGCTGGCTGGCCAACGGCGATCGCCCCGTGCGGAGACCCCGCGCACGACGGATAATGGGAGTTTGTATTGCATGGAGAGAGACCGATGACGAACGCAGTTGAATCGCCGGTGCGGGTGGGCCTGCTGGGATTTGGGGGTCTGGGGCAAGCCGCCGCCAAAGTCCTGGCCCCGAAAACCGAGCTGCGCTGGGTGGCCGCCGCCGACCGCCACGGCTATGCCTACGAGGCGGCCGGCCTCGACGCCGACCGCTGTAGCGCCGTCTACCGCGATCGCGGCTCCCTCGGCGACCTGCAACCCGGGGGCTGCCGTAGTGAGCAGAGCATCGCCGACCTGATCGCCACGGCTGAGGTCGATGGCTACTTCCTGGCACTCCCGAACCTGCCCAACCACTTCATGGCGGACGTTGTGCGGCAGTTTCTGCAAGCGGGCTGGCGCGGCGTCTTGGTCGATGCCTTGAAGCGCACCAGCGCCATGGAGCAGTTGGTGGCCCTGCGCGCTGACCTGCAACGGGCTGGCATTACCTACCTCACGGGCTGCGGCGCGACCCCAGGACTGCTGACGGCGGCGGCGGCGATCGCCGCCCAGAGTTATGCCGAGATCCATGAAGTTCGCATCACCTTCGGCGTCGGGATCGCCAACTGGGAAGCCTACCGAGCGACGATTCGCGAAGACATTGCTCACCTGCCGGGTTACGACGTGGAGACGGCCCAGGCCATGAGCGATGCTGAGGTGGCGGCCCTGCTGGATCAGACTGGCGGTCTGCTGAAGCTGGAAAACATGGAGCACGCCGATGACCTGATGCTGGAGCTGGCGGGGATTTGCAGCCGCGATCGCGTCACCGTTGGCGGCATCGTCGATACCCGCCATCCCCAGAAGCCCCTGAGTACCAACGTGCAAGTGACTGGCCGCACCTTTGAGGGCAAGCGGTCTACCCACACCTTCACCCTAGGAGACGAAACCAGCATGGCGGCCAATGTCTGCGGCCCCGCCTTTGGCTACCTAAAAGCTGGGGTCGCCTTGCAGCGGCGCGGCCACTACGGGCTGTTCACGGCCGCCGAGGTGATGCCACAGTTTGTGCGCTAGTCGGCGATCGCCCCTGAGCGAAGCGCGAGGGCCCTTGACCCTAGGAAGCAAACCCCATCAGGGTCAAGGGCCAGAATGGCCTCGCTTTGGCTCAGCCCCGCAGTTGCCAGACCTTGGCAGGCCTCCAGCCAGGGCAGCGCTCGACCAACAGCGACCACCACCCCTGACACGCCAGCCCATCGCCGGCTGCACCTAGGCGCTAGGGTCCCGGTCGGCTACCTCGAGGGAGGCACTGTCCACAACATCGTGGTAGATGCTGGCGATCGCGCCAGCATTGAGCACTAAAAGCACACTGTTAACGAAGTTCACCCCCAGATTGAGCCCTAGGGGCAAAGAATCCAGCTCCTCCAGACCACCCGCCAAGCCAGTCACGAGGGCGATCACAACGGCAGCAGCTCCAACGGCCAGGGAGATGAGACCAAAGATCAGCCCAATCCCGAAAAACACCCACCAGCGGCGGCCGATGAGTTGGCGGCTGAGTTCCATCGCCGGCCAAACGTTCAGACGACGATCCACCACCAACACCGGGGTGAACAAATAGGAAACCGCTAGGTAAACGCCGGGCAAAAGGCAAAGCACCAAGCCGATGATGATGAAAATACTGCTCAGGAGCGAGGCTAGCACCAAGGGAACAAAGCGGTCAAAGCCTGAGAACAAGTCATTTGAGCTGGCCGCTTCGTCACGGAGACGCTTGAGGGTGTAGCGGTAGAAGCCGCCATACAGCGGCGGGGAGAGCAGTAACAAGGCCACGACCCCGCCGGGTGGAATAATGTCCATCAGGGTGAACAGGACGGTCAGCAGGGCGACAAAGATAATCAGGGGGTTGAAATTTTCCCCCAGCAGCCGAAAGCTGTCGCCCACGTAGGCGATGATGCCTCGGGTACTGTAGCCTTCGCGGGCTAAGATTGCTAAACTTCTGGGCTCTGGTGTAGTCATGGGTTTCCTCTCCTCACTGGCAAGGATTCACAAGCAGCCGCTAGGATTGTACGCCGAAAGAGGAAGCTGACCCGAGGCCGCCCCCGTGCTTTGCGAGCCTTGGCCCCCAAGCGTCCGAATTGATGGCAGAGTTCCAGCCCTTGCACAAATTAGGTGAAACGATCTCTAAAGTCCCTTGCCCTCTGGAAGAGGGATGTAGGGTGAGGGCCCGTCTGAAGCGATGGCTGAACAAGCTGGAACCGGACGAGCGCAGCCCTAGGCCACCCGCGTAAGCATTCTGCTAAAGTGACAGAGTGCTCATACCCGCCTCCCAGGCGCGCGGGTGGCCATTAGACTTAGACTGTTAGTTGACTCTGCCCCGCACACGGAAACGCGCATGGAATCGATCCGCGAGCTACACCGCCAATTGGTTGCGAAGGAACGCTCGGCTGTTGAAATCACCCAAGAGTTTCTCGACCGCATTCAAGCTCTGGAACCCCAACTGCACAGCTTTCTCCACATCACGGCGGAGCGGGCGATCGCCCAGGCCCAGCAAGTTGATGCTCAGATCGCCGCCGGGGAGACCCTGGGCTTGTTGGCCGGTATTCCAGTCGCGATCAAGGACAACCTCTGTACTCGGGGCATTCCCACCACCTGCGCCTCCCAAATCCTGGCTGGGTTCGTCCCCCCCTATGAGTCCACCGTCACCGCCAAGCTGCAAGCAGCGGGAGCCGTCATCGTCGGCAAGACGAACCTAGACGAGTTCGCCATGGGGAGTTCGACGGAAAATTCCGGCTTCCAGCGCACCTGCAACCCCTGGGCCCTGGACCGGGTTCCCGGCGGCTCCTCCGGCGGCTCAGCCGCGGCCGTGGCCGCCGAAGAATGTGCGGTGGCCCTGGGCTCGGATACCGGCGGCTCGATCCGGCAACCGGCCTCCCTCTGCGGCGTCGTGGGCCTGAAGCCGACCTACGGCCGGGTCTCCCGCTTTGGGCTGGTGGCCTACGCCTCCTCCCTGGATCAGGTCGGTCCCTTGGCGCGGACGGTGGAGGATGCGGCGATCCTGCTGGGGGCGATCGCCGGCCACGATCCCCGCGATGCCACCAGCCTCAACCTCGAAGTCCCCGACTACGCCCAACTCCTGCGCCCCAACTTCCGTCCCAAGTCCCGCCTCCGCATTGGCTTGATCAAGGAAACCTTCGGCGGCGGCCTCAGCGCCGAGGTCGAAGACCGCGTGAAAACGGCGGTGGAGCAACTCCAAGAGCTGGGAGCCGAAATTCAGATCATCTCCTGCCCCCGCTTTGGCTACGGGCTGCCGGCCTACTACATCATTGCCCCTTCGGAGGCCTCGGCCAACCTCGCCCGCTACGATGCCGTGAAGTATGGCCTGCGGGAAGCTGGGGCCGAAAACCTGGTGGCGATGTACAAGCAAACTCGGGCCCAGGGCTTTGGCACGGAGGTCAAGCGCCGCATCATGCTGGGAACCTATGCCCTCTCCGCCGGTTATTACGATGCCTATTACCTCAAAGCTCAGAAGGTCCGCACCCTAATCCTGCAAGACTTTCGCTCGGCCTTTGAGAAGGTTGATATTCTTATCTCGCCCACCTCACCGACGACAGCCTTCAAGGCTGGCGAAAAGACCGAAGACCCCCTCAGTATGTACCTGTCGGACTTGATGACGATCCCGGTCAATCTCGCGGGCTTACCCGCGATCAGCATCCCCTGTGGCTTCGACAGCCAGGGCCTGCCCGTGGGAATGCAGTTGATTAGCAATGTATTGCGGGAAGACCTACTCCTGCAAGTGGCCCATGCCTATGAGCAGGCGACGAGCTGGCAGCTCCAACGGCCGGCCTTGCTCTTCAAGCCTTCCGCACCGCTCGCGACTCCCCAGGAGCCGCCCGCCGCTCCCGGCCAGGCCACGCACAAGACGAAGTAGTGTTCTGGGCGAGCTTGGGGCTGCCTCGCTGGCTCCCACTCCCCGCATTGAACTGGCTGAGAAGGAAAGGATGTTGAATCATTGGCTGGGAAAATTGGGGCTGGCGATCGCCGGTCTGGTGGTGCTGACCTACCTCGGCCTGTGTGCGGCCATCTGGAAGTGGCAAAACACCCTGATTTTTCTGCCAGGGACAGCCACCACCGTGACGCCAGCGGCTCGGGGCCTGGACGCTGAGGAAGTGTGGTTAACCGTGGGGGGGGACGAGCAGGAGCGCTTGCATGGTTGGTGGTTGCCCGCCGCCCAACCGGCCCAAGGAACCCTCCTCCTGCTCCACGGCAACCGGGGTAACCTGGAGGCGATCCTCGGGCAGGCAGAGATTTTTCATCAGCTCCACTTCAACGTGTTTCTCTTCTCCTATCGCGGCTACGGCCACAGCCAGGGGCGGAATTTCCCCCACGAGCAGCAGGTCTATGAAGATGCAGCCACTGCCCTCGAGTACTTAACCACCACACGGGGCCTGGACCCAGCGGAGATTGTGGTGTTTGGCCACTCCCTGGGAGGGGCGATCGCCATCGACCTAGCCACTCGCCACCCCGACCTCGCGGCCCTGATTGTCCAAAGCTCCTTTACCACCATGGCGGCGATGGTGGCCCATGACGGGCTGTACAGCCAGTTCTTCCCCGTGAACCTACTCCTGCATCAGCGCTTTGACTCCTTGGCGAAGCTGCCCCAACTCGACCTGCCCCTGCTCTTTATCCACGGGAGCCAGGATGACCGCATTCCCGACCAGATGAGCCGCGAACTCTACGCGGCGGCCCAAGGGTTGAAACGCTTCTACCTCGTCCCTGGCGCGGATCACAACAATGTCGCCACCGTCGGCGGCGCTGGCTACCAAACCGCCATTGCCGAGTTCTGGCAGCAGGTACGCGATCGCCAGGTCCAACTCGCTCCCCGCTAACCGTCCCCCTACTCCCTCATCCCCCCTACTGCCATGTTCGTCGGCCTCCACATCCACAGCGATTACAGCCTCCTCGACGGGGCCTCCCAACTCCCAGCCCTCGTGAAGTGCGCGGCCGAGCTGGGAATGCCGGCGATCGCCCTCACGGATCACGGCGTCATGTACGGGGCGATCGAACTAATCAAAGTCTGCCGGAGCCACGGCCTGAAGCCGATCATCGGCAACGAAATGTATGTGATCAACGGCGACATCACCGACCGCAGCCAACGCTACAAACGCTACCACCAAGTCGTGCTAGCCAAAAACACCCAGGGCTATAAAAATCTCACCAAACTCACCACGATCTCCCACTTGGAGGGAATGCAAGGCCGGGGCATTTTTAGCCGCCCCTGTGTGAACAAAGACCTGCTCCGACAATACCGCGACGGCCTGATTGTGACCAGCGCCTGCCTCGGTGGCGAAGTGCCCCAGCGCATCCTGCGGAATGAACTGGAGGAAGCCCGGGCGGTCGCTCGCTGGTATCAAGACATCTTTGGCGAGGACTATTACCTGGAAATCCAGGATCACGGCTCTGCGGAAGACCGTATTGTTAACGTTGAAATTGTCAAAATTGCCCAAGAATTGGGGATTCGAGTCATCGCCACCAATGACTCCCACTTCATCTCCTGCAATGATGTTGAAGCCCATGATGCCTTGCTCTGTATTCAAACCGGCAAGCTGATCTCGGAAGACAAGCGCCTGCGCTATAGCGGCACGGAGTATCTCAAATCAGCGGCGGAAATGATGCAGTTGTTTGCCGACCACCTGCCACTTGAGATCGTGGAGGAGGCGATCGCCAACACGCTCCACGTCGCGGAAAAAGTGCAGCCCTACAAGATCATGGGCGAGCCCCGCATCCCTGACTACAAAGTTCCCCCCGGCCACACCGCCGATAGCTACCTCGAGGAAGTGACCTGGCAAGGCCTGGTCGAACGGCTCAAAGTCCGCCACCGCGCTGAAGTAGAACCCGTCTACCGCGAGCGGCTCGAATACGAGCTAAAAATGATGCAGCAGATGGGCTTTTCCACCTACTTTCTCGTCGTGTGGGATTACATCAAGTTTGCGCGCGATCATGGGATTCCGGTGGGTCCGGGGCGGGGCTCCGCGGCCGGTTCTCTCGTAGCCTACTCGCTACAAATTACTAACATTGATCCGGTGCATCACGGCCTGCTGTTCGAGCGCTTCTTGAACCCAGAGCGCAAGTCGATGCCGGATATTGACACGGACTTTTGCATTGAGCAGCGCGATCGCGTGATCGAATACGTGACGGAGAAATACGGTAGCGATCGCGTGGCGCAAATCATCACCTTCAACCGCATGACTTCCAAGGCGGTGCTGAAAGATGTGGCCCGGGTGCTGAATATTCCCTACGCCGATTCCGACCACATGACCAAGCTGATCCCGATTGTGCGCGGCAAACCGACGCCCTTGGCCAAAATGATCAGCGACGAGACCCCCTCCCCAGAGTTCAAGACCAAGTATGACAGTGACCCAGCCGTAAAACGTTGGGTCGATATGGCAATCCGCATCGAAGGAACGAACAAAACCTTTGGGGTTCACGCAGCCGGGGTGGTGATTTCCTCCGATCCCCTCGATGAAGTTGTGCCCCTGCAACGCAACAACGAAGGAGCCGTGATCACTCAGTACGCCATGGAAGAGCTAGAAGCCCTGGGGCTGCTAAAAATGGACTTCCTCGGCCTACGCAACCTGACCACAATCCAGAAAACGCTACAACTGATCGAGCAACATCAAGGAATGCGCTTGGACGCCGACCAATTGCCCTTGGAGGAGCGCCGCGCCCTAGCGATTCTCCAGAAGGGAGAGCAAAAAAAGCTGCCGGGGGATATTCAAAAAACCTACGATCTCTTGCGTGAGGGACACCTCGAAGGCATCTTCCAATTGGAATCCGATGGGATGCGCCAGATTGTCCGTGACCTCAAGCCCTCCGGTATTGAAGATATTTCATCGATTCTGGCCCTCTATCGCCCAGGCCCCCTGGATGCCGGCCTGATCCCTCAATATATTGAGCGTAAACATGGTCGCGCCCCCGTGCAGTTTGCTCATGAATTGTTGGAGCCCATTCTGAAAGAAACCTATGGGATCTTGGTCTATCAAGAGCAGATCATGAAAACAGCTCAGGATCTGGCGGGCTACTCCCTGGGGCAGGCGGACCTGCTGCGGCGGGCGATGGGGAAAAAGAAAGTCGCGGAGATGCAGAAGCATCGGGAACTCTTCATCGACGGGGCAACCCAGCATGGGGTACGCCCGGCAACGGCGGAGCGCCTGTGGGGGGACATGGTGAACTATGCGGAATATTGCCTCAGCTACGACACCCTGGTGTTGACTGTAGAGTATGGCCCGCTGCCCCTGGGGCGGATTGTTGAAGCGGAGATCGCCTGCTCAGTTTACAGTGTGGCTGCTTCGGGCTATCTCTACACGCAGCCCATTGCCCAGTGGCACGATCGGGGTCCGCAGGCGGTGTTTGAGTATGAGCTGGAGGATGGCAGCACGATTCGCGCTACCGCCGATCACAAGTTCATGACGACGACGGGGGAAATGCTGCCCATTGACATGATTTTTCAGCGCGGTCTTGACTTGAAGCGCTGCGATCGCCCCATCGCGCCCCCATTGCTCTGCACCCAGGTAGTAACGTAATATCGAGGCTTGCATAGCTGTTAACGCTTGGCGATCGCCGGCTGCTGAACCGCGCAGCGCTGAGCACTCTCAAGGAGAATTTTAGTAATGCCCTATACCGAAGAAGATGGCGGCCGCTTGAACAATTTTGCCAATGAACCGAAAATGTACGAGGCCAAGCCGCCGAACAAAACCCAGCAGCGCAACTATGTGATTGCCGGTGTGCTCGCGCTGATGTTTGTCAGCGGCATTATTTTCATTGCCTTTTCGGTGTCCTAAAGGATGCACGGAAGCCTAGCGGGGCTTGGTTCGCCAGCCCCCGAGGGAACCATCGGCATCCTGCCGGCGGCCAGGCCTCAGGCAAAGCGAATCGGCGGGGCAGCCCAGTTGCTGAGATCCGGAGCCAAGCGCTTTAAGCAGCGTAGGACTTCCGGTGTCACCCAAAGAATGAGGGGAAAGGGGAACTGACGACGCAACTCGTTGCGGGCGAAGTTGGCAGCCCGGAGGAGCGTGCTTAAGTCCGTGGTGTGCTCCAGCCCGGAGACCAGCACCGCCTCCGGGGGAGCTTGGTTGCTGAGAGCCTTGTTAATGCTGCTGAGGAGCGTGGTGGCAGAGGCGGGCAGTGTCACTTCCCGCAAATAGGCGGGGAAAAATTCCAGGATTTGGCGGGTAAGATTCCGACGCTGGCCTTCGTCAGGACAGTAAGCGAGGATCAGGGAAAATTCCCCCTGAGAGAAGGTAACGGCGCGCTGGAGGGTTTGCAGGGCCGCATCCCGTTGGGCTGGGGTGATTTGACTAGGGACCGTGAGTGTAGCGGCGGGAGACATTGGGATTCCTCCTAGGAGCGGGAGTTCAGAGTTTAAGGGGCTAAGCGTTTCTACAGAGAGTCTGGTTCGGTTTACGCAGCGACGGGGAAATAAGTTCCCCCGTGAATCCGAAGGTTTACAAATATATACATAGTGGCCCTATCGCTGAGGGCTGCCTGTTTATAGCGTACAACCTGGGCCTGAAAGAAATCGCGGTCAGTCAGTCAGGCTAGAATGGCCGCGCCAGGGATTGGGGGCTGATCGGGCTAGAACCCTTGCTGGTCTTGGGATTTGGGCTCGTTAAAATCTGTTACATAGAGTTCTTTCAGCTAAGCATGAGACGGAGGGGCGGCGGCCTACTCTTCGAGAAGCCACTGCGCGTCTCCATTCCCCGGTCCCTGCTTCCAAGCTGGGAGAGCGAGGGGTAAGGGCTGAGCGCAGGAGTCCCAACATCCCGCATAAAATTTCATGCACCCGTTGCTAAATTTCATGCACCCGTCGCTGGTGGCCAGGAGCAGGAGACCTCAGGCTCGTTATACTAGCAAAGCACTATCCCGACTCGGTGCGGGGAGACAGTCTCAGCCGCAGGTGAGCCCGTGAGTTTCTATCAGCACGATACGATTGCCGCGATCGCCTCGGCCATTGTGCCGGCCCAGGGCAGCATCGGCATTGTGCGAGTGTCGGGGCCGGCGGCCCTGGCGATCGCCCGCCGCCTGTTTCACACGCCTGGCCGGCAGGCCTGGGAGAGTCACCGGATTCTCTACGGTTGGATTCGGCAACCGGAGACCCGGGCGGTGGTGGATGAGGGCCTATTGTTGATCATGCAAGGGCCGCGCTCCTTCACCCGCGAGGATGTCGTGGAGTTTCACTGTCATGGCGGCCTGATCCCTGTGCAGCAAGTGCTGCAACTCTGCCTGCAAGCGGGGGCGCGGCTGGCGCAGCCTGGGGAATTTACCCTGCGGGCCTTTCTCAACGGCCGTCTGGACTTGACCCAAGCGGAGAGCGTGGCCGATCTGGTCGGGGCGCGATCGCCCCAAGCCGCGCAACTGGCCCTGGCCGGCTTGCAAGGCAAACTGGCGCGCCCACTGCAACAGTTGCGCCAAACTTGCCTGGACATCTTAGCGGAGATCGAGGCCCGGCTTGATTTTGAAGACGATCTGCCCCCTCTGGACGAGGCCCTGATCCGGCAACAACTCCAAGCTGCTAACCGGGAGGTCGCGGTCATTCTCGCTACCGCCGAGAGCGGGGAACTGCTCCGGAGCGGCCTAAAAGTGGCGATCGTGGGTCAACCAAATGTGGGCAAATCGAGCTTGCTGAATGCCTGGAGTCGTAGCGATCGCGCCATTGTCACGGACCTACCCGGCACAACGCGGGATGTAGTGGAGTCCAGTCTAGTCGTTGGCGGTATTCCGATCCAGGTGTTGGACACGGCCGGTATTCGCCCCGCCACCGACCGGGTGGAAAAGCTGGGGATTGAGCGATCGCGCGCCGTCGCCCAGACCGCGGACCTGGTCCTGTTGCTGATCGATGCCCAGGCCGGCTGGACGGCCGCAGACGCGGCCATCTATGACCAAGTGCAGTCGCGGCCGCTGATCTTAGTGATCAACAAAATCGATCTCGGCGACCCAGACCAAGTAGACTACCCCGCCACCATAACCGCTGTGGTGCGGACCGCGGCCGCCCAAGCCCAGGGAATTGAGGCCTTGGAGCAGGCTATCCTCCGAGCGGCCCACAGCGGTGACTTGCGGGCCGCCGATTTGAGCTTGGCCATCAATCAGCGCCAAGCCGCGGCCTTGACCCAAGCCCAGGGGGCCTTGGCCCAAGTGCAAGCCACGATCGCCGCCCAGTTGCCCCTGGACTTTTGGACCATTGACCTGCGGGCCGCGATCCAAGCCCTCGGGGAGGTTACAGGAGAGACGGTGACAGAATCAGTGCTGGAGCGCATCTTCAGCCGCTTTTGCATCGGCAAGTAGGGAGTGGGGAGTTGGGAGTACTGTGAGGGATAGATCCGTCTCGGTCTTCAGGCTTGGGCTGAGCATGAGCAAGGTTATGGCTCGATTGTTGCGAAGGCCCAGGCCTCGATTCGTTTCCCTTTTGACAAGACCCGTGGTGAAATTGACCTGTCGCCTCCCGGCTCCCCTGGGGCTCGTTTTTATTTTGCTCTTGGGGGCCTGTTTGCGCTTTGGGCAACTGACCCGCAAGCCCCTCTGGGTGGATGAAGTGATCACGGCAATCTTTGCCCTGGGGCGCAACTTTGAGCAAGTGCCGCTGGATCGCTTGCTGACGGTAGCGCAAGTGCCGGCCTTTTTCCAACTGCAACCCCAGGTCAGTTGCAGCGTGATCGCCCAGAACCTGGCCGCAGAATCCACCCATCCTCCCCTCTTCTTTTGCCTCCTGCATCGCTGGCTCGTCGCCTGGCACGGGACAGACGTTGCGCTCCTGTGGCAATTGCGGGCCTTGCCAGTCTTGGCCGGCCTGGGGGCGATCGCCGCCCTCTATGGGCTCAATCGGCTTGGGTTCTCCCGGCGAGCTGGGCTGGCCGGAGCCGCTGTCATGGCGGTTTCCCCTTTTGCGGTCTACTTGTCCCAAGAAGCACGCCACTACACCTTGCCTTTGCTGTGGATCACCCTCAGCTTGGCGGTGTTGATCAAACTGCAACAGGCGGGTCAGGCGGGACGTTTTCCCTTGGGGTGGTGGGGCCTCTGGGGTTTGCTGCAAGTCCTGAGCTGGTACACCCACTACTTCTGTAGCTTAGCGATCGCTGCCCAGGGCCTGACGCTGCTGCCCCTGAGCCGCTACGGGTGGCGTTGGGGACGGGCGATCGCGGTGAGTAGTCTCCCGTTGCTCCTCACCCTGCCCTGGTTGCCGGTCTTCGTCCACCACTTCACCAGCCCGAAAACCGGGTGGCTGTCTGAGCCTCAGGGTTTGGCCCCCTTGTACCAGACCCTGATCAGTTGGTTGGTGATGGTGGTTGTCCTGCCGGTGGAGGGGCAACCCTTGGCGGTGCAAATCCCCCTGGGACTCACAGCGGCCGGCCTGGGGGTCTGGGTGGCCTGGCGCGCGAGCCAAGGCTACCGGCAACTCCTGCGGCAACCCGCTACTCGGGTGGCGGCCCTGACGTTGGGGAGTTTTTTGGCTTGGGTGCTGCTGGCTTTTTTTCTGGTCAGCTACGGGCTGGGCAAGGATATTAGCATTGCGCCGCGCTACCACTTTGTCTACTACCCGGCGATCGCCGCCCTGCTGGGGGCCAGCTTCGCCACGCCCCGGCCGGGCCGACCGGACTGGCGGCGGGGGCTGAGTCTGTTGCTGTTGCTCGGCTTCTTCAGTAGCGGCGTGACGATCTTTAACGGTGCGTTTCAGAAGCCCTATCATCCGACTCGGGTGGCCCAGCAAGTGGATCAGTCCGGGGGGTCGGTGCTGGTGGTGATGGCCTACGGGAACACGCTAGAGATTGCGGTGGGCCTGAGCTATGCCCTCGCTCTGGCCAGGGAGCGAGCGACCTCACCGGCTCCGACAGGGTTTGCGTTCTGGCCGACCCTGGTGAGCTACGAGCCCGTCTGGGCGGGGATCGCGCAAGCACCGGTAGTCGATCATCTCTGGGTGATCGCGCCGGGCTACATTCAGGAGTCCTACCCCGGGACTCTATCGATGGTCGGCGGCCGCTGCCAGCTCGACCCGGCGGAGCACCACCGCATCGGGTTTCCCTACCAGCTCTATCGCTGCCAGCCCCAGGAGGGGCCGCCGGCGGCCCTGACAAACTGGGACTACTCCAACAGCGGCGCAAGGCTGGGATCGTAAAGACGGAGATAGTTCCAGTAGTTGCTAAAAACCGCTTCGACATAGCCTTGGGTTTCCGGGAACGGGATCTGCTCCACAAAGGCATCGGGATCGCGGGCGTCGAAGCGCTGCAACCAATTGTTGACATTGCCGGGGCCGGCATTGTAGCTGGCGATCGCCAACATAGAATTATCCCGAAACTCGCGATGGGTGTAGGCCAGGAACCAAGTGCCAAGCCGAATATTGTCCACCGGATCGATCAGTTTGAAATTCGGGTCATAGCCTGCCTGTTCCGCGACCCAGGTTCCCGTGTCGGGCATGACCTGCATCAGGCCCACGGCTCCGGCCGAGGAGCGAATTTCGGGCTCAAAGCGAGATTCTTGGCGCATGAGGGCGATCGCCAAGACCGGATTCACGCCCTGGGTCGCCGACCACTCCTGCACTAGCTCCCAATAGGGCAAGGGAAAGAGGGCGTGCCAGTAGGCCTCGGTTTGCCGGAGGGCTTGCCAAGCGTCCCGATCGGCCTCGTCCTGCCGCTCCTGGAGGGACCAGATGCGATCAATCCCCTTGAGGTAGTCGCCCCGGGCGACGCGCAGGAGGCCGTCGCTAAATTGCTCTTCGACCGTGAGTTCTTGGCGATCGCCCCGTTCCGCCTGCCACAGTCGCCAGGCCTCGTCATCCTGGCCCAGTTGGTAGAGTTCCTGAAAGACAGCGGACCCAGCGGGCGGCTGCGGGCGGCGCGTTGGCGGTTCCAAGCGGGGCTGCTGGGACCCCACGGTCTGGAAATCACCCACCGGTTTCCCCAAGAGCGACGCTGCCCGCCAAGCATAGTAGGATTCCGGGTGCTTGCGGAGGGTGTAGCGGAAGGCTTTGGTCGCATCCTCCTCGCGACCCAGGGCCTGGGCCCATTTGCCCACCCAGAAGGCAGCCTTGGGGGCGAGGCTGCTGTCGGGGTTGTTGATCGCGATGGGCTGGGCCCATTTCCAGGCCTCGACGTAGTTCTCCTGCTCGGCGGCGCGGCGGGCCTGACGCCAGCGGTAGCGGGCGGCGGCCAGGGATTGGGGGTAGTCATCCAGCAGGCGCTGCCGGGTCTGGCCGGCAGCCTGGCCGTTGCCCTGGGCCTCGAGGCGCTCGGCCTTGGCGATCAGGGCCTCGGGGGCGCGGTCGGGGAAGTTGGCGATCGCTTGGTCTAAGACGGCGATCGCCCGCTCCCGGGGCCCCACAGCGGCGAGATGCACCAGGGCCCGCCCGGTTTCCTCGGCCTCGGGAAAGGCTGCTACCAAGTTCTCGTAGCCCCGCGCCGCCTCGGCTTCATTGCCCGTGAGGTGCAGCCCCCGAGCGGCGCGGTAGCGGGTGAGGGGCGAAGGGGGGGCCTTGGCGTAGGCGCGGGCGGCCTTGGCCCATTCCCACTGCTCCCAGTAGCCCGTGGCGATCGCCTGCCAGTCTGCTGGCGTCAACTGCTCCGCATAATTTTCGACCAAGGAATCCCGCAGGCTGCTCATGCCCGCACCGTCGGGCAGTTGACGCACCAGGTAGAGGAGCAGCTCGGGTTGGTCGCGGTTGCCCTCCAGCCGCTCCCGGGCGATCTCGTGGCTGCGGGGATGACTGGGGTATTCCGCCAGCGCCTGGTCGTGATAGCTAGGGTCAGTCTGTCCCAGTTGGTAGAGGGCTTCTGGGACGGCGAGGGATTCGGGGTAGGTCTCGATCAGGGTTTGCAGATCCGCCCGGGCCCGCTCCAGTTCGTTGGTCAGTTGCCGGGCCCGGGCTCGTTTGAGCAGGATGTAGGGGGCGAGCAGGTCATAGTCAGCCTCGAGGCCGTGCAGATGGCGCAGGGCCCGCCCCCCTTCCTGGGCTGCCAACCAGTCGCTGGCCAGGAGGTAGCGGGCGCGGCTGCGTTCGTAGCTCGGTTGCTCGGCCTGGGCGATCGCCTCCAGGGCCTCCCGGCGCGCCGCCGGAGCTTGGGAGACTAGGGGCAGCACTTCGGAGCGGTCATCCTCGGGACGCTCGGCGGCGGTATTGCTGTAGAGTGAGGTGCTGGAAACAATCCAAGTTTCCAGACGCTTCAGCCAGCCACGCTCTTGGGCCAACAGCACGATGGAGCCTAGGAGGGCTACGATCAGCAGGCCGGAGCTAACGGTCAGCAAGGTTTGAACAGTACGTCCCTTCGGCATTCCCTTTCTCCTACGGAGACGTTACGCGAACGGGGTGGTTTTTGTCTTCAGCCATCATAAACCACTCGCTCTGAGAATCGGGGATCGCCCAGGGCCGCCGTGCCCAAGGCAGGAACGCTTTATCATCGTAGAAACAAGCTTGCAACTTAGGCGCTCTCTCTGTTTGGGTTGCAGCCGACACAGCGATTTCTTTCACACAATACTGATGGATATTCAAGCGGTAGACACGTCTCCCCTAGCCTGGACGGGCGAAGCGCTCGCGGTTGGTTTGAGCGCGGCGGATCTGGAGTTGACTGGTGACTGGACGGCCCTGGATGACCGCTGGGATGGGGCCCTGAGCGAGGCGATCGCCAGCGGCCAGGTCGATGGCAAAGCGGGTAACAGCGCTGTGTTGCGCCTCGGTCGCACCAGTCCGGTCCGAAAACTGATCGTCGTCGGTCTCGGAGATCCGGAGGCCCTCACCCTGGACAGCCTGCGGGGGGCCAGCGCCAGCGCCGGCCGGCTGGCCAAGGCGGCAAAGGTAAAGGACCTGGGGCTCAGCCTGCCGACCGTAGACACCGCTGAGGTGACAACCCAGGCCCTGGCCGAGGGCCTCCGCTTAGCCCTCCACAGTGATCAGCGCTTCAAGTCGGAGAGCGACGAGACGGCTCCGCCCGCCACGATTACCCTCTTGGGCCTGGGAGCGCAGGCGGCAGCTTTGGCTCGGGCCGAGGCGATCGCCGCCGGGACGATCTTGGCTCGGGAACTCGTGGCGGCTCCGGCCAATGCGGTCACGCCCCTGACCTTGGCGGCCACAGCCCAGGAGCTGGCGGCGGACTACGGCCTGGGCTTGGAAATCCTCGAGGGCGAGGACTGCGAGCGCTTGGGCATGGGAGCTTTTCTCGGCGTTGCCCAGGCCTCGGATCTGCCCCCGAAGTTCATCCACCTCACCTACAAGCCCGAGGGAACCCCCCGCCGCAAGTTGGCGATTATCGGCAAGGGACTGACGTTTGATTCCGGCGGGCTCAATATCAAGGGGGCCGGGAGTGGCATCGAAACCATGAAGATGGACATGGGCGGGGCGGGGGCGACCCTGGGGGTCGCCCGGGCGATCGCCGCTCTGAAACCGGATGTTGAAGTTCACTTCATCAGCGCGGTGACGGAAAACATGATCAGCGGCCGCGCCCTGCGCCCCGGCGACATCCTCACGGCCTCCAATGGCAAGACGATCGAAGTCAACAATACCGATGCAGAAGGCCGCCTGACCCTGGCGGATGCCCTCGTTTTTGCCGACAAGCTGGGGGTACAGGCCATGGTGGATCTGGCAACCCTGACGGGGGCCTGCATCGTCGCCCTCGGGGATGAAATTGGCGGCCTCTGGAGCCCGGATGCGGAGCTGGCCGCGCAGCTCCAAGCGGCGGCCCAGGTGGCGGGGGAAAAGTTCTGGACGATGCCCCTGGAAGAGAAGTATTTTGAAGGGCTCAAGTCCCCGATCGCCGATATGAAAAATACCGGCCCCCGCGCTGGCGGCTCGATCACAGCGGCCCTCTTCCTGAAGCAGTTTGTCACCACCACGCCCTGGGCCCACCTCGACATTGCCGGTCCCGTCTGGGCTGACAAGGAGAGTGGCGTGAATAATGCCGGAGCTACGGGCTTCCCGGTGCGGACGCTGGTTCATTGGGCCTTGAGCTAAGATCTGCCGTCAAGGAGGCCTGAAACCCTGACTAACCCTGGCTTCTGAGTCAGGAGGCTGCTCAGCCTAGCGGCGGCGATCGCCGAGTCCCTGACTGGATTCTGGCTCTCGCCGCCCGCGCTAGGCTCTGTCAGCCATAACTCACGCAACCCTTGCCAGCCGGTCGTGCTGTTGGGTGCGAGGATTGCCGATCAGCTCTAACCCCTAATCCCCAATCCCCAATCCCTCAACGAGAGTCCCCCCAGAACCAGCAACAGCCAGAGCAGCCAGTCCCCCCAGCGGACGTAGAGGGTGCGACTGTGGCGGCGCTCGATCGTGCCCGCTTGGAGGGCGTATTCATTCAAGGGGCTGATCCAGAGGGTTTCGCCCCGGGGGGAGACGAAGGCAGAGTAGCCGGTATTGGTAGCTCGCGCGGCCCAGCGATCGCTCTCGATGGCCCGCAGGACATCTTGGGCATGGTGCTGGGCCGGCATGGCGGCGCTGTAGTGGGCGTTGTTGGAGGCGGTGAGGATGAATTCCCCCCCGGCGGCGGTTTGGCGTCGGAAGTGGCGCGGAAAGGCTGACTCGTAGCAGATGCCGACGATCGCGCGACCCCAGGGGGTATCAAAAACTTGGGTGGGCGCCCCAGCCGCGAGCTGAGCTTCCAGAGGGGAAAGCCGACTGATCAGCCGACCTAGGAGGGGCTCGAAGGGGATGTATTCCCCCAAGGGGACGAGCTTCACCTTGTCGTAGCGGCTGTAGGTGGCCCCGTCCCCGGTGACGGTGAACAGGCTGTTGGTGTAGCGGTGGCCTTGGTCGCCGTAGGCCCCGACCCAGGCCGGGATGCCGCTCTTGCGAATCGCGTGGTAGAGGGAGCTTTGGGCCCGCTGGCGCTCCCAGTAAAAGGGCAGGGCGGTTTCCGGCGTGAGGACCACATCGACGCCTTGAGCCACGAGCTGCTGGTAGCCGCTTGTGTAGCCCGCGATCGCCCGCCGCCAGCCCTCGGGGGAGAGTTTGATGGTGTTGGGAATATTGCCCTGAATGATGCCCACTCGCAGGGGCTCGCCGGCCGCGCGGGGCTGAGCATAGAGAACCGCTCCCAAGGCGTGGGCGCTGAGGAATAGGGCGATCGCCAGGCCCAGATAACCCTTGGCTCGAGGACGGGCTTGCCGCCAGGCTCCCAGGGCCTCAGCCAGGGCTCCATTGACCCCGACGAGCACAGCCGCGATCGCCGTGGGGCCGCTCATCTGCCCCAGGTGCAGAATCCAGAGGTTCTGAGGACTCTGGGTGTAAGCCAAGGCCGTCCACCACAGGGGACCGGCACTCCAGAGGGCCTCACAGCCACACCAGAGAGCGATCCCCACCAGGAGGCGGCGACCCGTCAGGGCCCAGCTCGGCGGTTTCTGCTGCCAACACCGTTGCCCGATCCCCGCCAACAGACCCGCCCAGGTCGCGGTTAGGACGGCCCCCCAGAGGGCGATCGCCAGCCAACAGACCAGGGCGATCGCCAGGCTCGCCAGCCAGGGCACACCCATCCAGGTCAGGGGATGAACGCCGGTGATCCAGACCAGGGCTAGCCCGTGATAGCCCAGACCCCAAGCAAAGCCCAGCCCAGCCGCTCGGGGCGATCGCGCGCCCAGGATTAAATACCAGAGGGGGACGAGGGCCAGCCAAGCCCCCAGCCAAAGCGATCCGGGGGCCGGGGCCAAGCCCATGACAAGACCCCCCAGCAACGCGACCAGAGCCTGGTGAGCCGGGGAGGAGGGTTTGGGGAGGGGAGGGAGGGAGGGCTTAGGGGGACTTGGCAGTGGGGATCGCATCAGTCGGCTCCGGGACAGCAGTGGGGACCCTGGCCCGGGAACCAGCCTGATCCCTGGGCTGGTTGCCGTTGTCGGCCTGGGCGGCGCGAACTCGAGCCAGTTGATCGATCGTATCGCCAATGACGGCCGTGAGGTTTTTGCGAGTGTTGATGTGGCTTTCTTGCTCGAGCTTCAGAGCCTCGAGGGCCTGATCTCGCTCCTGGAGGGCGGTGAGCAGGGTTTGCTTGAAGGCCTCCGGGGCCTCCAGATCCGCTAGCTCAGCGGCGATCGCCGCCTCCCGCACCTGATCAGTAGACCCGCCCTCCTGCTGAGCCTGCAAAGCGGCGGTGAGCTGCTCCACTTCGGCGCGCAGGGTCTGAGTCTCGGTGCGGCGCTGGCGCGCTTCGATATTGTAGAGTTTGCGCCAGTGGGCCGCGCTCTCTTGAGCAGCACGGGTTTCATCCTGGGCCTGAGCGAGCTGCTGCCGGAGCGTGCGAATCTCCGCTAACCATTGCACAACTTCTTCGCTCATGAACCGCCAAGCCTCCTCTGTCTCATCGTCGCCACTCCCCTACTTTACGGCAGAAGTCGGCCCCCTGGCGGGGCTGGCAGCGCTCCGAGGGTGACACGCCGGTCAACCCCTTGATATTAGACGGTTTCAAGCCTTGAGAGCACCAGGAAATGGCGCAGCTCAAGGGTCTGCCAGCAGCGGTGAAGCGGCGACAACCCCACGCGCTTGTTGGGATGGGTGGTAGCACTTTGGTGCTCCAGCGCAACGATGAGCCGAATAGCCCTGATCCAATGGGAATGTTCCCGGATTGCGATAGCCAAGCTGTCCAGTTCGCGATAAATCTGGCACATTAGGAGGGACTAGACCTACGTTCTCAGCCGATGGCGATCTCGCGTTTCTGGAGCTTCTTCTACTACCTCAACCGCTCAACAGTTGCTAAGACTGTGAGGCGCATTTTTCAGCGCCGCCTGCCGGGGCTGTCCGCAGAAATTGCTTACAATGCCATCCTGGCGCTCTTTCCGGCCTTTCTTGCCTTGGTAGCAGCGATCGGTCTTCTGGAGGAATCCCTCCAATCAAGTTTTGAAAGCCTGGCGACGTATCTCGGGGTCAAAGATGAGTCATTACAGTTTACTCTTCGCAATTTGGCGGTTGAATTGCGGATTTTTATCCCCGATTTGGTTTGGGAGTTGCTGAGTAATGTCACGGCAGAAATTGCCCAGACGAAAAGCACGAGCCTGCTCTCAGCCAGCTTTGCCGCCGCGATCTGGGTGTCGTCAGCGGCGGTCAGTGCGGCGATGAATGCCCTAGACCAGATTCACCATATTCGACCCCGACAACGGCGGCCGTTCTGGCAGGCCAAGCTCATTGCCCTGGGGTTGACGCTGGGTAGCTTGGTTCTCCTCACGAGTGCCTCGTTTTTGATTTTGATTAGCGACTCCTTAGTGCAATTCCTCGCGGATACGATTGAAAGCTTGCCCCTGAATGAGTCGGAGCAAGGGGCCCTGATTGTGTTGCGGGTCTGGCAACAGTTGAGTCTACCGCTGGCCGTGGCGATTGTGGCGATCGCCTTTGCCCTGATCTATCGCTTTGCCCCCAGTCGCTGGCAGCGCCGCACGCCTGTGTTTCCGGGAGCAGTTCTGGCGGCCCTTTCCTGGGTCGGGATCTCGTTCCTGTTTCGTGCCTATGTCGATAATTTTGGCAACTACAACAAGGTCTATGGTGCGATCGGGGCAGTGATTGTGCTCATGCTCTGGCTCTATCTCAGTTCGCTGGTGATGCTGATTGGCTGCCAGTTGAATGTCACGGTGGGCGAGGCCATGCGTGCGAAGGCCCGCCGCCAAGCCCTCATGGACCAGCTCGATGCCGAAAGCACCTCTCCCCTAGCCCAAACCATCACGGAGCCAACGCTGCCACCTCAAGCCTAGGGCGTCCCTGGGACTCTGAGCGAGGCGCAGGCGCAATCAGGGCCCTAGCCCAGGTAGAACTCGAAGGGGGGCAGGGTTGTGGTCGCCCCGTGAGCATCCGTGAGGGTGACGAGAAACTTCTCCTCGTAGGCCCCCACCACCTGAGCAAAGAGGTAGTTGTTGGCCCGTTGCGGTAATAGCGTCTCCTCGACCAGTAGGTCCGTCTCATCGGCGATGCGCCAGCGCAGGCCGTAGGGTGTTGGTTTTCCGGGGATGGCCCCCAAGATCAGCAGCAGCATCCAGTTATCTTCGTAAGAGAGAGACCAGGCCACTGCATAAACACGCGCACCGCCGCCAAGGTCGAGATCCAGGTAGCCACGACCGGCTCGGGCTGGAATGGGTGTGCCGGTCTGGTGCTGGATTTCGCCGAGCAGGCTGGCGAGGGTGGCGCTCGGGGTCTGGGTGGCGACGCGACGGAACCCCGATTCCGTCACGAGTTGCCAGGCAGAGTCCTGCACGAGCTCGGCGGCTCGCTCTTGGAGCCAGAGGCCGAGGTTGACAGCGGGCTGGGAGAGGAGGCAGAGCAGATCTTGGAGATGGTGATGGCAAGCTGGGTCTGCGGCGGCGGCGGCGCGTTGGAGCCACTGCAAGAGGCGCGGTTGGCGCAGGAGGGCGACCCCTTCGGCCCAGGTCAGCACCTCCCACAGGGGGCGATCGCTCGCCGCCGGCAAGCGTTCCCCTAAGGCCGCCCAAACCTCGGCGGCTAGGGGAGCGGCTGGCTCTGGAGAGGGCAAGGGCACGGCCGTCGGCGCGAGGCACTGCAAATCGAGCAAGAGTTCATCGCTGTCGGGATTGAAGGCGTTGCGCGGCAGGGCATAGGTCCAGTCCGTCTGGGGCTCTAGATCGGCCGCGAGGGCGGTGAGGCGATCGCGCCGCAGAAATCCCAGCACGGCGGTCACTTGTAAATCCTCTTCAATCCCCACCAGCACGTAGAAGTGGGCGTTGAACTCCGGCACCTCGACCACGGCTCGGGGCAGTGTCACCTCGGCATCACTCCAGGCGAGGGTCGGCACCAAGCAGACCCGAAACGCCCCCACTTGCACGGGGCAGGCTGCATTGAGAATTTCCGCCACCAAGCACTGCTCTCGCGCACAGCGATCCGCGTTGATCGCGATCTCTGGGGCGCGCTTCTGGAGCCAGGTCGCGAAGCCAAAGAGCGCTAGCGCATTGAGGTAGGCTTGGGTCTGGCGCTGGGGGCGGAGGGCCTGGCTGAGGTCGCGGGCGCGATCGCAGTCCGTGGGGAGCAGTGGCAAGGTCTCGGACCGGGTCGCGAACGTCTGAAGATCGGCGATCGAATCCGGAGAATCTGTCACATCCGTAAAATCAGTGGTCATCATGCTTGCCTCCTGCGGTCAAGATAGTCACAGATCGCCCGGGCCAAAGGGCTGGTCATGGCTCGGTTGTAGCCGGTACTCGCTTCTTTCTGGGCAGCCGCGATCGCGGTTTCCACTTCCTCCGCCAGCACCGTTTGCACCTGCGTGTCCAGCTCCCGCAGGCGCTCGGCGCTGACATAGGCCCGGGCCAGCTCGAGAACCTGCTGCTGGAGCCGGCTCAGGGTATTGCGGGCGATATCCGCCCGCAGGCCCTTGAGATCCAGCAGGCGGCTGACGCGGGGTTGATCCTTGAGGCCCAGGTCCACCGCGATCGCCGCCATCGGCGTGCCCTGGCAGTGAAAGGCCCGCAGCGCTTCTAGGAATTGCTGGGCCTTCTGGGCGGCTTTTTGGCGTGCTTTCGGGGTAGCCTTACCGTGCTGGAAGAAAGCAACTCGGTTCTCGACCGTCTGAGCGATGGACTGGGCGAGACAGGCATCGAATTGCTCGCGGTAGGCCTCCAGAAACACGCTGCCCTCTGTCGGCTCTGGCTCGGGGTCGCCCCCGGCCAGGGTCTCGGGCAGTTGCCAGCTTGGCACGGCCCCGCCCCGAGCCCGGATGCGATCCGCGCGAATATAGCCGGCCAGTTGCTGCAACTCAGCCAGTACCTGAGGCGGCGCTGGTGGTTGGCTCGGGAGCCAGTGCTGGGCGATTCGCTGCAATTGCTCCTCACTGGGATTTGGGTAGCGACTGCGAGTTCCTGGGGCCCGTTGCCGCACCAGCGGATCGCGGTAGCACTGGTGATAGGCGGCTAGCAGGTGTTGGGCCCGCTGGCGCTCGGCCTGGGTGGCGTTGAGCGATCGCAGCACCCGTTCCAGCCGCCCCGGATTCGTCCGGTTGAGGATCAGCCAGTCCGTCACCTGCTCAATGCCGCGATCCAGCAAAAAGCGCCGCACCCCCGGATCGCTCTTGACCAACCGCACCGCCCAAGTCGAGAGGCTGCCGCGGGCCGGATCAAAGCTATCGCGAATCCGCTGCAACAGCGGCGGTGCGCCATCGTCTCCCGGCTCCTCTAGCAACACGAAGGGCAACAACTCCTCCCGGCTGAAGTCACGCTCCCGGCCAAACCGCTGCGCAAGGTCCTGGCAAACGTCGCGCAATTGGTGGGAGATGAAGCACTCCAGACAAGTTGCGGCCATGTCTTGACCGCGATCGCGCCACTGACTCACCAACCAGCGTTGCCAGTCGAGATCCGCCCCATCCCCCAAGCTGTCCGCCAAAAATGCTTGAGCAGCCCCTAAGGGCTGTACCTGAACCCGGCCCAGCCGATCCAGCCGGACTCGCTGCCAGTACCGTTCGCTCACAGGGGCCTTTGCCACTCGGCTCATGGGGATTCGTCGGCCTTGTTGCCGTTGCGTTGGAGCAAACACCATCATAGCGAGGGACTCAAGCGACTGCGAGGATTCGGAAAAGTGGCAGGGCCATCCGCTCAAGGCCTGCTACAACACCCCCGCCCACCTCTAGTTGCCAGCCGCCGCCGCCTATGTAGTTTCCCCAAATCCTCTCATCCGGCGAGCAGAACCCCCCTCGAACGCTGAGTGGGCTCAGTCCAGCACGCAAGCAAACCCGCGCCCCGTAGTCGCGCTTCCGCGCCAGGGCAAACACACCCCAAGGCTGGAGCACCCCAACCGACTATCGACCCCCTTGATAACCGATCGGTTCGGTGAACGCCGGCAACTCAACGCCACGGGTGTATCTCACTGGGGCGTTATGGTAGCTTGCACTCGAGTGCATCTCACAGGGGAGACTCCCCTTCGCCCTCCTTGGGAGAAGGGGCCGGGGGATATAGACGCGCAGCGGCTTCTCGCAGAGGGGGCAACTTTGCCTAACGGAGATGCACCCGCACCGTAGCTCCGTCGCCCAGGGAGTGTGACGGGGTAGAGCCCCGTCACGCGAGCAGCGGTGGCCGTTGTGGGGGATCGGCATCGTCAGGGAGGGCCGCGGGCGGGAAGTGTCAGCTTGGCTCCTCTCGGTCGCCCGCCCTCGCCTAGGGTTAAACATAGTCATCCTCCTCGAGGCCGAAGGGCTATGAATGCGGAACAATTCCGTCGCCGCCTGCGCCAGGAAGCAGAGCGCTGGTGGCAAGAAGGCTTGATTGATGCGACTCTGTACGGCCAGCTCGCGGAACGCTATCGCTTTGCGGCGCTGGAAACGGAGGCTCGCAGCCGCTTTACGACGATTCTCTTAGCCCTGGGCGGTTTGCTGCTGGGTCTCAGTGCGATTACCTTGGTGGCTGCGAACTGGGAGCTTTGGAGCCGCCCTCAGAAGCTAGGGCTATTGCTAAGTGTGTTTCTAAGTGTGAGCGTGGTGGGCTTTTGGCTGTGGCGATCGCGCGATCGCGGCGGCCGCCACAAGTTAGGGGCCGCCTTGCTCCTGTTGAGCGGCCTGCTCCTGGGCGCCAACCTAGGGCTTGTCTCGCAAATGTTTCACCAGAGCGGTCCCCTGTATCACCTGCTGCTGGTCTGGAGCGGCGGGGTCTGGCTCATGGCTCTGAGCTTGCAGATGCCGGCCTTGGCGATGCTGTCGGTGCTGCTAGCCGGTAGCACCTACGTTCCTGCCCTGTTCGACGCGCTGAGGTCCCCTATAGACCTCTGGCAGGGGGTGATCCTGCAAATGCCGCTGCTAACGCTCCTGCTATTTTTACCCCTGGCCCAGGTCTGCCGTTCGCCTGTGACCTTTGGGCTCGCGGGTCTGCTGTTGACGGGAACCCTGACGGCGAGCGCCTTGATCCCCCAGTCTTGGGCCAGCCCGATGGCGCTGCTGCTGGCCCCGGCCCTCCTGTGGGCCTATGGGGTGCTGCCGGCGCGGCCCTGGGTCGAGCCGGCCTTTCAGGCGATCGCCCGTCCCCTGGCGCTGCTGGTGTTGGCGGCGCTGCTTTACGGTCTGTCGTTTAATTTCTGGTCTGGATTTCGCCTCCATCCGACCGCCGTGGAGCCCTGGAGCCAGTGGGTGACGCTGGAATTGGTGCTGCTGCTGGCGATCGCCCTTGGGCTCTGGCTGCGACCGGGCGATCGCTGGCGTCATTGGCGGTTTTGGCAGCAACCCCGAGCCCTCAACAGTGGCACGCTGGCGGTCCTGCTGGGAGGGGCAAGCCTGACCCTCTTGCTGCACTTGCAGGTTGTGCCCCTGCCCTGGCTAGGACCGCTGGTGTTGAATGGGCTCTTCTTTGGTTTGGCGATCGCCACCCTGCGCGACAGCCTCGCCTTGAGCCATCGGCCCGCTTTTTGGGGCGGCCTGGGGCTGCTGGTGCTCGGCATCACGACCCGGATGCTGGAGTACAACACCGAGCTAATGCTGAAGGCCCTGGTCTTTGCCACCGTCGGTCTGGGGGTCATCCTAGCGGGCCTCTGGTTTGAACGCCAGCTTCAGGCTGCTGCCGCCGCCTCGAATTTGTCCCCGGCTGAATCGTTGCCCCTAACGGAGGATTGAAAACCATGCGTGAATCTCAGCCTGAATCTCAGCGTGAATCTGGGCTTGCGTCCCGCATCCAGCCAGCGACACCCCAGCCCTTGCTCACCCCGGCGAGCCGTCCCCGGCGACGCTCCTGGTGGCGCTTGGCGGTTCCCTTAACTCTGCAAGTGGTGCTGATCCTGGCGATCCCCGCCCGCAGTGCCTATGTTTTCGCCACGGGAACCACCGTCGTGCTGCAAACAGTGCCGGTCGATCCCTATGACCTGTTACGAGGCTATTACCAAACCCTGAGCTACGACATTTCCCAGGTGGACACCTTGCAGCAAGTGCCGGGAGGTCAAGACCTGTTTGACCCATCACGGCTGAGTGAGAGTTTTCCGTTCTATGTGATTTTAGAGCCGCCCGCCGCCGCAACCACGCCACCCCAACCGTGGCGGCCGGTGCAGGTGGCGAGGGAGCGGCCGGATCAGCTCACGGCGCGGCAACAGGTGCTCCGGGGGGAGTATCGCGCCTGGCAGGTTGTCTATGGGCTGGAAACGTACTATATGCCGGAAGCGGAGCGAGAGGCGATCAACGAGGACATTCAAACCGTGCAGCGCTCGGAGCCCGAGGCCTTCCGGGTGGAGGTCAAGGTGAGCCGGGATGGGAGTGCGGTTCCGGTCAGCTTGTGGGTGAGCGATCGCAATTATCGTTTCTGAAGGGCTGTTACGGTGGCCCTCATCCCCCGGCCCCTGCTCCCCAAGCTGGGAGCAGGGGAGTTAGAAGCCCCTCTCCCAACTTGGGAGAGGGGTTGGGGTGAGGGTTTAGCGAAGGAGTACCAACATCCCGCGTCCAATTGCGCTCACCCCTCTCGCCTCCCCCCCTGCGGCTCAATCACCGGAGACCCATGGCTACGGCTTGAGCCGAGAAGCCTCAGCCGCGTCGCGGAACCCCTGATTCCCGCCCAGAGCAAGCTTGGGCGGGCCTTTGCCCAGCGGGGGTCAAGCCCGGCTCGCACCGATGGGCCCCGGTCCCTGGGTCCAGGCCTTGGCTACTCTTCGCCCTCCGCCGTCTGGGATTGGGCAAAGAAAGCTTCTAGATCCTCGCCCGCTTCTTCCCAAACCGGGCTGAGGTCTTCCGGCAACTCCTTCAGGGCTTCCTCCTCGGCCTCCGGGGGGGGTGGCAACTGCTGTAACTTCGCCAGGGCCTCCTCAAAGGCCTGTTCGGCGGAGCGACGGTGTTGGTTGTCCATAATCTTTGGCCCTCCAACGTGCCAGCGATGCCCGATCAACCCTCACAGCCGTGAGTATTTTGACCGGCTGTTTCCATGCTAGACGAGCCCCAGCCCTCGGCTCGACAATTCCTAAATTCTCACAGCCTGCGATCTTCCTGGGCCAAAGGTTGCCATAATTAGGAAACCCTGCGGACGCAACCCCCGCGCCGCTGACTGTCGAGCGAGTAGGCTCAGACAGGCTTGAAGACACTGAAGGCAGATCATGAGTTTCGACTACGACTTAGTCATTGTTGGTGCTGGCGTTGGCGGTCACGGCGCTGCCCTCCATGCCGTGGACTGCGGCTTGAAAACCGCCATCATCGAAGCGGCGGACATGGGCGGCACCTGTGTGAATCGCGGTTGCATTCCCTCCAAAGCCCTCCTAGCGGCCTCGGGGCGGGTGCGGGAACTGCATCAGACCCATCATTTAGCCGCCCTGGGCCTGCAAGTGAGCCAGGTTGGCTTCGATCGGCAGGCGATCGCCGACCATGCCCTCAACTTGGTCAGCAAAATTCGTGGCGACCTCACCAACAGCCTCAAGCGCCTCGGCGTTGCCACGATCCACGGCTGGGGTCGCGTGGCGGGACCCCAGAAAGTGAGTGTCAAAACAGACAGCGGCGAGCAGCTCCTAACGGCTCGTGAAATTCTGCTCTCCACCGGCTCGGTTCCCTTCGTGCCGCCGGGGATTGAAGTAGATGGCAAGACTGTCTTCACAAGCGATGATGCCATTAAGCTAGAATTTTTGCCCGACTGGGTGGCGATCATCGGCAGCGGCTACATTGGCCTAGAATTTTCTGACATCTACTCGGCCCTGGGCTGCGAGATCACCATGATCGAAGCCTTAGATGTCTTGATGCCTGGCTTCGATCCCGAAATCGCCAAGCTCGCCAAGCGGGTCCTGCTCGATCCCCGAGACATTGAAACCTACAGCGGCGTGCTGGCAAAGCGGGTGATCCCTGGGGAGCCGGTTCTGATCGAATTGGCGGACGCGAAAACCAAGGAACCCCTCGACACCCTGGAAGTGGATGCCTGCCTGGTGGCCACCGGCCGCATTCCGGCGACCCAGGATCTTGGCCTCGAGACGGTGGGCGTGCAGACCAATCGGCGCGGTTTCATTGAAGTCAATGACCAGATGGCGGTGCTGCTGGAGGGGGAGCCGGTTCCCAATCTCTGGGCCATTGGGGATGCCACGGGCAAGATGATGCTCGCCCATGCGGCCTCGGCCCAGGGGGTAGTGGCGGTGGAAAATATCTGCGGTCGCCACAAAACCATCGACTACCGCAGTATCCCGGCGGCGGCCTTCACGCACCCGGAGATCAGCTACGTGGGGCTGACGGAACCGGCGGCCCGGGATTTGGCGGCCCAAGAAGGCTTCGAGGTGGGGGTGGCTAAGAGCTACTTCAAGGGCAATTCCAAGGCCCTGGCTGAGGGCGACCCTGAAGGCCTCGCCAAGGTTGTGTATCGCCAGGATACGGGGGAACTGCTGGGGGTTCACATTTTCGGCCTCCATGCGTCTGATCTGATTCAGGAGGCGGCCAATGCGATCGCCCAGGGCCAAGCAGTCCAGGACTTGGCCTTCAACGTCCACACCCACCCGACCCTCTCGGAAGTGCTGGATGAAGCCTTCAAGCGGGCTAAGGTGCGTTAGGGCGGATCGCCTGCCGGTTGATGCAACCCAGCGGCTCGCTCGGATCGATGGGGAAACTGATCGCTCAAGGGCCTAGGATCTTGGTCTTCAAGCTATTTTATGGGTTCAAGCCTCCGGGCTGGCCAGGGCGCTACTGGCCATAACAGCCAGAGCCTGGGCAAGGTTGGATAGGGCCTAGCCCGGCGGGCGGCGATCGCTAGATAGCGGCTGACTTGTCGCTATCGGTGATCGCTTCCTCCTCGACATTCAGCTCCAAGCAGTAGCCCGCGCCGTACACCGTTTTGATGTACATGGGATGACGAGGATCGGGTTCAAGCTTGGTGCGGAGGTGGCGGATGTGGACGCGGATGGTCTCGATATCATCGTCGGGATCATAGCCCCAGACTTCTTTCAGAATCTCGCTAGGGGAGACCGTCTGGCCGTGGCGCTGCAAGAGACAGTGCAGCAGCTCGAACTCGAGGTGAGTGAGTTTTACCGTGCGGTCAAACCAGATCGCCTCGAACCGCTCTGGGATCAGCGTTAGGGGGCCGTAGTTGAGGATCTCCGAGTGCTTAGCCGCTTGGGGAATACGATCCGTGCGACGGAGCAGAGCGCGAACCCGGGCTAGCATCTCCTCCAGCTCAAACGGCTTGGTCATGTAGTCGTCAGCACCGGCATTGAAGCCGCCAACTTTGTCTTGGGTTTGATCCAAGGCGGTCAGCATCAGGATCGGGATGTCCGCCGTGCGCTCATCCCGCCGCAAGCGTTGGCAGACGGTGAAGCCATCAACCCTGGGCAGCATCAGATCAAGCATGATCAGGTCTGGCTGCAATTGCACCGCCAGGGCTTGGCCCTTGACACCATCGCTAGCTAGGCTCACATCGTAGCCCGCCATCTCCAAATTGATGGAGACTAAGTCGGAGATCGCGGGGTCGTCGTCAATGACCAGAATTCGAGGCATCACTCTACCAGGGCAGCTATCACAGTTGCAGTTATCGTTTCGCTAAGGATTGTAAGGGAAACGTGAAGATTCCTGTACTGCTTGTCATGATTATAGAGGGTAAACTCGGCCCTGCCGGTCAGAAACGACACAGCTAGGCGAGAAAGCCCGCCTGAATCGGCGCTCAGTGTTAATATTTCTTAACAACTCAACCCCTCTGTTTCCCTCGTGCCATGACTGGCTCGGCTGCGATCGCTCCTCCCTATCACCCCCCCTACGCCCTCGGCCAGGGTTGGCTCCAGACCCTCTGGAGTGTGGCCTACTACGGCCGCCTCTGGCAACGCTGGGGCGATCGCGCGCCCTGGCTGACCCACCTACCCCCGATTCCCTGGCAGGCCCACATTTTTCACGGCGCTGAGCATGTGCCCCTCTGGGGCCAGTGGAGTTGCCCGCCGGGAGCCCAGCGCACCGCGATCCTCACCTATGGGATCACGGGCAACACAGAAACGGCCTGGTATGCCCACACCCTTGCCCGCAAGGCCTATGCCCAAGGCTGGGCGGTGTTGCTCTATGACTGGCGCGGCCACGGCCGCTCGGCGGCCCTATCGCCGGTCCCGAGCTCCGATGGTTGGCGGGAGGGAGAGGATCAGCGCCAGTTGGCGGCCCAGCTCGTAGACTTGGGGTGTCCGCCTTGGGTGGCTCTGTTTGGGTTTTCCCTGGGGGGACAGGTGGCCCTCTGGGGGCTCCAGGCCGCTCAAGCGGCCGATGACCCGCTGATTCGCACGGCGGCCGTCCTCTGCCCCAGCCTGGACGCCCATCGCTCGCTGGATTACCTCAGTTCAACTTGGTTCGGTCGCCAGATCGAGCGACGGTTGACCCAGGAACTGCGTGCGGCAGCGGCCCAGCACCAAGCTCGCTTCCCAGCCAGTCTCTCGCCAGCGGCGGTGGCACGCATCGATAGTATCCGCGCTTTTGACCGGGAAGTGGTGATCCCTTACTACGGTTTTGCCAGTGTGAGGGACTACTATGAACAAACCAGTCCCTTACCCTGGCTGGCCAGTCTGCGGCGTCCCCATCTGATTGTCTATGCCGCCAATGACCCCCTGTTTGCACCCAGCCTCGTGTCCGAGCTGCGGGAGCAGGCGGCGCGTAATCCCCAGACGCACTTGTTATTAACGGAGGGCGGGGGGCATGTGGCCCACTTGGCGCGGTCGGCGGGTCAAGAGGATGAGTTCTGGGGCCTGAATCGGTTGCTGGAGTTTGGCGATCGCACGTCTCGGTTGAGCTTGCCCGTAGCAACGCCGAGCCCGTTCGCCTAAATTAAGCTACCACTTGCGTTGGGGATCGATCCCATGACCTTCGTTCTCCACTGGCTCGACCGCTTGCCTGCTCCGGAGCACGAACCGGTGGGGGATAAGGCCCTCCACCTGGGAACCCTGCACCAGCGTGCGTACCCGTTGTTGCCCGGATTTGTGATTGCCGCCACCGCTTGGCGGGAATTCTTAAGGGCTCAGGCGATCACCCTGCCTGACTTAGCCACCCTGCCCGGCCACCACCCGCGCCAGTTCCAGGCCCTGGCGCGCCAATTGCGCCAGGCAGTGCTCGCGGCCGACCTGCCGGAAGACTGGTTCGCCCCGCTCCTGGCAGCCTGTAAAGCCCTAGGCAGCGATTGTCTGCTCCTGCGGCCGTCCCTGGCCCTAGCCCGGGGTGCTCCCCCCGCCCACTTGGTCAGCGCCCAGTGGTGCTGGCACGAGGCGACGGCGATCGCCCAGGGCCTCAAACAGCTCTGGGCTACGGGATTCCACGCTCGCAGCCTCTTCTATTGGCAGCGGTTGGGCTTGAGCTGGGACGAGATCCAGTTCGCTGTCTTGGTGCAGCCAGCACGGACAGCGATCGCCGCCGGGACACTGTACCAGACCTCGCAGTACTGTCACATCCAAGCCGTCTGGGGCCTCGGCCTGAGCCTGACCCGGGGGGAAGCCCAGCCAGATACCTACGTGATCGAAACCCGGAGCGGTCAACTCCGGGAGCGTCTCCCCGGACACCAAAGCCGCTGCTACCAGGTGCGGCCTGGAGTCAGCCTGGGGGAGGATTGCCTGGAACGGATCGAGTTGACGGAAACGGAGCAGCGCCGGGCCGTCCTCCAGCCTCGCCATTTTCCCCCCCTGCTGGCCCTCGCCGCTCAACTCCGAGCGGAGTCTGCGGCTGACTACAGCCTGGAATGGCTGCTAGCCGCTGCGGAACCGGAACCGGAACTCTATCTGACGCAATGGGGCCCCGGCCTGCCCCGGAGCCTGCCTCTAACCACAGCAGTAGCAGAAACCACCTCCAGGCTCCTGGGGATCGGAGCCGCTCCCGGCTGGGTGGTGGCCCCCGTCTGTCTCTTGGCGGGGCCAGGCAAGCATGTGCAGCCCGTGCTCCCCCGGCATATTCTCGTGATCGAGCGGATTACGCCGGACTGGTTGCCCTTGCTGGAGCAGGCAGCAGGCCTGATCCTTGAACAGGGGGGGACGACGAGCCACGGGGCGATCGTGGCGCGGGAATTGGGCATTCCGGCCGTGGTGGGCTTGCCTCGGGCGACCCAGCGCTTGCGGACGGGCGATCGCGTGGCCCTCGACGGCACACGCGGGGAAGTACGGCTCCTGGAGGCAGGGGAAAAGGCGATGCCGACCGCCGCCCCAAGGCTCAGCACGGCGGCGGCTTCGCCCCTCACCGCCGCGGCCTTCGCCCAGCTCAAAACGCAGGTATGGGTGAACTTGAGCCAGCCCAGCGCGATCGCCCAGGCCGCAGCCCTGCCCGTTCAGGGGGTTGGCCTGCTGCGGGCCGAGTTGATGATGCTGGGGCTGCTGCGCTCTCACGATTTGAACTGGTGGCTCCAACACCCGGCGGCTCTGAGCGATCGCCTCGCCCAGTTGCTCCATCGCTTTGCCCAGGCCTTTGCCCCACGTCCCGTCTTCTATCGCTCCACGGACTGGCGCGCCCCCGAGTTTCCCCTCCTGCCCGGAACCCAAGCAACCGCCAACCCGCTCCTGGGAGCCCGGGGCACCTACAGTTACCAGAAGTGTCCCGATCTCTTCGCCGCGGAGTTGGCAGCCTTGGCCCAGGTCCAGCAGGCCTGGGGAAACATGAGCTTGATCCTGCCCTTTGTTCGCAGTGTGGAGGAGTTTGTCTGGGCTCGCACCCGGGTGAGCCAAGCCGGACTCTTGGCGACACCCCGGTTCCAACTCTGGCTGGCGGCAGAAGTGCCCTCAGCTATGTTCCTCGTTCCCGACTATGTGCAGGCGGGGGCCCAGGGCCTCGCCATTGGCAGCAATGATCTGGCCCAATTGCTCCTGGGGGCAGATCGGGATGACCCGGACCTCTCCCAGGGCCTGACGGACAACCATCCCGTGGTCTGGCAAGCCATCCAACACTTGATTCAAGCCGCCCAGGCCGCCGCGATCCCCTGCTCCCTGTGCGGCCAAGCGCCGGTTAAGTGGCCAGCCTTAGTGGAGCGCTTGGTCGAGTGGGGGATCACCTCGATCTCCGTCGAGCCCGCGGCCGTGCCCACCCTGCACCAGGTGATCGCCCAGGCCGAGGCCCGGCTGAAACCTCAGCCTGGACCCTGAGCTTGCCCAGGCCTCGCGGGCCAACGACTTCCCCCGACCCCCGCCGGAATTGATACGGAAACGATTTTGTTGCCCCCGTAGTCTGAGGGCGTAAAGTCACACTTGTGGATGCACCATCGTGGTTTGAGGAGAGAAGCGATGCCCAGGGAACCCCTAAGTTGGCAGCAGCATCTGTTGCGCGTTGCCTATGCCGCTGGCGTGGCGATCGCAGTGAGTTTATACAACAACCTCGAGACCCCGCCAACGCGGCCGCCGTTCTCGACCCCAGCCTTGCAGGTTGGCCGAGATTTCTTCAGCCATTCGGCTGAAAAAATCCTCAGACAGCGGAAAATTCACGCCCATTCCTGTTTATCCCCGGTTACAGAGCTTAAACGCTTGAAGGCTCGAGGGAATCTACTGTAGAGTCTAGGAAGGAAAATCGTTTAATCCTAAACGTCTGGGGTGCAGGGGAACTGAGCAGAGCCATTGCTTCATCGGTTCCGTTCAATCTTTAACGCTGAATCCTATCAACAGCCAACGCAATCTCCTGACGTCGATTGCGAGCAACTCTGTCCTTGTGCGGACCTGCGTTACTTCGGTGTCCCTTCCGGGGCAAACGTGCGTAGGCAGCCAGCAGGAAGTGACTGGCTGGCTGGGGTGCATCCGCTAGCTGAGCTTAGGAACCGCATCAGGGTTCTACCCATTCGCTGGGATAGAGTAGTGGATTAAACCCATGAAATTTGACGATATTTACCAATACTTCAACAGTCCTCCCCCGAACTATCTCAATAAGGAGGTCGCCGTCTGTTACATCTTAGCGGTCTTGCTAGAAGGCGAGTCCTATGGCACGCAACTGATTGAGCAATTGGCTCGCGATTACACAACCTGTCGGCTGTCGGATACGGTGCTCTACAGCGCACTCAAGTTCCTGGAGCAGGAAGGAACCATTGCTGGCTATTGGCAAAAAGTCCCTGGTCGGGGTCGCCCCCGGCGGATGTACTATGTGAACGAAGCCAGTCGCTCTCAAGCGGAGGACCTCGCTCATCTCTGGTACAGCTATGCCCTGCGCCATCGGGCGAGCGCTAGCCAAGCCATGTAGAGAGCCAGCCGCTACGGCTAGTACAGGACAGCGCCCGTTGCGCCGCCATGAGCAGATCAGCACAGCCCGTTTGCCCTCGCGAAGTTGCGTCGCCCTCCGTGCTGATGGTCTCCCTTGTACCCCCATCTCGGCTCTCACCCCTGTCCTAAACCTGGGCGAGGGGGAGGCTAGACAAGGCTTTGCGACTCTCCGGCTCCCGCCCTAGGAGCTGGGGTTGGCGGATGCGGGGAAAGCCTGAGCCGGGCGGCTTGGGATGGGCGCCGTCGTCTACTAGCACCCTGACCTGGGGGCGGTTGTCAGGAAACTCTGCATGAATGGACACGCTTGGACTTGCACCCTTAGGGTCGGTTGCCGTTGGCTGGTCAGCGGCTTAGTTCTTGTGGGCCTCTGGTGGCAGACTCTGGCCCCGGCCAGAGCGGCCGAGCGGGTGCAAGTCAGGCCTGAGGTTGAAGCCCAGGTTTTACAAGTGATTCGGGATCACCCCGAGGTGATCCTGGAGTCGCTGCAAGCCTACCAGCAGCGACTCCAGCGAGAGCAGAGCCAACGACGGGCGGCTTTCCTGGCTCAGTGGCAAGCGAATCCGGCGGCGATGGTGGCGGACTCACCGCGCTTAGGGTCGTCGTCCTTGCGCTGGGTGCTTTTGGAGTTTTCGGATTTTCAGTGCCCGTTCTGTGCCCGGGCGGTGGCGACGGTGCAGCAGTTCGTTCGCCAAAATCCGGAGGTGACGCTGGTATTTAAGCATTTACCCCTCAGTCGTATTCACCCGGAGGCTCAGGCAGCGGCGCGGGCAGCTTGGGCAGCGCAGCAGCAGGGGCAGTTTTGGCCCTATCATGACCGTCTGTTTGCCCAGCAGGAGCGGTTAGGGGAGGCGCTGTATCTAGCGATCGCCCGAGAGCTGAACTTAGATTTGGCGAGGTTCGAGCGCGATCGCCAGCGGGCTGATGCCGCGATTGAGCGCGATTTGGCCCAGGCCCGCGAGTTGGGCGTGACCGGGACGCCGTTCTTTGTTCTAGGGGGAGAGGTTCTGGAAGGAGCCGTCGATCTGCCGACCTTGCAGGCAGCCCTAAAGCGCGGGCAGGCAGCCGCGCCCTAGAGGATAGCTCCTAGGCTTAGGGGTTCAGTGCAACGGGTTCCGGAACCCTGGCTGCTGTCGGGGCCGCCGTTGTTGGGGGGCGTGTAGCCATCCTGAGCTAGGAGGAGCCCCTGAAAGCCGGGAAGGCTGAACGCGGCGAGGCAGAGCAGGCTCCAAGCCGTCGCTACAAGGACCGTGCTAGCAACGGAGCGGGAGAGCACACCGAGCTGTAAGAGTGGTTGAGGCATGGCCGGATACCAGTCGAGACCTTAGAGGGTTATCTCAGTATATTTTCGGTTGACGGCTCTGACAAGAGGTTGAATTGTTCGGCAACCAGAGCTAAGGGCTACTCTAGTCAGGATTGCGAGGGCTCAATTCAGCCTAAAAACACTCCTAGGCCGGAAGCCGAGCCTTAACATCATACTTTCTTTAGATTTGCCTCGCCGGCCGTTACGGCCCTCCGATCTGGGATTTTTGTCACAAAACGTTAAGGAAAGTCGTGCAGCAAAAATCCTGGCCTCGTGAGCTTGAGCGAGCAGGATGGGGCAAAACCCTTGAATTCATCTGCACGGTAGTCAGGGTAGCGTCAGGGTGATTCACCCCAACGTAAGCTTCCCGCGCTAGAACTCAACATTACTTTACGGCGGAGCCACGGAATTTTTATGACAAATTATTACGCTCCGCCAGGGCTTGAGACTGCTGCTTGGCGGCGTACATGGCGCGGTCGGCGCAGTCGATGAGGGTTTCGGGGCGATCGCTATCATCAGGGTAGAGGCTGCTGCCAATGCTGGCGGAGATCGAGACGCTGCGGCCTTCGAGCATGAAGGCTTGGGAGAGGGTGGCACGAATCTTGGCGATCACAATCTCAATGTCCTCTGGCTGCTTGATTCCCGGCAGAATGGCGGTAAATTCATCGCCCCCGAGCCGGGCAATGACATCGCTCCCGCGCAGGCAATTCTTGAGGCGACCCGCGACCGCCTTGAGCAAGCGATCTCCCATGGGGTGGCCGAGGGTATCATTGACTAGCTTGAAGCCATTGAGGTCAAGGTACAGCAGCCCAACATACTGCTGCTCGAGGGCGGCCCACTCGAGGAATTGCTCGAGGCTTTCGTGAAAGTACTTACGGTTGGGTAATCCGGTCAGGGAATCGTAGTAGGCCAGGCGGTGAAGGCGGTGTTGGGCATCCTGAAGCTCGGCGTTCGAGCGGCTTAGCTCGACGGTGGTGCGCCGCAGATCATCCTCCACCCGTTTTCGCTCCGTAATATCCCGGATAACCCCAACGAGAAAGAGGTTGCCGGCGGCGTCGCGGTGGAGGGAGCGCTTCGTGGCGATCGCGTAGGTAACACCATCGGCGTCGGTGAATTGCTCCTCACTCTCCACAGCCGTGCCGGTGGCAAAGACCTGGGCATCGGTCCGCCAGAAGTCTTCCGCTTGGGGGGCCGGGAACACCTCCCGCACGGTTTTGCCCAGCAACTGGGAGCGGGCAAAGCCGCTGAACTGACTGAAGGCCTGATTGACCACCAGCCAGCGGTGGGCGCGATCGCTCACAAAGATCGGGTCCGGGATGGTGTCGAAAATAGAGTTCAAGAAATCTTTCGAGCGGCGCAGTTCCTCCTGCTGGTAGGCCAGCCAACTGGTGAGGGCCACCCAGGAGCCCGTCGCCGTCAGCAACGGTGGCACTACGGGCAGCCACCAACCGGTCAGGAAAGCGGCAAAGGTGCTACCGCCCAGGCCGACCACCGTGAGCCCCAGCCACAGGGCCGAGCGCAGCCAGGAGCGCTGGCGCAAGACAATCACCGTGCCGAGGAGCGACCACCCCGTAATCCAGAGTCCTTCCAACAGCAGCGACAGGGTACGGAGAGTGGCGGGGCGGCCGTCGAGCGCGCCGCTGAGGAGCTGGCTGACGAAGTTGGCGTGTAGCTCGACGCCGTAGATCGGGGTCAGGCGCCCGAGCAGGTCCGTGTTGTAGGGAATGTAGGCAAAATCCTTGAGGCTAGCCGCCGTCGAGCCGACGATGACCACGCGATCGCGCAGCCGCGACGGCGGCACTCGTCCCGCCAACAGGTCTCCCATCGACACCGACTCCACGAGGGCTGGGTGACGAAAGTTCGCCAGGACCTGGTAGCCTTTGGTATCTGGGCGCACATAGCCCCCCGTACTCTTTTCTAGCCTCGGTAACACGACCTGACCCAATTGCAGGTCGTCAGAATTAGGAGCTGCTTGGGGGCGAATCTCCACGGCTGCCAGGTAGAGCAGCGCCAGCCGGAGCGACAGGCTGGTGTGCAGTTGGTCGCCAATATGCCAGTAGAGGACATTGCGACGCACCTTACCATCCAGATCCGTGACCACGTTGTTAAAGCCGATCTGCCCCGGCGGGAGCGTTGGCGGTGGGGCAACGCCGATGTTTTCCGTATCTTCCAGTTGCTCAATGCCGATCAGCCGCGTCTCCGCCGCCAAGAGTCGGCGCAGGCGCTCTGTGCCTGGGGGCTGGTCGAGATCGCGGTAGACATCCAGCCCGACGGCTCGCGGAGCCGCCGCCAGAATCGCCTCGAGCAGATCAGCAATCTGGTCATCCGATAGGGGCCAGCGCTGGGCCGCCTGGAGGTCTTCTTCGGGAATCTCGACCACGAGCACCCGCTGTTCCGAAGCCTCCAGGGGTCGCAGTTGGAACCAGCGATCCAGGGCAGCCAGTTCCAGGGCCTGGAGCAGGCCAGCCCAGCGCAGCAGCAACACCGCTGCGCTGAGGCTCAGGGGCAGGATGAGCCAGCGGGCCGCCAACGGCCAGGGGCGATCGCCGAAGGGGCGGAGCCGAGACAGAAACTCAAACAAGGGCGGTGAGGGAGAGAGGGGATGGCGAGCGTGCTAGGACCTGCCGTCAATCATCCACAAAACCCTTGCCAGCCTTGGCGTCTGGGCGATGAGATTGGCAGGACTTGCTAAGGCTGAAATAGAGTCCTTGGCTCGATTCTGGCCTTAACGTAACGACAGACCCTAGCGCAAGCGGTACTTGAAGTTGGTGTCACCCTGATAATCCGACAGTTCAGCCAATTCCGAGAGCAACCTCACGCCGGGGTAAAGTTCACCCTTGATCTCCCAGGTGGGGTAAGAGCGAATGCCCGCTTCTGCACAGAGCTGGGGTCGCGCGTCCTTGGCCCCGGCCTCGCACTCCACGTAGTCGATCTTGGCAAAGGCGGCCTCGCCAAACAGTTCCTTCTGCTCGTGGCAATGGGGACACCAGTAGGCTCCAAATTTCTTCGCACCCACAGCCGTGAGGTGTTCAGCCAAAGCGATCTCAGCGGGCCCCGAGGTGGTACTGATCTCCCAGCCCACACCCGGCTCTGGCGATGTGCGGACGGCGGGAATCACCCCGCCCTCAGTAGCCACATCCGGGCTGTTGACGCTGGCATAGACGCCCAAGGTTCCCACCAGCGTCACTAGGGCGACGACGATGCCTGTAAAGAGGACTTGCCCGACATCCTCCCAAGAGCGGCCGAGCACGGTCAGCACCAGGAAACTGAGGGCGAAGGTAGCGGAGGTGATGCAGTAGAGGCAGACGGTCTGGAGTTCAAAGGCCAGCACGTACATGAGGTAGGCGCTGAAGACGGCCATCGCCGTGGCCCCGATCAGCAGCAGCAGCCAGGACCATTCTTCGAGGCGGTTGCGGAGGTCCTTTTGGCGATCGCGATTCACCAGGAGGGGGCCGAGGGCGAAGACCGCCATACTGATATAGGCCAGCAGGCCGAAGAGGGAGAGGGGCAGGCCGAAGACCGTAGCCCAGGGACTGGACAGAACATCGGTGCAGTCACCAGTCGCGGCCTCAGCGGCGAGGCAGCCGACTTCACCGCCACTCAGCTTGATGGTGGTGAGGTAGCCGGTCAGGGTAGCGCCGACAAGGGCGATCGCGCCGATAGCCGGGCGCGACCAGCGATGAATCCAAGGGGATGAACGGCGGCGAGTCATGGTCACTCCTTCTCGAGGGAATAGGGAGCGCCGGAACTCCAGACGCTCAACGTCTTGATTTTAGCGAACCCCTGGCACGAACCGAAACGAGCTAGGAATGGAGCTTCAAGGGGGGCGAAAGGAGAGCCGTCGGTGGCTCCAAGCCCTGCCGCGCCGCCTCCACAAAAGCCTGAACGCGAATCGGGTCAATGGGCTCACTGATGCGCCCGTGCCGCTTGAGGGAGCTAGCGACGATCACGCCATCGGCGGCGGGCAACAGGGTGGCGATGTTGTCCCAGGTAGCACCGCTGCCGATAAACACGGGTTTGCCCTGGGCCGCATCTTTCGCCAGCTCCAGATCCTCCCGACTGGGGGGGCTGCCCGTGGCCCAGCCCGAGAGGATCACGCCATCGGCCAAGCCCCGTTCCAGGGTGTCTTGCACAGCGGCGGTTAAATTGGGTGACCCCAGGGGGCGGGCGTGCTTCACCAAAACATCGGCGAGGATGTGAACCTGGCTCCCCAGCTCACGGCGGTAGCGGAGGAGCTGGTGGGCTTGGCCTTCGATCAGGCCCTGATCTGTCACCATGACCCCGGAAAGAACATTGACGCGGATGAACTGGCAGCCGCAGACCGAGGCGATCGCCAAACCACTCCGGGCATCATTCCGCAGCACATTGATCCCCAGCGGCAAGACCACCAAATTTTTCAACCGCTGAGCCACGAGGGAAATAGCGCTGACCACGGCGGGATCGACCTGATCCTTCGCAAAGGGAGCGTCAAAAAAGTTCTCGATAATAATGCCATCGACCCCTCCCGCCGCCAGGGCCGTCGCCTCTTGCTCAGCTCGGTCCACAACGGCTTGCCAGTCCCCCCCCCAGCGTGGCGAACTGGGCAGCGGCAGCAAATGGACCACGCCGATGATGGGGTTGGGGGTTTGGAAAACGAGTTCTAAATCCACGGGCCGGTCACAGGGGGCAGGGGGGGGACATCAGCGGGCAGCCAAAGACGGGGATCATTAGCCGAGGGGCTCAGGCCAGCACAGAGAAAGGGAGCGAGTACCAGCCAGCCCTTCGTTGACTATTTTATAGCCCGTCCCGTCCCATTCCACCATTGAATCCGTGATTCCTGAGCGACCCGCGAAATGGTGCGGGGCGGGGCTGGCGCTTCTGGGCCGGAGACGCTAGAATTGTAAAGATATTTGTAGCAACCGACCCGACTCAGACCTTAGCGCGTTGCAACTTAACTTCGAGAAAACCTTAGCTTGTTTGGTTTGTATTGACTAGCCTGACTTCATCTCCCCCGCTCCCCCGAGACGCTCGCTCTGAGGCCAAGCCGCTGATTGCGATCGCCCACTTGGGCTGCGAAAAAAACCGCATCGACTCGGAGCATATGCTGGGCTTGCTGGCTGAAGCTGGCTACCGGGTCACAGCAGATGAAACCCACGCCGACTATGCCATCGTCAACACCTGTAGCTTCATTGCCGAGGCGCGGCAAGAGTCGGTGCGTACCCTGGTGGAACTGGCGGAAGCGGGGAAAAAAATCGTGATTGCCGGCTGCCTCGCCCAGCATTTTCAGGAGCAACTGCTGACGGAACTGCCGGAAGCCGTGGCGGTGGTGGGCAGCAGCGATTATCGCCAAATTGTTGAGGTGATCGAGCGAGTGGAAGCCGGGGAGCGCGTAGCCTTGGTGTCCCCTGAACCCACCTACATCGCCGACGACACGACCCCCCGCTACCGCACCACCCCAGAGGGCTACGCCTACCTGCGGGTGGCGGAGGGCTGTGATTACGGCTGTAGCTTCTGCATCATTCCTCAGCTCCGGGGTCGGCAGCGATCGCGCTCGATTGAGTCCATCGTGGCCGAGGCGCAGCAATTGGCCCATCAAGGGGTGCAGGAACTGGTACTGATCTCCCAAATCACCACCAACTACGGCCTGGATCGCTACGGCAAGCCGCACCTGGCTGAACTCCTGCGCGCCCTAGGCCAAGTTGATGTGCCCTGGATTCGGCTCCACTATGCCTACCCCACGGGCCTCACCCCCGAGGTGCTCACGGCGATGCGGGAGACGCCCAACGTCTTGCCCTACCTCGATTTGCCCCTGCAACACTCCCACCCGGAGATCCTGCGGGCGATGAATCGTCCTTGGCAGGGGCGGGTCAATGATGCCATCATTGAGCGCCTACGCACGGAACTGCCTGAAGCAGTGCTGCGAACCACCTTCATCGTCGGGTTTCCTGGCGAGACGGCGGCTCACTTCGAGCATCTGATCGAGTTTGTGCGGCGGCATGAGTTTGATCACCTGGGAGCCTTTGCCTTCTCCCCCGAGGAGGAAGCTCCTGCGAGCCGTCTGCCCGATCAAGTCCCGGCTGTCCTACGGGAGGAACGCCGTGAGCGGCTGATGGCAACCCAGCAACCGATTGCCCAGCGCCGCAATCGGGCTGAGATCGGCAAGACAGTGCCGGTCTTGATCGAACAAGAACACCCCACTACAGGCGAGGCGATTGGGCGCTCGGCTCGCTTCGCGCCGGAGGTAGACGGGGTGGTGTATGTCCAGGGCGGTGCGACGCCGGGAACGCTGGTCCCTGTCACGATCACTGACGCCGACGTTTACGATCTCTACGGTCAGCTAGTGCCTGACTGCTAAACCTCGCACTAAATCTCACACAACTTAACTAGGCTTGAAGGCGGTCGCTCCCGGCAGCTTGCTTTGCAAATCTGGTTAAGTTTCTTAAACTACTAAGCAAAGCATCAGCTATTTCTTTCCTATGAGCCATTCGTTTGCCAGCCTGGGCCTGTCCGCTGCCTGTCTCGCGCAGCTAGAGAAGCTCGGCTTCCACACCCCCACTGATATTCAGGCCCAAGCCATTCCCCACCTGCTGGCAGGGCATGATGTGGTCGGTCAATCCCAAACAGGAACCGGTAAGACCGCCGCCTATTCGCTACCGCTGCTCGACGCTGTGGATGAACAGTTAGCGGCGGTGCAGATCCTCACCCTCGCCCCCACGCGAGAACTCGCCCAGCAGGTGGCCCAGTCCGTCGAGGACTTTGCGGGCGATCGCCAGCTTAAAACCCTCGTAGTCTGCGGCGGCCAGTCCATTGAACGCCAGATCCGCAGCCTCCGGCGCGGTGCCCAGCTGGTGGTCGGCACCCCAGGACGGGTGATCGACCTGCTCGATCGGGGCGACCTTGATCTGTCTCAGGTGCGCTGGGTCGTCCTGGATGAGGCGGACGAAATGCTCAGCATGGGTTTCATTGATGATGTGAAGCGCATCCTGCGCCAAACTCCCGCCAGCCGCCACACGGCCTGCTTCTCAGCGACTATGCCCCGCGAGATCCGGGAGCTGGTGCAGCAGTTCCTCCACGACCCAGTGACGGTTTCCGTGACTCAGAAGGAGGCAGCGCCGACGCGGATTGAGCAACGGGCTTACCTGGTTCCCCGCAGTTGGTCGAAGATGCGGGCTCTGCTCCCGATCTTGGAAGTGGAGTCCCCGGACTCGGCGATTATCTTTGTCCGCACCAAGCGCTCGGCGGGGGAACTCACCAGCAAGCTCCAGAGCGCCGGCCACAGCGCTGATGAGTACCACGGCGACCTGAGCCAAAACCAGCGCGAACGCTTGGTGCAACGCTTCCGCAACGGTCATGTTAAGGCGATTGTAGCGACGGACATCGCGGCTCGCGGGCTGGATGTGGAAAACCTGAGCCATGTGATCAACTACGATCTACCGGACAACGCCGAGACCTACATTCACCGCATCGGCCGCACGGGTCGGGCCGGGAACACGGGCATTGCCCTGTCCCTGATTCAACCCTTTGACCGCCATCTGCTGCGCCGCATTGAGCGCCGCCTGCGCCAGGAGTTGGAGGTCAACCAGATTCCTACTCAGGCCCAGATCGAGGCGCGGCGCTTGGCGTCTCTGAAGCAGAAGATGCAGGAAACCCTGGCTGGTGAGCGGGTGGCGTCCTTCTTGCCAGCGGTCAAGGAGCTGAGCGCGGACTACGATCCCCACGCGATCGCCGCCGCCGCGCTGCAAATGGTCTACGACCAATCGTGCCCCAAGTGGCTCCAAGACTGGGATGCTCCCCCAGAAGACAACGGCTCCAAGCCCGTCAAGCGCCGTCCCGCCCGCCGGCAGGGCTCCGCTGCCGACGAGAAACGCTCGGTTACGTCCCAGCGGGGACGCTAAGGCGAGGGGGGTAGCCGCCAACGGACCAGGCTACCCCCCCCTCTGAAGCTGCACTCTCTGGGGCTTAGGATCATGGATTAAATAAGGTGTCATACTGCCGATTGGGCTCTTATGCTA
>CAYNIP010000016.1:0-86234 GCA_964397305.1 uncultured bacterium
TACCAATTTAGGTGCCTTTTTTTGGAGAAATATCCCATCATTCAACATTTCTGCTGCACACGCTAGCTACTTTGAAGATTCAATGGTTGCGCGCCGGATCGCGGCAATGATTGATCCGCCCAATGCTTCCGGAGGGATTGATCGAGAGGTTTTGGGAAGAACAATCGATCGTCTGAAACGAGTTCCAGGTATGACTGAGATCAAAAGCGAACTTCAGAAGAAAATATCGCAACGACTCGATTTCACGGATGAAATTGTGATTCAGTCCACATTAAGAGATGGCAGCGGCTCAATAATTCTGACCAAGAACATCTTGCGAGTTCATAATGTAACTGTTGCTGACCGCAACGAAGTTGTTCGGTTCTTTGGCTATGTCGGATTGATTCATGGTGAAGGTTTGTGTAAGGCAGTAGAGAAAATTCAACTTGAGTTTGGAGTGCAGTAAATCTATGAATACTAATTCTACAGATAGTTGAATAATTCACCTTCGCATTCAGCCAAAATTCCAATGCTAAGGACTAAAGCCATGAACCCGGAAGAATCATTAATCGGTCAACATCTTTTTGTGCGACGTGGATCCTATGGTCATCACGGAATTTATATTGGTGACGAGCGGCTCATCCATTACTCAGGTGACCCTGACGACCTTAGCGGTAGGATTCAGTACACCAATCTCGATAGTTTCTCGGGTGGGAAAACTCTCTTTGTCCGTGTCTACTTCGATCGCTTTAACGTTGCAGAAACTATTACGCGAGCCCAAAGTCGCCTTGGCGAAAATGAATACGATCTTGCTACGAATAACTGCGAGCATTTCTCCTCCTGGTGCATCACCGGAAACCGTAGCTGCTCGCAGGTAGATGCATTGTTAGAACCCGCTCGCGGTCTGTTCAGAGCTGCTGGTCGCGGTACTGTTGGTTGGGCTTTCAACGTTCGTAATGGCTATCTAGATCTGAAGCTGAAACACTTCAACCGCAACTACGAATTCTTACAACGCTTCATCCAGTTTCGCGATTGTTGATCGCCTTGTTCATTAAAACTCATTCAAGTAAAGTCCGGTGGTCGAGGCCGCCATGAACAAGAGATTCAGGGCGCGGTTCTGGGGCTGGTCGGCGATCGCCAGGGGCTGCCGACCCGCCGACTTCTGTACTTTCCAGCGCACCGGCACGATCCGCCGCTCCAGCAAAAATTGCGTCCCGTCGTGCAAGAGTTCCCAGGGGAGGTGGGCAAGTTCCACGGCGATCGCCAGGATCAGCCGCTCGCCGTTGTGCTGGGCGATCGCGCTGTCGAGCCACCGCTCCTCACCATTCACCCAGTCGTAGAGCGCGATGCCAAGGGGCCGGTAGTCCTCCGGTCGCAGGTCGCGCTGGGCGTCGTAGTAGGGCTGGCGGATCGCGGCGATGACTTGCCGGATTTCCTCCGTGTCCACCAGGCGCGAGCGATAGTCGGCGGGATTGTCCCAGAAGGCGTGCAGTTCGAGGCGGCTGCCCTGCTGGGGCTCGAGGTCGAGGTGGAGAACCGGCATCAGCAAGCGGAGGGGACTAGTTTTGCCCCCAGTGTAACCCAGCACCCCGGGTTCAGTGACTAAAGCTGCTCCGGCTCGATCCCCTGAGCGCGCAAGCGTTCCAGCAGCGCGGCATAGTTCGCCTCCGCCTGCTCCGCTCGCTGGCGCTCCTGCTCCGCTCGCTGGCGCTCCTGCTCCGCTCGCTGGCGCTCCTGCTCCGCTCGCTGGTGCTCCTGCTCGGCCCGCTGGTGCTCCTGCTCCGCCTGCTCCCGCGCTCGATCGCGTTCCGCCGCCAGTTCGACCGGCGTGAGGAAGCGATCGCCCCCCGGCCCGTAGATCTGCAACCCCTCGTCCGTCAGCTCAAAGCGAATCCCCAAGCGCGGACTCACCCAGTTCGACCAGTCGCGAATCTCGAGGGGGCGGCCGTCAACCGCTTGCGTGCCAACCAGTTCGTGGCGGTCGGGATCGTATTGGTAGTATTCCTCAACGCCATACTGTAGATAGAACGCTAACTTGCGGGTCATCTCGCTGGCCGTGTTGCTCGGCGAGAGGATTTCAAAGACGACCTGCGGCGCGAGGCCCGCTTCTTCCCACTGACGATAGGAGCCGCGATCGCCCTTCGGCCGCCCAAACACCACCATGGCATCGGGAGCTTGGGCAATCCGGTTATGGCCCTCTACCGGATACCAGAGCAGATCGCCCGCCACAAAAACCTCTGGCTGGTCCGCAAAGAGAATTTCTAGATTTTCCTTGATCGTCACGATCCAGCGAAACTGCTGCGTATTGTCAGCCATCGGTTTGCCGTCGCTGTCGGGATAGGTGATGACCGTCTGGGGAGCGAGAACCATATCGCCAAGCAGAAAAATTGCTACCGTTCAATTGTACTGAAATCTCGCCCTGTTGCCCCCCGTCAGGATAGCGGCGGCGGTTCAGCGCGGCTCGATTCAAGCGGCCTGTCCGCAAAAGCGCCAACAACAGGGAGCAATATCATTCTAGATTTTGCCCTGCTTGGGAGAAGAGGCCGGGGGATGGAGACGCGCAGCGGCTGCTCCCAGAGGGGGTAAGCTTACCTCACTGAGATGCACCCTTAGGGCCCTCACCCTAGCCCTGGTTGAGTTCGAGCAGCCCTGCGGGCGGGGTGATTTCGATCCGTCCGGCGGCGAGGTTGACGATGGGCACGATCGCTTTGACAAAAGGAATTAGGAGGGGCTGAGCCTCTGGCTGGGCGTCTAACTGCACAGCGAGTAGATCGTTGCCCGCTGTCAGCACATCGACCACGCAGCCGAGGGGGGCTCCCGTGGCCTGGAGCACCACCGTCAAGCCCACGAGGTCCGCAACATGGTACTCATCCTTCCCCAGGGGCAGGCGATCGCTGGCCTTGACCAAGAGCGTGGCGCCCCGCAAGGCCTCGGCCGCATTGCGATCGCCCACCTCCGCCAGTCGAATCACATACAATCCCTTGCCGGCCAACCAGCGCCCACTGAGCAGCTCCACCGACTGGGGCTCGCCCCCGGCGGCGGGTTGCAGCCAGCGCCGACCCGGTTGCTCGAAGCGCTCGGGAAAGTCCGTGTCCGGATAGACCCGCAGCTCGCCGCGCAACCCCTGGGGCGCAACGATGCGGCCGATGGGGAGCCAGGCCTCGGGGGGCGCGGTCAGGGACTGGGAGAAGTCCTGCATCGTCAGGCCGCGTCTGCAAACATCTCAGCTGCCAGCCCCAAGGAGAGGGTCATCCCCGCACCACTGAGGGCATTGATCACCATCACGCCGGGCTCCGGCTCCACAATCCACTCCGTCTGGCCGGGGAGCTTGGCATAGACTCCGTGCCAAGTGGCGGCAATGCGGGGGTCGGGGAAGCGGGCAAAGCGGCCCAGGTAGCCCAGGATCAGGTCATTGATCTCGGTGCGGTCAAAGGGATCGGGGCTGGGGCCGTATTCGTGGGAGTCCCCCAGGATCAGTTCGCCGCTAGCATTTTGTGCCAGCATCACATGAATGCCCCACTGGGGAAACTGGGGGGTCTCCTGAGCGATGCGGGCGGCCAGGGCCGGTAGGGAGGGGCAAGCGGCAAAGGCGGCGTAGTGGGTTAGGGTCAAGCCAGCACAGAGGGCCGCGCCAGCGCGCCAGCCCGAGGGTTGGGGGACCGTCCGCAGCATTTGGAGCTTCACCTTGGTCAGGCCGCTGCGGGCGTAGAGGTGGGGGTAAAGGGTCTCGAAGTCAGCGCCGCTACAGACGCGGATGCGCTCGGCGCGCCAGGATTGTTGGGCGCTGGCGAGGGTGGGGTAAGCGATCTCGCGAATGGCGGTGTTGAAATAGAAGTGGACGCCATACTTCTCGGTGAGATAGGGGGGCAGGAGGGCGATCGCCTGGCGCGGGTCTACGATCACTTCGGTACTGCTCCAGAGAGCCCCTAGCAGGCCGTCGGGAACTACGGCCGGACTTTTGGCGATCGCCTGCTCCGGGGTGAGCAGGGCGATCGTGTCGCGCCGCGCCTCGGCTCCGGCGACAAACTCTTCGAGCACGGCCAGTTCGTCGGGCGCATAGGCCAAGTGCAGGGAGCCGCAGGGATCGGCCTGGAAGCCGGCCGAGCCGGCCAGCTCGAGCCAGAGGGCGCGCGATCGCCGCGCCCGCTCGTACAGGGGCCCTTCCGGCTGCCCGACGGGCCACACCATGCCAAAGTTGCGAATCGAAGCCCCGAGGGCTTGGGGCTGTCGCTCAAAGACGGCCACTCGATAGCCCTGCTGGGCGGCGGCAAGGGCCTGGGCCAGGCCCACAATGCCGGCCCCAACAATGGCTACATCAACGCTGTCAGTCATTCCCCCTCCCGAGTGGATCACCCCATTTCGAACCCTGGCGATCGCGGCTCCTAAGCCAAGCGGCGCACCACCTGCTGGAAGGCTGCATCATCCAGCGGCTTGGTCAAGTATTCATCGGCTCCCAACATCGTGCCCCAGGTTTTATCAACCTCCGTTCCCTTGGTGGAGCAAATCACGACGGGAATTTGCTTGGTGTCGGGACTGGTTTTCAACTCACGGCAAAACTCGAAACCGCTTTGACCTGGTAGAATTACGTCCAGAAAAATAACATCGGGCTTTTTTTGCGCCACTTTCACTTGCGCTTCTTCCACACTCGTTGCGCTGACGACTAGAAATCCTGCATCTTGGAGCCGACGCGAGAGGGTCTCGCGATCCGTTAGGCTATCTTCGACCACTAAAACAGTTTTCATACATTTAGCAACAACCTCCCTTAGATCATAAGCGAATCGCCAGCCGTTGTCACAGTTACCGCCCCGCTCCCATTCATCGCCCCTGGGAACCGTTGATCAAATCCTCCAGCCCTTCCGCCGATTTGGGGTCAACCTGGGGCTGGAGCGCAGCGAGCGGCTGCTGGCCGCCCTGGGACAGCCCCACCAGCAGGTTCCCGTTCTTCATGTTGCCGGCACGAATGGTAAAGGCTCCGTCTGTGCTTACCTCGCGGCCGCCTTGGCGGCGGCCGGCTACCGGGTCGGGCGCTACACGTCCCCCCATTTGCAGGACTGGACAGAGCGTATTTGTCTCAAGGAGCAGCCGATCGCGTCCGCCGATCTCCTGGCCTTGCTGCGAGAAGTCTGCGCCGCCATCGATCCTCAGCAGGAGTCTCCGACCCAGTTTGAGCTGTTTACCGCCGCTGCTTGGCTGTACTTTCACCGCCAAGCTGTGGATCTCGCGGTGATCGAAGTGGGCTTGGGGGGCCGTTTGGATGCCACCAATGTGGTGGCTCGGCCCTTGGTGGCGGTGATCACGTCGATTGCCTACGACCATACCCAAGTTCTGGGGGATAGCTTGGGGGCGATCGCCCGGGAGAAGGCCGGCATCCTGAAGCCGGACTGTCCGGCCGTAATCGGGCCCCTGCCCCCGGAAGCCGAGGCGGTGATGGCGGGTTGGTCGGTCCGGGGCCCCCGGGTTTGGGTGGAGCCGGCCATTCTCCTGGGCCCTGGGCGGGCCCGCTTCCGGCCCCCGGCTCGCAGCGATTTTCCCCTCCAGCCCCTGGACTACCCCTTGCCCCGGGCGGGGGCAGTGCCTTTGACCAATTCCGCGATCGCGATCGCCACCCTGCAAGTTCTGCGGGCCCAGGGCTGGGCCGTGAGCGAGGCGGCGATCCAAGCCGGGATGGTCCAGGCCCGCTGGCCGGGACGCTGCCAGGCCGTGACTTGGCAGGGCCGGCCCTTGCTCCTGGATGGGGCCCATAATCCGGCCGGGGCGATCGCCCTGCGGCAGTATGTGGATCGCGAGGATGGTCCCCTGGCCTGGATCATCGGCATTCTCAACACCAAGGACTACGCCGGCATCCTCGCGGCCCTGCTGCGGCCGGGCGATCGCCTCTATGCAGTCCCCGTCCCCGACCATGCGACAGTTGCGCCAGCAACTCTGGTGCAAACGGCCCGGAGGCTCTGCCCCGATTTAGCCACCAGCCAGGCCGAGGGGGACTTGACCACGGCCCTGGGGGCGGCGGCGGCGACGGGCGATCGCCTCGTGCTCTGCGGCTCCCTGTACCTGATTGGCCAGTTTCTCCGGGAGTCCGCCCCCGGCTGACCCCCGGCTTCAGGGGTTCGCCGCTGCAAACCAGGTGGCCACGGCCTGGGCGATTTCGGTGGTGAAGCGGTGGGTCGAGAAGAGGTCCTGGCGGGCGGCGAGCTGCTGGCGCAGGGAGGCTTGGTGGTCGCGATCGCTCAGTACGGCGACGATCTTCGCTACCGCTTCATCAATGTCTTTGAAGAAGAGGGCGGTTTGCTCCGGGCCGACGATTTCGATCTGACCCCCTCGGGGTCGCACAAAGGGAATCGCCCCGGCCTTCACCATTTCCGCGATCGAAATGCCGAAGGGCTCCGGCTTGTTGTGAATCCCGTAGCGACAGCGGGTCAGGAGCCGCCTATAGTCCGGGTAGCTCAGCCCTTGGTGGAGCGTTACCCAGTCGGCGTGGCGCGCTACCAGTTGCTTAAGAAAGCGGGTATACTGCCAGGCATAGGTGCCGCCGCCGCCGCCGGTCAGGTGCAGCTTTACGTCATAGCCTTGGTCGCGGACTCGGGCCAGGATCTGGATCGCCTTGTGGGGATTCTTGGCCTTGACCAGCCGCCCGCTGCAAATGAACGCATCCTCTTTCTCCTCCCAGGGAAGGCTTTGGGCCTCCATCACTACGGGCGGATAGATGACCTGGGCCGGTACGCCGTAATGCTGCTGGAAGCGGTCAGCGACAAACTGCGAGTTGGCGATCGCCTGGCTCTGCGTCAAGCGATCGAGGTTAAAGTCAGATACCCAGCGGTAGAAGAAGTTTTGGCGGGCTGAGCCATCCACGACCCCAATCCAGTGGACATACTGCAAGCCCGGCCGGCCCAGATCCACGGCGTTGTAGCCGGAAATCGCTAGGTCATAGTCCGCCGCCCGGTGCTTCAACCAGCGCAGGGTCCCGTGCAGCGAGAGACGGCGCACCGCTTGGGAGTTGGCGATCGCGAACTCTGCCAAAGCGGTCAGTTTGGGCGGACACAGGGGCCGTACCGCCACCTCAGCGGTGGTCAAGTGCGTGCCGTACATCCGGTTCAAGCGGGCAAAGTCCACGGGCACGGTGGTGAACAGGAGCAGGTCGTAGTGCTCCTTCAGGGCTTCGAGAATCCACAGGCCGACAGCCTCAGCCCCCCCACCAGTGAAGTTGGGGTAGTAAAGGGCAACTCGTTTGCGGGCGGTCATGGGCAGGTCAATGAGATGGGACGACAGGGGCGATCGCTGGGGCAACCGCCAAGCACCCAGTTTTCACCAGTGTACGCGACTCGCTGCCCCAAGGCTGCTAGCTCCCCCACAGTCGGGACTGAAGTTGGGAAACTGCAATTCTAAGCTCGGCAAAATTCCCGAGGCTTGGCCAGACCCTAAGCTCGACTCAGTTAAGGATGAGACGGGTCAACCAGGAAATTCTTGCCAAGCAAGAATTGCAGCTATTTCCGAGGGTCTCAAAATTGTTTGAGACAACGATAAAAAGTATTCGACGTAGTTGGGCTTCAGCCCCTCATCAGCCCGCTTATCGGAGCGCTGAAGCGCAACTACGGTTATAGTTGCTTCCGTTAAGGAGGAGACGGGTCAACCACGAAATCCTTGCCAAGCAAGAATTGCAGCTATTTCCGAGGGTCTCAAAATTGTTTGAAACAACTATACACTCTGAATCCTTGCGCCAGCGCTCAAAATTCAGGGGAGCCGCGCTTTTTGGCGTCCACCCCCTTAGGGCGTTCCGGGACGCGACACGAGCGCCAAACCGTTTAAGATAAAGGCTTGGTGACGGTAAGGCAAGCAACCCCGATATGCTGATTTCGTTGAACTGGCTGCGCGAACTGGTCGATGGGACCCTGCCCCCGGAGGACTTGGGGCACTTGTTGACGATGGCCGGGTTTGAAGTAGAGGAAATTCGTGATCGCCGCCAGCTCGCAGAGGGCGTGGTGGTCGGCAAAGTGCTCCAACGCGAGCCCCACCCCAACGCCGACAAGCTCAGCGTTTGTACCGTCGATCTCGGTCGCGGCGAGCCGGCTACCATCGTCTGCGGCGCGAGCAACGTGAAGGCGGACATCTTTGTACCCGTCGCACCGCCAGGAACCTACCTGCCCGCCATTGACCTGAAGCTGAAGCCCGCCAAGCTGCGGGGGGTCCAGTCCGAGGGCATGATCTGTTCCCTCGCAGAACTGGGGCTAGAAACCAAGTCAGACGGCATTTACATCTTCCCTGACCCCGATCTCACTCCGGGTCAAGACGTGCGGCCCCTGCTGGGCTTGGACGATGTGGTGCTCGACCTGACCTCGACGGCCAACCGAGCCGATGCCCTCAGCCTGGTCGGGATCGCCCGGGAAACGGCCGCCTTGACGGGGGCGACCTTGCATTTACCGCTCCCCGAGCCGGTCAAGCTCCCCAGTCAGCCTGCGCTCACGGTCCGCGTCAGTGATCCTCAGGTTTGCCCCGTCTACATCGGCACGACGATAGCCAACGTTAAAATTGCTCCCTCGCCGGCCTGGTTGCAACACCGCCTGCAAGCGGCGGGGGTTCGCCCGATCAACAACGTTGTCGATATTACGAACTATGTGCTCTTGGAGTGGGGTCAGCCCCTGCACGCCTTTGATCGCGATCGCCTAGCTGCCGTTGCCGGCCGCGAGGACTTGGCAATTGGGGTACGGCTGGCCCAGCCGGGGGAAACCCTGCAAACCCTGGATGACCGCGATCGCGCCCTGACCGCCCAAAATCTCCTCATCACCGCCAACGACCAGCCCGTGGCTCTGGCGGGCGTCATGGGCGGGGGGAGCACGGAGGTCAGCGAGACGACCGTGAACGTGATGCTCGAGGCGGCCATTTTCGATCCCGTCGCCATCCGTCGCTCCGCCCGCGCCCAAGGCCTGCGGACCGAAGCCTCGGCCCGCTACGAGCGGGGGGTCAATCTCGCCGAACTGGAGCTGGCTAGGGCTCGAGCAGTCGCCCTGATGGTGGAGCTGGCCGGGGGCACGCCGACGATGCAGGCGATCGCCGACCACCGCCCTACCCCGGAGCAATTAACCCGCCCGATCGAGCTACGCCTCCCCCGTGTGCGCGAGATCCTCGGCCCGGTGAAAACCGAGAGCGGCCCCGGAGCACTCCCAGCGGCGGAGGTGGAACGCACCCTAACCGCGCTGAACTGCCAGCTAACCCCCGTAGATGGCAAGGCCGACACCTGGATGGTACAGGTTCCCTCCTACCGCTATCGGGACCTCGAGCGCGAGATCGACCTGATCGAAGAAGTGGCACGGCTCTACGGCTACGACCACTTCTGTGACACCCTCCCCAGCAAGACCGCCGCCGGAACCCTACCGCCCCGGGTTCAGGCCCGCCGCCGGGTCCGCGAGGCCCTGCGCGCCGTGGGCCTGACGGAACTCATTCACTACTCCTTGGTGAAGCCAGAGCTGGCCGATATTCGCCTGGAGAACCCGCTGCTGAGCGAATATTCGGCCCTGCGCCGTGACCTGATCGAGGGTCTCCTGGAGGCTCTGGGCGACAACTTGGCTCAGGGCAATGGGGTGCTCAATGGCTTTGAGGTTGGCACGGTGTTCTACCAAGACCAGAGCAGCCTGTTTCAAGAACGGGAAGAAATTGCGGCCATCTTCGGCGGTGACACCCAACCCCAAGGGCGCTGGGCTAGGGGCGGCAAGCCCGCGCCGATGGACTGGTACACCGCCAAGGGGTTCGTCGAGGCCGCATTGCAGCGGCTGGGCCTCGAGGCCCGCTACCAGGCTGAGAGCCACGAGCCCCGCCTGCACCCCGGCCGTACGGCTTCTCTTTGGCTGGGGGAACAGTGCCTGGGCTACTTCGGGCAACTGCATCCGCAACTACGGCGCGATCGCGATCTGCCCGAGGCGGTCTACCTGGTGCAACTCAAGGCCGACCTCCTCTTTGACCACCTCGCTGCGGCGGGGACTGTCCACCTCCAACCCTACTCCCCCTACCCGGCCGTCGAGCGCGACCTTGCCTTCTTTGCCCCGGTTGAGTTAGCCGTTGCTGAGCTGACCGACGCCATGAAGCAAGCGGGTCAGTCTCTGCTGGCGGGGATTGAACTCTTTGACCAGTACCAGGGCGAAAATGTCCCGGCGGGGCAGCGCAGCCTCGCCTTCAGCCTCCGCTACCGAGCAGGCGATCGCACCCTCACCGAGGCCGATGTGGAGCCCGTGCATCAAAAGGTGCGAGACAGCCTGACGCAGCAGTTCCCCGTCACGCTGCGGAGCTAGTGAGGCCGGATAGCCCGCCGCCGAGCCTCCTAGACCTCTCTCAGAAGTGCTGAAACCCGCTCCCTAGACTGAGGGCCTGGGGGGGCGTGTTGCCATCGGCTGTCACCAAGAGGACCTCTGGCTCTGAGGTCATGGAGCCAATGATCGCGGCTTTGGGGCCCAGGCGGTCTACGAGCGATCGCCCCCAAGCCGGCGGGCCACAAAGCACCAGCTCAAAATCTTCGCCCCCGTAGAGCGTCCAGGTGAGGGCCTGCTCCGGCGCCAGCCAGGGGGTAAATAGGGGCGGTATGGGCAGCGCGGCTCGGTCGAGGCGCGCCCCGACGCCGCTGGCGCGGCTGATCTGGAGTACGGCATCGGCGAGGCCGTCGCTGCTGTCCATGGCGGCGATCGCCCGCTGGCAGGGAAGTGCGGCCAGGTGGGCGATCGCATCGAAGCGGGGCCGGGGCCGCTGGTGGGCGTGGATCAGGGCGGTTTGGGCCGCCTTGGTCAGGCCTGTCCCCGCCTCCGGTCGCAGGAGCAACTCCAGCCCGGCCCGGGAAGCCCCATGCCACCCGGTCGCCACGATCACATCCCCCGGTTGGGCCGCACTCCGTCGCAGGGCCTGAGTCGGGGAAACTGTGCCCAGGGCCGTAATGGCGATCGCCACCGTGGGCGAGCGCGAGAGGTCGCCCCCAGCGATCGCGGCCCCGTAGGCCTCACCGCAAGCGGCCAAGCCCTGATAGAGAGCCTTCACCCACGCGACCGGCTGCTCACGGGGCAGACTCAGGCTCACCGTCAGCACGAGGGGCCGAGCCCCCATCGCGGCCAGGTCCGAGAGATTGGCCGCCGCCGCCCGCCAGCCAGCGGCCTCAGGGGGGGTGGTGCGATCGCTAAAATGGATGCCATCCACCAGCACATCACTGCTCACCACCAGGGCCTCCCCAGCCGGCACCGTCAGCAAAGCCGCATCATCCCCCACCAACTCGGCCGGACAGAAGCTCTGCACCAAGGCCAGCAAGCCCTGCTCGCCGAGATCACCGACTGTTAGGGCCTCCATCCCGGCTGCCAACTACCCTAACTGGGCCGGATCAGATTATCCGCGCCCTGGATCACCTCAGCCTTCAGGATGGTGTCGCCGACCTTCAGGGTCTCCAGGGTCTCCTTCCCTTCAACCACGTAGCCAAATACGGAGTAGCGACCATCCATGAGGTTGAACCCCGGCGGCGTCAACTCGTTATCGAAGAGGAAGAAGAAGAACTGGGAGGAACCCCCATTGGGATCATTGCTCGGCCGCGCTAGGGCCACGGTTCCATAGGCATTGAAGGGCAGCGCTGGCTGGGATAAGTAGAAGCCTGCGTTTTCCAGGGTAATGCCATAGAGGGGTTCCGGCTCCGAAGCAATTTTCACCTCCAGGGGAATGGCGCGGTACTCGCCCGTATCCGGGTCATGGAAGCCTACGGCGTCCCCGGGCGGATCGCCCGCTTGCAACACAAAATCTTGGCTGGGTAGAAAGGACAGTCCATCGTAGAAGCCTCGCTCTACCAGATCGACAAAGTTACCGGCATTGACCGGGGCATTGTAGCCATCGACCACGATGATCAACTCGCCCTTGTCTGTGGTCATCTTCACCGTAGCGCGACCCTTGAGCTGGGGTAGGCCCGCATACTCTTCGGGGACGGTGAAGGGAAACTCCTGCACCATCAGCTCTTCCAAATCGGTGAGCCCGTTGAGGAGCTGTCGGCGCGCTTCCCAGACGGTGCTCTTGTCCCGAGCCTCCGTTGCCTCGCGGAGGGGCCCGAGCCCCGCCGCCAGTTGCTCCCAGAGGTCGGTGGCCTCCGCCTGCCGTGCGGCCGGAACCGAGGCCAAGACTTTCTCGCGGTCGTATTTCAGAATCAGCCCTGCTTCCTTAACATTCCGCTCCACGGGGCTCCAGCGCTTGCTGCGGAGGCCGATGGCAATGTCCTCGAGCCGGGCTTGGAGGCGACGCACGGACTCATTTTCAATCGGCAAGGCGTTGCGGAGAATCGCCGTGGGATCGGTCACGGCATCGCCCTGGGCCAGTTGGCTCTTGCGGGCCGTCATCCCACTGTTGCCCGTGTCCCACCAGGCGGCGCTGAGGGTTAGCGAAAGGGGAATGAGGAGGAGGGCGATCGCCAGCGTCCGGGCTAGGCGGCGACCCCAAGTTTGCCAAAATAGTCGAGCAGCGTTCATGGTCTCCCTCAGCGATCTCTAAACCCCAAGAGCGGTCTCAGGGGTCAGGTTTTGTCCTTCCTCATCTTGCCATAGGGTTGGCCCCGGACCAGCCATCTCGCCGACGACAGGACCCGCAAAGGTGCTGGCGGGGGTTGCAGGGACCCCTAGCTCGCCGGCCTCGTTCCGTTTTTCAAAACTTTAGAAGAGGGAATTAGAAGTGGGAAACGGACGGGGTGCGGGCCAAGATGGGTGTCTTGCCGTCGCCCCGAGGGCCCTAGGGGCCGGCGCCAAACCGGTCCCTAGCCTATCAAGACCCTGGGGGGACTGATCGCAAACCTCCCAGCGCTTAGCTCCCCAGGAGTTCTCGCGATCGCTGCACAAAATACTCCGCCGTCAGGTCGTTAATCGCCATCACCTGAGCTGCACTCGCCGCCGTTTCGCCGCGCTTCCAGGCTACGACATCGCGGGGGCTGGTACTGCGGAGCAACACCGGCTCCAGCATGGCGCTCGAGCCGCCCGTGACCCCGAGCAGAGCATCTCCCCCGAAAAGGCTGGCAAAGTCGGCCTCAGACAGGAAGCCGCCCTCGGGTTCCGAGCAGGTTTCCCAGGCGGTATCCGAGGGGCGATAGAGGCGGCGGGGGCTGATAATCGCGACGACCTTCGAGCCGATTCCCTGAGCTTGCAATTGCTCAGCTGCCGCCAAGACCGGGATCAAGGTCATGTCACCAATGACCGCAAAGACCACGGTTTTCGAGCCGGGGGTTTCTTGGAGGAGCAGCCCCCCGTCTTGCAGTGCTTGCCGAGTTTGGGCGAAGGTGGTGCGAAGCGGCAGCGGCGACTTGCTAGCCGTGATGGTGATGCCCTTATTCTGCTGACCCACGGCCCACTCATAGCAGGCCTGAATGCTGTTGGCATCGCAGGGAAAGAGCGGGAAGACGTTGCCATTCCGCATCAGGGCAGCGAAGTAGTTTTCGATCTCTGGGCGCTGATGGGTCCAACCGTTGCGGCCCTGCTCCAGAGCCCCGGCTGTGAAGAGGGTGATCGTCGCCGGGGTGGGGCGGCGCAGCTCGGCCATCGCCTGGGTGACGGTTTGCCAGATCGGGAGGCCGTTGATGGCAAAGGACTCGTAGGAGCACCAGAGCGATCGCGCTCCAAACAGCGCTTGAGCCGCCGCTAAGCCCGCGCAAGCATCCTCGCTCAGGGGTTCGTAGACTTGGCCCTGGGGCTGTTGGAAGTAGTCCGGATCAACGATGGGGTGAATGATCTTGAGGGCCTGGTTCACGTTGTTGATTCCCGAAGCGGCGTTGCCATCGGCGTTGGTCACGATAAAGTCAGGATCTTGTTGACCGACCGCAGCAATTAGATGACCCAGGGCGGTGGTGGCAACCTGCTTGTTCTCCTCCCCGAGGGGGAACTCGTTCAGGGGCAGGGAACCAAGGGGGGGGACCGGGCGGACGGATTCTGTGACCGCAACTTGGGCGGCTGGGCCCCCCGCTGCCCGGGTGTAGTTGGTCCGCACCAATTCCCAGGCCGCCGGGGGCAGCGCCCGGGCCTGGAGGGCCGCAACGATGTAATCCTTCTCCACCGTGTCGCCCGGATAGAGGTTGTGGGACTTGGCCCCGCGCTTGTGGACGCCAGCCCCTTTGAGCTGCTTAACGATCAGCACGGTCAAGCGGCCATCAAGGGCTGCCTGAGCCGCGCGGTCGGTCGTTTCTAGCAGGGCCTGCATGAAGGCAAGCCGCTGCGGCAGCGAGAAGGTGGTGCTGTCGGCATAGGCGCTGGCTTGCTTAGTGTCGTCGTAGTCCTTGGCATCGACCAGGAAGATTTCCTCAAAGCCGTTGCCGCTCCAGTATTCCAGCATTTGGTCATTGGTCTGGGTGGCCACCATGCTGTGGTGTTCTTGGGAGTAGCCATTCCAAACCAAGATCGGGAGGAAGTTCGTCACGCGGGGGTAAGCGGTGTGGAAGTGCCCAAAGCTGCTCATCACGTAGGGTTCGCCGAGGCCCCCATCGCCGATGGTGACGGGAAAGAGTACGCCGGGATTGAGCTTCGCGCCGGCCATCGCAAAGTGTTGGCCTTGGCCTAGGGGGCCGGCAGGGTTGAGCAGGCCGGGGATCTGCCCGGAGAGGTGGCCGAGGAGGCCGTGGGTCTCGCGGAAGCGATCGCGCAACTGCTGCACGGTTGCAATCCCCATCGCTTCTAGGGAGCGATCCAGGAAGACGTTGCTATAAAAGCCGGGGGCGTGGTGGCCGACTTCGGTGATGATGTTTTTGTAACCCAGCATGACTAAGGCGGCAATGCCATCGGCAATGCTGGCAAAACCGCCGGGGTGGCCGGATTGCTTGCTAGCGGTGATTTGGAGCGTCAGGTAGCGGAGGGCGTCCGCTGCCAGCAGGGTTTGGTAGGCAGCGGCAGGGTCGCTGGGGTTGGCGAGCCGGGTCTGGCCGGGGGCGATCGCCGGAGTCTGGCCGTACTGTTCAAAATCGGGAGTTAACTCGCCAAAGTATTGGATGCCTTGACAAAAAGCCGGAATGCCGGTCGCAACTGTCATGTAACTCTTGTCCTCTGGGGATCGTTCTGCATCAGTCTTAAGTAAATCTTACAGTTTGCCTGGGCCAGGGCGCGGCATTGTATGCCGCAGGGCAGAGGGGTAAGGCCTACGGGCCGACCGCTTGGGAGCACCCTAGTTGCGCTTCAGCGCTCCCAACCGCCTCAGCAGAGTTACAGCCCAATTCCGTCTACTCTCGTCCGGTGCCCCGCAAGAGCCCGAGGGCCCAAAACAGCGACCTAAGATTCTAGCCCTTGGTTGCCTGAAGCTGTTGCTGCTGCTGTTGCAGTTCTAGCAACTGGGGGACCGTGACGAACTCATAGCCCTGCTCCCGCAGCGAGGTGATGATCTTGGGCAAGGCGGCGATGGTATTGCGGCGATCGCCACCGCCGTCATGAAACAAGACAATGCCCCCCGGACTTGCCTTAGACAAAACGTTGCTGACAATTCTCGCGCTCGAGGCATAGTAGTCTTTAGAATCCGCCGACCACATCACGACCACTTGCCCTTTGCCGGCCGCATAGGTCGGCATTCCCGTGTGCATGAAGCCCCCTGGAGGGCGGAACAGATGGCTGCGAACCCCTGTGGCCCGCTCGATCCAGACATCGGTGTTGTCAATTTCTGCGGCGGCTTCGGCTGGGGCATGGACGTGGTAGCGATGATTCCAACTGTGGTTGGCGACGGCGTGACCGTGCTCCACCACCTGACGGGCTCGCTCCGGAAAGTTACGGACATTGCGGCCGATCATAAAGAAGGTGGCGCGGACATTGTACTGGCGGAGGATGTAGAGAATGCTGTTGGTCGCCTCGGGCCAAGGCCCATCATCAAAGGTCAGCGCAATCACCTTACGCTCCCCAGAGACGGGGACCGCTTCGATCGTCTTGCCCCGAAAGTCGGGCGGGACCGTGAACTTTTCCTGCTGTTCGCGAGCTTCGACCACGGCCGCGGCCGCGGCCACCTCCGCTGCCAAGGCTTGGCCCGCTGCTGTGCTCAGGCCGCTAACCCCCGCGATGGAGCGGCTGGCTGGCGGCAAGGAACTGTGGAGCACGGGGGGGGTTTCAGTGCTCGTCGTACTGACGGGCAAATTAATGCCCACATAGAAGCTGATGGCGGCGGCGAGTAGCGTGATGATCCAAGGCACGAGGGGCACATGACGGCGGCGGCTCTGGGTGCGCGTCGGCCGGGCGGCGGATGGGGCTGAAACTAGGGGGCGCGGCGGGGTGCGGCGCGGCTGACGTTGCTGTTTCCTCACAACCGGCTTCCTTCTAACGATGGGGCAACGTTCAGGGCTCAAGCCACCGAGGCCTGAGGCGAACCAAAAGCTTAATACCGCTTCTGCCACGATAATATCCGGAATAAGTCTCCCTTGGGGGTGGGTTGAGATGCAATCTCACGGAATGTTGGTAATCAAGGAGTTGGCGGTCCTGGGTAGAGGGCCACAATGCGCTCCACGACCTCCGTGGCACTCAAGCAGTCCGTGACAATTTCAATCGCATCGGCCGCCTTGCGGAGGGGGGCAATGGAGCGGCTGCTGTCGAGGCGATCGCGGGTCGCGATCGCCGCCTCGAGCTGGGCTAAATCCAGACCGGCATCCTGGCCGAGGCTCTGAAAATCCCGCAGGCGACGGCGGGCCCGCTCCTGCACGGAGGCCGTGAGGAAGATTTTGAGTTCCGCATCGGGGAAAACGTGAGTGCCAATATCGCGCCCCTCGGCCACGATCCCGCCCTTATGGCCCCAACGCCGTTGCTGCTGGACCAGGTGGCGGCGGACGGCTCCAATTTTGGCGATCGCCGACACCGAGGCCGTCACGTCCGGCGTCCGAATCAGGGTGGTCACATCGCAGCCATTGGCCAACACCCGCAGCTCCGACACCGGTTCCCCCACCAGAAGCTGGATCTCGGCGGACTGCACCAGCTCAGCAATGCCCGCCTCGTCATCCAGGGCCAGGCCGGCCTCTAAGACTAACCAGGTGACAGCCCGGTACATGGCCCCCGTGTCTAGATAGAGCAGGCCAAGGCGCTCAGCGACAGCCCGGGTCACGGTCGATTTGCCTGCGCCGGCCGGCCCATCGATGGCGACGATGGGCCGGCGAGCCCGCAGGATCACGTTATCAATCAGGCGCGTGGAGCCAACGAGGGCGGCGATCGCCAGCAGGCCGACCGTCTCCACCCGGTCTAAGGGCTGGAGGGTGTCCGGATCGGTCAGCTCGACGTACTGCACCGTCACCGCAGGGGCCTGAGCCAGTTCGTCCTTCACCGCCGCTAGCAAGGGCAAGGCCTCCCGTTCCCCGGCTTGAAACCGCTGCCGGGCCTGCTGCAAGCCCCGCCAGAGGGCGAGGGCTTGGCGGCTCTCCTCCGCGCTTAAATATTGATTGCGAGAACTATAGGCTAGGCCCGAAGGCTCGCGGACAATGGGACAGCCGCAAATTTCTCCCGGCAACTTCAGGTCCCGGCTGAGCCGCCGAATGATCGCCAACTGCTGGGCATCCTTCTCACCAAAGTAGGCGCGGGTGGGCTGCACGAGGTTGAGCAACTGGGTCACGACCGTCGCCACGCCGGGAAAGTGGCCGGGCCGCCAGGGCCCACAGAGGCCCCGCAATAGCGAGGCGGGCGGCTGCACGATCGTCGGGTCCGGGGCGATCGCCCCCATCTCCGCCGCCGTGGGGGCAAACACCAGATCAACCCCCAAGGCTTCACAGCGCTGACAGTCCGCCTCCAAGGAGCGCGGGTAGCGGTCGAGGTCTTCTGTGGGGCCGAACTGAAGGGGGTTCACGTAGATACTGACCGCCAGATAATCATTTTCCGCCCGAGCCCGCTCGATCAGGCTCGCATGACCCGCGTGCAGCGCCCCCATCGTGGGCACGAGGCCAAGCTCACAACTCTGTCGTCGGTAGCGCTCAAGACAGGAGCGCAAGCCAGCAATGGTTTTTACCAAGCGCACCGCCAGGTCCCTCCCTGCTAAATCTACAGCCGGCTCGCAAAAAATGAAGAGCAATTTCCAGGTGGCCTCACGGCCGGGGGAAATCACTCTTCATCCTAAACGAGTTTCCAAACAGTCAGGCGGGCTGACTCAGGGGCTAGCGACCCAGCACCTCAAGCTGAACTGGTGCAACACCGCTGCCCAGCATTCCCAAGGCTCCGGCGGCAGCCCGGGACAGGTCAATCACGCGACCCCGGGTGAAGGGGCCGCGATCATTGATGCGAACCACCACCGAGTGACCATTCCGCAGGTTGGTGACCCGCACCTGCGTGCCAAAGGGCAGGGTGCGGTGAGCGGCCGTGAGCGCGTTTTGGTTAAAGCGCTCACCGCTGGCACTGCGGCGGCCGTGGAAGCCGGGGCCATACCAAGACGCGACGCCAGATTGGCGCGCCTGAACTGGGCCCACCGCCACTTGGGGAACGACCCGATGCCGTTGGGCTGCGGGCCGTAGCTCCAAGTCACGCAGTTGCAGGGGCTGGGCCGAGCCCAGCAAGCGGCGGAGGCGGTTGGTCGCTTGCAGGACATCCTGCTCCCAACTGTTGGTACTGTCCGCCAATTGGGTTTGGCGATCAATCACCGCTAGGGTTTCATCCGCTAGCTTGAGAACATAGGCCTCCTGGGCGGCATCCCAAGCGGCCGTGATCGCCGTCGCATCAAAGCGGCTGAGATCAAGTTGGTTCAGACGCTGGGCGATCGCCGCCGCCCGTTGGACGGGATCATCCTCAGCGTCGCTGACGCCCTCGACTTCGCCGGCTTGAATCGCGGCGAGATCATCGAGGAAACTGGGGTGCCAGGGCTCAGAAGCCGCTGTCTTGCCAGGGTCCGTCCCTGACGCATCACCGATAAAGGTCAAGATCGGCAGATCCCGCACAAAGAGCGTTGCTGCCACTCGATCATTCTGGTAGTGACGATAGAGACGGGCGATGCCCCTCGGTTGGCTCGCAGTGGCGCGAGCGGTTTGAGCGGTGCCCTGGCTTGCCGCATCGGCAAGCTGAAGGCCCGGTTGGGGAACCGACACCTGGGAAGGCGAGGCAACTGGAACGCTGTCAGCGGCCCAGGCTCGTGCGGTAGTCTCAGAAGCCTCAGCGGAGGGCGCCACGGCTAAACTCGTGCCCGTGGCGACGACTGTGACTGCAAGGCTACTTAGGAGTCTGTGCTTCATAATCAGTTGGGTGAAAGCAGGGTCAATGACTGGCCAACGGTTCCAAGCCGGAAGCTTGGGCAAGATGGCTAGGCATTTTTGCTTAGTAATCTCGGTATTGGAGAAACTGCAACAGACTACCATGAACTTTTGTGATTGAGATCCGCGCGGGGGGGGGGTAGGGGCGATCGCCCTCTTGAGGGCGATCGCCCCAAGGCCAATCTCCTCCTAGGATTGCCGCCCTCGCTCCCCCTCGCAGTTCCCCTCAAAACTTCGCGAAAACTTTATATTTCCCCTCCCCTGCTACACTCAAATTCATAAGATCACTGATGCTGCCAACGAGGCTCAAGCGTGGACTATCGAGATGCTGGCGTTGATATTCAGGCCGGCCGCGACTTTGTGGAGCGCATCCGCCGAGATGTCGCCAGTACCCAACGCCCCGAGGTCCTCGGAGAACTAGGGGGGTTTGCGGGCTGCTGCCGCCTACCCTCCGGCTACCAAGAGCCCGTGCTGGTAGCTGGCACGGATGGCGTCGGCACCAAACTCCTCCTCGCCCAAGCTCTGAATCGCCACGACACGATTGGCATCGATTTGGTCGCCATGTGCGTTAACGATGTCCTAGCCACCGGAGCCGAGCCCCTCTTCTTCCTCGACTACTTAGCAACAGGCCGCCTCGAGCCCGCGCAACTCGCAGCCGTCGTCAGCGGCATCGCCCAGGCCTGCCGCGAGAGTGGCTGTGCCCTCCTCGGCGGCGAGACCGCCGAGATGCCAGGATTTTATGCCAGTCACCAATACGACCTAGCTGGGTTCTGTGTCGGCGTCGTCGAGCGGGCCCAGCTGCTCAACGGTTCCCAAGTGCAGATAGGGGACGCGATCCTAGGCCTCGCCAGCCAAGGTCTGCATAGCAATGGCTTCTCCCTAGTTCGTCGAATCATCGCCCAGGCGGGCTTTAGTTGGTCTGACTGTCCTGAGGACCTGGGAGGCCTGAGCTTAGGAGAACTACTCCTGACGCCAACCCAGCTCTACGTCACCGTGATTCTGGGGGCCCGCCAAGCAGGCTTAGAACTGCACGGCCTTGCCCACATCACCGGGGGCGGCCTGCCGGAAAATGTGCCCCGAGCTCTGGGGCCGGGACAGGCGGTGCGGCTCGATCCTCAGAGCTGGCCCCGGCCGGCCCTGTTCGACTGGCTCGCGGCAGTCGGTTCGGTGTCCCCCGCCGCAATGTTCGACACCTTTAACATGGGGATTGGTTTTGTGGTGATCTTACCCCCCAGTCAAGTCGATGCTGGCCTACACTGGTTCCAAACCCAAGGCCTTCCCGCCTACTGTATTGGTGAGGTGGTGTCAGGGGAGGCTGGGGGCGATCGCCCCCTACTCGGCCTCCCCCGCTAGACAGCTCACCGCCCCCTCCGAAGCCGATCCAAAACCTAAAACCCTAATCCTCCGTCGCTTGAGTTGACGCCGAAAACCCAACGCATCTTTACAGCAGGTAGGAGACCTCCGGCGGAGACTGCACCAACGCCCAGTCGCCCAGAGGGTCCAGCGCTCCGTTCAACCCACCCTACCTCAGCAGGCCAGGAGCCAGCCTAGGGTCACAAAGCTCCTGATTGTCTTACCTCAGGCCTGAAACGCCGCCCCAGGTGAAACGTTGGGTGAACGACATTTTACGCGGGATGTTGGGACTCCTTAGCTTAGCCCTCACCCCAACCCCTCTCCCAAGTTGGGAGAGGGGCTTCTAACTCCCCTGCTCCCAGCTTTGGGAGCAGGGGCCGGGGGCTGTAGACGCGCAGCGGCTTCGCGCCGAGGGGGCAAACTGGCCTAACTGAGATGCACCCCACCTCCCCCAAGGGTTGGCCGCAATTTTGTCTCCCTTGATACCCCATCGCTGCGGCCAGTTCCCTTGAAACGAAAAGCTAAAATCTTTCTAAAGACTTTCTAAAGACTTCCTAAAGAAAGGCTAAATCACCTTTGTGAAAAGAAGCTTAATCTTAGGGACTGGATGATCGCATTCCAGAGCCGGCACGTACAATGAAACTTGAGTTTCAGACCTGATGTTACCAGTTATACGGAAGACTTGCTAATGGTTACTAGAGTTACTAACATTGACGAACTCGAGGCCCTCGTTGCCCAAGTCAAAGCTGCCCAGCAGGCCTTTGCCAGCTACTCGCAAGAGCAAGTCGATCATATTTTCAAGAAAGCAGCCCTCGCTGCCAATACCGCCCGCATTCCCCTCGCAAAATCGGCCGTTGCTGAGACTGGCATGGGCGTCGTCGAAGACAAAGTGATCAAGAATCACTTCGCCTCCGAAATTATCTACAACAAGTACAAGGGCGAAAAAACCTGCGGCGTGATCGAGGAAGATAAGTCCTTCGGCTTCCAAAAAATTGCCGAGCCCGTGGGTATCCTTGCTGGCATCGTCCCCACGACTAACCCCACCTCGACCGCTGTTTTCAAGGCACTGATCGCCCTCAAGACCCGCAACGGCATCATCTTTTCCCCCCACCCCCGGGCCAAACGCTGCACCATTGAAGCGGCTCGGATCATTCTAGAAGGAGCTGTTGCCGCCGGAGCCCCTGAAGGCATTATCGGCTGGATCGACGAGCCCACCGTGCCCCTCTCCCAGGCCCTGATGCAGCACCCGGATGTTAAGTTGATCTTGGCGACGGGCGGCCCTGGCATGGTCAAAGCCGCCTACTCCTCCGGCAACCCCTCCCTCGGAGTTGGGGCAGGCAACACCCCCGCCCTGATCGATGGCTCGGCCCACATTAAAATGGCGGTCTCCTCCATCCTGATCAGCAAAACCTTCGACAACGGCATGATCTGCGCCAGCGAGCAGTCGGTTGTCGTCGTCGGAGATGTCTACGACCAGGTGCGGGAAGAATTTTGTGCTCGCGGAGCCTACTTCCTCAGTCCCGAAGAAACCGAGCGGATGCGGGGCAAACTGATTGTCAACGGCCGGTTGAATAGCGAAATCGTCGGCCAACCGGTGGAAAAGATTGCTGCCATGATCGGCCTGACGCTGCCCGCGGACGCGCGGGTGATCATCGGCGAAGTCGAGGAAATTGGTCCTGGGGAACCCTTCGCCTACGAGAAGCTCTCCCCCGTCCTCGCCATGTACCGGGCCCAGGACTACGACGACGCTGTGGCAAAGGCCTGCAAGCTGGTGGAGTTTGGCGGGCGCGGGCACACGGCGGCCCTCTACACCAACCCTGGCAACCTGGCTCACATCCAAGCCTTTGAGGATCGGGTCCAGGCTTCACGGGTGCTGATCAACACCCCCTCCTCCCAAGGAGCCATCGGTGACCTCTACAATTTCCGCCTTGATCCCTCCCTCACCTTGGGCTGCGGTACTTGGGGCGGCAACTCGGTTAGCGAAAATGTCGAACCCCACCACCTGCTCAACATCAAGACCGTAGCCGAGCGCCGGGAGAATATGCTCTGGTTCCGGGTGCCGCCCAAGGTTTACTTCAAGTACGGCTCTTTGCCGGTAGCCATGCGGGAATTGGCGGGCAAGAAGCGGGCCTTCATCGTCACGGACAAGCCTATTTATGAACTGGGCATGACCAAGAGCGTCGAGGAGGTTTTGGACGAGATCGAGGTGAAGTACAACGTCTTCTATGATGTCGAGCCCGATCCCTCCCTGGATACGGTGCAACGCGGCCTGGAGCTAATGAAGACCTTTGAGCCCGATGTGATCATCGCTATCGGCGGTGGCTCGCCGATGGATGCGGCCAAGATCATGTGGCTGATGTATGAGCATCCCGACATTGAGTTTGAAGGCTTGGCCATGCGCTTCATGGACATCCGCAAGCGGGTTTATGACCTGCCGCCGTTGGGGGACAAGGCGATGATGGTGGCAGTTCCCACCACTTCGGGCACGGGTTCGGAAGTAACCCCCTTCGCCGTGGTCACGGATCGCCGCAACAACATCAAGTACCCCCTGGCGGATTATGCTCTGACGCCGAATATGGCGATCGTCGATCCCCAGTTGACCCTGCATATGCCCAAAAGCCTCACGGCCTTTGGCGGTGTTGATGCCCTGACCCACGCAATGGAAGCCTATGTGTCGGTGCTAGCGTCGGAGTATACCAACGGCTTAGCCCTGGAAGCGATTCGCTTGCTATTCAAATACCTGCCCAGTGCCTATGAAAACGGGGCTAAGGACCCGAAGGCCCGTGAGAAAGTTCACTACGCGGCGACCATGGCGGGCATGGCCTTTGCCAATGCTTTCCTGGGTATCTGCCACTCGATTGCTCACCAGTTGGGGGCTACTTTCCACATTCCCCACGGTCTGGCGAATGCGTTGATGATTTCTCACGTCATCCGCTACAACGCGACCGATGTGCCTTTTAAGCAGGCGACGTTCTCGCAGTACAAGTACCCCAATGCGAAGTGGCGCTACTCGATCATTGCTGATTACTTGAATCTCGGGGGTGAGACGGAGGACGAGAAGGTAGCGCGACTGATCGCGGCGGTGGAAGGCCTGAAGCAGCGGGTGGGGATTCCCAGCAGTATCAAGGAGTGCTTCAAGGAGGACGACAGCATTTTTTATGCCCAAGTGGATCAGGTAGCTGATCAAGCGTTTGATGACCAATGCACGGGCGCGAATCCTCGCTATCCCTTGATTCGCGATCTGAAGCAGTTGATCATTGATGCCTATGAGGGTAAGTCGCCCCTAGAGGGCAGCCCCTATGCTTTGTCTAACGGGCACCACCCTGAGGGCCAAACGCCGTCGGAATTGGTGCAGGCTTAACCTAGGGGTCTCGCGGCGGGCGCCGGTTTGGAGGCAGTCGAGGGCGGTGTTACGGCTGCCCTCATTCTCACACTCCTGTTGCTCCCGACTCGGAAGCAGCAGGAGTGTGATCTATGAAGACCCCTGGTATGTGCATTTATTGACGCTCATCCTGCTAATACAGCATTTTTCGGTTCTTCAGTACTTAGTGTGGTAAAAATCACTGAATCCTGCTTCTAGCATGGTTTTCGGCGATTTTGCACCCTAATCAAGTGTTTAGAAACCCAAAATCTTTATGCAGCAAGCATTTCGGGCTTGAGTTTTGATTGAGTTTACACACCAAGTGCCGAAGAGCCTATTTTTCTTGCTAGTGAAGTACGGAGCTCTCACCCCAAACTCCTCTTCCGGAGGGCGAGGGGCTTTAGCTGTATTGCACTAGGCTAAAAACCGCTGTACCAATTCGATGATCCGCTTAAAGCCCTGACACTAGCCGCTTTTTAGTTGTCGAACTCCTGTTGAGGCCAGAGGCCTTCTGGGTTCGCAGCCCTCATCCTTAGGTCTTTAGAAGAGGAAGTAACGCTGAGCGAGGGGCAGGACGGTTGCGGGCTCGCAGGTGAGCAGCTCGCCATCCGCTCGGACTTCGTAGGTTTCCGGATCAACGGTGATCGCCGGCAGGGTGTCGTTGAGCTTCATGTCCTGCTTGCGAATGTTGCGGGTGTTGCTCACCGCGACGGTGGGTTTCTGGAGACCGATCTTTTTGGCTACGTCGGCCTTGAGGGCTGCTTTGGAGACAAAGGTGAGGGAGGTGGCGGCGATCGCCCCGCCGAAGTTGCCAAACATCGGCCGCATATGAATCGGCTGGGGGGTAGGAATGCTGGCATTGGGGTCGCCCATCTGGGCCCAGGCGATCGCCCCGCCCTTGATCACAATTTCAGGCTTGACCCCAAAGAAGGCCGGCTTCCAGAGGCAGAGATCCGCCAGTTTCCCCACCTCCACGGAGCCCACATAGTCCGCCAGGCCGTGACAGATAGCCGGATTGATCGTGTACTTGGCCACATAGCGCCTGGCCCGCAGATTGTCATGGCGGCCCGAATCCTCGGGCAGGGGGCCAAACTGCACCTTCATCTTGTGAGCGGTCTGCCAGGTGCGGAGGATCACTTCCCCGACGCGGCCCATGGCCTGGGAGTCTGAGGCAATGATGCTAAAGGCCCCCCGATCGTGGAGGATGTCCTCCGCCGCAATGGTTTCCCGGCGAATGCGGGACTCTGCAAAGGCCACATCTTCAGGAATGCTGCGATCCAGGTGGTGGCAGACCATGAGCATATCGAGGTGCTCTTCCAGGGTGTTCGCTGTATAGGGGCGGGTGGGATTGGTCGAAGAGGGCAATACGTTCGCCTCACCACAGACCTTGATGATGTCTGGGGCATGGCCGCCCCCGGCTCCTTCCGTGTGGTAGGTGTGGATGGCGCGACCCTTGAAGGCGGCGATGGTGTCTTCAACAAAGCCCGATTCGTTGAGAGTATCGGTGTGGATTGCCACCTGCACATCGTAGTCCTCCGCGACGCTCAGGCAGGTATCAATGGCGGCTGGGGTGGTTCCCCAGTCCTCGTGCAGCTTCAGGCCCAGGGCTCCCGCTTTGACTTGCTCCACCAGGCCCTCCGGCTTGCTACTGTTGCCCTTGCCCAGGAAGCCGAAGTTGAGGGGGAACGCATCAATTGCTTGTAACATCCGGTGAATGTTCCAGGCTCCCGGCGTGCAGGTCGTCGCATTCGTGCCCGTGGCCGGACCCGTGCCGCCCCCGAGCATGGTGGTGATCCCGGAGGCGATCGCCGTCTCGATCTGCTGGGGACAAATGAAGTGGATGTGGGCATCGATTCCCCCGGCCGTGAGGATTTGTCCCTCTCCAGCCACGGCTTCCGTGGCTGGGCCGATGATGATGTCTACGTTGTCTTGAATGTAGGGGTTGCCCGCCTTGCCGATGGCCACGATCTTGCCGTCTTTGATGCCCACATCGGCCTTGACGATGCCCCACCAGTCTAGGATCAGGGCATTGGTAATCACCAGATCCACCGCCCCCTCCTCGCGAGTAATGGGGGACTGGCCCATGCCATCGCGAATCACCTTGCCGCCGCCAAACTTCACTTCGTCGCCGTAGGTCGTGAAGTCGCGCTCGACCTCAATGATCAGCTCGGTGTCGGCGAGGCGGAGGCGATCGCCCACCGTCGGCCCAAAAGTATCCGCATAGGCGCGGCGATCCATGCGATAACTCATGCAGCTCTCCTGGTAACGTGGCGGCGTGCGACCCACTCTATCACGATTTTCCAGCGGGCTATTAGGGAAGCGCTAGGGGGGCGGACGAAAAAAAGCGCGGCTCCTCGGAATTTTGAGCGATGGTTCAAGGATCAGAGGGTCGCCTTCTATCGCTCCGCGACGCTAGCGCGAACAGCGTTACCGGGCCCTCATCCCCCGGCCCCTGCTCCCAAAGCTGGGAGCAGGGGAGTTAGAAGCCCCTCTCCCAACTTGGGAGAGGGGTTGGGGTGAGGGTTTCACTAAGGAGTACCAACATCCCGCATCAAATTTCGTCCACCCCGCTAGGGAGAGCCAGGACCCCGGAAATGCTGCTGGCAAAAGTCGAGGGTCGCGGCCACGATGGCGGCGAGGGGAACTTGGGGCGTGAATCCCAGGGCCCGGATCGCGTCGCTGCGGTAGTCCAGGGGGCGGACCGTCTCCCCGGGTCGGGGCTCGGCGCGGCTCAGGGGCAGGAGCAGCCCGTAACGCGCTTGGTAGCAAGCCTGAACCGCCTGCACGACCTCGAGGATGCTATGGGTGCGATCGCCCCCCAAGTTCAGAGTCTGCACCCCCGCGGCCCCCCGGCCCAGCAACCAAGCCAGGGCCCGCACCACATCCGCCAGGGCAATAAAGTTCCGCACCTGGAGCCCCGAGGAGCGCAACACAAGGCGCTGCTGCTCCACCGCCTGGCGGCAGAGGTCATTCACCGCCAACTGCCAGCAAGAGGCCTCGGTGTACAGGGGCGGACCGCAGGAGTTGGCCAACCGCAGGAGGGTCGCTCCCTGCTGCCGTTGGCGCGCATACTCGCTGACCAGCAGTTCCGCCATCGCATGGGTGGTTGCGTAGGGATGCAGGGGCGCGACGGGCGTGGCCTCGGTGACGCGATCGCGCTGATTCACCCCATACACATGAAAGGTCGAGAGGTAGATCACCTGCTGAAGCGCCGCCCCCTCCAGGGCCCGAAGGAGGTGCAGAGTCCCCTCCACGTTCACGCGCTGAGCGGCTACGGGGTCAGCGCGACAGGTCCCGGCGTCCAGGGCCGCCAGATGCACCACAGCATCGACCCCAGCCCCCAGACCCTGGAGGGTCTCTGGTTGTGTGAGATCCCCTTTCCAAACCTCCAGGCCCTGGACCCAGTCCACCAAAGCCGGCGGCACACGCCGCACCAGTAATCGCAGCGGCCAATCCGTCTGCTGCCGCAGGTGAGCGACGAGGGAGCTACCGATAAAGCCCAGCGCGCCCGTAATCAAAACTCGCATCGCTTCCTACTGTCTTCTCAGGGAACTGCACCGGCTCAGCCACGGTTATTCTAACCAGCCGTGAGTCAGGGGGCTTGTAGTCTGCATCAAGCCTCCAGGCCCTAGGGCCGAGGACCCCGTGCTAGTCAGGACTCTGCGAACCCTTGCCTAAGAACCCCGGAGGCGCGAGCGGCGGCGCATCACATCAGCTTTCCTAAGTCGGTCAGGCTAGGGTCTGGGATCAATTCCTCGCGAAACCCTTGTCAGCACTAGCCTGAAGGCGATGAGGCCGACAAGACTGGTGGAGGCCACAAGTAGGCCGTTTCTGGCTGGAGTCTGGCTTTCATGGACGACACGCCCTAGAATTGCAGCACCAGAAATCTTGGGCTGATCAGGCCGAAACCCTTGCTGGCACTGGAATTCAGTCGTTGCAACAATTCGTTGCATAGTCTACAGAATCAACCCCAGTCTACTGAGGGCTAGGGATCGCGGCCGTGAGCACAACCTCCGCCTAGCGGTGTTTTAGGGCCCAGTCGTAGGGAATGGTGGGGTCGAAGGGGTCGAGGCGGCGAATTTCGTCAGGATCATGGGGGATCGTGGCGCAATTGGCGACGAGCGCTCGCTCTGTGCCCATTCCCTTAAACCCGTTCCAGACCTCCGGCGGCACGATCACGAGGGCATAGTGGTCCTCGCCGAGGAAAATCTCTTGAACTTCGCCCTGGGTGGGAGATTGGGGGCGATCGTCGTAGAGCACAAGCTTGATGCGGCCGATGGGTACGGCGTAATTCAAGGTCATGCGGCTGTGGATGTGCCAGCCCTTGATCACGCCGGGGTAGACCGTGGAAAAGTAAATTTCGCCAAAGGTCTGGAAATGGGCATCGCTGGCTTTCAGCAGGTGCAAAATCGTACCGCGCTCATCGGGGATGCGTCGCAGGGGGTGGATCTGGATACCGGCAATCATGGTGCTGCTAGGGTTAACGAGGCCGCTCCTAGCCTAGCGTGAGTTGGGTTCCTGGCCCCGCGCTCACCCTTGGGCGGCGCGGTCTGGGCTGAGGCGATCGCGCTCCTGGAAGATCTCGAAGCGGCCGTAGAGGGACTCGCTGAACAGGACACAGAGAAACACCAGACCCTGAAAGACCAAGACTGTGGCATCGGGGAGATTGTGCGATCGCTGCAAGATGCCACCACTCGCGAGAATCCCCCCCAGCAAGATCGAGACCAAGGACGCCGCCAAGGGATTGTGCCGGGCCACGAAGGCGACGAGGATGCCGCCGTAGCCGTAGCCAACATTGAGGGACTCATTAGCGCGGCCGTGGATCGCGGCTACTTCCACCATGCCCGCCAGACCCGCACAGGAGCCGGCCAGGAAGCAGATCGCGAGGGTCAGTTGACCCACGGGGAGACCGGCGATCCGTGCCGCCCGGATGTTGCCGCCGGTGGTGCGGGCCGCGAAGCCGAACGTGGTGCGCTGGATCAGCAGGTAGGCGAGCAAGCAGGCTACCAGGCCGTAGACGAGGCCCCAGTGGAGGCGCGTGCCGGGAATCGAGCCCAGCATATTAACGGCATCCAACGGATAGGTGGAGGGCTTGTTGAGGGAACTAGGGTCGCGGATCGGCCCGCCGACCAGGTGATTGAGCAGGGCGATCGCGATGTAGTTGAGCAGCAGGCTGCTGATCGTCTCGTTGACACCGCGATAGTGGCGCAGGGCCCCGGCGAGCATGATCCAAAGACCGCCGCTGATCAGCCCGGCGATCGCCATCGCCCCCTGCACCGCCAGAGGGGGCAGGCTCGTTCCCAGGGCCAGACCCAGGCTGACGGCCCCCAGACCCCCCAAGATCAGGGCGCCCTCGTTCCCGATGATCACCAACCCCAGGCGTGCGGGCAGAGCCGTACAGAGGGCGCTCAGCATCAGGGGCGAGGCGCGAATCAGGGTATTTTGCCAAGAACTCCACTGCCCAAAGGCGGCGCGGTGAATAGAGCTATAGACCCCCAGGGGATTGGCCCCGGCCAGGGCGCAAAACAGGCCGAATAGCAACAGCGCCACCGAGACAGCGGCGATCGGCAGGCACAGGGCTTCGAGCTTCGGTCGCGTCAGCAGGGGCATGGGAGGTTGCAGGGCTAAGGGGAGAACACCAAGGGTAGACGCTAATTCGCTGGCTGCGTCCACCAAGCGAGACCGTAAGCCTGCTGGGGCTCGTGAACCTGCTGGCGGTATTCGACCCGGAGCTTATAGCGGCCCGTGGCCGGAACCGGGCAGAAAATGTGCTGGAGATTGTCCACGGAGCTGGTGGAGGCGCAGGTGCTGGCGATGGCGCTGTCGCTGTCGGCGGGCATCAGGTAGAGCTGAAGGTGGTTGACGCCACGATCGCGAAATTGCTCGCCTAGGTCATAGCGTTGATTGCTATTTGCATCGACTAGCTCCACATGGCGATGCCAGGTCAGGGTCAAGGCGGCAAAGCTACCGCCCTGGAGCGGTTCCGCGAAGACATAATCCTGGCTCTCCCCGACGGTGATCGTGCCGTAGTTCCAGCCCCGGGCAGGGACAGGCGCTTGGGGGCCCCATTGACCGGCGGCAAACTGCTGATAGGCCCGGTAGGCATTGAGGTGGCCGGCACCGATTTCGATATCTAGGGGCGTGCGGGGGTCCTGGGCGGCCTGACCGTCTAACCAAGTGCCATCGCTCTTGGAGCGCAGGGTGCGGGTCATGCCCAAGAAGCGACCATCGCTGGCATCGGCCAGCTTATCGGCTGAGTTGAGCAAGACGGCCCGCATCACCTCGCTGCGGCGGGCCTCGAGGCTCCAGTTTCTCAAGCCTTGGGCCAGGGCGCGATCGCTCAGTTCCTGCAACAGGGCCACGGTGGCGGTGGCGTGGGGCGCGGCGAAGCTGGTTCCCCAGACCGGCGTGGCGCGACCGTCGAGGCCGTAGACTTCGATGCCAGAACCAGGAGCGACCAGATCAATGGAGCGCCGCCCATCATCGTTGATTTCCCGCAGGATGGTGGTGCGGCCGACCCCTTCGGGCACGGTACTCAAGTTAGAAAAGTCCAGCTTGCTGAAGGTCCCATCGCGCCGCACCGAGGCCGCCACATTGACGCCGTTGTAGTTGTCCGTGGGGATCGGGATGCCACCGCGCCCCTGGTTGCCAGCGATGAAGTAGAGGGTGTCGTGGACCCGAGCTGACCAGTCAATGCAGAGGGTCAGCAGGGCATTGCCATCCAGGGTGGGATTGGGGCGGGGATCACGCCGCAGGGGCTCCCCAAAGCTGAAGTTGATCGCCCGCACATCGCCGCCGTTTTGCTCAGCGATGTTTTGCGCTGCCAAGCATTCTTCGGGCTGGCCGGCACTGCGGAGGGAGCCGATGGCGGCGGCATAGAGGCGAGCCTCCGGGGCAACGCCTCGGAGGCGCTTATCGGGGCTGATCATGACTGTGGCCACCATGACGGCGTGGGAGTCGAGGTGGGCACTGATTTTCGTGGGGCGATCGCGCAAAAAGACCCCAGCAACATTCAGACCCTGCAACATACTCGAGAAGGGCTTGTCTAAACCAAAGCGCCCCGGCCGACCGACTTCGACTTGCCCAAGGCTGATTTTGCGCCCAGTGAGGTTGTAGGGCGGGTCGTGGAGGCGGCGGGCGTCGATCCCAGCCGCTTCAATGGAGTCGGGCAAGGCCTGGGCGGGGACAGCCAGACTGGTGAACAACACACTGCCGAGGAACCACGGCCAAACGGTTTGCAGTCGCATGAGGGACATGATTCAAGTTCAACAGAGAAAACAAGAGGGCCGGTGATCGCCACGGGTGCATCTCACTTGGGAGACTCCCCTCCGCCCTTCTTAGAAGAGGGGACTGGGGGCTGTAGACGCGCGGCGGCTGCTCGCAGAGGGGGCAAACTTGCCTAACGGAGATGCACCCGATCGCCCCAGTCTAACGTTGGCCCCAAGGGAGCTGGGTTTGTAGAGATTGTAAACCAAATTTCCAAGCGGCCCCTAGGGGTCGGGAGACCCGAGGGCTCGGAGCTTGAAATTTCCGGTCTACTTTTGCGACAATGCCAAAGACCTCTCCATCCTAGGGCTCCTAGTTCGCGATCGCTGTGGACACGACCACATCCCCCCCCTCCCCGAGCCCGACCCCCGCAACTCCTAGTGCCCCGCGACGCCCCCGGGGCTTTTGGGCAACTTTGGGGGCGACTTTCACCACCATCCTCCTGGCGGAGATGGGCGACAAGACCCAGTTGGCGACGCTGCTGATTACCGCCGAGTCCCAAGCGCCCCTGGTCGTTTTTGCCGGGGCGGCCTTGGCGCTGGTGAGCACGAGTCTGATCGGAGTGCTGCTGGGAGTCTGGCTCTCGCGCCGGGTCGCGCCCCAGGTCTTGGAGCTGGCGGCGGCGGTGGTCTTGCTGGCGATCGCCCTCCTCCTGCTTTGGGATGTTGTACAAGCTTGAGGCCCACCCATGGATTGGCAATTGTTGGGATTAACGTTCGCGACCGTCTTTCTCGCGGAAATTGGTGATAAGAGCCAGTTGGCGGCGATCGCCCTGAGTGGCAGTTCGCGCTCGCCTCGGGCGGTCTTCTTCGGTACTGTCGGGGCCCTCTTGCTGGCGAGCCTCGTCGGGGTGCTCATCGGCGGCGGCGTGGCCCAAGTGCTCCCGGCGCGCCTGCTCAAGGCGCTGGCGGCCATTGGCTTCGCGACCCTGGCCCTGCGCTTACTCTGGCCGGCCACCGGAGAGGAACTGCGCTGAGGCCAACCCTCGCCCCGCCAGGCCGGCGCGGGCTTTGCCAGCCGTGGCGGGGAGCGAGCGGCGGCAACGCCAGCCGGTTCTGGATTTTGGCCGGGGCTCCCAACGTGCTTGCCCAGATACAGCCCTTCCACGAACCATACAAAACGATCTCAAAGTCCCTCTCCCGCTCTGGGAGAGGGATTTAGAACGCCAGCCGGTTCTGGATTTTGGCCGGGGCTCCCAACGTGCTTGCCCAGATACAGCCCTTCCACGAATCATACAAAACGATCTCAAAGTCCCTCTCCCGCTCTGGGAGAGGGATTTAGGGTGAGGGTCCGTATTAAGCGATTGCTGAACAAGCTGTAATCGCCACGGCCGAAAAAGTTGCCGTCCCCAAAACTTGGGAACGGCAACGAGCTGAGAGAGACTGAGTTGGATTAGGACTGAGCCTTAAGCCTGAGGCAAATTCTCAGAGGCAACAGTTAGCTTTGCTACATTGGACGGGCGATCGCCCGATTCTGACCAAGCTCGCCCCAGCTTCGACCAATCCAGCATGACTAACCGAGGCAGGGTTAAGCAGATGATCCCATTCACCAGCGTCATAACCCCAAAGCTCAAAATTCCCGTATCCATACGCTATCTCCGCTTTCTGCAAGTCCATAACGCGACTGAGCACGTCAGGAACTTACTCGTTATTATCGCGAAAAACCTAGGGAGCGCGGTGGCAAAACTGATAGAAATTTTCGAGGATGGTTATAAGTTGCTGTTAACTAAAGCCTACCTGGAGCGGCGCAGGCCTTGAAATCTCTACCCTAGGATAGTTGATCAAACGAGTAGAGCTTTCACAAGGTTTGTAGCGCGAATTTTGACCCGATTACTACCCAGTTTATAGCCTTAGTATACCCTAAGATAGATTCTTCAGCGCGATCGTCCGAGGGCATCAGGTGAACGAAATTTTGCGCGGGATGTTTGTACTCCTGCGCTCAGCTCTCCCTCTAAATCCCACTCCCAAGCTTAGGCGAGGGCCTTCTAACTCCCCTTCTCCCAGCTTTGGGAGAAGGGGTGGGGGGATGAGGGCCCGGTAACGCTGAAGCGGGCGACCCGTTGAGTACGGGCTTGGCAAAGGCGCGGGCATTGGGGGGGGATGAGGGCCCGGTAACGCTGAAGCGGGCGACCCTCTGCTCCTTGAGCAATCGCTCAAAATTCAGGGGAGACGCGCTTTTTTTCGTCCACCCCGAGGGCATCGCCCCAGGCTCTCCCCGAACCCCCGCTCCCAGAACGGGAGCAGGGGAGCCAGAAGGCTTGGTCGGGTCTCCCCCTCGCCCACATTTAGAGCAGCGGACTGCGGGGATGAAGGCTGCGAGGAGGGTCCTGAGTCTGGAATTTCCCAGGGTTGGCCGCGCCAGCAGGGTCGGAGCATTTTAGCTCGTGAACCGGGGTCCCTGGGCCAGGGGCGATCGCGTCTCTAGGCTGACGGCCCAGCCAGAGCCAGGGCCGGCTCCCGCACGACGGCCGTGGGCAGCGTGGCTTGGCGGCAGTAGATTTCAGCCGAATTGTTGGGGCTTTCGATGAGTTTCACTTTGTCCAGTTCAACCCCCAGAGCGGCTAGAGGTTGCTGCAACGTCTGGGCAATGTAGAGGGCAATATTCTCGGCTGTGGGGACGACCTCGGCGAAGTAGGGGATGTCTTTGTTCAAAAAGGTATGGTCGAAGGGCTCAACGATTAGATCATCGACAACCTTTTGTAGGTCGGGCAGATCGACAATCATCCCCGTGCGCGGGTCAATGTCCCCCGCGACGGTCACTTCGAGGTGGTAGTTATGGCCGTGACCGTGGGGACGGGCGCATTTGCCGTAGATCTCTACATTGTCCTCATAGCTGAGGCTGTCGAGGGCGAGGCGGTGAGCCGCGCTGAAGTGGGTGCTAATCGTGAGGGCAGCTTGCATGGCATCTCCTGTGTAATAGGCCCAGAGCTTGGGGTGTTCAAAGAGTTGAAGGCCAGCTAGGGGCAGGTGAGGCGCGAGCCGCTGCCAGATTGTGTGGGCGATAAATTCTGTCGTCGGCAGCGTTTGCTCGAATTCCGGCCAGGTCGTGTTCAAGTAGGAAAAATTGAGGTCTTGAATGACATATTGCCGCAGGACCCGCTTCACCTGGGAAAGGTTTTGCACCATCCCGTATTGGTCTAGCTCACCGTAGAGCGAAACGTAGAGGACATAGTTATGTCCGTGGCCGGGAAAGCGGCTACAAGGGCCGAAGCGCTCTTGGTTTTCAGCCACGCTGAGTTCGGGGAGCCAGTAGCGGTGACTGGCGGAGAATTCGGCGCGGCGGTGGATGAGGCATTGCATAGGGCGATCGCCAACTCCCGGAGGGACTCACAGTTGTAACAAATTGTAACCAATAACCATCACCCAGTTTTGCAGGCAGACCCTCCTAAGACCCGGACGCCAAGCCGGTAAGGACTTGGCCGTCCGGCGTCAGCGCTGTAGGCGGGCCACACGAGCTCTAGGCGGTCACTAATTCCGCCGCTGGGGCTGGGCGCTTGCTCTGGCGGATGCCCTCGATGGCCTCAGCATAGTCCGGAGCCTTGAAGACGGCCGAGCCGGCCACGATCGCGTTAGCCCCTGCTTCCAGCACTTGCCAGGTATTCGCGGGCTTCAGGCCGCCATCGACCTCAATCCAGGGATCAAGACCGCGCTCATCGCACATTTGGCGCAGTTTGCGAATCTTGGGCACGATCTCAGGGATGAAGCTCTGACCACCAAAGCCCGGATTGACACTCATCAGCAGAACCAGGTCGCAGAGAGGCAGGACGTATTCCAGCAACTCTAGGGGCGTCGAGGGGTTGAGCACGGCCCCCGCCTTCTTGCCGAGGTCGCGGATCTGGCTCAGGGTCCGGTGCAGGTGGGGCGAAGCATTGTGCTCAGCGTGGACGGTGATCTGGTCGGCCCCGGCCTTGGCAAAATCTTCGACGTACTTTTCGGGCTCGACGATCATCAGGTGAACATCGAGGGGCTTTTGGGTGTGGGGACGAATCGCCTTGACGATCAGGGGACCGATGGTGATGTTGGGGACGAAGCGACCATCCATCACATCGACGTGAATCCAGTCAGCTCCCGCCGCATCAACATCTTTGATCTCGTCGCCAAGGCGGGCGAAATCGGCCGAGAGGATGGATGGTGCAACAACGATCGGTTTTTGGCTCATGAAAGCGGTCTCCCTCGTCTAAATAGGCGTCTACAAATTTGGTATCCATCCTAACAAAATTAAAGAAATATTAAAAGCAGGTGTCTTGGCCCAGGCCTGTCATCAGGCAAAATCACACTCCCGTCAGAAAGTCCAGGCAGCCTGAGCCAATCTTGGCGAGCCTCAGGGCTCAAAAGCCAGGGCTGGCAATGGCTCTAGGAGCGACTGGCGCCAGAGCCTAACCGCCGCTGACGGGCGGGATGAGCACGACTTCATCCCCCGTTTGCAGCGGCGTTTCTGGCGGCACAAACTGTAAGTTGACCCCGAAGCGAGTGACGGCTCGCCAGCGTTCGAGCTCGGGGCGATCGCCCAGCAGTTTTTCCAGCACATCGCCAGCACAGGCCGGCTCGGGCAGATCGAGTTGAAGTTCCGGGACTTGGAAGGCCTCTTGGTAGGCAGCAAATAGCTTGACGGTGACAGTGATCATGGGGGTGGGGGGCGATCGCCTGGGTTTCTCCTATTTTTTTCGCCTCAGCCGCCAATTTCCCCAAAAGCTATGCTAAGCTTAACAATCGTGCGATTGCACTAGGCTCAGTAGCTCAGTTGGTTAGAGCAGGGGACTCATAAGCCTCGTGTCGGGTGTTCAAATCACCCCTGAGCCATCTCTACATTGGGGTGTATCCCTCTTAAAGTACTCCAGGAAGTCAATCTCCCTCTGTCTGGGAGGAGTCGTGGATGGCGACAACCCCAGGCTCTCAGCTCGACAATCTGATAGGCAGTTGTTGGACTCCCCTGGGGGAGCGCTGATGGAATTTCACAAATTAAATGCACCATTGCAGGGTTTGAGTCTCCCAAGCCTCAAACCCTTATCGGAACAGCGATTGACTGGGTTGAGGGCGCGGCAACTGTGCCCCTACCGAATTGGGTCGTTATTTCGTGAAAATTTATGGGCCCATCTTCCGCTGGCTTGAGCGCTGAAGCGCAACTACGTTGATCTCCTCAATCTTGCTCCCTGATTGAGCTCCTAGATACACACAAGTCATGTTTGGCTTCATTTTTCCCTCGTTTGCCCCCTAGATCCCCCAATTCTGAGGGACTGGGAATTCCGTTCCCCCCCGAAATCAGGGGGCTAGGGGGGCTAAAAACGGTCAGTTGGGGCTGTTACGAGATGTGTGTACTTAGTAGCCCCGATTGAGAGAGGAACTTTGAAGCTGTATCGCACTAGCTTCGGACAAGCTATACCGAGGGCCTGAAGCCAGCGCCGGAGGCCGAAGCTGTCAATCCGAACCTGTTAAACCGAACCTTGGGGAGCCAATCGAGGCGAAGCAGCTCGCGCTGAATTTGGGCAAGACTATCGAAGACCGACTTCGGCAGAGCCCCCTCTTCGAGAAGCCGTTGCGCGTCTACCTCCCCTATTTCTGGTCTTGACCCTGGTCCGAGGTGTCTCAAAATTTCTGGCAACAACGACACGTCCTGGAGGACTCTAACTCTTTTCTCCGAAGGATTTCGAGCGGTGGTTGGCGTCGAACTCCTGGTGCGGAGAGCTTGGAGTCTGGGGCCAGATCAGGGTTAAGGGATCTTGCCAGCCGGCGATCGCGATGGTTAGCTGGTTTTGCTGGGCCTGGACTTGTAAGCAGCCGCTGAAGCCACTTTCTGGGCAGTCTAGGCTCAAGTGGTTTCCGGAGGCCCGGATGATCGCGCCATCGATGGCTAGGGTTTGGGCCTGGGCGTCGAAGCGGAAGCAGCGCTGATTGAGGCGATCGCGCAGGAGCACTTGTTGCGTTGCGAGTAGAATTGTCACCTGCAAATGGCGCTCCTCAAACTGCCAGCCGTCGGCCTCCAGAGGCTGAAGCGTCAGGGTGGGCGGCAGGCCGGCAAGGCCTGGGGGGAGCGGGGGCGGTGAGCCTTGGGCCTCCAGGGCGGGCGGCTCTGGAATCTCTAGGGCGATCGCCCCCAGTTCCAAGTGCCAAGCCTGGGACTTTTTCTGCACATCAGCGCGAGCCCGCAGGGCCTTCTTCACCGAGCCCTGGCGGTGATAGCGCTGAACCTCCTGCTGGCGGAGGGCTAACCAGCGTTGGCGGGCAAAGATGGCGAGGGGGGGCAGGCCGTCTACATATTGCTCATAAAAGCTCAAGGCCTCGGCCGGGGCCCCGCTGCGTTCAAACGCGATCCCCACCTCGGGCACGGTGAGCTGCTCCGACCAGTGGGCTTGGAAGAGGACGCGCTCCTTGAGCCACTGCCCGTAGCGGCGGCGCTGGCCGCGTTCGAGTTGGCTGGGGGTGAGGCGGCTGTGGGCGATCGCCCGGGCCAGCGCAAACCCCAAGTCAGGCGTTGGAGCCGTCGTGCTTGCTTCCAGGGCCACGAGCACGGCCTCCCAATTCTCCCCTTTGCACTCATGCTGCACGAACTCCAGCAGAGCACTCTCCCCTTGAGCCTCCCCCACCAGGGCGGTGAGGCAGCGGGCGAGCTGGTCGCTGTCTTGGAGCCAGGCATAGACTCGCAGGGCCTGCTCCCACTTCTGCCGCGCCACCAAGGCGGCGGCGACCGGCTCCAGCCAGTCGCGCTCGCGGGGGCGTCCGGCCTCCTTCCAGGCCGTGACGATGGCGGCGTAGTGCTCGGCGGCGAGCCAGTGGCGCAACCCGGCCGGCAATCCCACCTGCTCCGCCTTAGCGAGGTGGTAGTCGGTCTGGTCGGTGGCCCCGGCCTGCTCCCAACAGGCGATCGCCTGCTCCGCCTCGCCCGCGATGTAGAAGCAGCGACCGGCCAAGGCCGCCGCCCCGGCATACTTCGCCGCTGCCAGTTGTTGCAAGACGCTTCCCATCGCTTGCCACTGGCCCGAGGTGGCTCGCTCTGGAGATTGGTCCAGCAGGGTCGCGAGCCCTTGCTGAAACACCTGCACCACCCTTTGCCACTGGGTCCCAAACCGCTGCTCGGCAAAGGTCGGTTCCTCCAAGGAGCGGCTGAGAAATTGCCCAAAGTGCCAGAGCGGTTTGAAATCGGTCGGCGGCGCTGCCATCAGGGCCACCAAGGGTTGCAGGGCTTCGCGGTCCGCCCGCAGGCTCACCAGGGCGGCCTCTGGGGGGTTCGCGTAGCCTTCCGGCGAGAGGGTTGCTGCCCCGATCTGCTCGTACCAGATCGCCAGCTCCGGCCAACAGGCCCCCTGCCAGAAGCTGTCCCAGGCGGCCTCCCAGTCCTGAATCGCGAGGAAGCACCGCCCCGCCGCTGCATAGTTTTCCTCAAAGTGTTGGGCCCAGGCCTCGGAGCGGCTAGCGGCCTCGCGATCGCCCAAGCGCTCATAGGCCCCCTGGGCCCGCCGCAGCAGCTCCGGATCAGCGCTGTCGAGGCCTTCGCTGTAGAAGGTACTGGCCAGGGCCGCCAAATCATCGGCGCTGATGCAGGCGGCCCGGGCCTCGGGATTGAGGAGCCGTAACCGGGACTGCCACAGGGAGCGGCGCTCTGGCTTTAGGGCCTGCAAGAAGGGTTCCACCGCGTCCGGCGTCGTTGCCCACTGCCAGAGACGGCGATCGCCCTCCTCCGAGTCCACCAGAAACAAGCGCTCCGTCGCTCGACTGGCGGCCACGTAGAGCTTGTTAAAAAAGTACTTGATTTCTTCGGCCTGGGCAGCCTCGGCCCCCTGCCAGGCTTGGGGGTGACAGGCTTCGCCGAATTTGTAGAGCACCACTTGCCGAAACTCCAGCCCCTTCGCAGCGATCGCGCTGAGGACATTCCAGGGCGGCTGGTTCTGAGCGAGGGTCGCGGGCGACAGCAGCAGCGAGAGCACCGGATCATTGCGAGCGTAGTCCAGTTCTCCCCCCTGATCGCAGGGGACAATGATGATCGTATCCCGCAGATACGTCTTCAGCTCTGCGGCAAAAATGTCATGCCCAAGGATCAACTTCTGGGGCTCGCTATCATGGGTTTGCCGAGCCCGCTGAGGGGTCAGCTCGGGTAAATCGAAGAGGGTGCTGCGCCAAAGTTGAATCAGATTTCCCAGGCCTACAATGGCGGGAGCCGAACGATAGTTGCAGGTCAACTCCGCAAAGTTCATATCCAAGTTGAGCCGGCCCGTGGGCGAGAGGGCGGCGATCGCGTCGTTATACACGGCGGCCTTGAGACTGGCCCAGCGAAAGCCCGTCGGATTCAGGGTCTGCAAGGGGTCGCCCGCAAAGGCAAAGGGCAAACTTTCGACGTGCTGCCCTTCTAAATCACAGTCGGAAAACACGGAGAGCCGGACGATTAGCTGCAACTCCAGCCGGGTAAAGTCCTGGGCCTCATCGCAAAAAATGGCTGTATAAGCGGGCTGATAGCACTTGAGTTGCAACACCCGGCGGATCAAGTCTTGGTCATCCCACTTGCCCGTTTCTCGAGTGTAGCGATGATACCACTTCCAGACACTGCCATGAATCCGGGCAAAGTCCTCCGGGGACACCGTGCGCTCCTTGCGGGGAATCTCGGCGTAGTCGTCGGGTTCGAGGTAAGTATCCCGCTCATCCAGGTGGTAGCCCTTGATAAACGTGCGAATCACCTGCCAGCAGCGCTCCGGGGAATAGCCGCGCCAGGTGCGCTGCAACAGTTGCCGGAAGCGGTGAAACGAGATGTAGTTGGCATCGCTGAAGCGATCGCGCTCCTCCAGGGGCAGTAAATGGCGGAGGAAGCGCCGAAAAGCACAGAAGAAGGAACTCACATCGGGCAACTCAGCCGGCCGGCCGCCCCGGGCGAGGAAACGGTAGTGGGAGGCCAGCAAGGGCAGGGCCCGCTCCCGCGCCACCTTGAGCAGGCGATCGCTGTAGGCGAGGAAGAGGGGATGGGGCAAGGCGAGGGGATCACAACCCTGTTCCCGACAGGCCTGCAAGTGGCGGTGGCAGTAGTCAGCAAAGAGGTGAAACAGGAGCGTCGATTTGCCACTGCCCGCCTGACCATTGAGGAACAGCGGTAGGGAGGGCTGGCTGGTCGAAACGGCGTGGAGGATCGATTCTTCTTCCGCCGAGAGGGCGAGGTTGGCCTGGGCCGCGTTTTCAATCGCCAGCCAATTCGTCTCGTCGGCGAGCAAGTAGCTGGGATAAGCGCGACGGGCGATCGCCGTCAGTTCATCCAAGCTGGGGTCTTGGGCCCAGCCGGGGGAACCCTGGCCGAAGATCGTGGTACAGATCGAAACCAGCTCGGCCGCCGTCGGGGCCGGCTGGCAGGGGGCGAGGAGAAAGAGAAGGTCACGGCGGGGCCGGTCGCGAGTCTGCCAGCGGCCGTAGAGGATGGCCACAGCCTCCGTGGGGTAGAGCCAGAGGCGATCACCCACCACCGCGCCTCCCAAGGGTTGGGGAGCATCGGCGAGACTGGCGATCGCGCGGTTGAGAGCCAGCCAGTGGGCCTGGATCGCCGGGTCCGCAAAGCGCTCGAGCCAGACCTCACTCTCATAGATCGTGACCCCCTGAACTTCGATCCGCAGGCTCGGCCGCTCCAGCCACAGGCGCAGATTGGGGTTGAGCGGGCGGGGTTGGGGTTGGGGCCGTGTTTCGGCTCGCCGCTGGGCCAGCCAGCGGCGCAGAGCCAGGGCATCAATCTGGTGATCGAGAGCGCTATCGGCATAGTCTTCGCGTTCCCGGAGGAAGTCTTCATAGTCGCGATCGCCGCGCCGAAACACTCCCAGCCAGCACAGCACGGGCTCCTGCTCGAGCCGGAGCACCCGGGCAATCAAGCGCAAGTTGCCTTCCTTGCGCTTCAAATAGGGATAGACGCGCTCAAACCGCGACAGAGCTTGCTCGAGGTTCAGCGCTTCAATTTCCGCGCTGAGCCGCTCGATCTGGGGCCAGAGTCCTTGGCGTTCAATTTGGGTGCGACAGGCGGCCGCAAAATAGACGTACATAGCCGGACGCGCCGGTGTAACCTCCTATACTGCGTCTTTCTATTCTAAGCGGCGGCTCGCTTCCTTGCCTCACAGCCGGTCGTGCCTTAGGAGCGGCTCGCCAGCACCGGCTCCGGCAACAAGCGCCCCAAAATCTGGGTTAGCACCAAGGCAGTCCAGTCTACATCAGCCGCTGTTGTCAGCCGGCCTAGGGTCAGGCGAATCCCGGACAGGGCCTGGCGATCGCCATAGCCCATCGCCGTCAGAATCGGGCTGGGACTGAGGGTGCCGCTGTGGCAGGCAGAGCCGGAGCTAATGCCCAGGCCGGCCAAGTTCATCTGGCGCACCAGGGTTTTTCCCGTGATTCCCGGCGGCGGCTCCCGCAGACAAAAGCTGACATGGTGGGGCAGCCGCTGCTGGCGATCGCCCGTCGGCAGCAGGTGCGGCGACCCCGCAAGCTGGTCAAACAAGCGTTCCCGCAGGGCCCTTAAGCGCTCCCCTTCGGCCACCACCTCTTGGGCGGCCAACTCCGCCGCCACACCAAAGCCGGCTAGGGCTGCCACAGCCTGGGTGCCCGAGCGCAGGCCTCCCTCCTGGCCACCCCCGTGCAGCAAAGGCGCGAGCTCGAGGCCGGGGCGCAGATAGAGGGCCCCCGCCCCTTGAGGGCCATAGAGCTTGTGGCTCGAGAGGGAGAGCAGATCGACCCCCAAGGCCGCCACATCCAGGGGCAGGCGGCCCGCCACTTGCACGGCATCGGTGTGGAACCAAGCGCCGTGGGCTCGGGCGATCGCCGCCAGTTCCCCAATCGGTTGCAGCGTCCCCACCTCACTCTGGCCGTAGATGATGGATACCAGCGCCGTATTCGGCCGCAGGGCCGCCGCTAAGGCGGCCGGTGCAACCCGTCCCCCGGCATCGACGGGCAGGGCCGTCACCTGCCACCCCTGCTGGGCCAGCCAGCGGGCCGGCGCCGCCACGGCGGAGTGTTCCACCTGGGAGATGATCAGGTGCTGGGGCGTCGCATACTGCCGGGCCGTGCCGATCAGGGCTAAATTATCGGCCTCCGTGCCCCCCGCTGTGAACACGATCGTCGCCGGATCGCGAGCCCCAATCAGTTGAGCTACCTGACTCCGAGCCGCTTCGACCACCATCGCCGCCTGCTGGCCCCAGGCGTGCAAGCTGGAGGGATTCCCCCACTGCTCGGCTAAGACCGACTGCATCCGGGCGATCGCCTCCGGCCGCGTCGGCGTCGTTGCACTGTAGTCCAGGTAAATTTGCATGGCTCCTCCCCCCGCTGGGACCGATCAGCGACCCTGGGGGTCGTCGTTTCAGTCTCTAATCTATCCATTTTAAGGGGCTGCCGCCCGACCGCCTCGATCCCCCATCCCCAAGAAGTGAACGAAATGTTACGCGGGATGTTGGCACTCCTTAGCTAAGCCCTCACCCCAACCCCCTCCCAAGTTGGGAGAGGGGCTTCTAGCTCCCCTGCTCCCAGCTTTGGGAGCAGGAGCCGGGGGATGTAGGCGCGCAACGGCTGCTCGCAGAGGGGGCAAACTTGCCTAACTGAGATGCACCCGGGTCAATCCTTGTACACTAGACCGAGAAATAGCCTCTGAGAGGAGATGACACTGGTGCTGGACGAACAGGCGACCCAAGCCAAGAAGGAGCTGCTACTGAAAATTCCCCACGGGCTCTATGTGTGTGGGGTTAAAGAGGGTGAGGAGTTAAACGGGTTTACGGCGAGCTGGGTGATGCAAGCGTCGTTTGAACCGCCGCTGTTGGTGAACTGCGTGCGTAGCGATTCAGGCTCCCATGCCATGCTGAAAAACAGTGGCGTGTTTGCCCTCAGCTTTCTTGAAGCAGGGCAGAAGGAGCTGGCGGCGAAGTTCTTCAAGCCTCAGCGCCGTGTAGGCAACAAGTTAGCGGATGTCGCTTTCACTCTGGGAGCCGTGACCGGCTGCCCGATTCTAGAAGCTGCCTTAGGCTACGTGGAGTGTGAAGTGGTGGGGACGGTGGCGGAAGGCGATCACACAGTCTTTGTCGGCAAAGTGGTGGGGGCAGGGGTCTACCGCGCGGGGGAACCCTTGTTGCTAGAAAGTACAGGATGGAAGTATGGCGGCTAATTTCAGGCCGTGAAAATGTCCGCCTCAGGCCATCAGGACTCTCCCGTTGGCGGTGCGATCGCCCTCCTCGTCCAGCCTCTTCCCTCAAGGTTGATCCCTGGTTACACATAGGGCTGGTTTGGCGATCGCTGATGGAATTTCACCAATTAAATGCACCATTGCAGGGGTTGGGTCTCCCAACCCTCAAACCCTTATCGGAACAGCGATTGACTGGGTTGAGGGCGCGGCAACCATGCCCCTACCGAATTGGGTCGTTATTTCGTGAAAATTCATCAGCGAATCGTCGCAAAGTCAGGTCAAACTCTTGATGCGCCCGGGTTCTTGGGAGAGCGGGCGAACCCTGGGGATGGGGAAGCGGCCTCCCCCGTCTGAGGGGAATGGCTGGGGGTGGACGAAAAAAAGCGCGGCTCCCCTGAATTTTGAGCGATTGCTCAAGGAGCCGAGGGTCGCCCTCTATCGCTACGCGACGCTAGCGCGAACAGAGTTGCGGAGCCCCCTCTGCGAGCAGAGGGGGATCGACTCTCAAGCGATTGAAAGTAATGGGCTTCTTGCCTTTGGTCGCGTAGACAATGATTTGATAGGATTTACCATACCGACCTCTTACGGGAACAGCCGATGTACTCATCTTCCAGACGATCATGTTCTGGAATGTCCAGTCAGAATTCAAAAGGGTTTGGATAACCCAGTGGGCGTTCTTCTCCCACTGCATGAAGTAAATTGAGCCGCCATCTTTCGTTCTATCAAAAATCGACTGACATACGCCACGCATCATGTCCCAGTACTCTGTCTCGGGCATGTTGTCATCATGCAGGGCATAATCTTTCTGCTGATTGAAAGGAGGGTCTAAAAAGGAGAGATTTAAGGCTGGTAGGTCCGCAGACTTCAAAGTTTCAACTGCATTGCCACAAAAAATCTGCGATCTCATCATTACAGCCCTTTCAGGAATCATACAAAGCGATCTCGAAGGGGTGCATCTCAGTTAGGCAAGTTTGCCCACTCTGCGAGAAGCTGCTGCGCGTCTACATCCCCCAGTCCCTTCTCCCAAGTAGGGCGAAGGGGAGTCTCCAAAGGGAGATGCACCCGGGGGACAGCGCCGCTGAGCCGCTGATGACAACATATCGGGGGAGCCGGAAAGCCTTGTCGGGTTTGTGGCTCCCCCATTGTGGGAGAGGGGGACTGGGTCGCTTAATCTTGGGAGAGGGGCTTTTGGCTGCCTTGCTGCCGGCTTTGGGAGCAGCGGGGGTTGGGGGGCTCCGAAGATTGCAGGGACTAGGGAGTGTGGGCTTTATGACTATCGTGGGGGCGATCGCCCTGCTCTTGGGGCTGTTGGTGACCGGGCTGGTGCTCGGGGTTGTCTGGGCTAGTCGGGGGAGTTATCCCCGCGATCACTATGCTGAGATTCGCCCATTTCCGACTCCTCGCCCAGAGGAGGCCCCGGCGGTCAACGAGGCGGGGGATGAATTCACCGTGATCACCTACAACCTCGGCTATCTTTCGGGCTTGACGAACAATGAGCCCGTAGTGCGATCGCCCGCTCTCTTTCAGGAGAATTTGGCCTTGGCGATCGCCGCCCTGCGCGCCGTGTCTCCGGACCTGCTGGCCTTGCAAGAAGTCGATCTTCAGGCGCGGCGCTCCGGCAACGTGGATCAAGTGGCGGCCCTAGCGGCGGGACTGGAGTTGCCTGGGGGGGCGATCGCCGTGAACTGGGATAAGAACTACCTGCCCTTTCCCTTCGGGCCCCCGGCGGTCCACTTCGGCCGGCTGGTGTCGGGCCAAGCGGTGTTGACGCGCGGGGCGATCGCCCGACAGGAGCGGTTGGTCCTTGAAGCAGTCGCCACCCAGAACCCGATCTACCGCGCCTTCTACATCAGCCGCGTGGCCCAGATCGTCGAACTGACCCTCCAGGGTCGCGACCTAGTGCTGATCAATGTTCACCTCGAAGCCTTTGACGCCCCCACCCGCCGCCGTCAAACCGAGGTGGTGCGCCAGTTGCTCGACCGTTACGCGGGGCGGCCGTTGCTGCTGGCCGGGGACTTCAACAGCCCCCTGCCCTCGCCGGCTGAGCCGGAGGCGACAACGACGATCCTGCTCCAAGATCCCCGCCTGGAAGCTGTTTTAGCGATCCCAGAGGCTCGCACCTATCCCTCGGATCAGCCGGAGGCGAAGCTGGACTATCTTTTCTACACGCCCACCTGGTTTGAACGGCTCGAGGCCCGGGTGGTGACGGCGGCCGGCACGGCCTCGGATCACTTGCCGCTGTTGGCCCGCCTCCGTTGGCGGGCGGCGGTCTAGTGTTGGTGAGGGCGGCTGATGCGACGGCTGGGCGGCTCTCGGTTATCCTAGAGCGGAGGAGCGCCCCCGTTCGTGCCTCGGTTCTCGGTGTTGAGCCCCTGCGTCTGGAGGTTGTGCTATGACCCTCGCGCCTCAATGGATGAGTGATCACTGTATGATTCCGGTGGTCAAGTCCCCCCGGGATTACCAGGCCTATCGCATCAGTCCTCAGGATACGAACCGGCTGGCGATTGTCTTTGACCCGGCGATCGCCGATACTTCCCTGACCTTCTGTGTGGAGATTTTCGATCCCGGCGGCAAAACGCCCCCCAATCGCCACGCGATCGCTGTGGAGATGTTTTTTGTGCTCAAGGGCGAAGGGCTGGCCATCTGCGACGGGAAAATAACGCCCATTCGCGCGGGGGATAGCCTGTTGGTGCCGCCAACGGGAATCCATGAGATCCACAACACGGGCTCCGAGCGACTCTATGCCCTCTGCTTCATGGTTCCCAATGAGGACTTTGCCGAATTGATCCGCAGTGGCACTCCCGTATCCCTGGATGCTGAGGATTGGCGGGTGTTGCAGCGTGCGGATGCTGGCCCCCCTGTCTCGTCAAAGCTGGCTGAGGCCGGCACAATGGAGGCGTTGGGGCTGGGGAACTCACGCCCCGGTCCGTGCGACTGAGCAAAATCATCCGGCCCAGCGGGAGCTTTGGCGTACTCTGTAGCCGTAGCAGGGTCCGCTTTGGGTCTAGGATGCAGAGGAGCCCTGCCATCAGGGGGCGAGGGTTAAGGTTAATCGGGGTTGGGATTGGGGTTTGAGATCTGGGATCTTAAGACATTGAGTTTCATCGCCAATGATGCGTTCAGTGGATTCGGGGCAAATTCTGGGTGGTCGTTATCGAGTTCTCCAAGTCTTGGAGCGGAGCCGCTTTGGCTCCCTGTACCTAGCGGAAGATACGGTTCAGGACGGTGCTCAGCGGGCGATCGCCGAGTTTGTGCCGCGTCTCCAGGGCAGCGGTACTTGGGAGCGGGCCGTCGAGCTGTTTGAACAGGAAGCGGCCCTGATTCGCCCCCTCGAGCACCCTCAACTGCCAACCTTTCGCGAACTCTTTTGCGGCGACGATGGCGATCGCCTCTTTTGGGTTCAGGACTACATCCCCAGCCAGTCCCTCCGCACCCTGCTCAACGCTCGCTGGGTGCAGGGGCGGAGTTTCAGCGAGCGGGAGTGTGTCCACCTGTTGCAGCGCCTCCTGCCCGTGCTGGACTACCTCCACAGCCGGGGCCTGATCCATCGCAACCTTTCCCCCGACAGCATCCTGCTGCGCCAGGCCGACCGCCTACCGCTGTTGGCGGATCTGGGCAGTGTCAAGCAAGTGGTGCTGACCCTGGAGAGTGAAGGGGCCGACCCGCACCAGCCGTCGCCAGCCCAAGTGGGCGCGCCAGGCTATGCACCCCCCGAGCAGCTTGAGCGCGGCCTCGTCTACACCTACAGCGATCTCTATGCGCTGGCGATGGTGGTTTTGGTGATGCTGACGGGGGAGGAACCCCACCACCAGCGCGATCCCCAGGCTCTGATCCTCGCGTCCCAGGCCAGCGGCGACCTCCTGGCGGTGTTGGCAAAAGCCCTCGCGGCTCGTCCGAGCGATCGCTATCAAAGCGCCAGTGAATTTCTAGCCGCACTCCAGGCCTTGCGGCTGCCCGAGGGCTCCGGATCGTCCCCCGTCCTCCCCACCCGCACTCCAGACGCTCCCCCCCGGTTGCCCCGTCGCCCCTGGCTGGTGCTGGGGCTAGCGTTTCAGGGGCTGCTCACGGTGGGCTTCATTGTCGGGGCCGGGGCCTTGGGCTGGTTGGTCGGTCGGTTTTGGTTGGTGCAGCAGTTGCCCTCGCCGGAGGTGATTCAGGTTCCTGCCTTAGAGCTATCGCCGCAGGTGGTTCCCCCTGAGTTGGCAACAACGGCAGAGGGCCTCAGCTTTCCGCCCGCCGATGATCCAGAACCGGAGCCGTCGCCGGAGTTGCCGGAGGCGGAGCGGCTGCGGCGGCTGGAGCTGCGCGATCGCCGCCGGGAACTGGTCATCGACTACACCATTTATCGTCAGTTGGTCAATCAGCTCTACTGGAGTCGCTACCCGGACCGCCGCGAGCAACTGCCGGGGAAAACACCAGCGGAGGCAGGGCGGCGGGCTGAGTATGACGAGGTGGCGAGCCAGCTCTTGACCCGCTTGGGGCAACTCAGCTTAGTCGCCCGGAGTGGCCTGGGGCGCTACCGGGAGGCGGAGCGGGAGCGCTGGCAGCAGGAGGCGGTAGCTCTAAACGTACCACCGCTGGCCTTCAAGGCTCTGGTAACGGCCGCGTTCCATCAGACCTTGCCCCTAGCGTCCGAAGCCCTGGGTGCAGACTGGCTGGAGCAACCCCTCGGGCAGCTTTGGAGCGCGATCGCCCTGGATACCCTCCGGCAACTCGAATCTGGGGAGGCCCGCACCTCCCTAGTATTACCAGCGGGGCAAAATACGCTCCAGCAGGAAGGAACCCTTGCACCGGGAGCCGGCCACCTCTTCGTGGCCCTGCTGGGGGAAAACCAGTGGCTGGCGCTCACGGCCTTGACCACCGCCCAGCCCCTGCAATTGGTGGTCTACGGGCCGGACGGTAAGCCGCTCAATGCTGACCCCGAACAACGCACTTGGTCGGGACAGCTCCCCCAGGCCGGGCATTATGTTATTGCCCTGATCTCGAAGTCAGCCCAACCCTTGGAGTATCAATTTAATTTCACCGTTCGGAACCCCTAGGGTTCTGCTCTGCCCCGTGCGGGCGGCGCGAAGGGCTCCCCTGCTGCCAGCTTGGGGAGGAGGGCCGCCATGACCCCAAGAGACGGGTCCTAATCCTCCAGTTGTTTGGCCGAGACTTCCACCGCGTCAACATCAATGGTTCCCGGGGGGGTGAGGCGCTGGAAGCAGCCGCCGGTGACTTTGAGGGGTTCACCGCAGTTGGGGCAGCGGCATTCAGTGTTGTTGAGGCCGGTGAAGCGGTAGCCGCAACTGGGGCACTGGTCCGTGATCAGATTGCGACGCAGCCACCAACGGAGAGCAACGGCGGCGATCGCCGGGATAGCCAGCAGCAATAAGACTACGATGGCGATGCTGTTCAGCACCCAGCCCAGCAGGCCAGCGGAACTGAGGAGGGCGATCGTCAGAATCGGCAGCACCACGCAGCCGATATTGGCCAGGGTTACGGCGAGGGGGTTGGGGGGTTGATTCACGGCGGTCTCCCGAAGCGCAGCGTCGTCCTTCCCATCCTAATCTAGAGGCCTGGCGGGCTGGGACAGCCTCAGGGAATCACATCATCGAAAACCGAGAGATGCGATCACTCGCATCTCTCGGTCCGCTAGGCGGGGACTGGGCTCAGACCCGGCTTAGTAGCGGCTCATGCCAGGCTTGTAAACGATGAAGCTCACCGTTTGGCATTGCTTGATGTTGTCAAACCCCACCACGCGGATATAGGAGTTGGAGTATTCTTGACGGCATTCGCGCACTTCGTTGAGCACGTCTTGGGGCGACTGAGCATCAAACAAGGGCAGCTTCCACATCGTCCAGTGGTGATCGGTGGGCAGAGGGTTTTCCTCAAATTCCACCGCCGGGATGAACCCTTGCTCAATCATGTACTGGATCTGCTTGGCGATCTGTTGATCCGTCAGGGGCGGCAAGTAAGACAGGGTTTCGTAGCGGCGCTCTTTAGGCAGCGTTTTCATCGTGGGAATCTTCCTCCTTGAAGGGTGCAATGGGGTTTAGGGATCGGGGCGGTTTTGTTCGCGATCGCCCCCCTCCGCGTCCGGTTCAACCGGCGACTCTGGGCTCGCCACCACCCCCGTCTGAGTCAAGCGCTCCAGCACTTGGCGGCGGCGGTCCATGTTGGCGGTTTGGAGTCCAGCGCGCACTAGGTCCGGCAAGGGGTCCAACACCGTGGCAGCTAGATGCTCTCGCACTGCGAGAATGCGGAGCACCAGTTCCTTCTGCGCCAGCATCAGACCATCTAAATAGTCTTCGCTGTCTTCGAGCTTGTGGCTGGCAGAGTACTCGCGCAGCCAGATCGCTTGGCCGGGGTTGGTCTCGCGGAGCTGATCCACGATCACCAACACAGCCTGGTAGGTCAGATAGCTTTGCAGCATCTGGGCGGTATCACGGGTGACTCGCTTGGGGTTCATGCGCGCTGGGAAAAATCAAGGGACAGGGTCCTAGACGATCAGGAAGGAAGCCCTCCTTAGCTCTAGCACCCCGTCGTGGCTTAGAGTGTATCCACCGTGTCAAACTCGAACTTGATTTCCTTCCAGAGTTCGCAGGCCACCTTCAGCTCAGGGCTCCAGCGGCAGGCTTCGCGGATCACGTCGTTGCCTTCGCGGGCGAGGCTGCGGCCTTCGTTACGGGCCTGAACGCACGCTTCCAGGGCCACACGGTTGGCCGTCGCCCCCGGAGCATTGCCCCAGGGGTGGCCCAACGTGCCGCCCCCGAATTGCAGGCAGGAGTCATCGCCGAAGATTTCCACCAGGGCCGGCATATGCCAGACGTGGATACCGCCCGAAGCCACCGGCATGACGCCCGGCAGCGAGGCCCAGTCCTGGGTGAAGAAGACGCCGCGCGAGCGATCTTCCTCAATGTAGTCTTCGCGCATCAGGTCCACAAAGCCGAGGGTGACAGCGCGATCGCCTTCCAGCTTGCCCACCACCGTACCGGAGTGGAGGTGGTCACCACCAGACATCCGCAGGCACTTGGCCAGCACGCGGAAGTGCATCCCGTGGTTCTTCTGGCGGTCGATGACAGCGTGCATAGCGCGGTGAATGTGCAGCAGCAGACCGTTATCACGGCAGTACTTCGCCAGGGTGGTATTCGCCGTGAAGCCGCCCGTGATGAAGTCGTGCATCACGATCGGCGTGCCGATTTCCTTCGCGAATTCGGCGCGCTTGAGCATCTCTTCACAGGTCGGCGCGGTGACATTCAGGTAGTGACCTTTGATTTCATTGGTCTCGGCCTGAGCCTTTTCAATCGCTTCTTGTACGAACAGGAAGCGATCGCGCCAGCGCATGAAAGGCTGGGAGTTGATGTTCTCGTCGTCTTTAGTGAAGTCGAGACCCCCGCGCAGGCACTCGTAGACCGCCCGCCCGTAATTCTTCGCCGAGAGACCCAGCTTCGGCTTGATCGTGCAGCCCAGCAGCGGCCGACCGTACTTGTTCAACTTGTCGCGCTCCACAGAGATACCGTGGGGCGGACCTTGGAAGGTTTTCAGGTAGGCGACCGGAACCCGCAGGTCTTCCAAGCGCAGGGCCCGCAGGGCTTTGAACCCAAAAACGTTCCCCACCAAGGAGGTCAGCATATTCGTGACCGAGCCTTCCTCAAACAAGTCGAGGGGGTAAGCCACGAAGCAAAAATACTGATTGTCTTCCCCAGGCACGGCTTCGATGTCATAGCAGCGACCCTTGTACCGATCCAGGTCCGTGAGGCCGTCCGTCCACACCGTCGTCCACGTCCCCGTAGACGATTCCGCTGCCACAGCCGCCCCCGCCTCTTCCGGCGGCACACCCGGCTGCGGTGTCATGCGGAAGCACGCCAGCAAGTCGGTTTCCTTGGGCGTGTAGTCGGGCATGTAATAGGTCAGGCGATAGTCCTGAACCCCAGCCTTAAACCCAGATGATGATTTCGCTTGTACCATGTCCTCGGTTTCTCCTTGGTCAATGAGGCGTCTTGAAAGCAGTCAACGTGGTGCTGGTCGGCCATTCGCGCGGGGATACTGACGGGTCGGCGAAACCCATGCCGGCGAGGTCAGGTGACTCGCGCGCGCCGCTCGCACTCCGCAACAACTCGTTAGATTCGCTGGAAAATGATTTCAGCCCAACTGAATGGCAAACGCTTGTTTTCACTTGGGATTAAGTCTATCACGAAGGCTACAGTTTTTAGGCAACTTTTTCGGGTACAATTCCGCTGCCATCAATCGCAATTGCTGGTCAGACTGATTAACTTATTTAATCTTTATAAACAAGTGTAAATAAATGCAAATGGTATGACCTTGCTGGGCTCAAATCACCGGGGGCAACCGGCAGGGAAAGATCCCTGAGATCTAAGCAACACAAAGGTTCTGGGCTCCACAAACCCCAAAAGCGGGCCGGAAAGTTGGCTCGCCCAATTTAGGCCGACGACCTCGAGTCAAGGCTCGCAACCTTTGGCCAAGTCCCACGACCGGCCGCATCCCGGATTCGGAACTCTCTGCCTAAATTCCTCCCCTCAGGGGGTTCATCGGACGGCCAAACCCTCGGCCTTGCCCTGATGACCGTAGAGTTAAGACCGAGGCGACTTAATCACTCGCTGAGAGTTACAAATAGACACACTTATTAACATTTTTTCATCATCCTGTCAGTGCATACCCCTCTTGGGTTATTCCGGGAAATTCCCACGAATTTCCGTCATTACAGCCGACGCAAAATCAGCGTTTCACCCCGATCTGACCTAAGAGGGATACAGCGGTTTTTAGCCTAGTGCAATCCAGCTAAAGCCCCTCGCCCTCTGGGAGAGGGGTTTGGGGTGAGGGCTACGTACTTTACTAGCAAGAAAAATGCTGTACTTGCGCTGCAACCTCGGTATTGAATCGGCGTTGAATCGGCCTGGCTAGGGTTGCTCCTCGTGCCGATTCAGGGTTTGACCTTGAGGAAACAGGGTCATCAATAGCTGATTGACGTAAACCTTTCCGAAGACCGGGGCTCCTGGTTCAGACGGGGCCGCTGGGGTTGGGGCGGCCGGTGTGGGGGGCTCCGCGTCTACAGCCGCCGCCGGGGTCTCCCAGGGATCGGCGAGGTCAGCTTCGGCCTCAGAGGCCGAGGCCGGCAACACTTCAACCTGTCGGGAGGGATCGCCCAGGAGCGAGCCAGCGGGGACCACGTGCATCGCCGCCACGTCAGCATTGAAGATCGTGCTAGCGCCCCCAATACAGGCATTTGCGCCGATCTTGCTCTTGCCCACGATGAGCACCCCTGGTCCCAGACTTACCCCCGGCCCTAGCTCGATCGTGCCGGCATAGGCATTGAGGATCACGCCCATGCCGAGGCAAGCTCCGGCATGAATGATGATACGGCTGTGGGGGGCGGCCCAGAGGATGGCTCCGGGAGCGATCGCCACGCTGGGGTCAATCTCTAGGTTGCCCCCGAGCCGCACATCGAGACGGGAAGCAAGGTGCAAAGGCTGCAAGGTCATGGGCCGAGCCAACAAGGGTGGGGATGCTAGGGGCGCTGAATGACCGTTTCGAGGACGCGACGCTTGGCCTTGGGGTCTACCCCGATCAAGCGCACATATTCCCCTTGGTGTTCCTGCAAACAGGCCTCCAGATGGGCCAGGACATCAGCCTCCCGGGAGGAGTCGCAGGTTTCGCAGACCAGCCAAGACTTGGTGCGGTAGCGGCGAGCATCGGCGTGTTCGGTGCCAATCTTGAAGCCTTGGGCCAGGAGCGATCGCACCTGCTGCACCACCTCGTGATCCAAGCCCAGGGACCCCTGGGGTGTAGCCGTGTAGCTGGCCGGGGCGGGATGGGCCGCGACCGACGTAGCTTGGCCGTTGGTGCTCGGCCCCCCGCCGTTCGGTCGCTGGATAATCGTCTCCACCACCCGACGCTTGGCCTGGGGGTCAATGCCGATCAGGCGCACATACTCCCCCGCGTGCTCGGTCAGGCAGTTTTGCAACTCGGCTAGGACGGCCGTTTCGCTGCGGCTCTCGATGGTCGGGCAGACCAGCCAAGATTTGGTGCGATAGCGGCGGGCATCGGCGTGTTCAGTGCCAATCTTGAAGCCTTGGGCCAGGAGCGATCGCACCTGTTGGGCCAGGTCCTGCTCCAGACCCGCGCTCCGGAAACCGCTGGGCGAGGCCGTCGGAGCCGGGGCCACACTAGGGCCGCTGCTCTGGGACTGGACCGGCTGCGAACCGTCCGGCCGCTGGATGATCCATTCCAGAACCCGGCGCTTTGCTTGGGGGTCAACGCCAATCAAGCGGACATATTCGCCTCGGTGTTCCGTCAGACAGTTCTGCAACTCGGCCAATACCTGGGCTTCGTTACGGCTGTTGATCATCGGGCAGACTAGCCAAGACTGGGTGCGATAGCGGCGGGCGTCTGCGTGCTCGCTGCCAATTTTGCAGCCCTGGGCCAGGAGCGATCGCACTTGCTGCACCACCTCGGGGCTGAGGCCATTGCTGGAACTGGCCCTAGAGCCAGTCGCTGGCGCAGGACCCTTGCCATTGCCGCTGGCCTGGTAAGAACTGGGGGCTACAGGGGTGCTTTGGGGTTGCACGGGCTGCGAGCCGTCCGGGCGTTGGATGATCAGCTCGAGGACCCGACGTTTTGCCACGGGGTCAATGCCAATCAAACGCACATATTCTCCCGTATAGTCCGCGAGGCTGGCTTCGAGATTGGCGAGGGCGAGTTCAGGACGGGACCCCTCAAGGGTTCCACCGACCAGCCACGAGCCCGTGCGGTAACGGCGCTTGTCCGCGTGTTCGAGGCCGACTTTGTATCCTTGGCGCAGGAGCGATCGCACCTGGGCCGTCAAATCTGTCGTCAATTGCATAGGGCTTAACTCTGGTTCGTAACCGTCTCCAACGGGACTGGGCATGGGCTCCCCGGGCTGCACCCCTTCGCGGATCGGCAGCAGACAGGCTGGGTCTTCCGCACAGCGGTAGCCAGCCCGGAGGGCTTCGTTGATCTGCACGACATGGTGAGCGAAAACCCGATCGGCCTCCTGGACATCCGGCAGACGATCGGCCTGGTATTGGCTCACCACCATCGCCCCCGAGGGCACATATTTCCCTGGGGGAATCTCGACATCTTGAATCAGGGCGTGCATCATCACAATGCAGCCATTGCCCACCCGGGCATTGAACACTGTCGAGCGGAAGCCGATGAAACAGTCGTCGCCCACGAAGGCCGGGCCGTGGATCAGGGCCATATGGGTGATGCAGCTATGGCGACCGATCCAGACCGAATAGCTGCCACCATCGTCACCAATCACCCGCCCCTGTTCGAGGCCGTGGATCACCACCCCGTCCTGGATATTGGTGTGATCACCAATATGGAATGGGAGTCCCTCATCAGCTCGAATGGAGGTTCCCGGGGCAATCAACACATTACGACCGATGCGTACATCACCAATCAGATTGGAGAACGAATGCACATAAGCAGTGTCGTCAACCTGAGGCTCAGCTAAATTCTTTGACCACGGCGTCGGGGGGGCCGCGCGTCTGCGAACTACCATGACTCAATCTCTCCCAACGTAGACCGCTAGCTCTCAGGGTTGGCCCTGAGCCCTAGCGGTGCTTAGCCTTGCGGTAAGTAGCGGTATTCATCCTTTTTGCGGTAGGTCAGGCCACTCTGCGTGGATACCGTATCGATAATGCCGACGACGAGGGCATCAATCGGCGATCGCTCCCGGCCCTCCGGATCAGCGGCGATCGCCCGGCGGCTAATCAGCACCCATTCATCAATCCCAGCCCCCACGCGGTCGGCCGCCACCTCGTAGTGATCCTCGAGCTCGCCATTGGCGGCTACGAACTGCACAACGAGCAGCTTAACGCCTTGCATGGTGTCCAGTTTCTGGGTGCTGACTACCGTTCCGAGAACCTTCGCAATCTTCATGAACGAGGGGAACCTAGCGACGGCCTAACGCACTGGGGTTCACGCTCTCACGAAACTGCTCCACCGCTTCGGTGTAGCGAATCGGCAAGACGTATTCCAGGTTCTCATGGGGACGAGCGATGATGTGGGTCGAAAGCACCTCCCCCCCATTGACCCGCTTCACATTTTCAATCCCCGCCGACACAGAGGCTTGCACCTCCGAGACATCACCGCGCACGATCACCGTGACGCGACCGGAGCCAATCTTCTCGTAGCCCACCAGGGTGACACGGGCGGCTTTCACCATCGCGTCCGCCGCTTCAACGACAGCAGGAAACCCAAGAGTTTCGATCATTCCAACAGCAATTGACATGAATATTGTTCCTCAGCAATTAATGAATTTGTTTGCAAGGGGGCGGGCCAAAAGGGGTGAGTGCCTCCGCCCTAGACCCCGCACCCAGGGGAAACCAGACCCACCTTAGTAGGTTCGGAACTGCTCAACTTCTTCGGTGTAGCGAATTGGCAGGACATACTCCAGGTTCTCGTGGGGACGAGCGATGATGTGGGTCGAAAGCACCTGACCCCCATTGACGCGATTAGCATTTTCGACCCCCGCCGACACAGAGGCTTGCACCTCCGAGACATCGCCGCGCACGATCACCGTGACGCGACCGGAGCCAATCTTTTCGTAGCCCACCAGGGTGACACGGGCGGCTTTCACCATCGCGTCCGCCGCTTCAACGACAGCAGGAAACCCGAGGGTTTCGATCATTCCAACAGCAATTGACATGAATATTGCTCCTCAGCAACGAATAACTTTGTGGGCCAGTCAAACGGAGTAACCACCTCCGCCCTAGACCCTGCCCCAGGAGAAAACCAGACCTACCTTAGTAGGTTCGGAACTGCTCAACTTCTTCGGTGTAGCGAATCGGCAGGACATATTCCAGATTCTCATGGGGACGAGCGATAATGTGGGTCGAAAGCACTTCCCCCCCATTGACTCGCTTCACATTTTCAGTCCCGGCCGACACAGAGGCTTGCACCTCCGAGACATCACCGCGCACGATCACCGTGACGCGACCGGAGCCAATCTTCTCGTAGCCCACCAGGGTGACACGGGCGGCTTTCACCATCGCGTCCGCCGCTTCAACGACAGCGGGGAACCCCAGCGTTTCGAGCATTCCAACAGCAATGGGCATCGTAGTCTAAGCTCCTAAAACAGCAATTCAGGATTAGGCGGCAGCCCAGGGGCAACCTGCGCGCACTACCCAATGGATAACGATTCAATTGAGCATCCAAATTCCGGACAAATCCAAGCCGCCCTACGCAGCCGCTCTGCGACCACAGCAACCGCCACCTACAACCAGCTTTTGGAATCTATGCGGATTGAACCTACCAGCTATTCCCCGCACTGACTGCTAGCATCCTTGCAATTGCGCTAGACGGGGCGCGAGTTGCATCTTTTGCAATTGGGATAAGCAATTTTCTACTCTAGATAGAAGCATAAGAAAAAGGTGTACCCTTTGACAATATAAATCTTTATGATATTTCCAAATTAGACTGTTAATAAAAGTTAATGTATCGACCCCGGTCTTGGTCGCTCCTGGTTCCAGCCTCAGGGTTTGGGAGGCGCTGCGGAGTGTCCTATAATCAGATTACTGCGCGATCGCCCGCCCTCAGAAGGGCTTCTTCTCTCGGCTTCAGGCCGCTTCAGCAGTCTCCCTTTGCGGCTGAGTCCTTGCTCATTTCAATGTGAACTGAGTCCGTGAATTTTTAGTGAAAGGTCAGATACGGGCGGCCGGCGATCGCCCTACGGGCAAGGGCTCGTCCTTGGTTTAGCAAGGGGCAAGCCCAGGTTCCGACTGTTAAGCAAGCATCGACATCCTGCTAAGAGGGTTGGCATGGCTGAGTTTTTGCTCTGGAGTAGCTGGTGGATTCCGTTTTATGGCTTGCTGGGAGCGTTTTTGACTCTCCCCTGGTCCCTGGGCCTGGTTCGCCGCACGGGCCCCCGCCCGGCCGCCTATATCAATCTTTTGTTAACCGCCTTCGCTTTCCTGCACGGCTCCGCCGCCTTCTGGAGTTCCTGGAGCCGGCCCGCCCAGCAGCTTACCTTCCACTGGCTGCAAGTGGCGGATCTGGATCTGTCCTTGGCTGTGGTGCAGTCCCCCATTAGCCTCGGAGCCCTGGAGTTGGTGGGCCTGATCAGCCTGCTGGTGCAAATTTACGCCCTCGGCTATTTAGAAAAAGACTGGTCCCTCGCCCGCTTCTACGGCCTGATGGGCTTCTTCGAGGCGGCCCTCGGGGGCATCGCCATCAGTGACTCCCTGCTGCTCAGCTATGCGCTGCTGGAAATGCTGACCCTCTCAACCTATTTGCTCGTGGGGTTTTGGTACGCCCAGCCCCTGGTGGTGACGGCGGCTCGGGATGCCTTCCTGACCAAGCGGGTGGGGGACATTATTCTCCTCATGGGGCTGGTAGCCCTCTCCAGCGATGGGGCTGGGCTCAGCTTCAGCCAACTGGCGAGCTGGGCCGAGACGACGCCACTGCCCCCCCTGGCGGCAGCCCTCCTGGGCCTGGCCCTGATTGCCGGCCCGACGGGGAAATGTGCTCAGTTTCCCCTCAATCTCTGGCTGGATGAAGCGATGGAAGGGCCGAACCCAGCGGGGATTATGCGAAATTCCATCGTGGTGGCGGCGGGGGCCTATGTCTTGATTGAGCTGGAGCCGGTCTTTACCCTCTCGCCGGTGTCGGCGGATGCGCTGATCGTGATCGGCACGCTGACGGCGGTCGGGGCCTCGCTGATGGCGATCGCCCAGATTGACATCAAACGCACCCTCTCCCACTCCACCAGCGCCTACCTCGGCCTAGTCTTCATCGCCGTTGGCCTGGGACAGGTAGACATTGCCGTGCTGCTGCTCTTTACCCACGCGATCGCCAAGGCGCTGCTGTTCATGAGCATCGGCTCGCTCATCCTCAGCACCAGCACCCAGAACATCACGGAAATGGGGGGCCTCGGGGCAAAACTGCCCGCCACCACCACCGCTTTTGTGGTGGGCTCTGCCGGCCTCGTGGCCCTGATGCCCCTGGGCCTCTTCTGGACCATGCAACGCTGGCTCAATGGGGATTGGGCTGTTTCCAGTTGGCTTCTCGCCATCCTCTTGTTTGTCAATGCGTTCAGTGCCCTCAATCTCACCCGTGTCTTCCGCCTCGTCTTCCTGGGTCCAACCCAACCCAAGACTCGCCGGGTGGCTGAGGTGATCTGGCTGATGGCTGTGCCGATGTTGATCCTTACGGGGATTACCCTGCTCGCTCCTGCCGGTCCCCTGCGCTGGAGCTTTTGGCTCAGCCCCAAGGCTCCCTTGGTGGCGGCCGGCCAGTGGACGACCCAATGGGGCCTGCCCTTGCTGGTGGCCTCGGGGGTCGCGGGTTGCCTCGCGGGCTTCTTGATCGAGCTGCGCCGCTCCTCGACCCGGCCAACCCAAAAGGTGTTGCGCCTTCTCCAGGACCTGTTCGCCTACGATTTCTATATCGCTCGTGTCTATGATCTCACGGTGGTCTGGGCCGTGTCGGCGGCATCCCTGCTCACGGCCTGGTTTGACCGCTATGTGGTGGATGGAGTCGTCAACCTCGTCGGCCTCGCGACGATCTTCGGCGGCAACACGCTGAAATACAATGTCTCGGGCCAATCCCAGTTCTACATCCTCTCGATCCTGCTCGGCGTGGCGCTGTTGCTTTGGTTCCTCCTGAGCGGCCAGGGGTCGATCCTGCTGGAGGCCTGGTTCTCTCTATCAGCACGCTAGCCTGGGTTGGGCCAGCTCCCCCACGGAGACAAGCGAAGGGTGCATCTCACTTTGGCGACGCCCCTTCGCCCTACTTGGAAGAAGGGGCTGGGGGATGAGGGCCAACTTGCCTCACGGAGATGCACCCCAAGCGAAGGAGAGCCAGGGTTCCAGGTCAACGTTGAAAAGGTCAACCGCTCCCGATTTATTGCTGTTGTTCATCCCGTGGCCGCAGCGCCACGACGCCCATGCTTAGTGTTCTGATCTGGGGCCCCATTTTGGGGGCTGCTGCCATCGCTCTGTTCCCGCCGGACTGGTCAGCGGCGCGCTTTCGCCAGGTGGCGCTGGCGATCGCCAGTTTCTTGCTCCTTTGGACCGTAGCGATCGCCTGGCAGTTTGACCCCACCTCGGCCCAGGCCCAGTTGGTGGAGTCCCTGCCCTGGCTGCCCACCCTGGGCCTCAACTACGCCCTCGGCCTCGACGGCCTCTCCTTTCCCCTGATTTGTCTCAACAGCCTGCTGACGGTGATCGCTATCTACAGCAGTGCCCTTGAGCGCCAGCGACCCCGCTTTTACTACCTCCTCCTCTTGGTCCTCAGTGGCGGGGTGGCCGGGGCCTTTCTCGCCCAAGATTTACTGCTCTTTTTTCTGTTCTATGAGCTGGAGATTGTCCCCCTCTATTTTCTGATCGCTATCTGGGGCGGTCAACGGCGCGGCTATGCGGCGATGAAGTTCCTGCTCTATACCGCGATCTCCGGCATCCTCGTGCTGGCCTCGTTCCTGGGGGTTGTCTGGCTCACCGGGGCTGAGAACTTTGCCTATGCACCGCAATTGGCCCGGACCCTGCCCGTGGGAACCCAATTGCTCCTGCTCGCTCCCTTGCTAGTCGGCCTCTGCATCAAGATCCCGATCTTTCCCTTCCACACCTGGCTACCCGATGCCCACGTGGAGGCCTCGACGCCGATCTCGGTGCTCCTGGCTGGAGTGCTGCTGAAGTTGGGAACCTATGGCCTCCTCCGTTTTGGGGTGGGCCTATTTCTAGACGCCTGGGTGGCGATCGCTCCCTGGATGGCGAGCCTCGCGGCGATTAGCGCTCTCTATGGGGCTTTGAGCGCGATCGCCCAGACCGACATGAAAAAAGTCGTAGCCTACTCCTCCATCGCCCACATGGCCTACATCCTCCTGGCCGCCGCAGCGACAACCCCCCTCAGCCTCACGGCGGCCATGTTCCAGATGGTCAGCCACGGCCTGATCTCGGCCCTGCTCTTCCTGCTCGTGGGTGTGGTGTATAGCAAAACCGGCAGCCGCGATGTCACCGTCCTGCGCGGGCTGTTGAACCCGGAGCGCGGGTTGCCCCTGATCGGCAGCCTTACCATCCTTGGGGCGATGGCCAGTGCCGGCATTCCCGGCCTGGTGGGCTTTATTGCGGAGTTCATGGTGTTTCGGAGTGCGTTTCCCCTGTTCCAGATCCAGACCCTCTGGTGCATGGTGGGCACGGGGTTGACCGCTGTTTATTTCCTGCTGATGATCAACCGTGTCTTCTTCGGCCGTCTCCCAGATACCTTGGCGCAGCTCCCACGGGTGCAGTGGCAGGATCGCCTGCCGGCCTTTGCCCTCGCCCTTGCCATTATTGTCTTCGGCCTGCAACCCGCCTGGATGGTGCGCTGGAGCGAGCCCCAGGCCACGGCCCTGGTGGTGAGTCCAGCTCTGCAAGCCGCTGCCCCAACTGTGTCATCATGGAAGCAGGGCCCAGAACCAGCGGCTCTCCCTCGGTTGTAGCAACCGAGCCTGCCCCCCTCCTGGCAACCCTCTCTAGCGTTTAGCTCCAGTACTGAGTCTTATGGTCGCGGCGAAGTCGAACCCAGCCAGACAGCATCCCCTCACTGCCTACATTGAACACTTTGAAGCCGGCGGTGCTCTCCTCGCGGATTCGCCCCAAAATGTCCTAGAAGTAGTCGGCATTCTCAAGAGCTATGGGGTCGTGCTCGATGCTTATTCCAAAAATTTGCTCTACATTGCCGAGCACCAATTTCTGGTCTTACTGCCATTTTTCAAATATTTCAACGGCGAGGTTTCCCTCAAGCGTCTCTGGGCCCACTGGTTTCATGATCGGATTAACTTTGAATATGCTGAATATTGCATGAAGTCCATGTTTTGGCATGGGGGCGGCCGGCTCGATGCTTACCTGGACACGGACGAGTTTCGGCAGCTTGCCCAAGCGGCGATTCAGGCCCGCTGGCGCGGTCACTGGCCCATGCTCAGCTTGGATAAACTCTTTCCGGAATTTCTGCCCGAGCAAGTACGAATGTTCGCTTACTACAGCGCCCTGGGACAGTTTTGGCGGGTGATGAGTGATATATTTCTGGACCTGAGCGATCGCTATGATCGCCGCGAAATCCAGACGATTCCCCAAGTGGTGCAACACATTTTGGCGGGCTTGGTTGCGGCGGCCAATAAGCCGATTACCTACACCGTCGTCCTCCAGGGTCAATCCTATGACATTCTCCCGGCTGCGGCTGGTTTGACCTTTTTGATGGACACGGCCGTTCCCTACGTGGAAGCCGTTTTCTTTCGCGGCGCGCCCTTCCCAGGTACGGTTTCCTATAATGCCCAGGCCTACCAAATTCCCGACGAACAAGCCGTCTTTACCTACGGTGCGCTCTATGCTGACCCCCTCCCCATCGGCGGCTCCGGCATTCCGCCGACCCTGCTGATGCAGGATATGCGCCACTTTCTTCCCGACTATTTGCACGATCTCTATCGGAAAAGTATCCGTCAGGAAGATGATCTACGGGTGCAGATTTGCGAGACTTTTCAGAAGTCCATGTTCTGTGTGACCACGGCCGCGATCCAGGGACTCGCTCCCCACCCCTTGACCACCACCGATCCGGCCGAGCGAGCTGCGAATCATGCCTACCTGGTGCAGTGGTTTAACCGCCTGCAAACCTCGCGCCTCGAGCGGGTTAATACTTCCATTTCTTAGCACCCTATGCCTGTAACAATTTGGGTTAACGAACAGTTGGACCCCTCGGGGATTGTCCACGCCTGCATTGCCTGCTGCGATGAAGCGGCAGCCCGAGACTGTCACCAATCCTTTCTCAACAACCTCAGCAACGCCCAGAAGGCAGCGGGGTGGCAGGCACGCCTGCGAACGGTGGCCTCCTGGGATGAAGTCCCAGTCAATGCCCTGAAGCTGAGCTAGGGACTCGCTGCGCTAGGATTGGTTCAGTACACCGAGACCATCCCTAAGGATCGATGGCCAAGCAACTTCAATTTCGACAACTCCCAGCCGAAGCTGCGGTGTCCTTAGCAGAAGGTCAGGATACAACCCTGCTCCAGGGTTCAGCCTTCAAGGTGGCTGGCTTCACCCGTTCCCTGCACTATCGGCTGTTGGGGCTGGACGCTCGCTCCTGAGATAATGATCACTGTAAACAACGCCGGACTTGGGTTGAAGAGGGTCTACAGGGCGAAGTTTTGAACTTGCACTCAGGTCGGTGGGTGAAGGGCCGGGTTCGTGTCCGCATTACGGTCGAGTTTAGTTCCGAGGAGCCGGAGGATGATCTGCCTCCGGTGAACCCATCGCCGACGGACTCACCGCTGGATGATATTCGCCAATCACGGAGTTAAAGGGGCTGGTAATGCCGAAAACGCCGCGTCTTCCGATGCCGCCAGAAGTGAGGGCCTATGTGCTGGAGCGCGATCGCCACCAGTGCCAGAGCTGTGGTAGCCCAGAGAACTTACAAATTGATCACATCATCCCGCTAGCGCTGGGCGGCTCGAATGATCTCAGTAACCTGCAAGTCCTTTGCGCGGCCTGCAACCAGCGCAAGCGTGATCGCCGCGATCCCCGCTTTCGGCAGCGGTTTCTGGGGGCGATAGCCCTAGTGCTCCTGATGGGGCCAGCGGGCGTCGGCGCCCAGAATCTGCCGCCAAGGCTGGAAGCAGCTCCGGCAGCCGAGGCAACTCTCACCGACGACACCCCGATCGTGGCCGCGGCGGCCGAGCGCTTGCTGCGCCAGGGCATGGCCCATCTGGAGGCCGGCAACCCGGCCGCCGCCTTGCCGCTGCTGGAACAGGCCCTCGCTCACTACGACTTGATCGGCGACGGCCGCGGCCTCGCGGGGGCTGCCTTGGGCATCGGCTACGCTCACGCGGAACTGGGGGACCGGGAGCGGGCGATCGCCATCTTCGAGAGCCTCGCGAGTGTAGCGGCTGAGACCGGGCTTCCCGATCTTGCGGCGGTCGTAGCCCAGGCCCTCGCGGAACTCCAGGTCGCCGCAACCCCAGCTCCCCAGTCCTTGCCTGCGTCGGGAGCGGACATTGCCGCTGGCGAGACCCCCGCCGCCGAGTTGCTGGCGGCCGCCAAGGCCCTTGGCGCAGCGCAACAGTTTGAAGCGGCCCTCGCTCAGTTCCAGGCCGCCTTAGCTCGTCTAGACGCGGGCGAGGATGATCCGGCCCTGCGGGTCCGCATCCTCAACGGCCTGGGCGAATCGTATCGCCACCTCAACCAGCGTCCCCTGGCGGAACAGCACTATCAGCAGGCCTTGACCCTAGCCCGTGAGTTGGCTGAACCCACCCTGGCGGGGATTGCCCTCCACAACCTTGGGGCCGCCCGAGCCGATACAGGGGATGATGTCGCCGCCCTGGATTATTACCGTCAGGCCTTGGCCCTCTTTCGCCAAGCGGAGCAACTGACCTTGGCCCAGCAGGTCTTGGTGAACTTGGGGGCAACCTATCGCCGCTTGGGGCAAGCGGTGGCGGCGATCACGGCCTGGGACTTGGCCCTGGCGATCGCCCGCCAACAGGGCGATACAGCGATGGCGCAACAGCTGGACCAGGTCCTGGGCGAGTTGCGGCAGGAGCAAGGGTTTGCAGAACCTGCTGCTGCTGTGGAATCGCAGGGACAGGCTCAATCTGCGGAGCCCGCCCCTGCGGCTGCTCAGGACTGATAATAGCGCTCCTCCAACCAGACTCGCACCTCCCGCTCAGAGCCAAAGGTAGCCCGCGTGTCTGTCACGGGGTCGAAGACCTGCCAGACGGCTTCGCCTTGGGCATTGCGAGTGAGGCGAATGCGAGGCTCGTGGGCTTTGACGGTGGCCTGGAGCAGCGAGTGAGCCAAGGCCGTGATCACGGGTTGAGCCAGCCGCTGCCAGCGGGCCGCTAGGCGGGGAATCAGGGCAGCGCGGGGGGAACTAGCTAAAGCAGGATTGGGGTATCGCATCGCGACCTCCGGGAAAGCGGTATCGGACTCTGTTCCCACTCTAGGCCGCACTCCCAAGGCAATCAACGCAGGTTTTGCATCTGTAGTATTAGTGAAATCGATAGATAACGTGCGAACACGGATCGGCAGACTCCCCCCGTTGGCGGCTTCAGGACCGCTAAAGTGTAGAATCCCGTAGGCAGACTGAGGGTTCATGTTGCTTCCGTAAATGGGGCGCCATTCCTTGCCTGGTCTGGGTTGGCTGCCTCGGCTGGGGGCGATCGCCGCCGCCACCTTCATCTCCGCTTCACATCACATCCGCTAAACCGACGCCAAGCTTACGCATATTGGCGGTTTTGTTTTTTCTCTAAGTTCCCAGAAATTGCGATTCCGTTTACCGGGGTCGCTGCCCTAGGATGAAGTTAAGGATGTGTAGCTAGCGCTACATCGAGCCGGAGACCTAGTCCCAACGCTGGGTATCACGGGTCTGCTGCTCTCATCCAACCAGCAAAGCCCTTGAATCCTAGGCGGGAGTTTGAGATGCGCGTTTCTACAGACCCTAAAAAACGGTTGCTTTATCAAATGGTTCAGTTCATGCAGCGGGAATTTGGCCTCAGTGAAGCGGCGATCGCGCGGGTTGTTGATGCAGATCCTCAGCTCGCTCGCGATAATTTGCAGTACGCTCTGTGGATGCACGGAGCCATCACCTCGCAACAATTGGCGGCCCTCAATCAATGGTTGAATACTCAGTTTGTGATGGTTTCCTAGGTGCCAAAATCATCCCATCTAGAAGGGTGCATCTCCCTTTGGAGGCTCCCCTTCGCCCTACTTGGGAGAAGGGGCCGGGGGATGAGGGCAAACTTGCCGAACTGAGATGCACCCCATCTAGAAAATCAGTCGGGGCAGGTTTCAAACCTGCCTAGCCCCTCAACATCCCCAGGGATTGCTGTCAGCTCGCTAACCGGAACAAGGGTAGGGATACGGGGGGCATCTCCCTTTGGAGACTCCCCTTCGCCCTACTTGGGAGCAGGGGCGTTAGAAGCCCCTCTCCCAACTTGGGGGTGAGGGCTGAGCGAAGGAGTACCAACATCCCGCGCAAAATTTCGTTCACCTGGGGAGGGATCTCCTGCCTCCTGACTTCAGCCCTGTGTGGCAGACTGGGAAAGATGTTTTGCCGGATCTGAACCCTGACGTTGCCTGCACCACCTCCACCGCGCCATCCCCTCGCGCGCCTGCTCCGCTACTCGCGCCGTTATCGCCGCCTCCTTTGGCAAGCGACGGCCTGCTCGATTTTGAACAAGCTGTTTGACCTCGCGCCGCCAGTACTCATCGGCCTGGCGGTGGATGTCGTGGTCCAGCAGCAAGACTCGCTCCTGGCGCATTGGGGGCTCGTCAGCGTCCGCGCTCAACTGGTGGCCTTGACCCTGCTCACGGCCCTAGTCTGGGGCCTGGAATCGACGTTTGAATATGCCTACGCTCGCACGTGGCGCAGCTTGGCGCAATACATCCAGCATGACCTACGCCGGGATACCTATGCTCATTTGCAGGAGCTGGAACTGGCTTTTTTTGAAGAAACCAGTACGGGTCGCTTGCTGGCGGTGCTCAATGACGACATCAATCAACTCGAGCGTTTTCTAGATGTCGGGGCCAATGATCTGCTCCAAGTCAGTACCACGGTGGTGGCGGTGGGCTTAGGCTTCTTGGTCTTGGCCCCTGGGGTGGCGTGGATGACGATTGTGCTGATCCCGGTGATTGTCGGCGGCTCGATCCGCTTTCAGCGACGACTGGCCCCCTTCTATCTGGATGTGCGGGAGAAAGTGGGCTGGTTGAGCGATCGCCTAACCAATAACCTCAGCGGCATCGCCACGATCAAGAGCTTCGCGACGGAGGCCTACGAGCTGGAACGCCTCGAGGCCGATAGTGAGGCCTACAGTCAGAGCAATCGCCGGGCGATCGCCCTCAGTGCCGCCTTCACCCCGCTGATTCGCCTGGTCATTCTCCTCGGCTTCTGTGGCACGCTCCTGGTGGGGGGCCTGGAGGTGGTGGCCGGTCGCCTCGCCGTCGGCTCCTACAGTGTCTTGGTCTTCATGACCCAGCGCCTGCTCTGGCCCCTGACCACCCTGGGCCAAACCCTGGATCAGTACCAGCGGGCGATGGCCTCCACCCAGCGGGTGCTGAATTTGCTGGATACCCCGATCCAGATTCACTCCGGGCAGCGCTCCCTGACGGGGGTTCAGGGGCAGGTGGAGCTGGAAAATGTCACCTTTGCCTATCGCGATCGCCAGCCCGTCCTTCAGAATCTCTCCCTGACGATTCCGGCTGGCCACACCATTGGCCTGGTCGGCGCGACCGGCTCCGGCAAAAGCACCCTGGTGAAGCTGCTGCTACGTTTCTACGAAATTCAGCAGGGCAGCATCCGCATTGACGGCCTCGAGCTACGGGAGATCCGCCTCGCGGATCTGCGCCGTGCCATCGGTCTCGTGAGCCAGGATGTCTTTCTCTTCCATGGCACAGCGGGGGAGAATATTGCCTACGGCTCCCCCGGGGCGACCGCGGACCAGATCCGGGCGGCCGCCGAGCTGGCGGCGGCGGACGAATTTATCACCACCCTCCCCCAGGGCTACGACACGATCGTGGGGGAGCGGGGCCAAAAGCTCTCCGGGGGACAACGCCAGCGCTTGGCGATCGCTCGGGCGATCCTTAAAGACCCGCCGATCCTAATCCTGGACGAGGCCACGTCGGCAGTCGATAACGAAACCGAGGCCGCCATCAGCCGCGCCCTGGAGCAGATTACTAAACATCGCACGACGATTGCGATCGCCCACCGCCTCTCCACCGTGCGCCACGCTCACTGCATCTACGTCCTCGATCAGGGTCGTGTGGTCGAACAGGGTCGCCATGAAGAACTCCTGGCCGGTCGGGGAATCTACGCCCATCTCTGGCAAGTGCAGACGGGCGACGCCCGCTGGGACGCGACGCCAAGCCCAACCCTCTGAGCTAGGGCTTGAGCCAATCGACCCCCGAGCACACAAAATCCTCACATTTTTGCCCTAGGTTGAGGAGTAGCAAATTGTGATGATCCCCAGAGTTCCCTTGGAGCCACCCGGTCAGTTTCCTTATGCAGCGATCGCGCAGCGTCTCCGCAGGAGAATCGCCCCTCTCTCCCCGAGAGCTTGTCTCCTGGACCTTGACGGTTGCTCAGTCAAGTTTCGCTGGCTGTCTGGCTCTGAACCCCGGCCGATTTGCAGTTCGCCGCCAGAGGGGTGCTCAAGTCCACCCCGACCTGTTGTCTGCCGATCGCCGAGGAGCCCTTTTGAATGACTGCCAACCCCCTGAGGCCATTAATGCGGATGGGGTCTACATCGAAATCGCGACCGAGGTTCTCAGAGCTTGCCAGCTTGACGCCCTGCAAGCCCTCAAGGACTTCCTGACGATTTTGCCCAGTCCTCGCCAGATCGAGCGGGTGCTGGGGTGTGCAGTCAGTCAGGTCGCGGCGGCGGATCATCAGGCGGGGATTTGGCTCTGTCGGCACGCTCACTATCTACTCCCAGAGCTGGATCTTGAGGCTTGGGCGCGGCTGCGTTTGCAGGAGTATTGCCAGACGTTACCCCCGTTGCGCGATCTGGAGCGCCCCTGGGCCGTCGTGACCCTTGCCGAAGTGGAGCCCCTCGCCGCTCCTGGGGATTACCTGCTATTCCGGCACCTGCTGAGGCTCTCCCCCTAGGCCAGGATTGCGCGGATCATTTGAAAAACCTGTTTCATGAACGTCTGCCCTAATTTGAGGCAATTGTGATGTTGATACCCTCTTTTTACTGCCCCTGCTGCTCCTCTCTCCTGCTCCGCCACGTTCGGGCCAGCGGCCTCTATTGGTACTGTCCTCATTGCCATGCAGAAATGCCGAACTTGGCCCTGTATGCGGCGAACCAGGTCGAGCCAGCGCCCCAACTGCCCCTTGTCTTGGCGGCGATCGCCCAGCCCCAGACGGCCCGCACCCTCCTGTTCCAAAAACCAGGAATGCAGCCACCCCTGCCGCTGTCTGCCTAAGGACCTTGCCTTGGTCATGACCGAAGACGGCCCCCACAGACCCGATCCCATTACTGGCACCATCACGATGATCATGCTTGGCTCCCTAGATCGCTGTACCACCGCTGTGGGCGAGGCCATCCTCTGCTACTACGCCAATTCGACCCGGCAAACCCTGACGCTGCACTTGGAAAGTCCCCAAGGAGAGCCCCGGCGACGCCTGCTATTTCCCCAGGAACGCCTCTTCTTTACGGCCGATATCGACACCCTGCTCAAGGTCTACCGCCACGAGCGGGAGGGTCTCGCCCTGATTGAGGCGATCGCCTGCCAGCACCTGCAAGTCCACCAGAGCCCGGCCGGTGATTAGGCCTCTTGCCCTTGACTCTGTGGCCCGCCAACTTAAACCGGCAAGTCCACCAGAGCCCGGCCGGTGATTAAGTCGGCTCTAATCCTCCTCCTCCGAGCGCTGAAAAAAGCGATCCAGAATGCGCGCTTGCTGGGCTGGTGTCAGCTTTGGCAAGGGCTGCGTGACCATTTCTTCCACCTCAGGAAGCTGATCCAGAAAGGGGTTGGTTGAGCGCGCTTTTTGCTCGGAGGTTTGAACCGCCGCCGTGTTGCGATCGAGGTGTGCGAGGAGCTGGGGGGGGGCGGGCGGCTGCTCGATCTGTTGGCGGCACTCAAAGAAAGTGAAGACCAGGCTGCCCAGACGGACGCGATCGCCATCGGTCAAACGGTGGCGATAATGGATCAGCTCCCCGTTGACAAAAGACCCGTTGGTACTGCCGAGGTCGTCCAGGTAAAAGGCGGCGGCCTCAGCCCGGTATTGAATGGCGGCGTGCTGGCGTGAGAGCCGCTCATCGGGAACCAAAATGGCTGCCTGGCTCCCTCGGCCGATGGTCCAGATCGATTCCGGTTGCAGAATCGCTTGGGTTTGGTGGCTGAGCAGGTTGGTAATCAGGTAGGGCTGCGGCTCCCCCACTACTCCGAGAACGTACCGGACATCCAGCGGGCCCAGGGTCGGCGTACCCCCATCCTCAAGGCTGAGGATTTCGTTGAGCAGGGCACGGTTGTGCTCGTAAATCTTGAGAAAGACTTGGTAGAGACCGAGCTTTTCGGTCAAGCTAATAGCTTCGGGCATGGGCTCGAGCCCCGGAACAGCCGGGGGCGGGAGAATCGGGCAATGCTCTAAGGCCCAGGGTCGCGATCGCGACGGAGCAACCAGATCGCCAGAGCCACGACCCCCAGTTGCAGCAACAAGTTGGGCAGAATCGCCGCCGTCGCCTCGCCCGTTCCCCACTGGGCGAGAAAGATCAGCCCGCCAATCGCGCCGGAAGCCCCCATACCGAGATAGGCAAATCGCCGCAATCCTCGGTAGGGAGCCTTCAGTTCAGCCCGCAGGCGTGCATACTTTTCAGGACTCAGGTCCCGATGGCGTCGCTGCTTGGGGTTGACCATGGGCAAAAGTCGTAAACAGAGAGACGAGCATCCCCTCCAATTGTAAGCGATTTGGCGGAAGTCTGGCACAGCTTGGCTCCCTTGCAGTATAATCGTAGATCGCGTGCCGGTGTAGCTCAGTGGTAGAGCATTCGATTCGTAATCGAACGGTCAGCGGTTCAAATCCGCTCATCGGCTTCCTGACATCCAGCAAAACCTCTGGGCCTGGGGCAGCGCTTTGGCGAGCAGGGCTCCGGAATGCGGACGTGGGAACCCCGCCGGCGGGTGGACGAAAAAAAGCGCGGCTCCCCTGAATTTTGAGGGATGGTTCAAGGCGCAGAGGGTCGCCCTCTATCGCTACGCGACGCTAACGCGAACAGCGTTACCGGGCCCTCATCCCCCGGCCCCTTCTCCCAAGGCTGGGAGAAGGGGAGTTAGAAGCCCCTCGCCCAAGCTTGGGAGAGGGGTTGGGTTGAGGGTTGAGCGCAGGAGTACCAACATCCCGCGCAAAATTGCGTTCACCCCCCCCCGCCGGCTCGCCTAGGGTGGCCCCGTCAGAATGCGATAGGCTGAGACTGGTTCCTGCTTTACCCGCCTGACTTGCTCATGGTTGCCCACGCCGATGCCCTTGCTCACCTCAACCCCTCCCAGCGCCGCGCTGTGGAGCATCACTGCGGGCCGCTGCTGGTCGTCGCCGGGGCGGGATCAGGGAAAACCCGGGCCTTGACCTTTCGGATCTTTCAGCTCATCCACACCCACCGCATCGCCCCCGAGAACATTCTCGCCGTCACATTTACTAACAAAGCGGCGCGGGAAATGCGCGATCGCATCGAACTCCTCTTCGCCGATCAACTCGCGCAGCAGGAGCACGGCCAACCCCTCCAGGCCTTGCCCGCTGCGGAGCAGACCGAGCTGCGATCGCGAGTCTACCGGCGGCAGATCAAACCCCTCTGGATCGGCACCTTTCACAGCCTCTTTGCCCGCATCCTGCGCTACGAAATTGACAAGTACCAGGATGAGCAAGGCCACCAATGGCAGCGGAACTTCTCGATTTTTGACGAAGCCGACGCCCAGAGCTTGGTCAAGAAAATTGTCCTGCAAGAGATGAACTTAGATGAGAAAAAGTTCAACCCCCGCAGCGTTCGCTACGCGATTAGCAACGCCAAAAATTTGTTGCAATCACCGGCTGATTGCCTCCAAGCGGCCGATAACTACCGCCAGCGCACCATTGCCGAAGTCTACAGCGCCTACCAAAGGGAGCTCGCGGCGAATAACGGCCTTGACTTTGACGATTTGATCCTGATTCCCACCCGTCTCTTTCAACAAAACGAGACGGTTTTGGGCTATTGGTATCAGCAGTTTCAGCACATCCTCGTAGACGAGTATCAGGATACTAATCGGACTCAATATGAACTGATTCGCCTCCTGGCCACGAATGGCGAAACCCGCAAAACTCACTGGGACTGGCAGGGGCGATCGCTCTTTGCGGTGGGGGATGCGGACCAATCGATCTATTCCTTTCGCATGGCGGACTACAAGATCCTGCTCGACTTCCAGCGGGACTTTGGCGACGGACTCCCCGATGACGACACCCGCACGATGGTGAAGCTGGAGGAGAACTACCGATCGCGGGAGAATATCCTTCAGGTGGCCAATGCACTCATCGGTTACAACACCGAGCGCATCGAAAAGGTGCTGCGGCCCACCCGGGGCGAGGGCGCGCCGATCCGGCTCTACGCCGCCGAGCACGAGCGCGATGAGGCGCAATTTGTCCTCGGCTCCCTTTTGCACCTGCGCCAGCAGGCGGGTCTGGGCTGGGGCAGCTTTGCGATTCTCTACCGCACCAATGCCCAGTCGCGGGTGCTCGAGGATGCGCTGCGGGGCTGTGCTCCCTATACCATCGTCGGCGGCCTGAAGTTCTATGATCGCAAGGAAATTAAGGATGCGATCGCCTACCTGCGCGTTTTAGCGAACCCGGCGGATACCGTCAGCCTCCTCCGCACCATCAACACCCCCCGGCGCGGCATTGGCAAAGCAACCGTAGATAGCTTAATCAATGCGGCCCAGCAATTGGGGGTTCCTCTGTGGGAGATCATCCAGGATGAAACCTCAGTGAATGCCCTCGCCGGTCGTACCGCCAAGGCAGTGAACCGCTTTGCCGGTTTGATCGCGGAGTACCAAGCTAAGGCGGAAACGACCGATGCTCACTACTTAATCCAAGCGATTCTCGAAGCGGCCGGCTATCTGGATGATCTGAAACAGCAGGGAACCGAAGAGGCAAGCACTCGGCTGGAAAATGTCTACGAACTCTTCAATGCAGTCGCGGATTTTCAGCGGGAGTACGAAGACACCTCCCTGGCGGGTTTTTTGGCCAATGCGTCCTTAGCGTCGGACCTGGATAATTTAGCAGAAGGTCAAGAAGCGATCTCCTTGATGACCCTGCATTCGGCCAAAGGGCTGGAATTTCCCGTTGTCTTTCTGGTGGGGATCGAGCAGGGCCTGTTCCCCAACATCCGCTCCCTCGATGACCCCAAGACCCTCGAAGAGGAGCGCCGGCTCTGTTATGTCGGTATCACGCGGGCCCAGGAACAGCTCTTTCTCAGCTATGCCCGCCAGCGCAACTTATGGGGGAGTACAGAACCAGCGCTGCCCTCTCAGTTTCTCGGTGAGCTGCCCCCCGACCTGATCGAGCGCCAGGGGAAGGGGCGGGCGCAACTACGACGGGTGGCGCGGGAGCCGAGCCCGCCCAGTTCCGCCAATTCCGGGGGGGAGACGGAGGGCCTGAGCTGGCAGGTGGGCGATCGCGTGCTCCATCCCAACTTTGGCGAAGGGGAGGTGCTGCTACTCCTCGGCAGCGGCCGCAAGCAAAACCTGGCGATCAACTTTCCGGCCGCTGGTCGCAAGATCATTGATCCTCGGGTAGCAAAGCTAGAGCGCCTCCAAGCCTAATCCCGGGGCCTCGCCGTTGCACGACGAAAAAATCCGCCCGCGCTCCCAGCGCTCCGCCCGAGGGCTGGGCCGCCCTGCGTACCCCAGGTGCTTGCAGCGGTGCTAGGGAGCGACCCATTCATAGAATTCAAGGGTTTCTGACTGGCAACTGTGGCAGCCGCCACAGGCCTGGACCGGTAAGGGACGGACGCGACCCTTGCGGATCAGGTGGGCGAGCATTCCCCGCAGGGCTTCCGGGTCCGTGTGCAGGTCCTGGGCCAGTTCGGCCAGGGAGGCCCGCTGGCGATCGCGCAGGTATCCTTGCAAGTCGCGTAACATTTAGGCTCCCTCGGACGCGAAGGCTGTTTGTTCTTCGGCCAACTTCTGCCGCCGCCGTCGCTGACCGGCTTCCTTCATACCGGCCAGAACTGCAAACATCGCCACCATCAAGCCTAACAACCAGGCGAGGGAGCTAGCCGGGTGGTCGCGGAAGGTGGCAAGTTGGTAGTAGGCCACGGCCGCCCAGTAGCCCAGGCCGGTGGTCCAGAGGGCGACAAAGATGGTCCAGCCGAGATTGGTTTCTCGGTACACAGCGGCGGTAGCGGCGACACAGGGGAAGTAGAGGAGGACAAAGAGGAGGAAGGCGATCGCTGCGGCTGTACTGCCGAAGCGTCGGCTCATTTGCCCGAAGGTGCTGTAGCTGACCTCTTGCTCAGTCGAGGCAGTTTCCAGGTCGCTCGTACTGCCCATGATGCCGAGCCCAATCGGGTCGAGGGCCTGGTTGGTCAGATCCGCGAGATTGGCCGGGATGCTGGCTACCGCCTCGCCGAGGCCGCCCCAGAGGTCAAAGCCAGCTTCTTCGGGGTCGTCGCCTGTAGCAGCAGCAGCTTCTTCGGCCGCCAGTTCGGTATAGAGCGCATCCATAGTGCCAACCATCACCTCTTTGGCAAAGACCCCGGTAAAGATGCCCACCGTGGCAGGCCAGTTGTCTTGTTCGAGGCCCATGGGGGCAAAGGCCGGGGTAATCGCGCGACTAAAGGCACTGAGCACAGAATCTTGGCTGTCCTGCTTGCCGAAGGAGCCATCGGTACCGACGGAGTTGAGCAGGCCGAGGATCACGACCATGATCACAATCATCTTGCCCGCGCGGGTGATGAAGGCTTGTAAGCGCTGCCAGGCCGCGATCGCCACGCTGCGCAGGGTAGGGATGTGGTAGGGCGGTAGCTCCATCACGAAGGGAGACGTTTGGCCTTTGAGCACCGTGTTTTTCAGCACGACGCCAGTAAAGACGGCCGCCAAAATACCGAGCAGATAAAGCAGGAAAACGATGTTTTGACCCTGGCGAGGGAAGAAGGCGGCGCAAAAGAGGGCGTAAACGGGCAAGCGCGCGCCGCAGGACATGAAGGGATTCATCATCACGGTCATCAGGCGATCGCGGGAGTTTTCCAGCGTCCGCGCCGCCATGATGCCGGGGATGTTGCAGCCAAAGCCGACCATCATCGGCACAAAAGATTTGCCGGGCAGGCCGACGAAGCGCATGAGCCGATCCATGACGAAGGCGGCGCGGGCCATGTAGCCGGAATCTTCCAAAATCGCTAGGCAGACAAATAGCATACCGATTTGGGGGATAAACGTGGCTGTGGTTTGCAGGCCGCCGCCGACGCCATCCGCGAGCAGGCCGATCAGCCAGCCGGGCGTTTGCACCGATGCGAGCAGATGGGCAACGCCATCGACAAAAATCGTGCCAAAGGCAATGTCGAAAAAGTCGATGAAGGCTCCGCCCAGGTTCATGGCAATGAGGAAGGTAGCGTACATCACCGTCAGGAAGATCGGGATGCCGAGGGTGCGATTGAGTACTAGTCGGTCGAGGCGCTGGGTCAGGCGGCGGGAGACGACGTTCACCCGCTGGCTGGCCTGCTCCACAACACTGTGAATCCAGGTGTAGCGGGCATCGGCGATCACCACATCCAAGTCATCCCCCAAGCTGTCCTGCAACTCGCAGCGGAAGGTCGCCGCGCGATCGCGCAAGTCTGCCGTCGCCCAGGCGGGAGCGTCCGCTTCCCCGAATTGCAGCAGGGTCAAGGCCGCCCAACGGGGGTGCTGCGCGGCGCGGGTGGCGATGTGGCCGGCGAGGTCAGCGATCGCCGCGTGCAGGGCTGGCGGGTAAGCGACCTGGGCGCGGGTGGCATGGGACTGGGCCAGGGTTTGCCGGAGGGCCGCCCGCAACTGGGCCAGGCCCTGGCCGCGATGGGCTTGTAGGGGCACAACGGGGCAGCCCAACTGCTCGGCCAGCTTGGCAGCGTCGATGGTGAGGCCGCGCTGCTGGGCGAGATCGGTCATGTTCAGGGCCAGGAGCACCGGCACGCCGATGTCGAGGATTTGGCTGGTCAGATAGAGGTTGCGCTCCAAGTTAGCCGCATCGACGATATTGACGATGAGATCGGCCTCGTTGGCGAGCAAGTAGTCGCGGGCAACGCACTCATCGAGGCCCGTTGCACCATCTTCAACATCCAGGGCGTAGACGCCGGGCAGGTCAATGACGGTGATCTCGGCGTCGCCATCGCGGTAGTGTCCTTCTTTGCGCTCGACCGTGACGCCGGGCCAGTTACCAACGCGCTGATTGGCGCCGGTCAGGACATTGAACAGGGTGGTTTTGCCACAGTTGGGGTTGCCAACTAGGCCGATGGTGTACTTAGGCATCGGATTCTCCGGAGGAAACGACTGCAACTTGGAGGGCTTCGGCTTCGCCTTTGCGGAGGCTGAGCTGGTAGCCGCGCACGGTGATCTCAGTAGGATCACCGAGGGGCGCGTGGCGGGTGATGGTGAACTCTGTGCCGGGGGTTAAACCCATGGCTAGCAGCTTGTGCTTGTAGGTTCGGGCCGCCGGGGCATAGCCGACGACACGCAGGCAAGTGCCGATGGCGGCTGTGCTGAGGGAGATTTGGGTCGTGGGCATCGCGGCGTTCTCCTGAGGTTGGGGGCGATGGGAAGTTGGGCTGAGGGCCGGCTCGACGTAGATGCGGCTGGCGATTTCAGTGGCAAAGCCGAGCTGGCGATCGCCCAGACTGACGATGACGGAACCGCTGAGCGTGCAGTTGATCACTTCCAATTCACAGCCGGGATTGAGCCCCATGCCCCGCAGGCGACGGTTGCTGTCCCCGCAATGCAGAGCCACAATCCGCAAGTAGTCGCCGGGCTGGGCGGCGGCGAGGGAGCTGGCCTTGAGGGCGGAACCCGTGGGGTCCGGGTCATCGCTCGCCAGGGAGCGCGCCCCCAGGTAGGTAAAACCCTGCCAGTTCGCACCGCTGCGCCGCCTGAAACGCTGGTACAGACCTTGGAGGAGGGACCCCAGGTATGGGAAGCGTCGCCAGTCGATGGTCGTCATCACGGCACTGATGCCCTTGCCAGCCTTGGGGCCATTCCTGCTCATGGGCTCATCCTTCTTGAAAGCTATTTTCAAGAATAGATCGCACCTAAGAGGTGGCTTAGGCGCTTAATAAAGTCTTAAACAACTAGGGCTGGTGGAGCAACGGCTTGCCCTGGAATGTCTATGACTCCAAGCCTAGGCCTTGTTTCAGAAATGCCCCCGAGGGGGACTGGGGTCGCTGATCACTCACAAAAGTCCGTTCTTGGCTGACGATTGCGTCCCAACTTATCGCAAGCTACTATCATAAAATCTTGGCAGCTACGGTACGCAAAACAGTGGCCCTAGCTAGGTCAGAATCACGCGGTTTAGGGAAAGATGATGGAAGAGTCAAGAGAACACCAACAGCTTGCGAGAGCCCTCTACGCAGCGCTCCACGACGAATATAAAGCGCGCGCCACCTACCGCCAGATTCTGCGCGTCTTCGGTCCTGTTCGCCCCTTTGTTAACATCCTGGCTTCGGAGGAGCGCCACATCCAAGCCTTGTCCCTCCTCTGCCGACGCTACGGAATTGCTATTCCTGACGATGACTGGGAGGCGCGGGTCGTGCTGCCAGCGTCGCTCCGGGAGGCTTGCGAACAGGGAGTGGCGGGGGAGATTGAGAATGCGGCCCTGTATGAGGACCTGCTAGCGGCCACTGCTCCCTATCCCGAGGTCCAAAACGTTTTCCGCAACTTGCAAGCGGCGTCACAATACCGTCACCTGCCAGCCTTTCAGCGCGGTGTCGAGCGCTATCAGGATCGAGGAGGACGGCGGGGGGCGAGGCCCCTCGGGCGATCGCCCGGCGGCGGGCGCGGGCGGCGGCGAGGTCACTGCTTGACCTAGGGCCTTGATCTGACTGATTTTCGGCAGCCCTGTAGGCTATTGCTAGTAGACAGCTTTACAACCATGAGGTAGGCAAATTCAACGATGACTGATGTTGCATCCACCCCCGAGACCCCGAGGGCCACGACGACGGCGATCGCCCCGCGCCTGGGGCAGTGGCTCGAAGACTATGGCGAAATCGCCACGATTTTGCCGGTCCTCGTCGGCCTGTTTGCGACCAGTCGCCTGCGCCTACGCGGCGCTCAGGCCTTGATGGTCAACTTGGCGATCGCTGCGATCATCCGCCAAGCCATTCACCAGCTCAAGCAGCGAGCGCAGCCGGACGCGACTCCCCCTGGGAGCGCCCCCGACCCCGCGAACCGGCACGACGCCCAGAACGGCACGACCCCTACGGGTGAGGACTACACCATCGTTCACTCCGTGCCGGGGCGCATTCGCTTGCGGATTCCCCGCCTGGCTAGCGATGCACTCTATGCCCAGCGCTTGCACAGTCTGCTGTCGGCCGATGCGCGCGCGAAGCACGTCCGCATCAATCGGGCGGCGGCCTCCTTGGCGATTCAGTACGATGGCACTGGCGTCTCCGAATTAGAATTAGGCCTGTACTTGCTGCACGTCCTTGAGCAGGCCGAAGCCCCCGTCACGCCAGCACCTCAGGCCCCTCACCCAGAATCGACCTCATGACCGCAACCCAGGAGTTACCCGTTTTGCCGCCGCGCCAGCCCACGGCTGCTGGACCGCAGGCTCCTTACCGCGTCGTGCATCGCCTGCCGGGACGGTTGCGGCTGCGCTGGCCGAGCCTGGCCCAGGACCCAGCCCTGGCCGGGGCTCTCCAGCAGTCCCTGACGCAACAGGCCGGCATCTGCCAGGTGCGCCTCAATCGCGCCGCGCAGTCGGTCGTCATTGGCTACCGGGTTGAACTCACGAACGAGGCCGGGATTCTCGACCAGCTCGCGGCACTCCTCCCGCTGGTCGTTGAGGCGGCCGACCGACCGGCGGCGACCGGGCCCCTAACGGCGGCGACGGTTGGTTGGCGGCCCTTGACCCTGCCCAGTCTGGCGGCGGGCCTGGGGCTGCTGAGCCACGCGCCGCGCTTGGCGGGGCTGCGCCCCTTGGCGGGGCTGCGCCCCTTGGCGGGGCTGGCTCTGTTGGGAGCAGTTCTCCCCATTGCCCAGCGGGCCTGGGGAAGCTTGGTGCGGGAGCGGCGGCTCAATATTGATTGTTTGGACTTTCTGGCCCTGAGCTTGGGTATAGCCCAGGGAAAGGTGGTTGCCCCGGCCCTGGCGATCGCCCTGCATGAGGTGGGCGATGCGATCCGCGAGCAAACGGCCCGGGCTACGGAAGTGCGGGCCACAGATCTGCTGGACGCGATCGGTCATTTTGCTTGGGTGCAAGCGGAGGGCGCGACGGAGCCGCACCAGATTTCTAGCGATCGCGTCCCGGCCGGCGCGACGGTCCTGGTTTACCCCGGTGAACAAATTCCCGTCGATGGCACAGTGTTGCAGGGTGAGGCGATTATCGACCAACAGAGTCTCACGGGCGAAGCGATGCCCGTGGTGCGACGCGAGGGCGAGGCGGTGCTGGCCTCGACGCTGGTGCGCTCGGGGCAACTGGTGCTGCGTGCGGAACGGGTCGGGCGGCAGACACGGGCGGCGGCGAGTCTGGAACTGTTGCAGAAGGCTCCGGTTCACGACACGCGCATGGCAAATTACGCGGCGAAACTGGCCGATCGCCTGATTTGGCCGTCCTTGTTGCTCGCAACGATCGTGCTGGTAGCGACGCGCGATCCGGCCCGGGCGGCTGCGATTCTCACCCTCGATTTTGTCACGGGCGTTCGGGTTTCGATCCCTACGGCCTTCCTCGGCGCGCTGAACCACACGACGCGCCACGGCATCTTGGTCCGCAGCGGCCGCACCCTGGAGCAGTTGGCAGAAGTCGATACAGTCGTCTTCGACAAAACGGGAACCCTGACGGAGGGGGCGATCGCCATTACCAGCGTGGCCGCGATCGCGGGCGGTTTAGACGCTGACACGATCTTGCAACTCGCCGCCGCGGCTGAGCAAAACCTGACCCATCCGGTGGCAGCCGCGATTGTTAACTATGCCCGCGATCGCGGTCTCGACCTACCCGCGCGCGGCGAGTGGTCCTACGAGGTGGGTCTCGGGGTGCGGGCCAACATCGCCGGCCGCGAGGTCTGGGTTGGCAGCGAACGCTTCTTGCACCAAGCCAGCACGCGGTGGGGTCCTAGCAACGAGCCGCTTTGTTGCCAGGTCCTCGAGGCTCCAGCGGGGGCTTCAGCCATTTATGTCGCTTGCGACGGGCAATTCCAGGGAGCCATCTACTACACCGATCCGCTGCGCCCGGAGAGCGCGCCGTTACTCGAACGCTTGCAAGCGGACTATGGGATCGACATTTACCTATTGACGGGGGACAATCCCCAACGGGCTGCCCAGGTTGCCGGCCAGCTGGGCATTCCAGCGGCGCGGGTGCAGGCGGAAGCTTTCCCGGACGAAAAGGCCCGCACGGTGCGGGAACTGCACCGCGCTGGGCGCACGGTGGCCTTTGTCGGCGACGGCTTGAACGATTCCGTCGCCCTCGCCTATGCCGATGTTTCGGTATCCTTTGCGCGCGGGGCGGAGATTGCCCGCGAGACGGCGGATGTCGTCTTGATGAACAATAGCTTGCTGGATTTGCTGGAGGTGATCGCGATCGCCCGGCAGACCCGCGCTCTGATTGACCAGAATATCGCCCTCGTGGTGGTTCCGAATCTGGCGGCTCTGGGGCTGGCGACGACGGTGGGGCTGCACCCCCTCGCGGCGACGGCGATTCACAATGGCTCGGCGATCGCCGCTGGAGCCAATAGCCTCCGGCCCTTGGTCGCTCACCAGCTCGCTGGGGAGCGACCAGCCTGATCTCCGGTTAACATCACCATCACCAGCCGGCTGGGTCTCGTTAGAGCGGTGGCAAAATTACTGCCAAGGATTCGCAGCGACGGGAAATGCTGCTAGTCTAAAACAAAGAAGGAAAGTTAGCGGGCTCTCGTGCTCTGCGCCAGTCGCTTATGTCCTTAGTTCACCTCGAAAAATCCGTGCTCACCTTCCACTTGCGGGAAATCCTGGAAGGCGGGCACAAAAGTCACCCTCTGACTTGGTTGGGGCTGGGTGTGTTGGTGCTGGGACCGCCCCTTGTGCCCAAACTGCGCCCCCCCAAACCGTCCCGCCGCCACTCCCCGACGGCGGCCCAAGGCATCACACTCTCGCAATGGATTGCGGCGGCCCAAGCACGAGAACGCTCAGCAATGATGCAGGCTACGCCTGAGAGCGTGCTGGTGCAATCCCGCTAGCGACCTAGGGTCAGACGGCGGTTTGTTCAACCTAGGACTCGGCGGAGTCCGTGATCGCCCCTGGCTTGGCCGGAGCGGGCTGGTAAGCGGTTGCGTGGACTTCTGCCTTGGCTTCGGCGGCAATATCGGCGAGCATTTCGCCGGCTTCGGCGATCGCGCCCTTGGTACGCTCCAGCAACAGGACGCCTGATTTCAGTGTGGCGCGCAATACCGGCTTGACATGGGGCAAGATCACGGGAGTCAGGGCTACAGCGGCGGCCCCGAGAGCGATCGCTTTGGCATTGGGGTGAGCCGCCAGTTGAGCCACCCGGTCCCGCAAACTGATTGCGCCCTGGTATTCTTGCATCGTTTCAAATCCCTCCAGTGGTAATGTCGAGTTAACGAATCCTTAACCCAAAATACAACTCTGATCCTAGCACCGTTGAGAGGGGGCGATCGCTACAGATACTCCCCCTCCAGGCACTTCAGAATTATAGCCAACCGTTAACTGAAAATTCTTCTCAAAGTGACGATAGGCTCCCGCCCTGGCAGACTAGAGCTAGCGTTTCCCCGGAGTGACCGATGAGCCCTGACCCCAAGCCCGATCCCAAACCTCCCATGCTGAAACTGGATGCGGCCACCGTAACCGCCTTGATAGTGGTGGCGCTCCTGCTACCATTGCTTCTGGCTGGTTTTTTCTTTCAGTAGCGGCCGGGACACCCTAACGGGCGCCAAACTATTGCAACCATCCTAAGGAGCGATCACCCAGGCCCGCAGCAGCGGCTGCCAACTTTCTAAGGAAGGTGTTGGCCAGCCAGGTCGCTTGGCCTGCTCATCCCAGCGGCGCAGTTGCACAGCCATCGCCCCATAGGGCTGGGTGATAAAGGCCTGGGCCGCCGCTACGGTGAAGGGCCCCCCTTGCAAAACCAAGCTCTGTTGGGAGGCGGTCGAGAGGCTCGCCCCATAGACCGGATCAACGGTGCAGAGGTAGCGCTTGGCAGCGACGTGGAGGCGCACCGGCTCCGTCACCGCCGGACCGAAGGAGCGGCTCAGGTAGCGCGCTCCCCAGTCTTCATGGTTCGTGTCTTGGGAGCTGTTCGCCTCAGTCACAGCGGCCGGGAGCAGCAGGTGCCCGACATCATGGAGCAGGCTGGCGATGATCAGGGGCGGCGGCGCTAAGGCCGCCGCCGCTAAGGCCGCCGTTTGGAGGGCGTGCTCGAGCTGGCTCACGGGCTCCCCCCCGTAGCGATCGCCCGCCCGCTGCCGATAGAGGTTCAGGAGCGGCTCGAGGCTCACCGTCATCGCTGCAACCAGGCCTGGGTGCGGTGGTGCAGCCCTCGGGTGAGGAACCAATAGATCACTTTGACCCCCAAGCTCGTCAAGACAATCAGCACCGACATCGCCGCCGCCGCTGAGACATCCCCCGCATCATCCATATTGACAATTGCCACCGCCGCCAAGGGCAGGGCGGGCGGGTAAAGGAAAATGACCGCCGAAACCGTCACCATCGCATTGATAAAAAAGTAAATGCCAATATCTAGAATCGCCGGCAGGCAGAGGGGAACTGTCACTCGCCAGAAGGTGCGATAGAAAGGCACGGAGAGTGAAGCAGAGACCGATTCAAACTCCGAATCGAGCTGCTTCAGGGCTGTGCTTGCCGTCAAGAAACAGACGGTGGAAAAGTGGATGATCGTGCAGAGCACCAAAATCGCCATCGTACTGTATAGCCCATTCAAGGGGTTGACAAAGGCGTAGTTGGTGAAGGGGATTTTGAAGGCGCGCTGGTTGAAGAAGAAGACGTAGGCCAAACCCAGGACGAGCCCTGGTAGGGCGAGGGGAACTGTAGAGAGGAAATAGGTGACGCTGCGTAGCCACTTGAGGCCGCGGGTTTTCTCGACTAGGTAGGCGATCACAAACACCAAGATCGTGCCCAGCGCAGCCGTGTAGAAAGACATCCGCACACTGTTCCAGTAGGCCCGGTAGCCGCCACCACCGACCCGGCTGAAGTCATAGTTTCGGAATCCCAAGCTGAAGTCATAGGGCCACACTTTCACCAAGGATGCAAAGATCACCGTTGCAAAGATAATGACCGCCGCTGAGGCAATGAGGCTACAGCAAACGAACATCAGCCAATCCAGCCCTGGGTTCGGCTTGGGTTGCAGGGGCACAGCCTTCGCGCTCACCAGGGCCGTTTGTCGCCGCTGGACAAGGCGCTCAATCACGAAGGCTAGCACCGCCGGGACTAACAGAAAAACACTGATCGTCGCCCCCATCGAGAAGTTCTGCTGACCGATGACCTGCTTGTAGATGTCCGTAGCCAGAACATTGTAATCACCCCCAACCACCTTGGGAACGCCGAAGTCGGTGAAGGCGAGAATAAAGCAGACAAAAATGGCACTGATCAAGCCATACTTCACGCTGGGAAGTGTCACCGTCAAGAAGGTGCGGAGCGGCGAGGTGCGAAGCGCTTGAGCTGCTTCATAGAGGCGGGCATCGGTCAGACTCAGGGCGGTAGTCAAGATGATCACAGCCTGGGGAAAGCAGTAGAAAAACTCCCCAATGATGATGCCAGTGGGACCGTAGAGTTGAATATCCCAGCCCGCGCGCGTGATCAGACCTTGGTTGCCAAAGAGGTAGATGAGCCCAATGGCGTGGGCCAGGGGGGGAATGTAGAGGGGCAAAAGGCTCAAGAGTCGAAACACCCCTTTACCCGGCATCGCCGTGCGGGTGAGAGCATAGGCATAGACGAAGGCCAGACTCACGGAAAAAAAGGTCGTGGCGATCGCAATGTAGAAACTATTGTCAAAGGATTGCAACAGCGAGGGGGTCGTCAGATACCGCCAGTAATTGCTGAGACCAGTCCAAGCACCATCCGTACTCTGTAGGCTGCGCGTCACCAGCGGCAATAGGGGCAGCACCACCCCGACACTCAACCAAACCACCGCTAGGAGCAAAGCAATGCGGATGATCCAATCTTCAGCCGTCGTCTTTTGGGTGATGGGTTTCGCGTTCGGGGGCAACGAAACCGGGGCGGGCGCTAAAGGTTTAGAAAGGGTCATAACCGCTCAGTCCGAGTACATTGCATACATAACGTTGAGTTCGTCACAGCGGGAGCCGGGGCCTTGGCCTGGAATCAACCCACGGTTCCCGTCCCAGCTCCGAGCCATCATCAAAGCCCGCTAGGCTGGACACAGCCCAACCCAAGGCCCAGCCCTCACGCCGCCGCTACCTCAGGGGTAAACACCCGGATCGTCTCGGGCGGCAATTGAACCATGAGAGTTGACTGAATCCCTAGGTCAAACTGCAAAGCTTCCGCCGTCGAGACCTGCACCAGCAGGGGTTGCGTAATATTGAGCGTCGGTTTGAGAGTCAACTGATAGTTTGAACCGAGAAACTCCAAGCCCTCAACCACCGTAGTCAGCACATTGGGCTGAGCCGCTGCTTCTTCAGGCTTGAGGAGGCGAATATCCTCGGGGCGTACCGCCAGCGTTGCCGGCCGGTGCAGGGGCACATCATTGCGCGGCACATGGAAACGCTGCTCACCACACTGGATCTGATCAGACTCCACGACCTGCCCGGGGATAAAGTTCATCACCCCAATGAAGTCGGCCACAAAGGGCGTATTCGGCTGTTGATAGATCTCGTAAGCCGTGCCCACCTGAGCTAAATAGCCATTGTCCATGACCACGACCCGATCCGCCATCGCCAAGGCTTCCTCTTGGTCGTGAGTAACCATGACGGTGGTGACGCCTAATTCCCGTTGGAGGCGGGTGATCTCGCTGCGGAGCCGCACACGCACCTTAGCATCCAGAGCTGAGAGAGGTTCATCCAGGAGCAGCAGCCCGGGAGACAGGGCCAAGGCTCGGGCGAGGGCAACTCGCTGTTGCTGACCACCGGACATTTGGGCGGGATACTTGTTGCCAATTTGACCGAGGCCGACCTTTTCGAGGAGTTCAGTCACTCGGGTCGTAATTTGCGCCGTGCTAAAGCTGGCATTCTCCAGGCCATAGGCAATATTTTGAGCTGCTGTCAGGTTGGGGAAGAGGGCGTAGGATTGGAAAACAATGCCGAAATCTCGCTGAGAAGGCGGCAAGTCGGACACATCTTTGCCGTCTTGGATGACGCGGCCGCTGGTTTGGGGGTCGAGGCCGCAAATGATCCGCAGCAGGGTGGTTTTCCCGCAACCACTAGGGCCGAGGAGGCAGACAAATTCCCCCGGGTAAATGTCGAGATAAACACCCTTAAGGGCGACAAAGGAGCCGAACTGTTTGTAGATATTTTCCAGGCGGAGGTAGGGCTCGCGCGTCTCAGCTTGACTGACGACGGTGCCGTGACGTTGGGCCGTGGGGTCAGCCCCCGGGGTCGCGGGAGTCGAAGCCGCTGTTGAGGCGGCTGTAGCCGTGGGTTGTTCGGGGGAGTGCATGATGGAGTCAGGTGGCAGGAGGGCGATCGCAACTCAAAGGCCTGACGGCATTTTCCGGGGGAGAACACCGTCAGGCTAGGGGGCTGAGGCTAGGACTTCGGCTCGGATTTGCCATCGTAGCGCTTCGTCCACTCGTCGAGAATGCGCTCACGGTTTGCCGCCGCCCACTCAAAGTCGTTCTCAGACAACTGCTTGAGCGGGTCAGCCGGGAATCCCTCCGGAACCGACACGCTGGTCTTCACCGCTGTGATCGCGTAGCCCTCGGCGTACTTCTCGGAAATCTCGGGGCTGATCGCCCAATCCAAGAAGATCTTGGCCGCTGGCTTGATCTGGTCCTTCTTGATCAAAGCATTGGCTTCCATCTCCCAACCGGAGCCTTCAGCAGGAAAAACCGGCTCGACGGGCTCCCCATCGGCCTTTTGCTTCACAGCCCGATAGCCAAAGGAGACCCCGATCGGAAATTCTCCCGCCCCCGCCATCTTGCAGGGCTTGGAGCCGGAGTGGGTGTACTGGGCGATGTTGTTGTGCAGGGCATCGAGGTACTTCCAGCCCTCCTCTTCCCCTTTCATCTGGAGCAGGGAGGAAACAGCCAGGAAGCCTGTCCCGGAGGAGGCGGGGTTCGATTTGACAATGTGGCCCTGATACACCGGGTCAGCTAGGTCTTCCCAGGAGTCAGGCATGGGCAGGTTCTTAGCTTCAATTTCCGTGGTATTGACGCAGAAGGCTGCCATCCAGACATCAATGCCAACCCAGTGGGGCGGGTTCTTGCTATCCCGGAACTTCGGCTCTACTTGGTCCAACCCTTCCGGAGCATAGGGTTCGAGGAGCCCTTGTTGGTCGGCAAGCACCAGGCTAGAGGCGGCCAAGCCCCAAACCAAGTCCGCTTGGGGATTATCTTTTTCAGCCAAGAGTTTGGCGGTGATGATCCCGGTCGAATCGCGGACGATGTTCACTTCGATGTCCGGGTAGGCTTCTTTGAAGCCTTCCAGGTAATAGTCAATCTGATCGTCTTCGATGGCTGTGTAGATGGTGATGCTGCCAGTCGCTTCATCTTCGCTGACGGCGGCCGATTCGCTGCTGGCCGGGGCTTCAGCACCTTGCTCAACGACACAGCTATTGACGGTGAGGGCGAGCATTAAGCCCAGGAGGGCGCGGGAGCCAATTGTCAGAAATTGCTGTCTGGAAACCATAGGACTCTCTAAGTTACCTGCAACGGGTGAAACCAAGATCGTAAAAATGTGAGGCTGGGGGCAGCAACTGCCGCTGGAGAGGCGGTGACGATGCTTGCTGAACCGAGGGTTTGACGTTACCTTGGCGCTAGAGACTGTTAAGAACAGTTTCCGACTGGGCCACCTCGAGCACTTGAAAGTATATCGGGATTACTTCAAAACCTTGGTTAAGTCTGGGTTAAGCTTACACAGTCTATTGTTTCGGCTTCTTTCAAGATAATTTATCAAGTAAATCCTTCAACTCAGCCCCAAGAGTTGTGTTGGAGTGCATCTCAATTAGGCAAGTTTTCCCCCGCTGCGAGAAGCCGCTGCGCGTCTCCATCCCCCGGCCCCTTGTATGTTGGAGTCAGAGCGATAGACCGTCCCCCTAAGGTGCTAGACATCGTGAAGAAGCAAGGTCGTCGCTGCAGCGCCAGGCGCAGCAACTGACCAGCGTGCCTGGCTTTGGGCCGAGGGTTGCGGCGACTCTCATCGCCTTACTGCTGGAGTTGGGACGTTTGAGTGCCAAGCAAGGGGCTGCTTTAGTGGGGGTGGCTCCC
>CAYNIP010000017.1:0-1770 GCA_964397305.1 uncultured bacterium
TCCGGGCTTGGATGGCTCCCCAAGACCAACCCCACGAACGTTTTGAATTCCCTGAGGAGGTACTACCGCGTGGTAACGCTCTCTAACACCATCACTAGCGGCGGCCGCGACCTTGAGTCGAGCGGCTTCGCTTGGTGGGCTGGTAACGCCCGCCTGATCAACCTCTCCGGTAAGCTGCTGGGTGCTCACGTCGCTCACGCCGGCCTCATCGTCTTCTGGGCTGGCGCGATGACTCTGTTTGAGGTGGCTCACTTTGTCCCCGAAAAGCCCATGTACGAGCAGGGCTTGATCTTGCTGCCCCACCTGGCGACTATCGGCCTCGGCGTCGGCCCTGGCGGTGAAGTCGTCGATACCTTCCCCTACTTTGTGGTTGGGGTCTTGCACCTGATCTCCTCGGCCGTTCTCGGCCTGGGCGGTATCTACCATGCTGTCCGCGGCCCGGAAACCCTGGAGGAATACTCTGATTTCTTCGGCTACGACTGGACCGACAAGAACCAGATGACCAACATCATCGGCTACCACCTGATTCTCTTGGGTTGTGGTGCATTGCTGCTGGTCGCCAAGGCGATGTTCTTCGGCGGTGTCTACGATAGCTGGGCTCCAGGGGGCGGCGATGTGCGAGTGATCTCGAACCCGACTCTGAACCCAGCGGTGATCTTTGGCTACCTGATCAACTCTCCCTTCGGTGGGGAGGGTTGGATCATCGGTGTTGACAACATGGAAGACATCATCGGTGGCCATATCTGGATCGGCCTGATCTGCATCGGCGGCGGTGTCTGGCACATTCTCACCCGCCCCTTCGCTTGGGCGCGGCGGGCCTTCGTCTGGTCTGGAGAGGCTTATCTCTCCTACAGCCTCGGGGCCCTGTCCCTGATGGGCTTCATCGCCTCCTTCTATGTTTGGTTCAACAACACCGCCTACCCCAGCGAGTTCTACGGCCCTACCAATGCTGAAGCCTCACAGGCTCAAGCACTGGTGTTCCTGGCTCGTGACCAACGCCTCGGGGCGAACGTCGGCTCTGCTCAAGGCCCGACTGGCTTGGGTAAGTATCTGATGCGTTCCCCTACGGGTGAAATCATCTTCGGTGGTGAAACGATGCGCTTCTGGGACTTCCGTGGCCCCTGGCTGGAACCCCTGCGCGGCCCCAACGGCTTGGATCTGGACAAGATTCGCAACGACATCCAACCCTGGCAACTGCGTCGGGCCTCCGAGTACATGACCCACGCCCCCAACGGTTCGCTGAACTCCGTCGGCGGCATCATCACCGAGCCGAATGCGTTCAACTACGTGAACCCCCGCGCTTGGTTGGGTACGTCCCACTTTGTCCTCGGCTTCTTCTTCCTGGTCGGCCACCTCTGGCACGCGGGTCGCGCTCGCGCGGCGGCGGCTGGCTTTGAGAAGGGCATTGACCGCGAGACAGAGCCAGTGCTCTCGATGGCAGACATCGACTAGGTTCGGTTCGCTGCGCTAAGCAGTGCGCGCTTAGAAGGGCTCCCGCCATGGCGGGAGCCCTTTTGCCTGAGGCTCATCCTCGCTGCAACGCAGTCATCCCCAAGCCTCAACAACGAAATATTCCTTTTATGTCAGATCGGGGTGAAGCGCTGATTTTGCGTCGGCTGTAATGGCGGAAATTCGTGGGAATTTTCCGAAATACCAGGAGAGGGATCATTGTCCGTTAGATTTTCGGGAGGATGATCGACTTCCTGGAGTACTCGAAAGCCCAACTACGCTCGATGAAAACCCCCGTAGTGGCGCTTCAGGGCTCCCCCA
>CAYNIP010000017.1:1870-76293 GCA_964397305.1 uncultured bacterium
GGGCTAAAGCCCAACAACGACCCATGAAAACTACTGTTGTTGCGCTTCAGCGCTCTTCCGGAGGGCTAAAGCCCAACAACGACCCATGAAAACCCTCGTTGTTGCGCTTCAGCGCTCTCCCGGAGGGCTAAAGCCCAACAACGACCCATGAAAACTACTGTTGTTGCGCTTCAGCGCTCCCCCGGAGGGCTAAAGCCCAACAACGACCTATGAAAATTACTGTTGTTGCGCTTCAGCGCTCCCCCGGAGGGCTAAAGCCCAACAACGACCTATGAAAATTACTGTTGTTGGGCTTCAGCGCTCCTCCGGAGGGCTAAAGCCCAACAACGACCCATGAAAACTACTGTTGTGGCGCTTCAGCGCTCTCCCGGAGGGCTAAAGCCCAACTACGCTCGATGAAAACCCCCGTAGTGGCGCTTCAGGGCTCCCCCAGCGGGCTAAAGCCCAACAATGCTCCCTGGCAACCACCCACATCGGGTTCCCAGGCTAAAGCCCAGGAGCTACTCAAACTCCTGGGCTTCTTTGGGTAGCCTGTTCCCTAGCCCTAGAGAGCTACCCATAAAGTTGGCAGGCGTCTCAGCGAGAAGAGCGAGGCGCTGGCATTGCCGATCGCCGCATACTGCCCACCGTGGAGCCAGCGTTGCTGGCTGGGCGGGCTGTTGGACTAGGAGCGTTTTACTTTATCCTTTTGGCTGACGAAGATCAGTCCGACCGTAGCCGGGATCACGACGATGAGGGTTCCAGCTAGCAGGCTGTAGAGAAAGTTGGCGAGGGAGGGTGTCATGGCGTTTCTTAACGTTTGTAGGCAGTTTGTCGGTTAATATAGTCAACTATTTTAATCGTTTGCTTAACATTTTGGGCAGTCTTGTCAATTTCCCACCGCTCCTGGCCGGGAGGGGACTCATAAACGTTACAATTGTTTAAGTTGTCACCTGCTCTTGACCGATGGACGCTGAAGCGCTTGTCACCCTGGGTCTGAATCTGTTCCTGAGCCTTGCGATTCTTCTCTTCATCGGCCGCATCGTCCTCAGTTGGTATCCCCAGTTCGATCTGCGGCGCTTACCCCTCAGTCTCATTGCCTGGCCTACGGAGCCTTTCCTGGCGCCGACACGCCAACTGATTCCTCCCATTGGCGGTGTGGATATCAGCCCCATTGTCTGGGTGGGCTTGGCGTCCCTCCTGCGCGAACTGCTGGTGGGTCAGCAGGGGATTGTTCACATTCTGCTCTAGGCGTGAACCTGGTTCAAGATGTAGCGCAAGCTGTCGTAGTCGTCCTTGAGCAAGAGGTTGAGGGTGCGGCCAGCCTTGACTAGCCAGGGGCGATCGCCTTGCCGCAACTGATAGAGTTCCCGCAGGGCTGCCCCCACCAGCGAGGCCGGGGGCGTTCCTGTGGTTTCTAGCAACACGCGCAGGAAATCGAGGTCCTCGCTGAAGGCGATCGCCTCGGCTGGCTCACAGCGGTAGACTGCTTGGTGAATCTGAGGCGGCCGGGGGGGGAGATATTGATAAATCTTGCCCAACGTTGCCTGCTTGCCATTGCCCCGACTGGCTGGCGCGGCGAACCCCACAATCGCAGCCCGAAACTCCGTCCGCAGCATGGCAAAAATTTGGGGCTGCTGCTCTCGCAGTTCTTCCAGGGAGAGCCCCAGGGCCCGGGCGCGGTGAACCGAGTCGATCGGTAGAGTCGTCGCATAGGTGACGACTCCAAAAATTTGGTTCCCCGTCTCCTCATCCCGAGACTTCACCCAACTGCCAAAGGGCGGCATATTGGCAAAGCTGAGATCCTCCGGTTCCAGACACTGGGCGAGAAATTCGGCCGTGGCCGTCTCAATGACCTCGCCAATGTGGTTGGGGGCCCGGTTGTCGGTGGCGAATTGGGGTAGGGGTAAACGCATGGCAGGCGGGCTATACCAGCTCTAGTTCCGACAGCTTGAACGTCACAAGCTTGTCCCAGTTGCCCCCCTCAAACAGCACCGCCACCTTGCCATCGCTCACGCGCTGCACCAGGCCCTCAAAGCGATAGTAAGTGTCATTGGGGTTCGCCACCCGCACGGTTGCACCAGGCAAAATCATGGGTTCAGTCTCCAGCAGCAAGCAGTATGTTTTCTTAGGATAAAGCAAACCTTCGCCCTTACTAGCGAAAATGGAGGCGCAGCCGATTGTTGGCTACCGACTGCGCGAGGCCGATGGCGATGAAATTGGTCAACAGCGCGGACCGGCCATAACTGATCCAGGGCAGAGGAATGCCGGTAATGGGTGCGAGGCCAATGGTCATGCCGATATTGACAAACACCTGGAAGGCAACCATGGACAATACCCCCACGGCCACCAGGGAGCCAAAGTTGTCACTGGCGTTTTGGGCGATCACGATCAGCCGCCAGCAGAGCAGCCAGAAGGCTACAAGCACCGCCATGCTGCCGATGAACCCCAGCTCTTCCCCCACGGCGGAGAAGATGAAGTCCGTGTGCTGCTCTGGGATGAAATTGAGCTGAGTCTGGGTGCCGTGGGTCAAGCCCTTGCCCCACAGTTGCCCAGCTCCAATGGCGATGCGGGACTGAATTAGGTGGTAGCCACCCCCCAAGGGGTCCCGCTCAGGGGCCAAGAAAAGGACAAGGCGATCCTTTTGGTAATCCTTGAGCAGGTTCCAGAACGCCGTCCCCAGGAAACCGGCGGTGGCATTTCCGAGCACCGCCAGCGCGGTACCAATCAGCCGCCAGGGCAGGGTGAGCCAAGCCACCAAGCTGATCAGAGCCAACCAGGCAAACCAGCCGGGCAGGTAGAGGTTAAACAGCAGGGCGGCCACGAGGGGCGAAACCATGAGCAACAACCAACCGGGGTTGGCTTCGCCCCAGTAGAGCATCCCCAGGGTAATGACCCCAAAGACGAGGGAGGTGCCCAAGTCCGGTTGCAGGAACACCAGGGCCCAGGGAACCGCCGTGATCGCTAGGGCTCGGCAGACGGCCGGTAGGGTACTGGCGGGGCGGACGTGGAGAAGGGCCGCCATGGTGATAATCAGGCCGAGCTTGGCGAACTCCGAGGGCTGGAGGTTGAAGCCCCCGATCTGAATCCAGCGCTGGGCTCCCTTGGCCGTGCTACCAATGATCATCACGGCAATCAGCGAGAGATTGGTCAGACCATAAAAAACCCAGTGCCACTGCACCAGAAACTCATAGCGGACCCGGGCCAACAGCAAGGCAATGACGAGGCCGACGCCGCCGACCAGCCAGTGTTGCCACCAGTCCGTGAGGCCCTGGTTCAGCTCCGTGCTGCGGATCATGATGCCGCCGAACGTCGTTAGGGCGATGACTAAAAAGAGCAGAATGAGATCCACTTGCTGCCAACCCAGGAGCCAGGATTTCCAGTTCAGCCGACCAAAGGTGCGTTGCATAGGCGATAAGGTTAAAAATGGTCTGAAACCCGCAGGGGACAGGCTGGGGCGCGTCCCTAGGTGAGGGCGGCGAGGGATACTTTCGCCGCGATCTGTTGGGCGATCGCCCGCAAGGCTTGGGCCGAGGCCGACTCCGGGAACTGCACAACAATCGGCAGCCCGCGATCGCCCCCCTCCCGCACCGGAATCTCTAGGGGCACCGAGCCCAGGAACGGGACCTGGAGTTCCTGAGCTAGGGTCTCGCCGCCGCCGGAGCCAAAGAGGTCATAGCGATGGTCGGGCAGATCCGGCGGAATGAAGTAGCTCATGTTTTCCACAATGCCCAGCACCTTGGCCCCCAGTTGCTCAAACATTTTCAAACCGCGCCGGGCATCCAGCAAGGAGACCGTTTGAGGCGTCGTGACGATCACCGCCCCCGACATCGGCACCGCTTGCACCAGGGTTAGTTGAGCATCTCCAGTTCCCGGCGGGAGATCAACGACGAGGTAATCCAATTCCCCCCAGTCCACCTGATAGAGAAACTGGCGAATGATGCCATTCAACATCGGGCCCCGCCAGATCACTGGCTGATCGGGGTCAATCAAGAACCCCATCGACACCATCTTGATACCGTGGTTGAAGGCCGGTTCCAGGACATCTTGGCCCTGGGCATCCTTTTGCACCAGGACCTGGGCCTGGGCCAGGCCCAGCATGGTCGGCGCATTGGGCCCATAGATGTCAGCATCCAGCAGACCTGTTTTCGCCCCCAGTTGCGCCAGGGCGACCGCCACATTCACCGCCACCGTGCTCTTGCCGACGCCTCCCTTACCACTGGAGATGGCAATGATGTTTTTGATGCCGGGAACCCCCTGGCGATCGGGTAGGGACTTCTGCTGGGGGGTTTCTGCGGTCACTTCCACGTCCACCGCCTGCACCCCGGGCAAGCTGCGAACCGCCTTTTGGCAATCTTCGACGATGAATTCCCGCAGGGGACAAGCTGGAGTCGTGAGCACAAGGGTAAAGCGCACATGGCCGCTGGGGTCGATCTCGACATTACGGATCATGTTCAATTCCACCAGGCTCTTTTGCAGCTCGGGGTCTTGGACAGGGCGCAACACGTCTAAAACGGCTTGGGAATCGAGCATGGTTCAGGAACAGGGCTTAGAATTTTGGGGCAAGGCAATTTCAATCTATGGTAGCGGTGAAGCGGTGCGGCTGCTTGACCGCTGCCTCGAACCGACCCATGATCTCCCTCCGTTCTCGCTGGCCCCTCGGACTCTTGACCCTGCTCGCGGGGGCGATCGCCCTTGTTGTCAATCTTTGCAACCCTGCCATGGCTAGCGATCGCGCTGAAATCCTCTGGGATCGTTGGGGCGTCCCCCACCTCTACAGCGATACGGAGGCGGGAATCTTTCAGGCCTTTGGCTATGCCCAGATGCACAGCCACGGCAACCTCCTGCTCAAGCTCTATGGTCAAGCGCGGGGCCGCGCCGCCGAATATTGGGGGGAAGACTATCTGGCCGGTGATCGCTACACCCGCACCTTGGGCATTCCTGCCCGGGGCGAGGCCTGGTATGCTGCCCAGACCCCGGCTATGCAGCGAAATTTGGCCGCTTTTGCCGCCGGGATCAACCGCTATGGGGCCGACCACCCCGAAGCCCTCGCTCCGGAGGTCCTGCCCGTGTTGCCGGTCACGGGGGCGGATGTCCTCGCCCATGTGCAGCGGGTGATTCACGGTCACTTTGTCGCCAGCCCCGGCCAAGTCATGGCGGCGGCCGGGTCCAATGGCTGGGCGATCGCCCCAGCCCGCTCCCCCAGCGGTCATGCCCTGCTCTTGGCCAATCCTCATCTCCCTTGGTCGGACTTCTTTCTGCTCTACGAGGCCCACCTGCACGGGCCGGGGGTGAACAGTTACGGCGTTGCCTTTGTGGGAATGCCGGTCTTGGCGATCGCCTTCAACGATCACCTCGGCTGGACGGCAACCGTCAACACCTACCAAGGCACAACCCTCTACGCCCTTACGGCCGCCGCCGATGGCTACCGCTGGCAGGGGGAGATCAAGCCCTTTGCGGTCGAAACTCAGATCCTGAAGGTGAAGCAGCCCGACGGGGGATGGCGTGAGGAAACCCTGACGATTCGCCGCTCAGTTCAGGGGCCGATCGTGGGCGATCGCCAGGGCCAACCCTTGGCCCTGCGGGTCGCCGGCTTCGACCGGCCCCAGATCGCCCAACAACTCTGGGATATGGGCCGAGCCCAGACGCGCCAAGCCTTTGAGGCCGCCCTGGCCCGTCTGCAAATGCCGATGTTTAACATCCTCTACGCCGACCGTGCTGGGGATATTCTCTACGTTTTTAACGGCCTCGTCCCCCAGCGCGCGGGGGGAACCTGGGCCGACTGGCAGCGACCCCAGCCGGGGGACCGAGCCGACACCCTCTGGACCACCTACCATCCCTATCGCGACCTGCCCCGCCTGCTCAATCCCCCGAGCGGCTGGCTGCAAAATACCAATGATCCCCCCTGGACCGCGACCCTGCCCCCCCAGCTCGACCCGGCGACCTATCCGGCCTACCTCGCCCCGCCGGACCTGACGGGAGCGACCCAGCTCTTTCGCACCCAGCGCTCTCTGGAGTTGCTCCAGTCTCAGGGCCCCTGGAGTCTTGAGGCCCTGATCGCCGCGAAGTTTGACCGCCGCTTGGCCTTGGGCGATCGCCTCGTCCCTGACCTGATCGCCGCCGCCCGGAGGCAACCAGCGGGTTCCCTGGCTCAACAGGCGGCGGATGTCTTGGCCGCCTGGGATCGCCGCACCGATGCGGACAGTGTCGGGGCGGCCCTCTTCGGGCTCTGGCGCTTGGGCCTGGGACGCAGCCTGCGCTTTGCGGAACCCTGGCAGGCTGAGGACCCCCTGGCGACGCCCCGGGGTCTCGCGGAGCCAGCGGCCGCCGTGGCCGCGCTGGAGCAGGCGGCCCTACAGCTGGGCCTCGGCTACGGGGCGATCGCCGTGCCCTGGGGAGAGGTGGTGCGCCTGCGTTACGGCGAGGTGGATCTCCCCGCCCAGGGGGGCCCCGGTCTCTTGGGCAGCTTCCAGGTGATTGATGTCGCCCAGGCTGGGGATGGCAAGTTTGCCAGCGTCGCGGGCGATACCTACATTGCCGCCTTAGAGTTTGGCGAGACGGTGCGGGCTCGGGTGCTCAACACCTATGGCAATGCCTCCCAGCCCGGTTCTCCCCACGTCGGTGATCAGTTGGCCCTCTACGCTCGCCAGGAATTGCGACCCGCTTGGCGATCGCGCGCCGAGATTCTGGCCCACTTGGAGCGACAAGGCTCGCTGTAGAGGGAGGGATGGGCCCGCAGGAGGAGGAGGCCGGTGAGCCCTGCATCTAGACTCACGACCTATTTTTTGGCAAGGTTCATTCCGGCGGTCAGGGGCTCACTAAGGCGGGCTCGACCACGGCTGTGGGGCTGGGGAGGTTCTGCTGGCGCGGCAGGATGATGGAGAATTCAGCGTAGTCCCCGAGTTGGGAATCGACCTTGAGTTCCCCACGATGCAGGGACACAATCGCATCGTAGGTGAGGGAGAGGCTGAGGCCCGTACTCTCACCGCTGGTTTTGTTGGTGTAGAACGGTTCAAAAATTTTATCCAGTTGGTCGGCGGCAATGCCAAGGCCGTTGTCGCGGACGCGAATCTCGACGCGATCGCCCAAGTCGCGCGTACTGGCGATGACACAGGGCTGATAGCCATTGTCACTGGCTTGCTGCTTGGCGATCGCCGCATCAAAGGCATTATTCAAAATGCAAAAGACCGACTTATCCAAATCTTTGGGGATCGCCTCAATCCAGCCCACCGTCTCATCATAATGGGTCTCCAACTGGACCCCTGCTGCCTCAATTTGAGCCTGGCGATTGTGGTAGATGAGCTGAATCGCATTTTCTACCAAGGGGTTCAACTCTAAGGATTCTAGAGAGCCCCGTTCCTCGCGGGCGTGCATCAGCATACTATTCACGATACGCTCAATTCGCTGGCCGTTTTGTTGGATGGCTACGGTACACTCGCGAAAATCAGTGAGCATAAACTGAACACTTTCGATCACCTCCGCCGGCTCGGCCTCCCCGGCCAGTTCTTCATCGATCTCATCCACCATTTCCACCGCAATTTGCGCGAAGTTGCTGACAAAGTTCAAGGGATTGCGGATTTCGTGAGCGATCCCGGCGGTCAGAGACCCCAAGGAGGCTAATTTTTCCTGGGCAATCAATTGCTGCTGGGCCGTTTTTACTTGCACCAGCGCTGTTTCCAGCTCGCCATTCTTGACTTTTAACTCATAGGTTCGCTGCTCGACCTTGACCTCCAGGTTGCGAGCATAATCTTCCAGTTGCTGATAGGACTGGCGGAGGTGCTGAATCAGCAGCCAGCCGCTCTTGCTCAGGGTCGCACCCCAGAGGGCGAGCAGAGCGGGAACACCCGGCAGCCACCAGGACTGGAGGAGGGCTAGATAAACGGCGAGCAACAGGCCGGCACTCGCGAGGCCGGTTCCCAGGGAGGTGCGGCGCAGAGCAGCCCAGATGCTGCGGGCGTGCCAACTGGTCCCTATCAAGGCCCAGGCGGCGATCCACAGCCACTCTGAGCCCTGGGGAAGGACGCGCAGCCGCCGCCGTTCTCCCGTAGCGGCATCCAGGAGCCAACTCGTGAAATTGGCGTGAATTTCAACGCCGCTCATGTTTTCTGGCTCCCCGACCACCCGGCTGGCATAGGGGGCGATGTAGAAATCTTTCAGGCTCGTCGCGGTGGAGCCGATCATGACAATGCGATCGCGAAAATAGTCCGGCGACAACCGACCTTCCAACACATCGGCCACCGAAACCTTGGCAAACGTTCCCTGAGGGCCGCGATAGTTGAGCAGGAGTTGATAGCCATTGGCATCGACCCGAACATAGCCACCATCGTTCCGCTCTAAGGGACGCAGGGCAGCCTGACCCAATTCAATGCGATTGGGATCATCCCCCTCATTGTTGGGGTAAATCCCTTCAGATTCCAGGTATAGCAGGGCCAATTGCAAGCCAAAGCTCAGGACAACATTGCCCTCAGAATCATCAAGGTAAAGGAAATAACGGCGGATTTTGCCATCGGGATCGAGGGGCATATCGTTGGCCCCAATTTGACCCTTTGCCGCTAGAACCGGCGGCGGTGCAATGGTGCGGGCATTCCCCGAAGTATCAAATTCATTCTCGCTGGGATCTTGGCCAGCAACCTTCGTAATCCCAATGAGATTGGGCAGGGATTCCATCAGGGCCACCAAGTCAGCGTGCCCCGGTTCAACGGGCAAGTTGCGGTAGATATCGAGGCCGATCGCTCGGGGCTCTTGGGCTTGAACGGTGCGGAGCAAGTCGGCCAGGATCTGGTCATTGAGGGGCCAACCGTAGCGATTCAGATCCGTTTCAGCAATGCCAATAATGGCAATGCGGGGATCAGGGCTGCGGTGGGGACGCAGACGCACGAGTTGATCGTAGGCAGCGAGTTCCAGGAGTTGCAGCAGGCCGGCGGCGCGCAGGAGTAACACACCACTCGTAACGGCGGCCGCCACAACAGCCCCTCGCCAGCGGGCGCGGGCGCAATCACGAAGCCAAGCGACGAGGAAATGCTTCATGGGGGACAGGTCAACAGCTTGTTGCCTCTCTACAATCGCACCCCCGAACAATCCGGCAGCAGCGGCAGGTTCAACCTCAGTTTTAGCACGCTAGCCGGCTCAAAAAATCGTCCGGGCTGTGGGAATCCTGGCGAGCTGTTGCCCGGCGGGAGCAGTCCGGTCAGCAAGAAAGATGCTCCCGCGAACAGTCCGCTAATAGGCAAGCGTGGCAAGAGTTTCGCGCAGGTAGTGACGCACTTGTTCATCCAGACTCGTGCTACCCAGGGATTCGTGATACTGGCGTTCGAGTTGCCAGCGCTGGAAGCCAGAGCTTGTGGCGATCGCCTGCTTGAGGCTTGACCAGACCGTGGAATCGGGAGTCAATTCAGAGGGTGAGGTAGGTGTACCGAGCATAACGATGTCCTCGTGCGACGTTTTAGCCTTTCTTCCAGATCCAGCTTAGCGAAAGGGCGAAAGCCCTGATGCTGCCTAGGACACAAAACAGGCTCCAGGAGCCTAGTCTGTTTTTGCCGCCTCAGGATTGGTGGCATCGGTTGTTTCTGCCGGGGTGAAATTTGCCTCGGCAGCCGTGGGCAGGGTGGGGGAGGGCAAGATGCGCGCTACAGGCCACCCTAGCACCGTGAAATCTTGAGCAATGCGATCGCGGTCATAGGGCTCCAGGGCCGCCAAGGACGATGAACGGCGGAGCAAGACACCGCCGACGCTGGCAGGAACCTGTAAGAACAGGTGGCTAGCGAGGAAAGCCAAGGCGGCGATCGCCAACCCCAACCCGCGACTCTGGGCCGTCAGCGGCGTTACCCCCGCCAGCAGCGGCGCCCAGCGATAGAGCTGGAGCAAGAGCCAGAGCGCCAGGCCAGCTGTGATCAGGGCAATCAACCGCTGGCGGGGCGCTTTGAAACCCCGCAGCAGGCGGCACTGATCCTCGCTCAGGGCCTGGGGGCGCAGGGCCACCAACAGCAGGGAGAAGATATCAAAGGGCTTGGTCCACTGCATCCACAGGATTGGCCCCACCCCGATCCCAGCGAGAACCGCCAGCTCCAGCCAAGCCGGGAGAAACGGCTGGCCCGTAGCCAGCCCGAGCCAGACCAGTTGCAGCAGGAGCGGCACAGCCGCCAATCCTGCTAAGTGTAGCCAGAGATAGGGTTCGAGCTTAGGAGAGGTCACAATGGCAGGCGGCCGGACCGCCGCGAAAGAATCCGAACCGTTACTTAGCCGCGAGGGTACGGCGCTTCGTGACCATTTGGTAGGCTTCGATCGAATCGCCTTCCTTCCAGTCGTTGAACTTGGCCACGCCCAAGCCGCACTCGTAGCCCGCCGCGACTTCTCGGACATTTTCCTTGATCCGCTTCAAGGAGTCGAGGACGCCATCGTAGACCACCTCGCCGCCCCGCTTGACCCGGATGCGGCGGTTACGCACCACCTTGCCCGACTGTACGTAGCAGCCCGCTACCGCGCCCCGGCCGACCGGGAACACGACGCGCACTTCGACCGTGCCGAGAGGCTCTTCGACCTCTTCCGGCTCGAGGAGACCTTCCATCGCCGCCTGGATGTCATCCAGCAGGTTGTAGATGATGTCGTACTGGCGCACATCGACCCCTTCCTGCTCGGCGGCGTAGCCGGCACCACTGGCGAGGTTGGTACTGAAGCCGACCACCACCGCACCGCTGGCCGCCGCCAGGGAAATATCGGTTTCAGTAATCTCCCCGGCGGCCCCGAGCAGCACGCGAATCTGCACCTCGTTTTGGGGCAACTGTTGCAGAGCCCCCAGGATCGCCTCCACAGAGCCCTGGACATCAGCCTTGAGGATGAGGTTTAGTTCCTTCAACTCCCCTTCTTGGGCCTGGGCCGAGATGCTGCTGAGAGAGACCCGCCGTGAGGACAGGGCCTGTTGCAGGCGCGTTTCCCGACGGCTGCTGGTCCGCACATCGGCCACCGCGCGCGCATCCTTTTCACTGGGGTAGACATCGAACTCATCGCCCGCTTGGGGCACTTCGCTCAGGCCTAGCACCTCCACCGCAAAGGAAGGCGAGGCCACGTCAACCCGCTCGCCTCGGTCGTCGATCATGGCGCGAATCTTCCCAAACGAAGATCCAGCTACCAAGCAATCCCCGACCCGGAGCGTGCCATTCTGCACCAGCAGCGTGGCCACAGGCCCGCGCGTCTTGTCCAGGTTGGCCTCAATGACCGTCCCCTTCGCAGGCCGGTTGGGATTAGCGTAGAGGTCTTCGACCTCAGCCACGAGCAGGATCATCTCGAGCAGCGTATCCAGGTTTTCACCCTTGATGGCGCTCACGGGAACCATGATCGTTTCCCCACCCCACTCTTCGGCCACGAGCCCTTCTTCGGTCAGCTCCTGCTTAATGCGATCCGGCTCTGCTTCTGGCTTGTCCACCTTATTGATCGCGACCACTAGGGGCACCTCAGCCGCCCGAGCGTGGCTAATGGCTTCCTTCGTCTGGGGTTGCACGCCGTCATCGGCCGCCACCACCAGCACGGCAATATCGGTCACGCGCGTGCCGCGAGCCCGCATGGCGGTGAAGGCTTCGTGGCCGGGGGTATCGAGGAAGACGACTTGTTGCGTGCGACCCCCATGCTCCACATCGACGTGATAGGCGCCGATGTGTTGAGTAATGCCCCCAGCTTCGCCCTGGGCCACCTTGGTCTTCCGAATCGAGTCCAGGAGGGTGGTTTTGCCGTGATCGACGTGACCCATAATCGTGACCACCGGAGGACGCCGCTCCAGATTTTCGAGGTCGTCGGCATCCAGCATTTCTGTAACCTTGGTGGCCGCAGCCTGGGTGTCAGGGACATCGACTTCGATGCCGAGTTCCTGCGCTACAGAGCGGGCGGTCTCAAAGTCCAGGGTCTGTGTGATATTGACAGCAACCCCCTTGAAGAAGAGTTGCTTGATGATCTCCGTTTCGGGGGTCTGGGTTAGTTCAGCCAATTCCCGTACCGTGAGGCTGTCAGGAAGCGTGACCCGTTCCGGGCGCTCGTCCGCCGTCTTGCGGGTCTCGCGACGCTGGCGCTGCTCCGCTTTGCCGCCGCCATCGGCTTTTGGCGATGACTTGCGGGGGCGGCTCGCCGGACTACTGGGAGACTGGGCCGGGCGTGCATTGGGTTTTGGTGGCCGAGCGGTCGAGAGGCTGACAGCCGCAGAGGCCAAAGCGCTCTCGCTGTCAGCGTTCAGATCGTCGTCATCCTCCTCAAACACCACGGATTGCGATCGCCGCTTTTTCGTCGTCGTCTTGGTCGCCTTACCGACCTTAGCCGTCTTGCTCTTGTTGGCGGCGCGGTTGTCGCTGTTGTCATCGTCATCATCGACCCACTCCTCGCGGGAGCTGGGCTTATCTAGGAGGCGACGGGGCTTCTGGGGCCGTTCGAGCAGCTCCACCGAATCATCATCGCGGTCCGCGGCCCCCGCCGCATCGCTACCGGCGACTTCAGGCTCGTCTTCGTCCTTGCGACCGATCGCAGGGCGGCCTGGCTTCTGAGGGCGCTGGGGCTTCTGGTGCAGCGCTGGAACCGCCGACTCTTCGCGCTTCTCCTCGCGCTTGGGGGCACTGGGGCGACTGGGCCGGGTCGGCGAGCCCGCCAGCTCGGACCGGGGGGAGTCTCGCTCCTCCCGTCGAGGAGCCGCCTCCCGCTCGGGGGCTTTGGGGCGTGGCGGCGTCAGCAGCTCGATGGCGGGGTCGGAGTTACTATCGTCAAAGTCGTCTGGAGCAGGGCGGCTAGGCTCGTCCCCACGACTCGGGGGACCTTTCAGCACTAGAGGAGGGTCTTTGCTGGGTCGCTGGGGTGGGGGTGCAGGAGCCAGAGCACTTTCCCCATCATCCTCGGAGCGGCGCGATTTATCGTGGCGCAAGATCTCGCGAATCTGTGGCTTCCGAGGCCCCTTGCGGGGCAGGACGGTCTCCGGGCGACCCTTACTGGGCTTAGGGGCGATAGGGCGCGGCTGACGCTGCTTTGCGGCCGAGCGAATCTGCTCCGCCTGAGTAGCGTCGATAGTGCTGCTGTGGCTCTTCACCGCAATGTCTAAATGCTCGCAAATAGTGATGATGTCCCGATTCTCAAGATTGAGTTCTTTGGATAGCTCGTAAATTCTGATTTTCCCGTTGTTCATCCACTAAGCCCCTTACGACTGTCCTTCTGAGGTGTATTAGCCGCCTGCCGCGCCCCCGCCTGGAGATTTCTGAGCTAGGCGTTCCCAGAGTTGCTGATAGATCGCTGGCGGTACGGGGGATCGGAGCGATCGCCCCAATCGGTCCTTTTTTTGTGCCGCCTGCAAGCACTTTGCCTGCGGGCACAGATAGGCTGAACGGCCCATACCGTGATCCAATTGTACCGCCCGTGACGGGTAGACTCGGACAATTCGCCAGAAGGCCGTTTTGTCGTCGAGGCGACGGCAGACAACACAACGACGCTGGTTCGTCGTTGCGGTGGCTGACAATTCAGGGCGGTCTCTCATTCTAACATTCATCCTGCCATGGTAGCTGTGATAGCGTTATTCCGTCTCCTCCAGCTCCCCGATCCCGAGACTCGTCGGTTCCTCCAGGGGCTCGGGGGCGGCCGTCACCGGCGGCGCGGCCTGCTCAGGGCTGTATTTGGCCGTGTCCTTGATGTCGATTTTCCAGCCCGTCAAGCGCGCCGCGAGGCGCACATTCTGACCTTCCTTGCCAATGGCAAGGCTCAACTGATTCTCGGGCACCAACACCAGGGCCTGGCGCTCCTCGGCATCCGCCAAGAGCACCCGGTCCACTTGGGCGGGACTGAGGGCATTGGCGATGTAGGTGGCGGGATCAGGCGACCACCGGATGGCGTCGATCTTTTCGCCGCGCAACTCGTTGACCACGGCTTGAATGCGGGAACCCCGGGCCCCAATACAAGCGCCTACGGGATCTACATCCCGCTCTAGGGTATCGACGGCAATCTTGGTGCGGGGGCCGACATGGCGCGAGGGGGGGTTGGCCTCCCGAGCCACGGCGACAATTCGCACCACTTCATCTTCGATTTCCGGGACCTCGTTGGCGAAGAGATAGACCACCAGACCGGCCGCGGCCCGGGAGACGATCAATTGAGGGCCGCGATGCACACCTTCACGGACTTTCTTCAAAAACACCTTGAAGGTGGCGTTGGCCCGGTAATTGTCATTCGGCAACTGTTCCCGCTTCGGCAACTCAGCCTCCACTTCAGCGTTGCCAAAACCACTGCTGACCGCCACAATCACGGCCTGCCGCTCAAAGCGCAAGACGCGAGCCTGCAAGACGGTGCCCTCAAGCTCTTCAAACTCTTCCTGAATGATGCGGCGCTGTTGGTCGCGCAGTTTTTGCAGGAGCACCTGCTTGGTTTGGATCGCGGCCATGCGGCCGAAGTCGCGCTGGTCCGGGGTGACATCGAGTACGACAGAATCGCCGAGCTGAGCCTCGGAGGTCACTTCCTGCACCTCTTTGAGGCTGATGTGGTGGTCGGGGTTTTCGATCACTTCCACAATGGTTTTGGTGGAGAGGATGCGGAAGCCTTCTTCGTCAATATCGAGCTCGACTTCAAAGTTGTCGAAGTAGTCGTCGTCGAACTTCTGGGGATTGTCCAGGTTTTGGGAGCGGCGATAGCGCTCGTAGCCTTTGAGGAGGGCTTCACGCAGGGCCTCGCGCACCGCCATCTCCGGCAAACGGTGCTGCTCGCTGATCCCGAGGATCATGTCCTTCAAACCTGGCAAACTAACAATTGACATCGGCAGATTCTCCTTAATAAAGAAGCGAAAGAAGCGGCTGGGGAGGGCTGGAGCCCTAGGCGGGATCGTCGAGGACCACGCTCGTGATCAGGGGGCGAGGGATGGCGATCGCCCGTCCCTTCTGGTTGAGGTAGAGGCTTTCAGCGTCGCGACCCTGCAAGCGCCCGCTCCACTCCGGTTTGCCTTGGTAGGGAGGAGCCGTGACAACCCGGACGGGAAAGCCTTGGAATACCTCAAAGTCCCGCTCGCTGACCAGTTCTGGGGAAATACCCGGACTCGAGACCTCCAGGACATAGGCCTCCGGAATCAAGTCACTCTCATCAAGCCGGGCCTCGAGGGCCTGGCTCATCTGCTCGCAGTCATGAAGTCCGGTGTCAGCGGTGGGATTGCGGATGTCAATCCTTAGGACCGGGGGAGACTTGCCGGTTTGAAAGACCGCGCCCACCAGTTCTAAGCCCAATTGGGTTGCAATAGGAGTTGCGAGTTCTAAGATCGCGGGGATCAGAGGATGCGTCATGCACGGGTGAATCTAGGCAACAAAAAAAGCGGGCTGTACCCACTTCTCCCAACACTGGTCAAACCTATTGGGTCGCGAATCGCCCCGCTCGGGGCAAAGCGCTTGGCCTCATCATAGCAACTCCTGTCCCAATCCCGCCAACCAGCGCTCAGACCCCTGGGTGAACAAAATTTTACGCGGGATGTTGGTACTCCTTCGCTCAGCCCCTACCCTAAATCCCACTCCCAAACTCAGAAGAGGGGCTTCTAACTCCCCTACTCCCAGCTTTGGGAGCAGGGGCCGGGGGATGAGGGCCCCCGTAACCCTGTTCGCGCTAGCGTCGCGGAGCGATAGAAGACTACGCTCTGCTCCTTGAGCCATCGCTCAAAATTCAGGAGAGCCGCGCTTTTTTTCGTCCACCCGAGTCGCGTAGCAAAACGTTACTAACCCCGCGCTAGCGTTATAATCCTGCTTGGAGTGATTAAAGCAAAGCCGCAGGCACGAACAGCCTTGGCAGGGTGAGGGCTGGTGGCGTGAGCGCGGGCAACCCGTCCCGACCGGTGCTGGCTTCTGCGGTAGATGCAACTGAGGCAACGAGCCTGACTTGTGGTGTGAGGTGTTGAGGTACATGGTGAAAGATCGCTTCGAGACTGTTTCCGTCGCCCGCTTGGCGGCCCGCGCGGACTCTCAACAACGGGTCGCCAAACCGGGTGGGCCGGCCCCTGCCTACAGCCCTCCGGCGGAAACCGACCTTCAGCCCCAGGAATCGGTGGTCGCGGGCTGGGGACGGCGCTTGCTCTGGGGGAGCACGTTTGTGATGACGGCGACAGTAGCAGCGACCATGGGTGCAACGGTGGCTTTGGTGAGCCCGCTGCCGGATCACCCTGAATTTCTCCGGCTGGCTAGCAAGCTCATTGCCGGGGAGGCGACGGCAGCCCAGGAGAAACCCTACGACAATTTGCCGCTCTTGCAATACAAGATCGAGCGGCCGGTCAACATTTTGGTGATGGGGGTTGATCTGGTCCCTGAGTCAGAACCGGGGAGCCTCGAGGCTCTGGACGGCCGGAGCGATACGATGTTGCTGATTCGCTTTGACCCGGCGGATCACACCCTGCGGCTACTCTCCGTTCCTCGGGATACGCGGGTGACGGTGGCCGGGGATACCCGGGTGGCGAAAATGAACGACGCCAACTTCGTTGGCGGTGCGCCCCTCGCAGTGGAAACCACAAGCGCTATGCTCAACGGCGTGCCGATTGATCGCTACGTCCGCATTACGAACAATGCCTTTCGGGAGCTGGTCGATCTCATTGGTGGAATTGAGGTCTTTGTGCCCAGGGACATGAAGTATACCGACAAGACCCAAGGCCTGTATATCGACCTCAAGGAAGGCTGGCAAACCCTGGATGGCGATCGCGCGGAGCAGTTCGCTCGCTTTCGTAAGGACCAGTACGGCGACATCGGCCGGGTCCAGCGCCAGCAGGTTTTGATCAAGGCCCTGCGCGAACGGCTGCAAAGTCCCACAATTCTGCCACGCTTGCCTAAGGCGGTTAGTCTGATGCTGCGCTATGTCGATACCAATCTCAGCTTTGAGGAGATATTGGCTCTGGTGAACTTCGGCATGGGGATCGAGAGCGACCAAATTCGCATGGTGCTGTTGCCGGGAACCTTTGGCGATCCCCAACAGTTTGGGGGCGTCAGCTACTGGCTGATGTCGGAGTCGGGGCGCGATCGCGTGATGAGTGAATACTTCGACCAAGCTCCCCCGGATGGCACGGTTGACTTCAGCACCGATCCCAAGCGTGCTCGTATTGCGATTCAGAACGCAACGGATGATCCCGAGGCCAAGGCTCAGGTGCGGCAATATTTACTCGATCAGGGCTTTACGAACGTGGTCTTCTCGGAAGAAAAGGCGCCTCGCTCCTTGACAACGACGGAGGCGATCGCTCAGCAAGGCAACCTGAAAGAAGCCGAAGCCCTGCAAGCAGCCCTAGGCTTGGGCAAGGTGCGGGCTGATTCTACCGGCGATCTCTACTCGGACATCACCCTGCGAATTGGCGCTGATTGGCTGGAGCGGTCGGCAGCAACGGCTCCCAAGGCCGATGGTGACTAAGCGTTCCTGGTCGCGGCGGTTTTGGGGTGGGGTGCTGTTCCTGGCCCTGACGCTGCTGTGGCTGCTATTGTTGGCGCGGCCGGCGATCGCCCTCAGCAATCCTCAGGCCTAGAGCTGCTGAAGCAGTAGCTGTCCATTTCACGAACAGACCCTAGGGCAATCGCTGACTTCGACCCCGGATTTCTCTAAGAAATCGGGGTTTCTTCGTTGCCGCAACGCCCTAGGGCCAGCAGGTGCATCTCAATTAGGCAGGTTTCCCTTATCCCCCGGCCCCTTCTCCCAAGGAGGGCGAAGGGGAGTCTCCAACGTGAGATGCACCCTAAGGCCAGCGGATGCATTCCAGTTATGCCAGGACCGCTGCCAAGCTCTCTTCCCCTAGGAGAGGAATTTAGGGTGTTGGCATAGCCTATTCCGCAAGAACCTGAGCTGCCAAAGTGGGATGCTCCTCCCGCCCCAGCGTAGAATTCATAGTATCCCCACACCTAACTGGGAGGCTTGAAGCTTTGGGACTCAAAGAGCGTCAGCAAATTGACTATGTGCAGCGAGAAATCCTGCCAGTACAAAATCAACGATTGTGCGACTATACTGGAGCCAGCCTCAGCTATGAGGTGGATTGGGCCACCTTTGCAGACGATCTCGAAGCCTGCTACTCGCTGGGCGGCTTGTTGAACTTGATGGGCAATGCTTGGGAGTGGGTGGCACGCCAGCCTCCCGGCCGACAGGCGCTCGCTCAGGGAATCACAGGTATTTTAATTCAAAACACTCCTGAGCCAAAGTCCAAGCAAATCGCCCTGAACGACAAAGTGTTAACGGTCATCACAGCTCTCAGCGACGGAACTTACACAGGCCGCTTTCAGGAGCATGAGCTGATCGAATTTCTGGAACAAAACCTCTAAGTTGACGGGTGCATCTCACTTTAGAGACTCCCCTTCGCCCTACTTGGGAGAAGGGGCCGGGGGATGAGGGCCAACTTGCCTAAATGAGATGCATCGTAAGTTGACAGCCCAGCCCAGCTTGAAAGTTGTTGACCCGGAGCAGATTTCACGAGCCCCAACCCCCGGGGCTATATAGAAGCCCATGTTCCGCCAGCACGACTCGTTCCCTTTCCAGAAGACTCCGCGAGCCCCGTTGCGGCTTCACAACCTGATCATTCCCTTCCTAGCCTGGGAGCTATTTCACGTCGCCCTCATTTTGGTCGTCATTGCAGCTATCGAAGCGTTCGTTTTAAGCCGGGTTCTCCAAGTGCAGCGCTGGCGCTTTTTCGGAGCCGTGTTTTTAATGAATACGGTGACAACGCTGGCTGGCTATGCTGTGCAAGGGATCGGGCGCTTTCTGTCGCTGTTTGTCATTATCGAGCGCCTACCAACCGACCTCGCCTCTTCGCCGCTGCTAGATGGCTTGACCGGCAATTTTGGCATCGGCTTTCAGCGCCCACTGCTGACTTTTGCGGTCTACTTGGCCACGAGCTTGTTCCTGGCCTTTGCGATTTCGGCCGGCCTTGAGTATTGGACCTTGCGCTACACTTTCAGCCTGCCGGTTGGCGATCGCCTCCTCTGGCGCGCCGTACTCTTAGCCAACTTGGTCAGCTATGCCCTACTCTCGGCCTGGTTGCTCTTCCAGCTTTTTGCCTTCTACCTGCCCTCCCTGAGCCATCTCCCCTAAGTCCAGGGCCGCCACCGCGTCCCTTCCAGCCAAACCCTAATCGCCATTCCCCATTCCCCATTCCTCCTCCCAAATCCCTGGAAAGATTGCCCTACAATAAATTCACAGCGCGCCAACCCGCCGACGAATTTGCTAGGAGAAACACTCGTGGAGTCCCGCTACACCCCCGCCGAGATCGAACCGAAATGGCAACAGCACTGGGCTGAACTGGGTCTAGATCGGACGGCTGAAGACGATCGCCCCAAGTTCTACGCGCTGTCCATGTTTCCCTACCCCTCCGGTAGTCTGCACATGGGGCACGTCCGGAACTACACGATTACCGACGCGATCGCCCGCCTCAAGCGAATGCAAGGCTATCGAGTTTTGCACCCGATGGGCTGGGACGCCTTCGGCCTGCCAGCCGAGAACGCAGCGATTGATCGCGGCATCCCCCCCGCGAAGTGGACGTACCAAAACATTGAACAAATGAAGGCCCAGCTCCAGCGCCTCGGTCTCAGCCTCGACTGGGAGCGGGAGGTAGCAACCTGTTCGCCAGATTACTACCGCTGGACTCAGTGGATTTTCCTGCAATTTTTTGCAGCCGGTCTCGCCTACCAGAAAGAAGCAACGGTGAACTGGGACCCCATCGATCAAACCGTGATCGCCAACGAGCAGGTGGATGCGGAAGGTCGCTCCTGGCGCTCCGGGGCCCTGGTCGAACGCAAATTGCTGCGCCAGTGGTTCCTGAAAATCACCGACTACGCCGACGAACTGCTCGCCGACCTAGACAAACTCGACGGCTGGCCCGATCGCGTCAAGGCCATGCAGGCCAACTGGATCGGTAAGTCCACCGGCGCGCGGGTCGAATTTCACACCGAAGCGGGCGACGCGATTCCTGTCTTTACCACCCGCCCTGATACGCTCTGGGGCGCAACCTTCATGGTGCTCTCGCCCGAGCATCCCTTGGTCGATTCGATTACAACGGCCGAGCAGCAGGCAGCCGTGGCGGCCTACCAACAAGAAGCGGCCGCCAAGAGTGACCTGGAGCGCATGGCTGGCGATCGCCAAAAAACCGGCGTCTTCACCGGCGGCTACGCGATCAATCCCGTGAATGACGCAAAAATCCCCATCTGGATCGCTGATTACGTCCTGGTAGACTACGGCACGGGCGCAATTATGGCCGTTCCGGCCCATGACCAGCGCGACTTCGAGTTCGCCCAAGAGTTCGGTCTGGAGGTTAAACCTGTCGTCTTCCCGCCGGATGCGAACCCCGAAGCAGCAGCGCCCCTGACGGAAGCCTTTGTTGACAACCAAGACGGCCTTCTCGCTAATTCACCGCCACTCAACGGTTTGACCGTACCTGAGGCGAAGCAGCGGGTCATTGAATACCTGGAAGAGCAAGGCCTCGGCACGGCGCAAAACAACTACCGCCTGCGCGATTGGCTGATCTCGCGCCAGCGCTACTGGGGCGCGCCGATCCCAATTATTCACTGTCCGAGCTGCGGCGCGGTTCCCGTACCCGAGCAAGAGCTGCCCGTGCGCCTGCCGGAGGAGGTCGAATTCACCGGCCGCGGCCCCTCGCCCCTAGCGAAGCTGGATAGTTGGCGCAATGTGCCCTGCCCGATCTGCGGTGAACCGGCCCAGCGGGAAACGGACACAATGGATACGTTCATTGATTCGTCCTGGTACTTCCTGCGCTACACGGATGCGACCAATCCTGAGACAATTTTTGACCCGCAAAAGGTCAATGACTGGATGCCGGTCGATCAGTATGTTGGCGGGATTGAGCACGCGATTCTGCACCTGCTGTATTCGCGCTTCTTTACCAAGTTCCTGCGCGATCGCGGTCTGCTCAATTTCGACGAACCCTTCCAGCGCCTGCTCACCCAGGGCATGGTGCAGGGCAAGACTTACCTGAACCCTAACAAGTCCGGCAAGGCCAAGTGGATTCCTTCTGCCCAAGTCAGCGATCCGGACAATCCTCGCGACCCGGAGACGGGTGAACCCCTCGAGGTTTGCTACGCCACGATGTCAAAGTCGAAGGGCAATGGCGTTGCGCCAGAGGATGTGATCAATCAGTACGGCGTCGATACGGCGCGGCTGTTCATCCTGTTCAAGGCGCCACCGGAGAAGGATCTGGAGTGGGATGAAGCGGATGTCGAAGGGCAGGCGCGTTTTCTCAGTCGGGTCTGGCGACTGGTGACGGAGTTTGCGGCCAGTCATCCAGCGCCAAGCTCGGAGAGGCCCAGCTCCCTGAGCAAGGCCGAAAAAGACCTGCGACGAGTCGTGCATGGGGCGATCGCCGCCATCACGGAAGACATGGAAGGCGACTACCAGTTCAACACGGCGATTTCGGAGCTGATGAAGCTGAGCAATGCCCTGGGCGATGCAACTTGCCCCACCTCGCCGGTCTACCACGAGGGCATCGAAACCCTGCTGAAGCTGTTGGCTCCCTTTGCGCCGCACATTGCCGAGGAACTCTGGCAGACGATCGGTGGCACGGGCTCGGTTCACCAGCAACCCTGGCCCCGGGCGGACGCGGCGGCGCTGGTAGTAGACGAGATCGACTTGGTGATCCAGGTGATGGGCAAGAAGCGCGATGTCATCCAGGTTCCCGCTAGCGCCAGCAAGGCGGAGTTGGAGCAGTTCGCCCGCGCCTCGGAGCGGGTGCAGCCTTACCTGGAAGGCAAGCAGGTTCGTAAGGTGATTGTTGTTCCTGGTAAGCTGGTCAATTTCGTCGTTGGGTAGTCACCTCGGCTGTGCTTTGGCCGCGTTGAGGCACGGCAATCGGGTAGGCTCCCCAAGTTGTTTGACCGGGCCGCACGCCTTTGAAGAGTAACCACCATCTAGGTAGTTAGCTATGCTGCAACGGTTGTATGTACATAACTTCCGATGCCTGGAAAACTTTGAGCTTTCTTTGAAAGGACTCTCATCGGCTCTTTTAATTGGCAAAAATGGTTCTGGTAAATCGACCATTGCTAGTGTGCTTGAGATATTCCAGCAGATCGGTCGAGGCACTAATCGAGTTGGAAGTTTAATCAAACCCAAGGATTTTGCTTTCGGGAGGACGCAGGTCCCAATTCGGCTCGAGCTAGAGGTGGTTATTGAGGACAGAATATATCAGTACGCCCTTGCCTTTGAGTTACCGGCTCATTTCAGAGAGCCTCGCGTCTCTGAGGAAAAGTTACTCGTTGAAGGCAATTCGATTTACTCCCGTCAGGAGGCTCAGGTTACGTTAGCATCGCGCGATCGCGAGGTTCAGTTCTTAGTTGATTGGCATCTGGTTGCTCTCCCAGTCATCCAAGAGCAATCTGAACAAGATCCACTGCACAGTTTCAAGATTTGGCTTGCACGCTTGATTGTACTAGGACCGATACCCAGCCTAGTAAAGGGAGAATCTAAAGCCGAAACGTTAGAGATACAAAAGGAATGCTTAAACTTTGGTGATTGGTTTTCCGGCTTGCTAAGCCGCTATCCTGCTGCCTATACCCAGATTGACAAGTATCTTCGAGACGTTATGCCTGACGTTCAAGATTTTCTCAACGAACCGACTGGCAAAGATTCTAAAAGTCTAGTTGTTCGATTTGAGGCTGGTGGCTCAACATTGAGTGTTAACTTTGAGGACTTGGCTGATGGCGAGAAATGCTTTTTCATCTGTGCTTCAATCCTGGCTGCAAATAGATATTATGGCCCGCTGTTCTGTTTCTGGGATGAGCCTGACAACTATCTATCTTTGCCCGAGGTAGGTCATTTTGTTACCGAGCTACGACGTTCTTTCAAGAATGGCAGTCAAATCTTGACCACCTCGCACAACGAGGAAGTAATTCGGAGATTCTCAAATGAGAACACCTTTTTCTTGGAGCGAAAAAGTCACTTGGAGCCAACTCTCACAAGGTTACTCAGCGATCTTCCCATTAGCGGCGATCTGGTCGATAGCTTAATTCGCGATGCAATCCAGTTATGAGCCTCAATCGGTATAGGCCGCATATTTTTGTGCTGCCTGAAGATGATGCGAATCGCCAGATTGCTAACGGTTTTGTCTTACATCCCCAACTCAAGGCGCGTACCATCCAAATCCTCCCGCCCGCCGGTGGCTGGCGAAAGGCTGTAGATCGGCTTTTCGATGTGCATATCCCTGAAATGCAAAAATTTTCGGAGGAACGGCTGATTTTAGCCGTCGATCTCGATCGCAGTGAAGGTCGATTGAGGGATGTAAAGGCTAAAATTCCAGCCGCGCTACAAGATCGGGTATTCGCGATCGGAGTCCTGTCCGAACCAGAAGATTTGAAAAGGGCATTCGGAACGAGTTTTGAGGGGATTGGGGAACTGATGGCTAGTAATTGCTACGACAATACTGGAGAGCTTTGGGAGCACTATCTTCTCAAGCACAATCGATCTGAGGTAGATCGACTAAGCTCTTCCGTTCGACCCTTCCTTTTCAACCTTGATCGCTAAGCTTATTTGGAAATCTTGACAGTAAAACAATGGATACCACGACTCTAAGAGAGAAGGTAAAGCAGGTGATCGGGCGATATGCTCGTCTGACTCCCTCCCACGGACAAATTCGGCTAGATACAATCTTCGACGACACCCAGAATCGCTACGCTCTGATGCAAGCGGGATGGAGTCAAGGGCGCAGAGTACGGGGTAATTTGATCTATATCATCCTGCAAGACAATCGCATTTATCTGGAGTACGATGGCATGGAGCAGGGGATTGTCCAAGACTTGCTCAATCTAGGCGTTCCCTCTGAGCAAATTGTCCTCGCTTTTTTGCCAGAAGCCCCGCTCGCCTTGGCTGGATAAATGCTTCCTACAAGTTGTCGATATAGTATGACGCTCCAATGGTCGGATGAAGATCGTCTATTCCTAGTCACGATCCCGGAGTTTGCCGATCTCGTTATGATGCCCTGCACTCACGGGAAAACCCGCGAGGAGGCAATCCGCAACGGCGAGGAGGTTATCGAAATGTATCTGGAAGCTTGGCAAGCAGAGGAGCAGACGATCCCCGAACCGAGAAACGAACTCCCAATAAGCAGTAACACTGAATTTTTGCACTGCAATGAGTATCAATCTCACCCCTGACCAAGAACAGTTTGTTGAACGTTAACTACAAACGGGTAAATACCGTTCAGCAGAGGAAATTCTGGAAATTGCCTTGCGGTTGTTTGACGAGGGCGATCGCGCTGAGTCCCAGTGGATTCAATCCGTCCGCGCCAAGATTGATGCCGCCATTGAAGCGGCCGACCATACCGATCCAGTTGACAGCGAAACCTTTGGGGATGGCATTCTCGATCGATTTCAGTCGGCCGATTAGGTATGAGCCGTTATGTTATCAACGTTCTCGCGAGCCAAGACCTAAACGAAATCGCAGATTACTTTGCTGACAATAGTCTTGAAGCAGGTAACGGCTCTTTCGTAGCTTTAACCGTAAGTGTCAGCAGCTTGTTACATTTCCTGGCAGCGGCAAAAACTACGCAGCCATCCGCCCTAGACTGTGATGCCTGTCCTTGGAAGGACATATTATCTTTGGCAGAATTCTAGATGACGGCCTTGAAACTCCCCGGGTTATCAGCGATCGGCGTGATTTCCCAACCTTATTTGAAGAGCCCAACTAAATTCCTCCTTCTGTAGGGTTGTCTTGAAGATAACCCTACTTCTTTTTTGCCCTCTTTTGCCTCTCTTCCCCTCCTACTCTGACCTTCGGCTACCTTGTCACCGTTTGAAGGCTGAGAGCCTAGGGTTGTTGCCATCTACGACTCATCCCAGACCCTAGGGAGGATTGACTCCCGGGAGTACTTTTAGGGCGAAGGGTCTGACTTGGGGGGGCGGCGCCCTAGGAGTTGCAGGGCTAGCAAGAGCAGGCCGAGGGCGACTAGGCCAAAGATGCCGGTGCTCAGCGTGGCCAGACCCACGACTAGGGTTCGCACGGCCACGGCGAGGTTGATCGCCGTGACGTTGACGGTGGGCAGGGGTTTGGCGGCGAGGCTGGTGGCGATCGCCCGGGTCAGTCCATACAGGGCCACGGCGATCACCCCCGCCAGGGCCGATCCCAGTAGGCAGCGCCCAGGGGTCACGGTCGCAGCCGTTCCCGAGGGATCATCGCGCGGTTCGTCACTCATAGCGTCGTTTTGCTTCCCGTCAGGAGGCAGCTCAGCTTGGATTGGCTGGGAAGCATCGTGAGTCCCCATCCTGGGCTTCACGGGCGCCGCTTGCCTAGGGTTCTTGGGGTGCGCCCCGAAGATGCTTGCCATCCCCATCATTCTAGACTGGCCTGGACTGCTGGGCGGACCGCGACTCGCAGCCAACTCCCTAGACCCGGACTAGCGCTAGGTGCTCTCCACCGCTTCGATCACGACCCGGCGGTAGAAAAAGGCCTTGTCCTGTTGGTTTAGGGTCTGGGCGAGGTCCGTGAGCGAGTGCAATGTGCCCGCCAACTCCGGCGGGCGCTGACGCGGAGCCAAGAGATTCCAATACACCAGACGACTTCCCGGCCCGCTGCAAGACACGATTTGCCGCAAGAGATTGTGGTAATTGTCCAGGGACATGTATTCAAAAATATTGCTGAGATTGAAGCCGTCAATGGGTGGCCCCGACCACTGGGCGAGAAAATCTTCTAGGGCCAGGCAGTGCCATTCCAGCCGGTCGAGGTTGGCGCGGATGGCTGGGAAGTGCTCGGGGCGCAGGGCATAGGGCAGGGCGGTGAGATGGTGGCCGGCCCCGATCCACTGGAGGTAAGGGTTCTCGGCGGGATTGAGCGCCGTGCAGGCGTAACGGGTGCGGTCTAGCAGGTGGTCCGCCACCTTGCCTTCGGCATAGCGAAAAAAGCTGGGATCACGCCCCAGGCGACCCAGGAAGGGGCGGGAGAAAAAGAGGTGAAAGAGCGATCGCCACCGCCACGTATCCCAAACCTCGGTGTAAAACTGCTCCCGCTCCGGGCGCGAGCCACCCTGTAACAGTTGCCGCACGGTGGCTGGCTCGTGAATGCGCGGCAAAATGAGCTGACGGAAGCGGGCGAGATAGCGCTCAAACCGGCCCACATGACCGAGGCCGTGGCGGATCAGAGCTGGGCAGCGATCCCAGAACTGGCGAGCCGGGAGGGAGAGGTAGGGCCGGCAGCGCTGGTAGAGCAACAGGCGGGGGTGAGGCTTGTCGGGGCGGACTAGGGCCGGGCGGGAGCCCAGGAGTAGAAGCAATTCGGGATGAGCGAGCACCCGATAGGCGGCCACTCGGAGCTCGAGGCTGGCGATCTGGGCTGGGTTGAAGTCTACGGCAATCAGCCGGTGCGGGGCGCGGCTGAGCAGGGCCATCACATTGTCCCCGGCGGCGGCGATCGCCAGGCCGATCTGCCCCGGCTGCCAATCCAGGGCTGTGAGCAAGAGGTCCGCATCTTCCCAGCACTGGGCGTAGCGTAGGTGAGAAAAATCAGCACGTTGAGCAATTTCGCTGGGCATGGAGGAGGACGGCTACCAAGGGCAAACAGGCGGTAGAAGCAACCGGGAGATTGCGGCAGGCCCGACTGGCCACAGCCCAACCCCTTGTATCTTAAGAGCAGCGCGCGGCAGTGAGTCAGGGGGGGTGGGCGCGCGTTGAACTGTCTGTCAGGTTGAGGAGTTTGCCACGATGAAACGTCTTACCCACGGTCTTTGGGTGCTCCCGGTTGTTCTCGGTGCGGGCCTGCTGCCCGCCCAGGCCCAAGCCCCCGGGCCCCTCTGTCCAGCGGCGTTGCCCGAGGCGATCGCCACGATTACGGAGCGCCCCGAGTGGCGGCGATCGCGCTGGGGCCTGTTGATCGCCCCTCAAGACGGGGGGGCAACCCTCTACGCCCGTGAGGCCGAGGCCCTCTTCGTCCCCGCCTCAGCGACCAAACTGCTCACCTTGGCGGCCGTCTTGCACCGCCTGGGCCCCGATTTTCGGCTCCGCACCCCTGTGCATGGCCTCGGGGAGCCCCCCATCCTCAGCCGTCTGCAAGTGAGTGGGCGCGGGGACCCCAGCTTAACCACCGAGCAGTTGCAGGCCCTAGCCGCCCGCTTGCGCGCTCAGGGGGTGGAGCGGGTGCGGGAGCTAGTCGTGACCGATGGCTATTTCCAGCAAGTCCCCCGCCATCCCACCTGGGAACTAGAGGATGTACTCTTCTACTTTGCCACGGCCGTTAACAGCGCCATCCTCAACGAAAATACGGTGGCCCTGACCCTCTACCCCCAAGCAGTGGGCGAGCCCCTGCGGGCCGAGTGGGGCGATCGCCTAGCCGGCCAGCAGTGGCAGCTCGAGAACTGGACCGTCACCGCCCCCCCGGGCACAGCGCGCCGCTTTGAAGCGGCCAATGTGCTGGGCCAACCGGTGCTGCAACTGCGGGGCGAACTGGCCGCCGATGCGGACCCGGCTGAACTCTTCATCGCCGTCCTCGACCCCGCCCGCTACTTCCGGGATACCCTCCAGGCCAGCTTGGAGGCCGTGGGGATCACCGTTGAGGCCGCGACGGTGGCTCCCGATAACCCCGAACCCCAAGGCCGGCTCCTAGCCCACCTCGAATCCCCGCCCCTGAGCGAACTGCTCCGGGCAACCCAGCAGCCCAGCAGCAACCTGCGGGCCGAGGCCTTGTTGCAAACTCTGGGGATGGCGACGGAGCAACCGACCGCTGCCCTGGCGGCCCTGACAGCGGCCCTAGAAGAGCTAGGCGTTGATCCCACGAGCTATCGGCTGCGGGACGGCTCCGGCCTCTCCCGGCACAATATGGTGAGTCCGGCGGCCGTGGTGGCAACCTTGCAGGGCCTGGCGCGATCGCCCACCTTCGCCACCTACCGCGCCTCCCTCCCCGTGGGGGGCGTCAGCGGCACCCTGCGGCAGCGCTTCCGCGACACCCCCCTCGAGGGCCTCGTGGTCGCGAAAACGGGAACGATGACGGGGGTTTCCACCCTTTCCGGCTACCTAGACCCGGCCACTTACGAGCCCCTGGTCTTTAGCATCATGGTCAACCGCTCCGATCGCCCGATCGCCGAACAACGAGCCGCCATTGATGAAATCGTCCTGCTGCTGGGTCGCCTCCAGGCTTGCCCAGAACCCTAGTAGGGGCCTGGGGGGGTCAAACGGATCGGGCGGCTCACCCCCAGCGCTTTACACCAAGCGCTGGAGGGTGGTGAGGAGAAGTTCTTGATTAAACGTGTCCTTGGTAATGTAGGCATTGGCTCCGGCCTCCACGCCTCGCCGCCGATCCTCATCGGAGGCGAGGGAGGTGACGAGGACGATCGGCAACTCGTTGTAGACGGGGTTTTGGCGGACGCGGCGGGTGAGCTCGAGCCCGTCAAGATTGGGCATCTGAATATCGGAGATGATGGCATCGAAGCGGCGAGCCTGGAGCTTGCTCAATCCGTCTAGGCCATCGACCGCAGTGACGACTTCATAGCCAGCTCCTTCCAGGATGCGTTTCTCTTGGGTGCGAATCGTGATCGAGTCCTCCACGAGCAAGACGCTGGTTTGGGTGGGGGCGATCGCCAGCTCTGGGGTCGGGGATGACGAGACTCGGCGACCTTCAGACTGGTGGTTCCCCAGGGACTTGAGCAGATCCAGGGGATTGAGGACGATACAGACGGCCCCAGTTCCCAAGATCGTCGCGCCAGCAACATTCCGCACGCGCTTGAGCAATTGGCTCTGGGGCTTGAGCACGACATCTTGGGTATCCACGAGGTCATCCACGAGGAGGCCGTAGCGCTCGTCGCCAACCCGCAACAGGATGCAGGGACGGCTGCGGGGCGCTGGCTCGGACCCGCTCGCGTCGGTGGGCAGCTCGAGGAGCGTTGCCAGTTCCGCGACGGAGATGGCTTGATGGTCGAGGGCGATCGCCCAGCGTCCCTCCAGGGTGAAGAGGTCATCCGGTTCTACCAACAGGCTGGTTTCGACAAACTCCACTGGCAGGCCGTAGATATCGCCCCGTACTTCCGTGAGCAATACATTGGCCGTCGCCAAGGTGATCCCGAGCTGAAGGCGGAAGGTCGTGCCCTGCCCCGGCTCCGATTCAACTTGGATCGAGCCCTTGAGGCGCTCGACGTTGGTATAAACCACATCCAGGCCCACGCCTCGCCCCGAGACTTCCGTGACGACCGCCTGGGTGGAAAAACCGGGCAGAAAGATGAGGTTGTAGAGCTGGCTGGTGCTCATGGTCGCCAACTCGTCAGCTCGGTAGAGATTGCGGCGCAGGGCAGTTTGCTTGATTTTTTCCTGATCCAGCCCGCGCCCATCATCACTGACTTCGATGACGATGTTGTTCGCCGTCTGATAGCCCCGCAGGGTCAAGGTGGCCTGGCGCGGCTTGCCGCGGGCCTCTCGTTCGCTGGGGGGCTCAATTCCGTGGTCGATGGCGTTGCGGAGCAGGTGCATCAGGGGGTCTTTCATGTCCTCGAGGATGCGCTTGTCAGCGGTGGTGTCGCCGCCTTCAATGACCAGGCGCACCTCCTTGGCTTCCGCCCGCGCCAGATCCCGCACCAGACGCGGGAATAGTTGGAAGACATTGGCGAGGGGCAGGAGGCGCAGGGTACGAATGCGCTCCTCAAGGGTGCTGGCGATCGCCTCGAGCCGGGCCGAGTTTTCGTAGGTGGCGCTGCGTAAGCGGTCTACCAGGTCGGCCACCCGTTTATCCAGGTCTTCGCTGGCGCCCCGGACCCGCCACTCATCCCAGAGGGCCGCGAGGGCTTCCACCTCGGTGGCGACGTGGGCGATGCGGATCTTGGTCACGGTCAACTCGCCGGCCTGGGTCATCAGGTCATCGAGGTGGCGGGTGGCCACGCGGATGGTTTCAATCCGGTAGGGTTCGCCGGTCGGGGTCCGGGTCGGGGTGGGCGCGGTGGTGGTGGCGGGCACGACGGCGCTTTGGCTGGGGGGGAGGGCTACGTCTACCACGGCCGCGGGGGAGGCTGACTCTGGCTCCGGGACGGTCATCGAGACAGACTCCGGCTCGACCGCCGGTTCCGGTTCCAAGGCCGGTTCAAGGTCCGGCTCCGGCTCTAGGGGGGCTGGGGGGGAGGCCGGGAGGTCGGGGATGCTGGTTTGGTCCGGTTCTGGGGCCGCGGCCTCCGGGGGGGGGCTGGCTCCCATCAAGTTGGCCAGGGCGCGGAAGGTGTCGAGGCCGCTGGGCTCGCCGGTGACGGCTTCGGTCACGAGCTGGCCCATGGCATCGAAGCTTTGGTAGAGGCGATCGCTCAGATCGCCGGTCAGGGTCAGCTCCTGGCGGGCGATCGCGCCGAGGAAATGCTCGACCTGATGGGCTAAGGCCTCGACCCCCTTCACCCCCAGCATCCGCGCATCCCCTTTGAGGCTGTGGGCTTCCCGGAGCAGCCCTTCCAGGGGGGAGAGATCGGCGGGCTGCTGCTCCAGTTGCAAGAGCCCAGCTTCCAGAGCTTGTAAGTGCTCTTCGCTGGCGGTTTTGAATAGGCTGCGGAGTTCGTCGTCTTCAATGAACATGGAGAGTTTGCGGGTAGCCGTCCAGAGGGTAGCAGGCAAAAACGGGGGGGAAAAGCCCTAGGGCCGCTCCCCTGAACTTAGACCATCTCCTGCAATGCGGCGGTGGCCTCCCGCAGGTTTTGGGTGCCGAGCTTGGTTTGGGTGATGCCCGAGGCGGTTTCTTTGGCTCCCTGATTGATGGCGTTCATGGCTTGAACCACTTGGGCGATCGCCGTGGCCTGCTGGCGGATATTGAGGGAGATTTGCTGGTTGCTGAGCACGACATTGTTCACAGCATCGGCAACGCCGACAAAGGCGGTAGCCGTTTCCTGGGCGATCGTCGCGCCACTCTCCACCGTCTTGGTTCCCTCGTCTGTCACCATGACGGTGGAATTGATGGCGTGTTGAATATCGCCGACCAGATCATTGATTTTCTGGGCCGACTGTTTGCTTTGGTCCGCCAGCTTGCGAATTTCCGCCGCGACGACGGCAAAGCCCTTGCCGTGCTCCCCGGCCCGTACTGCTTCCACGGCCGCATTCAGAGCGAGCATATTGGTCTGGTTGGCCAGATCCGAGACCAGTTGTGAGATGCTGCCAATTTGGTTGGTCTGCTCGCTGAGGCGGAGGATCTGCTCGGCGATCGCCCCCACCTTATCCCGCAGGCTGTTCATGCTGGCCAAGGTCTCGTCCACGGCTCGCGTGCCGCCATCAGCCAGCTCGAGGGCCCGTTGGGCAGCGGTGGCAGCGGCCTCCGCCTGCTCGGAGGATTGGCTCGAGGAGGCCCCCAACTCATCCATGGTCGTAGTGGTTTCATTCACCGAGGCCGCCTGCTGGCTCGCCGTCCGCTCCTGTTGCTCGATCGTGGCGGCGATCTCGCTGGTCGAGGCCGCGAGGGTACTGGTCGTCGCCGTCATCCGCTGGGTAATGCTCCAAAGGAGCCAGGCCCCCGCTGCCAAGGCGATCAGGAGGGAGGCGATCGCCGAGCCCCAAACAGTGGTCATGAGGGTGTTGTAGGCGGCTGCTTCCAGGGCCATACTCTCCTCAAAGAGCTCCGCTTGCCGGGTGTTAAATTCTTCAGTAAGACGGGCGATTTGCTCCGACTGCTGCCGTCCCGTATCCGTCCGCCAGGCGGCGATCGCCCCTTCGACATCACCGCGCCGCGCCTGGGCGATCAGGCTGACATTGATATCCTCCAAGCGCTGCTCGACGGCAAAGAGTTCCGCCAACCGCTGCTCTTGCAAGGCGTCAGCCACCAAGGGCTCCAGCGTCACTTCCAGCGCATCGATTCTGCGGATCGCTTCTTCAAACCGTCGCTCCCGGTCTGGATCGGGCTGGAGGAGGTAGCCGCGCGTGAGTTGAGACTGGCGTTCAGCATACAAGGCCCAGTCCCGAATCATGGCATTGGCCTGGCCGCGCCGGTTGACAATGACGGTTTGCGCTCGCAGGCGGGTCGCTTGGTTAGAGACCACGCCCGCCGAGAAAATTGCCAAGATGACTGGGACCGCGTAGCCAAGAATGATCCAGTAACGCAAGCGCCAGCCCTGGCGGGCGCTCAGTCCGGAGGCGGCTGGGGTATGAGGAGCCAAGCTGGGGGAGTGGGTCGGGCGAGCAGTATCGTGGTCAAGCATCAGGTTCTCTCCTAAAACGTTGCGGGGGGAAGGGGGAAAGCCGGTCAGGGGGTTTCATCCACCACCAAGCTGCCCTCCCTCAAGAGGGTTTCGAGGTCTAGCAGGCTCATCAGGCGATCGCCATAGGGAGCTGTTCCCTGGAGGTATTCCCCGGCCGCGGCTTGCAGGGCCGTCGGGACGCTGCCGATGGTGGTTGGATCAAGGAGCAAGACATCCAGCACCGCATCCACCCCCAGGCCAACGACCAGAGTCTCCACCACCACGATCACGGCCTGAAACAAGGCTGGGCGCGTTCGCGAAGCGTCTCCGTAGGAGAAACGCGGCGGCAATTGCAGCCAGGTACGGATATCGATCAGCGTGACGATTTCACCCCTCAGGTTGGTATTGCCGACGATGTGGGGCGGGCAGCAGGGCACGGGCGTCAGGTAACGCAGCTCAGCAAACTCACGCACCAGCCGCAGATCCAAGGCGAAGACTTCTTCCCCAAGCTGAATCACGGCCAAGGGGTGGAATCCCTGGGTATCTTGGGTGGTCGTTACTTGGCGGAGGCTGGCGGCCCGAGCCCGTAGCAAGTCGCGCTCCGCCGGCGTGGCGTCCGGAAAGAAGCGCCGTTGAACCATCAAGGCCCCGTCCGGGGCGGCCTCCTCCAGGGCGGCGGCGGGTTCTGCCAGCTCCCCAGCCCGCACCAGGGCCTCGACCGAGAGCAGCACAATGATTTCGTCCCCCCAGCGGGCGATCCCTTGGCTCACCGTCACTAAGGACCGGGAAGTCCCTTCGCGGCCGTAGCGGAGATCCCGCTCAATCGCCGCCGGGGCGATCGCCTGCACCTCGCGCACCCGATTGACCAGCAGCCCGAGCCGCTGCTGTTGCCAGTGGAGGACCACGACACTATCGTGGATGTGATAGGGGAGGGACTCGTAGCCGAGCCGCCGGTTGAGATCGATCACGGGCACGATCGCGCCGCGCCGATCGAGCACCCCAATGATGTCCGGGGGCGCTTCGGCAATCGGGGTCAGCTCGGGGAGCAGCAAGATTTCCTCAACGGCTAGACTATCAAGGCCGTAGAGGGACTCCCCTAAGCTCACCACTAGGTAGGGAGCCGTTGCTTCAGGGGGCAGCAGAGGTGAAGATTTTGATTCCATAAACAAGTCTTTAGCAGCGGTCTAGCTTAGCTGCCAGCAAGCGCTGGAAATCGGCCACGGTCAGATCCACCCCAGGAGCCAGTTGCGTCGCCGGTGATACTCCCTCCGGGACACTCTGCGCAGGCGCGGCTAACAAGTGCCGCGCTGAAGCATACATCTTACAGGCACGCTTGCGATCCCCCTCGCGTTCGTAGAGTGTCCCCAGTCCGTAGTGAGCCCAACTCGAATCGGGTTCAAGGTAGATGATCTTTTTGAAAATGGCCTTAGCTTCTTCAAAATTACTGCTTTCCTCCGCAATCTGGGCCAAAAGGTAATAAATTGCAACCGTAAAGGGCTGCTGGGCTAGGGCTCGGTGGCAATACTGAATGGCGCGGTCATAGTCCCCGGTATTGGCATAAATCTGCGCCAACAGCTCGCAGGCGGCAAAGGAACGGGGCTGCACCGCTAGCACCGCCTCCGCCGCCTGAGCCGCTTGCCGGTAGGCCTTGGCCGTAAACAGGGTCTGAGCAACTCCCAGCCGCTCCTCCGGATTACTGACAGAGGGCGGGGCGGGGACCGCTGGCCGGCTCGGAGGAGTCCAAGGGGAGACCGGCTGGGGGGGCGGCGCGGGGGCCGCAGCGCGAGGCGGCCCCGGTCGGGCTGGCTTGACTGGAGGAGCCCCGTCCCCGCAGCGCTGATAAACGATGGACTCGGGAAAAATGCGACTGACGAAGCCCGTCAGCGCTTGCCCATAGAGTTCCGCGTGGCCCGTGAGCAAGTACCCCTCCGGGCCCAGGGCCCGAGCGAAATGGGTCAGGGTGCGGGCGATCGCCGCTTGGTGAAAATAGATAAACACATTGCGGCAGAGGATCAGATCAAACAACTGCCCCCGCAGGGCCGGAGAATGCTCCAGGGGTTCCACCAAGTTGCAGGGGTGAAACTCTACCCAGGGTTGCACCAGCGCGCTAATTTGGTAGCCCCCCGAGACGGGCTCAAAATAGCGCTGGCGGTAGTCCGCCGGCAGGACGCGAAAGGACCAATTGCTATACCATCCCCGGCGCGCCCGGGCCAGAGCCTCCGGATTGAAGTCCGTCGCCAGAATGCGGCAGTCCCACTGAGCCAAATCGGGCAGGAGCTGAAGCAAGAGCATCGCCAGCGAATAGGGCTCCTCCCCGGTCGAGCAGCCAGCACTCCACAGGCGCAGCCGACGCTGGGGGCGCTGGCGGGCAATCAGCTCCGGCAGCAGGCCTTGCTCCAGGAGCTGAAACTGACCGCGATCGCGGAAAAAATAGCTCTCAATATTCGTCAGCCGGGCCGCCAACCGCGACCACTCCTGCTCACTAGAGGGAGACTGAGCTGCCAAGTAGGCCGTGTAGTCGCTCACGGCCGGCAGACCCAAGGCGCAACAACGAGCCTGGGCTGTCTGGGCCAGCACCGCTCGGTCCGCCTCCCGCAGATGCAAGCCCGTGCGCTGGGCAATCAAGTCCGTCAAGGCGAGGAGGGCCTCGGGGCTAGTCGTGACGCGAAACACCATACTCAAACAAGGGCAAAGGAGGAATAAAACCCCACAACAAGCCGGGGATGGCCCTAGTGGGGGCGCAGCTCTGGCGGGGGCACAGCCGGAATCGCGATCACAAACTCTGTCCCCTCTCCCAGCGTCGAATGGCAGTCCAGTTGGCCTCGGTGCTTCTCGACAATGATCTGGTAGCTGATCGACAGGCCCAGCCCCGTGCCCTTGCCCACAGGCTTTGTGGTGAAGAAGGGATCAAAGATGCGCTTGCGCGTCGCTTCATCCATGCCAGCGCCATTGTCGCGGATGCAGATGTAGACCATGCCGTAGGGGCGCTCGTCATCCGGGGGCTCAGGATCAGGATCAGGGTCAAATTCCGTCGTAATCGCGATCTGGTGCGGCTCTGGTTGGCCGGTAAAGGCGTCGGCCGCATTGCTGATGATATTCATAAATACTTGGTTCAACTGCCCAGCGTAACACTCCACTAGGGGCAAGTTGCCATAGTGACGCTGGATCTGCACCTCCGGCTGTTCGGCTTTGGCCTTCAGGCGGTTGTGCAGGATCAGCAACGTGCTGTCGATGCCCTCGTGAATATCCACGGGCTTCATCTCGGCCTGATCCAGGCGCGAGAAATTCCGCAGCGAGAGGACGATCTGCCGGATACGCTCCGCACCAATTTGCATCGAGGCCAGGGTTTTCGGCAGATCTTCCAAGATAAAGTCAATATCAATCTCCGTGGCCAAGGCCTCAATGTCCGGGGCGGGGCTCGGGTAGCGCTGCTGGTAGAGGTGGATCAGCTTCAGTACAGCATCGACGTATTCCCCCGTGTAGCTGAGGTTGCCGGAAATAAAATTGACCGGATTATTGATCTCGTGAGCAATGCCCGCAATCATTTGCCCCAGGCTCGACATCTTCTCGGTCTGGATTAACTGCGACTGGGTGCGCCGCAGTTCTTCCAGGGTCAATTGCAACTGCTGGGCTTGGGTCTGGGCGGCTAGGGCGGTGGCTCGGGTCTGGGCAAAGAGTTCAGCCTGATCGATGGCGAGGGACAATTGATCCACCACCGCTTGCAACAGCTCTAGATCGTTCTCGCTCCAGTAGCGGGACCTACGGCGGCTGGCGCAAAAGATGGCCCCGAGGTGTTGCGATCGCGTCTTCAGGGGCAACACCAAGAGGGCGTGCAGGTCTAGCTCTGCCAACAGGTCCCGCCAGGCTTGGGTCTTGGCATCACCGCGATCGCGCCCCAGCCGCGCCGCCCCCAAGTCGTCAATCCGGAGCGGCCGCTGCTCAATAATCGCCTCCGTCAGCAGGGCCAGGGACTGGGGCGGATAACTCCCCAGATCGGGAGGTTGCAGAGATGGGTCGTAGGCTTGATGGCTGACCGTGAGACTCGCCTGCTCCCCTTGCTGCCAGCACCAGAGGTAGCTGCACCAGTCTACGTGCAACAGGTTGCGGATCTCCCGCACCGCCGTACCCAGGATCGTGTCCAGATCCAGGGAATCACGGATCTGGTTTGCGAGCCGAAAGAGCAAGGCCTCGCGGCGGGATTGCAGGGCGGCCCGGGCCCAGGTGCGGTCAATGGCCACGGCCAAGTTATCGGCAATCGTCGCCAGGGTTTCCTCGATCGTCGCCGAGGGCAGGTGGGGGAGCCAGACTCCCAGGACCCCAATCAGCCGCTCCTCGATCGTCAAGGGATAGGTGGCCAACCACAGGCCCCTCGCCTCCAGTTGGGGCAGGGTCAGGTCGCAGTAAAAGTCAGACTCCGCCGGCCGCTCCGGGGGCGAGCTGGGGGATCGGTGGGTCAGGGTTAGGTGTTGGCAGTGGGGCTGCTGGGAGCGGAGGGTGGGCTGGAGCAGGGGCTCCTCGAGGCTGACGGTGCGCTGGCGGATCAGGTCGGCCTGGGGGAAGAGGGGCAGCAGGGAGGGGGTCTCAAAGGCGGGGGCGAGGGCCGAGGCCTGGAGTTCGAGGTGGTTCGCGAGCGAGTTGTGAGCCCAGAGGGCGATCGCCGCCGCATCAAGCTCCCTCACCAAAAGCTGGCTGCAATCCTCAAGGCCGTCGCGAGAGGCCGATTTTTGCACCAAGGCGTGGCTCACCTGGGCCTCCAGCTGGGCGAGTTGCGATCGCTCCAGCAGGGCCGCCTCGATCCGTCGCCGAGTGGAAATGTCCTGTAGACAGACGGCTAACCCCTCGCCGCAGGGGGTCAGTTGGGCCTCGTACCAGCGCTGATTGTAGTCAAGGTAGACCTCGAGACGGGTGGGCGAGGGCTGCTGCTGAGCTTGGCGGATTCCTTGCTCTAGGTCAGAGTTGGCGAGGTGAGGACAATCCTCCCAGAAGCAGCGACCGATGAGGTGCTGGCGGGGCTCCCCCAAAAACTGCTCAGCCGCACGATTGAGGGAAGTGAAGTGACCGGTCGTATCGAGGACGAAAAAGACATCGGCGATCCCGTCAATCCATTGTGCGTTCATTAAGCTTCTCATCATCCGAAACCCTTTGCCGTCGTTGCCCAAGCGTAACCCTGACTGCCGCTTCGGTCACACGCGGCTTGCTGGGTGAATTGCTAGCCTCAACTGGGGGCTCCCGGACACATCAGCGGCTCGCCAGGCTAGCAGCCCTACGCTGACTACCGCTGTTCACTCACGGCTCACGCCTCTGTATCTTCCCCTACTATAACTATGCTAGCGCTATAACTTTCCGCCCAAGCTTGCAGTTTTTTACGAGTTCTGACGTTTTCTAAATTAAATGTTGGTGCTAAAGAAATTATGCGGCCGCGTTGCCGCCTGGAGGGCTTTGGGTGCTCCTCAAGTGGAAGCGGCAGGGACTGGGGGATGAGGGCTCTAGGGTTCGGGGCGGGGAGTTAGGCCCTTGATCAGGAAGCAGCGCTCCCGGAGCGCGTAGGATGGCTAAAGAGTCTTAGCCGTTCATTCCCTAGCGAGACCTGCGATTGTGAAAGCTCTCATCCTCTCGGGCGGCAAAGGAACCCGCCTGCGCCCGCTGACCTACACCGGAGCCAAACAACTGGTTCCGGTGGCGAATAAGCCCATTCTCTGGTATGGCCTGGAGGCGATCGCCGCCACCGGGATCACGGACATCGGCATCATCATCAGCCCGGAAACGGGCCCCGAAGTGCGGGCCAAAACTGGAGACGGGAGCCGGTTTGGGGTGCAGATTACCTATCTCTTGCAGGAGCGGCCCGAGGGTCTTGCCCACGCGGTCAAGGTTGCCCAGCCCTTTCTTCAGGACGAGCCCTTCATCATGTACTTGGGCGATAACTTGATCGAAGATGCCTTGGAGCAATTTCTCACGAAGTTCAACCAGCAAGACCTAGATGCGCTGGTCTTGTTGCGAACGGTGCCCAATCCCACGGCCTTTGGGGTGGCACGGGTGGATGAGCAGGGCCGGTTGCTGGAGCTGGTGGAGAAGCCTGCCGTGCCGCCGTCGAATTTGGCCTTGGTCGGGGTCTACTTTTTTAAGCCGACGATTCACCGGGCGATCGCCCAGATTCAGCCCTCGGCGCGGGGGGAGCTGGAGATTACCGACGCGATCCAGGCCCTCATTAACGGGCAGGCCCAGGTCCAAGCGATGGAACTCCAGGGCTGGTGGCTGGACACGGGCAAGAAGGATGATCTCCTGGAGGCAAACCGCACGATTCTAGACTGCAAGTTGACCTCCCAGCTCGAGGGCGACATCGACGCGCGCTCCCAAGTCCTGGGCCGGGTTCGCATTGGCCCCGGCACGCGGCTGATCGATTGCTCCGTGCGGGGCCCGGCGATCATTGGCCGCGATTGCCACTTGGAGCGCTGCTTCATCGGCCCCTACAGCAGCATTGCCGATGGCGTGACGATTATTGGCACGGATGTGGATGATTGTGTGATTCTAGAAGCGGCCACGATCCGGGATATTCCCCAGCGCATTGCGGATAGTGTCATTGGGCAACGGGCCCAGGTGGCGATCGCCCCTCGGCGTCCCAAGGCCCTGCGCTTTATGGTCGGCGACGACTGCCGTATTGATCTCACGCTCTAGTTACGAGGGCCCCTCGAGCTTGTCCATGACGATGTACACGGGGCGCTGGCGTACTTCGTCAAAAATACGCCAGAGGTATTCGCCGATCACGCCCAGGAAGAGGAGCTGAAACCCGCCGATCAATAGGGTGACAATCATCAGGGCTGTCCAACCCGGAACCCTGATCTGCAACGTCAGGCGGCCGATGAGCACGGTCAGACCGTAGAGGAATCCCAGGATGGCTAAGATGAGGCCCAGGACGGTGCAGGCCCGCAGGGGCAGGTAGGAGAATTGCGCGATCACATTGACGGCCAGCTCCACCTTTTTCCAAAAACTCCAGCCCGACTGGCCGACCCGGCGCGGCTGGCGGTCATAGAACAGGCGAGTTTGGCGGAAGCCGCTCCAGAGAATTTGGCCGGTAATGTGGGAGTTTTTTTCCTGCATGGTGAGGAGGACTTGGGCCACGGGACGGGTGATCATGAACATATCGGCTCCGGTGGCGGGCCATTCCGACCAGATGGCGTGCATGAGCCGATGGAATAGGTGGGAAAAGAGCCGATCGAGCCAGCGATCGCCCCGGGAGCGCCGCACCGCCCAGGCGACATCAAATCCCCCCTGCAAGGCCTGCCACAAGCGCCCCACCAGTTCCGGTGGCTCCTGGAGATCTTGGGGCAGGAAGGTGATGTAGTCCCCTTGGGCCTGGTGCAGGCCGGCCAGGATCGCCACGTAGGATTTGAAGTTACGGGCTAAGCGGATTGCCTGGTAGGTGAAATGCTGGGGCTGGAGCGATCGCAAGTGCTCAAAGGTTTGATCTTGAGAGCCGTCATCGACAAAGATCACTTCCGTGGCCGCGATGTCCTGGAAGTCCTGAGCGAGCTGCTCGAGGGCGGCGGTGAGGGGAGTAAGCAGGCCCTCCGCGTAGTAGAGGGGGACAATGATGGACAGGGTGGGCTTCACGGGCCTGAGGGGGTCTCCAGGGAGGGGGGGGCGCTGACCTTGCGACCGTCGCGATCCACCCAGCCGATGGGGCGGGCTGGGACGCCGGCCACGAGGGCGAAGGGGAGCACATCGCGGGTGACGACGGCTCCGGCGGCCACCATTGCATAATAGCCGACGGTGATCCCGCAGAGAATGGTGGCATTGGCCCCCAGGGACGCTCCTTCACAGATCCGGGTGGGGGCGCGATACCAGCTTGCATCGGTCTCCTCGAAGTAGCGCTGTTGCAGGGCTGGGTTGCGGTGCGATCGCGGGTAGAGGTCGTTGACAAAGGCGACGTTGGGGCCAATAAAGCAATAATCTTCGACGATCACGCCCCGCCAGAGAGCAACGTGGGTTTTAATCGTCACTCCCTGCCCCACTTGCACCCCGGACTCGAGGAATACATAGTCACAAATGTTGCAGTTTTCACCAATGGTCACATCGGGCAGGATGTGGGCGAAGGCCCAGATTTTGGTGCGATCGCCAATCGCAGTGGTTTCAACAATTGCCTGAGGATGGATGAAGACCGTCATGGGTTGGGGGGAGGGAGGGGAGAGGGGAGAGGCCCCTAGGCGGAACCGAGGCGGCAGCCGGGGGTGAGGCGGAGTCCGTTGGCGAGATCCCAGCCGGATTGGGGGCGCTTGCCGGCCGGTTGGGCCTGGAGGAGGAGCAGGGGGCCGTCGCCGGTTTGGAGGACGGGACCGAGGTTTTTCAGGAGGGCGGTGATCGTGCCGGGGTCACGGTCCTGAGCTGCGTCGGTAGGGTAGGCCTGGAGGGCGGTTTGCAAGTCGGCCGGGAGGGAGGGAGCGAGCGCGGGGGCCAGGGGCGCGGTGGCTAAGATTTTCAGGGGCTGGTCCTGGTAGTAGGTTGTGCAGTAAGGATGGAAGGCGCGAATTTGGTTGTGGAGGGCTAGGGCGGGGCGGCTCCAGTCGAGGCGGTAATCCGCCTTGGTGATCAGGCGGGCGTAGCTGGCCTGGGCTTCGTCTTGGGGGCGGGGCTGGAGCTGACCCCGAGCCAGGGCCTGGAGGGTGGGGGGCAAGAGGTCGGCGCTGAGCTGGGCGAGGGCCTGGGTGAGCTGGGCGGCGTTGTCGAGGAGCCTAATCGGGTGGCGGGCTTCTAGCAGCATGGGGCCGGTATCCAGGCCGGCCTCCATGAGCATGGTGGTGACGCCGGTTTCGGTCTCGCCGTGGTAGAGGCTCCACTGGATCGGGGCGGCCCCGCGATAGGCGGGCAGGAGGGAGGCGTGGGCATTGACGCAGCCGAGGCGGGGCATGACCAGGATCTCGGGGGACAGGAGCTGGCCGTAGGCGATCACGGCGAAGGCGTCGGCCTGGCTCTGGGCCAAGGCCTCGAGGCTGGGGGCGTGTTTTTTCAGGCGGCGGGGCTGCCAGAGGGGGAGCTGGGCTTCTAGGGCGATCGCCTTGACGGGCGACGGTTGCAGGCGTTTGCCGCGCCCCCGGGGCTTGTCGGGCTGGGTGACAACGCCGACGACCTCAAACTCCGGGTGAGTGAGGAAGGCTTGCAGGCTGGGAACAGCGTAGTCGGGGGTGCCGAAGAAGACGATTTTCACGGGCGGGGGGCGATCGCGGGCCGGGGCAAGACAATCCCTGTAGTTTACTACGCTGGCAGCAGCGCGCTCCTCCCCACTCCCTAGGGCAGGTTGACTAAGGTTGCCGCAGGGAGACAAAGCTAGCCGTTTACACTAAAGAGCGAACCCCACGGCTCGCACCCTCGCCGCGCTAGGCCGCGTTGCGCCTATCCTCCCATGTACGACCACCTGCAAGCACGCTACCCCGGCAGTGGCTGGCTCAGTGAGTTTCTCGGCTGTGAAAATGGCTTGTTCATTGTGCGGGCCGTGTTGAGCCTCGAGGGAGAGCCCCAGGCTACGGCCCTCGCCGCCGCCACCACCGTCGAAGCCGCTGAGGACCAGGCCCGTGATCGCCTCCTCGCCCTCCTCGACCTGAGCCCGGCTGCCCCCGCCAAAGCTCGCCCCCACCGCCCCCGGGACCTGCCGGAGAGCACGGCTCCCGAGGCCAGCCCCGCCCCGGTCCTGCCCGCCACCGCTCCCTCGGCGATCGCTCCGGCCTCCGAGCCCCAGATCGCCGATGTGGATGAATTTGTCCGCATCAACGCAGAAACCCAGCGCCATCTGAAACGTCTGGGCTGGGATGGCGATCGCCTCCGCCAGTACCTCCAAGCCACCTACGGCCGCAGCTCCCGTCAGCAACTCCGCGATGTTGAGTTACTGGAGTTTCTGAACTACCTCAAGACCCAGGACCCCTAAACCGCCCCGCCGTGCGTAATCACCCTTGGTCTCTGTGAAGTTACTTGTAGTCAACGTAAAGATTGTCAGGCTCCGGCCCCGGTCCCTTTGTAAAACTCGCTACGCTCAAAAGTAGAGCAGTACGGGAAAACCGCAACCCCCGCGCCAAGGGGCGCAAGGCCGCGAAACCCGTTAGCGGTCCGTTCAGGTCGGGACTGGGCCGAGGTGGGTGATCGCAGCTTGGCGATCGCAACCCAGCAACCGCAACACGATACTGCAAACGACTCAGGGAGAGGCAACCATGTTCAGCAAGATCACGAGCGCCTGGCAACACTATCACCGCCGCCTGCTGTGGGGACTTTTGAGCAGTGGCTATGGGCTCAGCGCCGGTCTCTTGCCCCTAGCAGCCTTCGCCCAGACTAGCCCAACCCCGGCCCCCCCACAACCCAGCCGCCCCGCCGTGACCAACGGCGTCTACTTTTTCGGCCAAGCGCCGGAGCCCGGCCTGATTGGGCATGATTATCTGGTCTTTGAACTCCGCAACGGGCAAGCCTTCGGGGCCATCTACGCCCCCCATTCCGAGTACAGTTGCTTTACGGGCACGGTGGAGGGAAACCAGCTCGCCCTGAACGTCATCGACAGCTACGACAATCAAGTTTACGCCTACGCCATTCCCCTGGATCACCGCAGCACCCTCACGGCCGGCCAAGCCCAACCGCTCCTCGTCCTCGCCGGATACCAGGCCATCACTCCCCTGCGGGAGCTGGAATACCAACTCTTGGAGGCTTGTCGCTAGCCGCCCCACGGATTGCTTGGCTGACGGGAATCATCGTGAATCCTGGAGAGCCAAATTGAGGTTTTCAGGAGCGGGCCTGCTTGGCCGACGCCCCACCGGCAACCCTGGAGCATCGGTCGGTCGGGTTGACGCGGGCCGCCCAAGGCGCGCTTGGCTACCGTTGGGTATCCCTAGGCTCAGCCCCCTTAGTCACTCTCGAGGAGGTCCGAGCCAGCGCCCCCCCGAGGGAGCTGTTGAGCGCGATAGAAGGTCTCGAGGCTATCCATATCACCCACAAAGCGCCAGTGCCAGGGCTCGTACTGAATACCTTGGGGATTGCCTCGGGGAAAGGACAGCTCAAAGTTAAAGCGGGCGGCGTTGGCCGCCAGCCACTTAAAGGCCGGCGTGTGCTCGAAGTCGGGGCTGAGGTTGGTGGCGGGTACGTTGCCGTCGCCGATGTCGATCGCGTAGCCCGTGTGGTGCTCGCTGAAGCCAGGCGGCGCGCTTACTTCGGCGCGCTTGGTCGCCGCTTGACTGCGCTCGGCCTTGACCCCAAAGAAGAGGTATTCTTGCTCGGCAACCGTGCGGTAGCCCGAGAGGGCTGACAGCACGACGCCTTCGAGTCGAGCGGCTTCGACCATCTCAATGAACTTGCGGGCTGCCGCCGTTCGCAGTCGCACGCGGCCATCCGCCGTGACGGCTTCTAGGTCCTCGGAGCTAGCCTCCTCGTAGGACAAGTGTCCAAGGATATTATCTACGCCATCTTCTTCAGAGGCGGCCGGCGTCGCGGGCGCTTCCCCGGACGCAGCGCTAGGGGTTGCCACGGCCTCCTCGCGCGGGGCTTGGCTGGAAATAGCGGCTTGGTTCCAGAGCATGAAGCCAACCACCAAGGACACCGCTCCGAGGCCAAGACTGGTCCCTACCAGGAGCGCCGGCACAACGGGGAAGCGGGACGGGGGCGCTGGTGATTCGCGCAAGGCGATAGGGATGTCTTCAGCAGGTAGGGTGGACTTCTTACTCTTGGGTAACACGCTAGCCTTACTCACACCATCCGGGTTAGCATCGACACCTAGCTTAAATCACTTTCGTTCAATTGGCGATGGCGGGGCGGGTTGGCGGCCCGAAGGGCTGCTAGGTTGGGGCGCGATCGCCTTTAATGAAGGTTCAAGCACAGCCATTCTTTTCGGTCATGACAACGCTGCTCCTGGTGTATCTACGGTTGGCCGGCGGCGTTTTCCTGGGCTGGCTCTTGGGCCGCTGGCTGCCGCCGTCCACGGCGCGCGGGTTGGGCCTGGGTCTCTTCTGGATCGGGGTTCCTCTGAGCAACTTTGTCTTCTTGCGTCGCGCCGATCTGTCGGGGGCGATTTGGCTCGCGCCCGTGGCCGCTTGGGGGGCGATCGCCCTCGGGGCGGGGACCGTCTGGCTGTGGTCCCACTGGTGGCCGGGGGGGCGCGATCGCCCCGCCCAGGGCAGCCTGATTCTGTCCGCGATGGTGGGCAATACCGGCTTCTTTGGCTTTCCCATCTCCCTGGCCCTGGTCGGGGAGCAATATTTTGGCTGGGCTGTATTCTACGATCTTCTGGGTACGACCTTGGGGGCCAATAGCCTCGGCGTCCTGCTGGCTGCCTACTTTGGCCGCCAGGCTAAGCGCCGCTGGCAACTGGGCTGGGCCGTCGTCAATAACCCCGTCTGGTGGGGGGTCGCGGCCGGTCTACTGAGCCGTCCCTATACCTTTGCCCCTAGGATAGAAACGAGCCTCCTGGCCTTGGGCTGGACGATCGTGGGACTCTCGCTGATCTTGATCGGAATGCGCCTCAGCTATCTGTCCTCCTGGCAGCAGGTGCGGGTGGTCTGGCCCAGCCTGGTGCTGAAAATGCTGATCATACCTCTGATCGCAGGGCTGGGCCTCGCGGCTGTGGGCCTGGAGGGGGCCCCGCGCCTCGCCATCGTCCTGCAAGTGGCGATGCCCCCCGCCTTTGCGACCTTGGCGATCGCCGAAGCCTATGACCTAGACCGGGACCTGACGGCCGCCGCCCTCGCAGCCGGCTCTGCGAGTCTGCTGCTCACCCTGCCGATCTGGCTGCTGCTCTTCGGGTAGGCTCCCGAGGGCAACCAGCCCCCGTCGGGGCGGCTAGGCCGGTCTGGGGCGATCGCGAACCGACGAGGATTGGGGTTGGGTGGACGAAATTTTGCGCGGGATGTTTGTACTCCTTCGCTCAGCCCTCCCCCTAAACCCCACTCCCCAACTTAAGGGACTTCTAGCTCCCCTTCTCCCAGCTTTGGGAGCAGGGGCCGGGGGATGAGGGCCCCGTAACGAGGAGCTTCTAGCTCCCCTTCTCCCAGCTTTGGGAGAAGGGGCTGGGGGATGAGGGCCCGGTAACGCTGAAGAGGGCGACCCTCTGCTCCTGGAACCAGCGCTCAAAATTCAGGGAAGCCGCACTTTTTTGCGTCCACTCGATTGGGGTTCACCCAGCAGCAACGACCCCTGGAGTCTATGGTAGGGTACAGAGATCCCACTGGAGCCAAACCATGCCAGCAGCCTCCCCATGGCAGGGCCAGCTTGACTTGCACTACGACTACCACCAGGGCCAGACCCAGTTGCGGCGGGCCTATGCGAGCGCGCCCCTGAAGGTCCAGCGACCCTTCTATCCCGAGGGGCCCAGCATCTGCCATACCGTGATGCTCCACACGGCTGGGGGCTTGGTGGGGGGCGATCGCCTCCAGCAGTCCCTCCACCTCGACCCCCAAGCAGCGGCCCTGCTGACCACCGCCGCCGCGACCAAGATTTACCGTAGCAACGGCCCCACAACTCAGCAGACTGTGGCGATTCACCTAGCCCCCGGGGCCTATCTGGAGTGGCTGCCCCAAGAGGCCATCGTCTTTAACGGGGCACAATTCGAGCAGACAGTGCGCGTGGAGCTGGCTCCGGGCGCAGGCTTTTTAGGCTGGGAGGTCGTGCGCTTTGGCCGCAGTGCGCGCGGGGAGCAGTTTGTCAGGGGCGACTGGCGATCGCGCCTAGAGATCTGGCAGGACGGTCAGCCCCTCTGGCTGGATCGCCAGTGGCTACCCGGATCTCCCCAGGGGGCCGAAAGTCTGAATGCCTTGGCCGGTTGTCCCGTCGTCGGGAGTTTGGTCTGGTTGGGCCAGCCCGTGGGCCCGGACCTGCTCGCCCAGGCCCAAGCACGGCTCCTCAGCCAGGTGCAATCCCCTGGCAGCCAAGGCGGGATCACCTCAACCCTAGGCGATGGCCTGATTGGTCGCTATCGGGGCACTTCAACAGCGGAGGCCCGGCGTTGTTGGGTCGCCGTCTGGCAACTGCTGCGAACAGCACTGCGCGATCGCCCCGCGCCGAAGCTACGGATCTGGATCTAGGGAACAAAGGCGTCCAGGGCCCCAAGACTCGAGTGAGGTTGGGCTGAGGCCCGTTCATCCCTTCTGAGGCAAACGCAAACTCCCAGGGAGAGACACCCCCAAGTTAGGAATAAGCAGTATAGTAGAAATAAGCTTTACGATCTGTTAAGAATTTGCAGCGAGCTCGAATCGCAGGATCGACCTCGGGATTAACCCCTTCCATGACCAACGGCTTCACCAGAGGAAGCCGAACCCCCAGGACTTCTACTATTCGCTCAAGGTCAGATTCCCTGGCCCAGCAGCGGTGCTGTGACCGCACCTTAAATGCTTGCTCGCTGGAGCCAGGTTGCCTGTTGAGAATTACCTGCTCTAGGACACTATGGCTAACTTGTCTACACCCCTGCTGGCAGCGGATGGTCCCTCCGATCCTTTGCTTGACCAGGAGCTCCTGCGCCTCTACGAGCGGGCCTTAGCTTCGACCAGTACTGGCATCACGATCAGCGATCTGCGCTGGCCGGAGCGGCCGATTGTCTACTGCAACCGCGCTTTTGAGGCGATTACCGGCTATGCGCGCCGTGAAGTGTTGGGCCAGAACTGTCGCTTTTTGCAGGGGGAGGATACGGACCCGGCGGCGGTGGCCCAAGTGCGGGCGGCGATCGCCGCTGGCGAGGAATGCTGCGTCACCCTGAAAAATTACCGCAAGGACGGCACCCCCTTCTGGAACGAGTTGACCATCTCGCCCATCTACGACGGGCAGGGCCAGCTCACCCACTACATCGGCCTCCAGAACGATGTCACCCAGCGCCGCCAAGATGAGGAAGTGCGCCGCCTGATGGAATTCTCCGTGGAGCGGGCAGCCGATGCCGCCTTCTTTATCGACGCGGAGGCTCGGATTACCTACGCTAACCAGGCTGCCTGTCGGCTTTTGGGCTATACCCGTGCTGAACTCACGCGCTTGACCATCCCCGACATCGCCCCCGGCCACACCCTCACAGCGTGGCGGCAACACTGGCAAGAACTGCGGCAACAGGGAGCCCTGACCTTTGAAGCGCAGAACCAGGCCCGGGATGGCTCCCTGATTCCCGTCGAAATCACGGCTAATTATATCGAGTTCAATGGTCGGGCCTACAACTGTGCGTTTACTCGCGATATTAGCGATCGCAAACAGGCCGAGGTCGAACTACGCCGCAACGAAGCACATTACCGCCTCCTAGCCCGTAACCTCCCCAACGGCATAGTCTTTTTATTTGATCGCACCTACCGCTACCTGCTCGCCGAGGGGGGCGGCTTAGCCGCGGCCGGTCTCAGCAAGGAATTAGTCGAAGGCCGCACCCTCGAGGAGGTCTTCCCCCCGGAGGTTGTCGCTGTTTTTGCCCCGATTTACCAGGCGGCGATTGCAGCAGGTAAGACAACGACCTGCGAGTACCACTTCCAGGGTCAAGATTTGCTGGTTCATGTCACACCAGTCCTCGACGGCGAGGAGCAGATTACGGGCGGGATGGTGATGACCCAAGAGATCACCGCCCGGAAGCAGACGGAACAGGAGCTGCGCTCCTTGGCTGATCGCCAGCGCCTCGCCAGCGAGATTGCCCAGCGGATTCGGCAATCCCTGGATTTACAAAGTGTGCTCACGGTGGCGGTGGAGGAAGTGCGCCAGTTGCTGCACACGGATCGGGTCGTCCTCTACCGCTTTGATCCCGACTGGCAAGGGGAAATTGTCGTGGAATCTGTGGGCGATCGCTGGCGTCCGACCGTTGGCGCTCGAGTCCAGGATGAATGCTTCCGCACCACCCACGTTCCCCTCTACCAACAGGGCCGGGTGCGGGCTATCGACGACATTTACAGCGCGGGCCTGGAAGCGTGCCACATCCGCCTGCTCGAGAGCTTCCAGGTACGGGCTAATCTCGTCGTTCCCGTCCAGCAGGGCGAGACCCTCTGGGGGCTCCTGATCGTCCACCACTGCCAGGGGCCACGCCCGTGGCTGGCGGACGAGATCAAACTGCTGCAAGAGCTGAACGTGCAGCTAGGGATCGCGATCCAGCAGGCCGCCCTGTTTGCCCAAGTGGAAGCGGAACTCCAGGAGCGATCGCGCGCCGAAGCCGCCCTCCGGCAGTCCGAGACCCAACTCCGAGAGCAGGCCGCCCAGCTCGCCGCCACCCTGACCGAGTTGCAGCAGACCCAAGCACAACTGATCCAGTCGGAAACCATGTCCAGCCTCGGCCAGTTAGTCGCTGGCATCGCCCACGAGATCAACAACCCCATTTCCTTCATCCAAGGCAACCTCACCTACGCCAGCGAGTACACCCAAGGCTTGCTCGACCTGCTCGCGCTCTACCAGCATCACTACCCCAACCCCGACCCGGCGATTACCGCCAAGGCCAGCGACCTTGACGCGGACTACATCGCCGCCGATTTCCCCAAGCTCCTGGACTCCATGCGGAGCGGAGCAGAACGCATTCGCGACCTCATTCGCTCCCTGCGGACCTTCTCGCGCTTAGACGAAGCCGAGCAAAAATCCGTTGATCTCCACGACAACCTTGACAGCATCCTGGCGGTGCTCCAGGGCCCGTTGGCGGATTCCCAGCCGGTGATCCACGTCGAGCGTCACTACGGCGATTTGCCCCCTGTGGACTGCTACCCCGGCGCGCTGAATCAGGCCGTGATGAACCTGCTGCTCAACGCGATCGAGGCCCTCCGGCGTCCTGAAACCCAAACCCAGCCAGGGTTTGAGCCAACGATCACGATTACCACGGCTGCGGTGGGGGCGAACCGAGTCGCGATCCGGATTCGTGACAATGGGCCCGGCATCCCCCCGGAGGTGCAGGCACAAATGTTCAACCCCTTCTTTACTACCAAGCCCATCGGGCAGGGGAAGGGGCTGGGGCTGTCGGTCAGCTACCAGATCGTCACCGATCAGCATCAAGGGCAGCTTACCTGCACCTCAACCCCCGGCCAGGGAACTGAGTTTAGCCTCGAGATCCCCCGCTGTGCTCGCCCGCTGCTGGCAACGGCCTAAAGGGTAGGCGGGGGAACGAAAAAAAGCGCAGCTCCCCTAAATTTTGAGCGATGGTTCAAGGAGATGAGGATCTCTGAGGTTTCCGATGACAGTTCCTAGCGTTGTTTCAAACAATTTTGAGACCCGCTGAAATAGCTGCAATTCCTGCTTGGCAAGGATTTCGCGATTGACCCGTCTCATTCTTAACGGAAACAACTATGACCCTCTTAGGTCAGATCGGGGTGAAACGCTGATTTTTCGTCGGCTGTAATGGCGGAAATTCGTGGGAATCCCCCAGAACAACACAAGAGGGATAATCTCACACCAAGCGTCGGCACCCTAGCAGCCAACCGAGGGTACACTTCACCACCCAGCATTTCTTGAGTAGAATGCGTGAAGAATTGGTTGCCACCATAACAAGTGAGTTTTGCCCCGCCACCTCCGCCCTGCGAGGCATCATGGTTCGCATCTTATAGGAACCCTGGTTTTGCCTCAATTGGCCCAGACTGCACGGCCTCCACCATCCGCTGGTGATCCTGCTCCACCTGATGGGCATAGGTGACGGCAAAATTTGTTACCGCCTGGTCGAAGACATCGCTGCTACCCAAATAACCATGAATCATGGCGGCATCCCCCGTGCGGGCGTGGGCACGAGCCAGGGCCGACCCGCAAATTTCCGCATAATCTTCCAAACTGCGGGCAGACATGCCCTTGAGCTTGATTGAGGTTTTCATGTCTTTGAGCTGTCGGCAGTAGAAATCCTTCCCCTGGAGATTTGTCGTCCAGCCCAGAAAAATGTCGCTGGCGGTTTGCATGAGTTGACGGAGACTGCATCATTCGCCAAGGCCGAATCGGAATTAGCTCTGGAATACGCTGCTGGTTGGACGTTTCGAGTAACTCCAAGGGGTCGGGGCGATCGCTTTGCGGGGACCAGTCTTGATGCAGTGATCGCGGCACAGTCTGGCGCAAAGCTTTTCCGACGGCCTGGCGATCGCGGCGAGAGCGCGACTGAGCAATCGAAACTAAAGGGTCCATGCCGCCAGATTCAGAGCCGTTGGGGGCTGCCTTGATGCTAATTGAAGTTCTGGAGTAACTACAGCTTGCCCGAGCGCCGTGGTTCTCCAGGATCTAGGAGGGAAATGACCGAGCGCAGGCGCCAGCGTCCCCCATCGCCTAGGGGCTTGGTCTCTAAGCCCAGAGCTGCTCAGGGTTTGCAGCCCAAACCCCGACCGACGGGCCGTCATGGCGTTGGCTGCCGCTTCGGTTCCGGCCCCGTCGCCGGGGAGCTGGGGCTGACGCGGCGGGGCAACCAGAGGTGAAAGGTAGAGCCCACCCCTAGTTCGCTGCTGACTTCAAGGCGCCCTTGCATCAGTTCGGCTAGGGACTTGGCGATCGCCAACCCCAGGCCCGTCCCCGAGTAGCGCCGGGTCGTGGTCTGATCGACCTGGCGAAATTCCTCAAAAATGTGGGCTTGCTGCTCCGGGGCAATGCCGATGCCCGTGTCCTGGACACTGAGACAGAGGTAATCATCCCTCGGGGACGCGGCGCGATCGCCCGTCCCCGAGGCGTCCCGAATCCGCACCGCAATCCAGCCCTGCTCCGTGAACTTGACGGCATTGGCCAGGAGATTGACCAGAATCTGGCGCAGGCGATCGCGATCATTGCAGACCTTCAGATCCGCCACCTCACTCTCGAAGCGAAATTCCAGGCCCTTCTCATCGGCCAGGGGCTGCAACTCCGCCAAGGTCGTTTTCACCAACTGACCGAGGTTAAAGGGCTTCGGCTTTAAGACCAGCCGCCGGGCCTCAATCTTGGACAGATCGAGAATGTCATCGATCAGGGCCAGCAAGGACTTGCCATTGGTATAAATCCGCTGGAGCATCTGCACCTGCTGCTCACTGAGGGCCCCCGAGCGCTGCCGCAGCAACACCTGCGAGAAGCCGATGATCGCATTCATCGGCGTTCGTAGCTCGTGGGACATCGTGGCGAGAAACTGGCCCTTCAAGCGAACAGCTTCCTGCACTTCGCCGTAGAGGCGAGCATTGTCAATCGCGAGGGCGGCTCGGTAGGCGAGATCTTCCACCAACTCCAGATCCTCGAGGCTGTAGTGGCGGGGCGACGGCCCCCAGACACAGAGGATCGAGCCGAGGACGCGATCGCCAATATGCAGCGGCACACAGACATAGGAGCGCAGCCCCAGGCAATCCAACAACTGCCGCTGGCTGGGAGTCGTGGCAAAGGCCGCCAGAGCCAAGTCACAGAGTTCAAAACAGGCCAAGGATTGCCCCGTGCGAATCACCTGGGCCGTCTGAGGGGTGCGATTTTCCCCCTGCAACTGCCAGACCAAAGATTCCTGGCTGGGATCAGCGTGGGCAACAGCGATCAGGTGAGGAGACGTGTCCGGTACTGCCAGGTTGATCGTACACCAGTCGGCCAGCTCTGGGACAATTAGATGAGCCAAATTCCGTAGCGTCGTCTCATAGTCCAAGGAAGCCGAGAGGAGGGTGGTTGCGGCAGCGAGGAAGTGCGATCGCTCCTCCGCCCGCTTACTCTCGGTGATATTCTGCACCATCACCATCCCCGCAAAGGCCTCGGGCAACAGGCGCGCCACCGGCAGCACATCCAGCCGGTAGACTGAGCCCTGGTAATGGTACTCCGTGACACTCATCTCCCCCGCCAGAGCCCGTTGGCACAGGGGGGCCAGGGTTGCAGCCAGGGAGGGCGGGCCCGCCTCGCTGACCAATTGCCCCGTCAAGGCCTCCTCGCCCACTAACTCGGTCAAGGCTTCTCCTGCGGCGATCGTGTAGCGTAGGTGGCGATCCACCAGGAAGACCGCCCCATTGGGAAAATGCTCAGCCAGGGTGCGATAGAGCCGCTCACTGGTTCTCAGGGCCAGCTCCGCCTGCTTGGCGGCGGTGATGTCTTTGCCGATTTCCAAATTAGCAACCGGCCGGCCCCGGTCATCTCGGTGCAGACTCCAGGTACTGGCCACCGCCAGGGCCGTACCGTCGCGCCGGTAGTGGACAAGTTCGCCGCGCCACTCCCCCTGGGCGAGGAAATCCTGCTCGATCACTGCTAGCGATACGGGAAATTCCGTCCGCAGCAGGGTATGCACGTTTTGCCCCAGGGCCTCGGCCCCACTCCAGCCGTAGAGACGCTCACAGGCCGGGTTCCAATAGGTGATCCGATCGTTGAGATCCCGCACTAAGATCGCATCATTCACTAAGTCAAGCTGGGCATAGCGCTCTTGGAGCAAGCGGTTGCGCTCGGTCAGCTCCCTGTGCAGTTGATAGATGAGGTAGCCGAGGGCTGAGGCAATGGCAAGATCCAGCCAGGGAACAACCCAGGTATTGGTCAGCACGAGCAGGGCGACCACGAGAATCAACAGCAGCACGGCAGCCCACCAGTGGGCTGAGTCCACGAGGGCCTGCGGTCGCGATCGCCAGCGACCAGGCCTGACCAAACGAATCGCACGCCGCTGGGCCGGTTTTCTCATCGCCCCTAGCTGGGGAACCGACAATTCCCACCCTTGACATCGATCGTTAAAATAGCAGAAAAGATTTGCCATTGGTGCAGAGGGCGGGATGAGGCTCGAACAGGAAAAGGATCGCCACCAGTGTTTGGAAAAGTTGGGGTGGGCCATGAACAAGCTAGGGGTGGTGGTTAACCCTAGCGATCTGGCAAAAATTACCGCCTTGATTGTGCAGACCATGACCGGGCCCTGGCGGTACTTCCACACGCCGGACCACATCTTCGAGGTGGGCGGCTCGACCAATGCCATCGAAGTCTTGGCGGCCCTCTTCCACGATCTGGTTTATGTGCAAGTCGATCAGAGCGTTCACTTCAATCTGACCTACTACATCTCACCGCTAGTTCATGAGTCTGGCGAACAGCTCTACATCCGTCCAGAGTCGGATTTGCCCCCGGACCCGCTGTTCGATCTGGTGACGGCGATCTTTGGCTTCACCCCCGGTCAACAATTGTCTCCCTTTGCGGGTCAGAATGAATTTCTCAGCGCCCTCGTCTGCGTTAAGGTGCTGCAACCGTTCCTCAGCCCCGGCCTGTTGGCGCAAATCGTGGCCTGCATTGAAGCTACCATCCCCTTCCGGCCAGAGAAGGAGGGCCTCTCGCCCAGTGAACGTCTGTTCCAACGCCTGCAAGCGGCCAACGAGCGCTTTAACCTCGGTCTCAGCGAAGCCGCGCAAATTGAAGCAGTCCAGAGTGCGGTCCGGATGGCGAATCGGGATGTGGGCAGTTTTGCCAACCCAGTCTCGGCCCGCTTCTTAGACAATACCTGGAGCTTGCTGCCGGAAACCAACCACAATCTTAAAAACCCCAGCTCCTACACGGTGCATGATTTCCGCGTTGCGCTGCAAAAGATGGAAAAGTTTATGGATTTCCTGCGCCCGGATATTGTGTTTCAGGAATTTCGCGGTGAGCCGAACCCGAAAACCTACCAGGGAATGCTGGACCGAGCGGGGCGCAATATCGAGATTGCTCGCCTCTATTTAGGAAGCAAGCTCTTCACGATGGCGCTCCTAGAAGCCCTTTCGCGGCGGTTTGGGCGCAATATTCCCCTCTCGACCCTGATGGGGGAACTGAATCCTCTAGGGATTTCTATTGAGAAGCTCGAGGACTTTCTCCCCGATCTTCCCAATCGCTACCCGCTAGATCATGATCTGGAGCGGGAGGTGTTTGAACTCCTCCACAAGGGCCGCTTTAGCAGCTCGGCCTACGATATCAAGAACTCCCCCCTGACGACGTTCATTGTCAAGGTGATGGGCTTTGAGCGCATTCGCGCCCTGATCGGGGCGGCGAAGGAGTTCTTCGAGGACCAGCGCTCCTCCGAGTCTTTCCTGGAACTCTGTGATCCTGAGGTGGTGGAGGCGATTGTGCAGGCCCTCGCTCGCCTCTTTGACAGCCGCAAGGCGGCGCTGCTCTCCCCAGCGTCGGTCTGTGCCTAGGGAAATGGTGGGACTCACGGCGGATTTCACCGCTGCGGCGGCCGCTTTAGCCCAGCAGGATCGCGCCCTCGGGGCGATCATTGAGCGGGTGGGTCCCTGCACCCTGGGCCAGACGGCGAAAACGACGGAGCTGCTCCAGGAGCTGGCGATCGCCATCATTCACCAGCAGCTCTCTCAACGGGCGGCCGCCAGCATCCAGGGTCGTTTTCTGGCCCTCTACGGGAACGGGCAGGACTTGACCCCCGCTACGCTGTTGGCAACACCGGCGGAAACCCTCCGCGCGGCTGGGCTCTCGCGCCCCAAGGTGCGCTATCTCCAGGGCTTGGCGCGGCAAATCGAGGCGGGCTTGCCCAGTTTGGCAGAGCTGGCCACCTGGGAGGATGCGGCGATCCTGGAAACCCTGACAGCGATCGCCGGCATCGGTCGCTGGACCGTGGAAATGCTGTTGATCTTCCGGCTCTACCGGCCCAATGTCTGGCCCAGCCAAGACTTAGGGATTCGCAAGGCCGTGGGCCATCTGCTGGGCTGGGAATCTGGCGGAACCCCCCAAGCCGTGGCGGCGGTGGGGGAGCGCTGGCAGCCGACGCGCACCGTGGCGGCCTGGTATCTCTGGCGTAGCCTCGAGGTCTGAGGGGACGGCTGGGCCCGGGAGTGCTTTGGGGTACAACTGCCAGGCCGGTCCGCTACCGGCGGGCTAGTCCAGCCCTGGCTCCGGACCGTCTACGGCTGACTCAAACACCTCGCCTCCGGCCACCACTCGCAGGCGGCCTGTCTTCCAGCCCAACGAGATGGGCTCCCGGCCGGGGCGCGAATCGTAGAGGGCGAACTGTTGGCTCCAGTCGTGGCGCTGGCCATTGCGCTCCAGGAGCGGTAGTTCGTGGTGGGGGTTGTGGGTGAGGGTGAGGCGATCGCCCAAACTCCCCCGCAGCGTCACCCGCCCCGCTGCGAGCTGATCGAGCTGTAGAGCCCCCTGTCGCCGCACCTGCCGCTGGAAGCGGTCGTAGTTGCCGTGGCTGGCCGGTTCCCCCACCTCCAGCGCAAACCCGGCGTAGGGGCCGCCCGTGACCGCAGCCCGCAGAGCTTGTTCCTGGTCATAGCCCCGCGCATAGGGGTCATCTGGCCAGGGAACCCGCTCATAGGGCGCGAGGTTAATCGGTCGCACCGCCAGCCAAGTGTCCTGGAGGCGAAAAAACCAGATCCCGTCCACCACCTCGGTCGGGGTCGTTTGGGGAATCTGGAAGCCGAAGGGCCGCCCGTCCGCTGGCCGGAGCCACAGGGCTAAGTTGTTGAATTGCCCTACCTGATCCCCCGGGTGCTTGCCCGTCGAGCGCAGGGGCTCCCCCGTATTGGCGATGAAAAAATCAACGCCCCGCTCCGCCTGGGTCGCCACTAGCTTAAACGGCCCCACATCGCCATCGGCCAGGGGACTAGCGACACTCCCCAGTTGGTAGGTCTGCCCAAAGTACTGGGTTTCCCAATAGCCCGGTTGCTGGTCGGCTCCCGGCTGCCAGTTTTCATACAGCGGCTTCGTGGCCAAGACCTCTACGGGGCGCTCAAACTGGCGACGGGCTAGGGCCACGGCCGCCAGCGGCGGCCGGTAGCGGCTGGTGATCGCATGAAGCGCATCCCGCTCCGGGCGGGGATTGGGCTGGGGACTGTCGCCGAAGTAGAGCCAGAAAAAGCGCGCTGCCGCCGCCCCATAAACGACGTTGCTCTGGCCGGTGTCCCGCTTGACCGGCCCGGCCCAACCGCCGCGATAGTACTTCACGGCGGCCGCGATGGCGAGCCAGTCAAGGGCGGCCTTGGCCAGGGCCTTGACCTCGGGATCACGGGCAAAGTCGTAGAGGTTGAGGTAGGGGGCGAAGGTGTGACCGTGGTAGTTTTCTGAGTCCCACTCCCCCATGCCGATGTGGTAGAGGGCCCAGACGTAGCGTTGAAGTTTTTGCTGGTAGCGCTGCCGGGTGGCTTCGTTGCCCGTTTCCTCAGCCAGGAGGTAAATGGCGACTTCCCGCATGGCTCGCAGGTTGTCGGTGTTGCGGGAGTCTACCCAGCGGCCGCGTCGCCGGATGTCCCAGTCTCGCCCGCTCCCGTCCCCCAGGCCGTAGACGGGGTGAGGGCGCTCGTTCGGGTCTTCTGCGGTCCAGGTTTGAGCACCGCGATAGAGGCGCTGGCGGTAGGCTGTATCGAAATAGGGACTGAGGAGGAAGTACTTGCGGACTTGGTGCTTGAGGGTGAAGGCGTAGTAGAAATCGATGCCTTCCGTGTGGGCGTGAACGTGGGCTTCGCGGTCTTCGGATTGCAAGAAGTCAAGGGCGCGATCGCGGTTCCCGGCGAGAAAATCCAGCATCGCCAAGGCATAAGAGCGCTTCTCGTTTTCGCCGTGGGTGTTGCCGTACTCTTGGCCGGCGTAGTGGGCGATCGCCTGCTCGGCCCGTTGGCGAAACTCCGCTTCTAGAGCCGGCGGCCACTCATTTTGCAGGGCGGGGTCGAGTGCGGGCAGGGCCAGATTCAGCCAAGCATCGACCTCGGGCAGCGGTGGCAGTGCTTGGGTCTGAGTCGGTGTGGCTAAGTCTGGAGTGGTGGCTGGCGCGAGGCGAAGCTCAGTGCTGCACCCCAAGAGGACGAGGACGAGGCTGGCGCTCAGGGTACGACGGAGCAGGGCCGGCATGAGCAGGGACGCTGGGAGCAACGTTTTCAGTATAGCCAGGTTGTAGGGTATAAAATTGAGTGTCTAGGGTGGCCGAAAAAAAGCGCGGCTCCCCGGAATTTTGAGCGCGGGTTCCAGGCGCCGCGTGTAGCCCGCTTCAGGGTTACGGGGGCCCTCATCCCCCGGCCCCTGCTCCCAAGCTGGGAGCAGGGGAGTTAAAAGCCCCTCTCCCAACCTGGGAAAGGGGTTGGGGTGAGGGCTGAGCGCAGGAGGGCCAACATCCCGCGCCAAGTTTCGTGCCCCCGAGGGCCTGCCAGGCCGAGAGCAACCCAATTGCCACCATGAGGCAACAGCAGCAACAACAGCGACGACGATGGCAGGGGTGGCTCGTAGGGATCGCCCTCTGCGCCTGCCTCACCAGTGCCACCGTGGGAGTGACAGCCCAGCCCGCCGCCACGCCGGAGGCGTCTGTCGGCCTGGAGCTTTTGGAGGGCTGGCAGCAGGAGGTCGAGATCCAGGAGCGCGGGGTCAACGCCGAGCGCGATCGCCTCAGCACCGTCGAGGAGGCCGCCCAGGGCTATCTGCGGGGCCTGCAACACGATGTCCAGGTGATGGATTTGCAACTGGACTATTACGAGCAGGAATTGGCCACCGCCCAGGAGACCCTCACCCAACTCGAGCAGGCCCTGGCTCGGGAGCGCCAAACCTACGCACCGCAAATGGCCGCCGCGACGGCACGGCTGCGCTTCTTGCAACAGCATTCATTGGCCAGTCAGGGGTGGAGCCTTCTGCTCAGCAGTGCCAGCCTGAGTGAACTGTTTGACCGCCGCGCCCGCTTTCAGCAGATCTACGAGACGGATCGCCAGCGCTTAGCCGCCCTCCAGCAGACGGCCCAAGGGCTCAAGGCTCGCAAGCTCACGGTGGAGCAGCAGAAAAATGAAATATCCCTGCTCCAGCAACAGATTCTGACCCAGAAGGCCGACTTTGAGGCTCAGCTCGCCGTGCAGCAGGAGCTGATCGACCGGCTGAATGGCGATCGCGAAACCCTCGCGGCGGCCCAGTTGCGCCTCGCCGCCGATTCTGAGGGCATTCGTGGCCTGATCCAGGCTCGGCTCGCCGCCGGGGGACGGCGATCCCTTGGGGGCACGGGGCGCTACACCCTGCCCCACGGCGGCAAGCTCTCGAGTGAATACGGCTGGCGCTGGCATCCGAAGCTGGGGGGGCGGCGCTTCCATGCTGGGATTGATTTTGCCGGCGAACCAGGCAGCCCCATCTTTGCGGCCGATACGGGGGTGGTGATGTTTGCCGGCTGGTATGGCGGCTATGGCAAGACCGTGATCGTTGACCACGGCCAAGGGGTGGCGACACTCTACGGTCACACGCGCAAGCTGTTGGTCACGGAGGGGCAACCCGTGGAGCGGGGTCGCCTGATTGCAGAAGTCGGCTCTACAGGCTTTTCGACCGGGCCCCACCTGCATTTTGAGATCCGCCACAATGGCAAGCCCGTGAACCCGCTGGACTATCTCTCCGTGAGCGATCGCGGCTAGAGGTGCTATGCTAGGAAGTTGCGAGGGCATGTAGCTCAGGGGATAGAGCACCAGATTCCGGTTCTGGGTGTCGGGGGTTCGAATCCCTCCATGCTCGTCAAGCCCTAGTAGCGGTCGCCCGGCTAGGGAGCTAGCCGGGCTGCCCGCGTTCGCGTAGGGTCCGGGCGATCACCCGGACCCTAGCGCGCTCCGCCAGCGGCGACGAACTTCGCCAGCCGCTCTAGGCCCTTTTCCAGGGAGGCCATGTCGGTGGCATAGGAGAGGCGAATGCAACCCTCAGCTCCAAACACGAGACCGGGAACGGTGGCCACCCGGTAGGTTTCCAGCAATTGCTCACAGAAGGTCAGGGAGGGGAGGCCCGTGGCGCTGATGTCGATGAAGACATAGAAGGCTCCCTCGGGCTGGGGGCAGCTCAGGCCCGGAATCGCGGCGATGCCTGCCAAGACCAACTGCCGGCGCTGGGCAAAGGCCTGGCGCATGATCTCCACGGGCTCCTGGGAGCCCTCTAGGGCGGCGATCGCCCCGAACTGGGCAAAGGTGCAAACATTGGAGGTACTGTGTCCCTGCAACTTTGCCATCGCCTCCACCAGTTCCACGGGCCCCGCCGCATAGCCCACCCGCCAGCCAGTCATCGAATAGGCCTTCGCGAAGCCACTGCTGATAATGGTGCGCGCGAAGACCTCGGGACTGGCCGCGCCAATGCTGAGATGCACCGCGCCATCGTAGAGGATTTTCTCGTAGATCTCATCCGAGACCACCCAGCAATCGGCGGCCACCACCACGTCTGCCAAGGCACGGATCTCGCTGGGAGTATAGACCATGCCGGTGGGATTGGAGGGGGAGTTGAGCACAAAGAGCTTGGTGCGGGGCGTGAGGGCCCCCTGCAACTGCGCCGGAGTGATGCGGTAGCCCCCGGCCGCAGTGGTCGGCACGATCACGGGGGTTCCCCCCGCCAGCTTCACCATCTCCGGGTAGCTGAGCCAATAGGGAGCCGGGATGATCACTTCATCGCCGGGCTCGATCAGCACCTGCATCAGATTGTAGAGGGATTGCTTGCCGCCATTGGTGACGATCACGTTTTCCGGCTCGTAGGGGAGCTGGTTATCCCCCTGGAGCTTGCGGGCGATCGCCGCGCGCAGGGCCGGCTCCCCCGCCGCCGGGCCGTAGCGGGTCTTGCCGGCCGCCAGGGCCTGCTGGGCAGCGGCCTTGATCGGTTCGGGGGTGTCAAAATCAGGCTCCCCGGCGCTGAAACTGCAAACATCCAGCCCCGCCGCTTTCATCGCCTTGGCCTTGGCGGCGATCGCGAGGGTCATGGATGCTGGAACCTGAGTGATGCGCGACGCCAACTTCACCGTTGTTTTCCCCTCTGTGAAATGCTTTGTGAAATGCTTGCTAAAACCTAGTCTCCCAGACTAGTCGCGGCCAGGCCGCCCGTTTAGTCAACCTGGCTACCGTTTGCCCTGGGGGCCGCGGACCAGTTGGCAAAGTTGCACAAAAACTGGGCGGATCAGGGAGCCCCAGCGGCGCAGAGTCCGACTATAGCAGCTAACGATGTAAGGTTTGCTCTGGGAGTCCCGTGATGTTGAACGTTGCCCAAGTGCTCCAGCTACCGCTGTCGATCCGCATTGAACGAACGCCGCCGGCAAAACAACCCCGCCGCCCGCGACCCAATCCCAACCATCGCCATTTCTGTGGCGAAGCCGTGGTCGCCGCCGCGATCGCCCCCCAGCGCCCCGGCCGCGTCCGCTACCGCGCCGGCTGGTGGCCCGCCCAGTGTGATGCCAATGTGGCGATCGCCCCCGGCGAAGTGGTCCAGGTCGTCGGTGTGCGCGGCATTGCCCTGCTCGTGCAGCCCTTGGCGATCGGCTCCTAGGCTGCCGCCGTCAGGGACCCGGCGATCACCCCGCGATAAAACTCCTCCAATTGCGAGGTGGCCGCCGACCAGCCCCAGCGCTCAGCCTCCCGCCGGGCCTCGGCCCGGAGACTCTCCCGCTCCTGGCCCGCGGCCAAGAGCCGCTGGGTCGCCTGGACCGCCCCCTGGGGAGCCTGGGGATCAAAGAGGTAGCCATTGACGCCATCGGTGACAATATCCGGGATGCCGCCCGAATTGGCCGCCACCACCGGACACCCAGCCGCCATCGCCTCGAGGAGCACCAGGCCCAGGGTCTCAGTCCGGGATGGGAAGATGAAAGCATCGGCCGAGGCATAGGCCGAGGCCAGCTCCAGGCCCTTCAAGTAACCGACAAAATAGGTTGGCGTGCCGTGAAAATGCTTCTCCAGAACCTCGCGGTGGGGGCCGTCGCCGACGATCGCCAGCCGCGCCCCCAGCATCGCCTCGAGCACAGGCCTGATTTGCTCGATCTCTTTCTCGGGGGAAACGCGGCCGACATAGAGCAGCAGAGGACTCTCGGGGTGTCCTTGGGAGAGGCGCTGGCGCATCTTGGCCGCGGCGAGGCGGGGGTGAAACATCTCCGTATCCACCCCCCGCTGCCAGAGATCCAAGTGCTCGATGCCGTGGGCTCGCAGCTCCGCCACCATGGCCGTTGAGGTGCAGAGATTGAGCTGAGCCTGGTTGTGCATGGCCTTCAGCAGCTCCCAGAGAAACCCTTCCAGAGCCCCCAGGCCGTAGTGCTGGAGGTACTGAGGCAAGTGGGTGTGGTAAGAGGCCACCAGGGGCAAGTTCAAGACCTTGGCGTAGTAGATCCCCGCTAGGCCGAGCACCGCCGGGTTGACAACGTGGATCAAATCGGGACAAAAGCGCTCTAAGACCCCCCGAATCGCAGGACGCGGCACAGCGATTTTGAGTTCGGGGTACAGGGGCAAGGGAAAGGCAGAGAGGCCGTAAATTTGCGCGCCCTGGTACTCCTTAGGGGCTCCGGCAGGACAAATCACTAGGACTTGGTGGCCGTGGCGCTGCAACTGTTCGACGGTGTGGCGCAGGCGGGTTACGATGCCGTCTACTTTGGGTAAAAAGGTTTCGGTGAATAAAGCAATTCGCATCGGTCTACTCGGCAAGATAACGAGGGAAAATCCGGTTTACACGCACCAGAGAACCGCAGCGACCGACAAAAGCGAACGCGCACCCCGCTACGGCTCAATGGCTGCCATTATGCCACTGAAGCGATCGCCAACACGACCCCACCACCGCCCGTAGCCGGTCCAGTCGCAGCCGGCTTGACCCCGGCCCCTCCCCAAAATTCCCATGTTAGAGTGACCCCAGGGCGCAACTCCGGGGCCCAGCCACATCCCCGCCGCCCTCCCCCCCAGAGCCATGACGCCTGAGTTCTCCCCCACTCCCCAGCGCATTTTGCTGGTCGATGACGAAGCGGAGCTGACCGCCCCCCTGAGCCAAGCCCTCCGCCGCGAGGGCTACCAAGTCGAAGTAGCCGCTGACGGAGCCGAAGGCCTCCAGTGGGCTGGTCAGGCTGCCTATGATTTGGTGATCTTGGACTGGCTCTTGCCCCAGCAGTCTGGGCTCCAAGTCTGTCAGGAGCTGCGATCGCAGGGTTCTACCACTCCCGTACTCTTTCTCACCGCCAAGGATACGGTCGATGATCGGGTGCTGGGGCTAGATGCCGGAGCTGATGATTACCTCGTCAAGCCCTTTGAACTGCGGGAACTCTTGGCTCGGGTGCGGGCCCTGTTGCGACGCCACCCTGTTGGGGAGTCCGCTGCGCGGGAGCCCCGCTGGCAGTTTGGGGATCTGGCCTTGGATGCCGGAAACCAGATCGCCTACCGGGGCGATCGCGCCATTGACCTCTCGGAGAAGGAAACCCGCCTGCTCGCCTACTTCATGCAGCAGCCGGGGGTGCTCCTCACCCACGAACAAATCTATCAGCACCTCTGGATCGAGGGCATTGACGCCGCCTGTCCCGCCGGAACGTATCGCCCGAGCAGCAACGTCCTCGCAGCCCTGATCCGGCTGCTGCGCCGCAAGATCGAGGCCAAGGGTGAAGCCGCTCTGATTCACACCGTCTACGGCAAAGGCTATCGCTTTGGGGCTTGACACGGTTGCGCCCACCCGCCAGTAAGGGCGGGGAGAATGGGCCATAAGATTCGAGTTTCGTTCAATGGATCGGCACCCCATTGGTCTGCCCTCTTCTGTATATCTCTCCTCAATGATGCGCTTATTTTATAGAATCCCATAAGCCCAACAACAGTAGTTGCCCTGGAGCGTAGTTGGGCTTTAGCTCTCTGGGAGAGCGCTGAAGCGCAACTACGGGGGTTGCCATGGGTCGTAGTTGGGCTGATGGAATTTCACAAATTAAATGCACCATTGTAGGGTTTAGGTCTCCCAACCCTCAAACCCTGATCGGAACAGCGATTGACTGGGTTGAGGGCGTGGCCACCGTGCCCCTACCGAATTGGGTCGTTATTTCGTGAAAATCCATTAGCCCTCTGAGGGAGCGCTGAAGCGGACATGACCGACGCGACAGCAAGCCTGATGATCGGAAGGGTTCAGCCAAGCATCATTCCCCCCTTGGGTTCACTACCAGCCCTGAGTAGCCCAAGAGCGGGGAAGGGACTCTCGGGGGAGAGCCGCCAATCTGGAGTAGCCCCAAGCTGGCAACCCACCCCCGCCGCCAGCCCCGAGGAGGACTTCAAATATCATCCCAGCCGCCGATCCCGGAAGACATCACATAACTGGTCACGCCCGCTTCAAAGAAATTCGCCTTCGTATGCGCCTCCTTCTTGGTGTCCGAGAAGCGTTCTAAATGAGCATAGGGGCTCTTCTTGTAGGTTTCCTCATCATAAAGCGGCTTCAAACCGACAGCCCGCAGGCGAGCATTCGCTAGGTACTTCGTGTACTGCTCTGTGCTCGCTTCCGTAATGCCAAGAATCTGGTTGCCAACGATATGATTCGTCCAGGTACACTCATGGCGCACGGCCGTATCAAACATTTCATAAACCCGATCCTTCGAGTGGGGAAAGACCTCCATCGCTTCGGGGATCAGCTTCTGGAACAGGCGCACATGGCTGAGTTCATCGCGGTTGATCATCTTGAAAATATCAGCGCTGCCTGGCATCAACATCCGTGAGGCCAAGTTGTAGAAAAAGATAAACCCATTGTAGAAATACAGGCTCTCGAGCAAATAGTCCGCCACCAAGGCCACAAAGTAGTTTTCCGCTGTCGGCTGGTCTACATACTGCTGGTAAAGGCCAGCAATAAACTCACAGCGCTGCTTCAGCACGCCATCCGTCCGCCAAAAGTCGTAGACATCATTACGACGCTCCGAGGGGACGATCGTTTCGATCATGTACTGATAGCTCTGATTGTGCAGGCCTTCCTGGGAGGTTTGCTCCGCCATACAAAGGGCGATTTCGGGAGCCGTGACACAGGCCTTCAGGTGGGGAATATTGCAGGTTTGGATCGAGTCCAGGAAGGTGAGGTAGGAGAGAATGCCATCGAAGGCATAGCGCTCTGCTGGAGTCAAGTTCCAGTAGTCGGTGACATCTTGGGTAATGTCCAGCTTTTCAGGAATCCAGAAATTCTCACGCATCTGCTTGTAGAGACCGACGGCCCAGTTGTAGCGCACATCGTTGAGCTGCATCAGGTTTGTGGTTTCCCCAAACCAGATCGTGCGGTGAGCCACATCATCATTGCCGTCGGGGTTAAAAATCGGGTTGATCGGCATCCGATTCGATTTAGCGGGGGCAAAGGTCATTGTCATTACCTCAGATTTTCAAACACTTCAAGAAAAAGTAGGGTGGGTAATACCAATTCTCGAATTTACAGTAACCATTCGACCTCAGCCCAAACCCCTCTTCCCGAGGGGGAGGGGTTGGGAGACAGGAGGGTATTTTTACCATGAGCGTTCGGAGTTTCAACCCTCACCCGGCCGGAAGGCCTAGTGCAACTGGGTGAGGGCTTCAGGGCAAGAGCCATCAATCTGGAATAGCACTCATCGATAGCTCAGGTCTTCAGAAGGGAGCGGTTAATTAGCGCAGGCAACACAGGCGCTAGTCGCTTCTTCTTTGAAGGCGTCCTTTTGCACGGTGCGGATGTAGTAGATCGCCTTACAACCCTGCTGCCAAGCGAGGATTAAAGTCTCAAAAATATCCTTGGCTTGTAGACTCCGCTCTGGCTCATCAGGGAAATAGACACCCTGGTTCAAGTTGAACAACAGCTCCATCGAGATCCCGGTATCGATCCACTGTTGCATGGTAGCAACGGCGCGAATCACTTGCCGCTGATCTAAAGATTTATTTTCGGGGTAGAACCAGAAGCAATCGCGGATGAACGGAGGGGCAATCGGAACGGTTCCCTTCGCCCATTTGTCGTAAAAGAAGCGGCTGTAGACGGGTAAGACACTAGCAGTACAGCCCTGCACCAGAGAAGAGGAGGTATTGGGGGCGATCGCCGTGATGTGGGAGTTACGAATCCCGTAGCGCTGAATGTCGTTGGCCAGCCAGATCCAGCGGTCGGGGTCGCTCGCATGGTGCAGAAACCACTCAACCGGCTTCGCGCCAATGAGTTTGCCCTGACTCCACTCACTGCCGGGGAAGGCGGGGTAGGCCCCCCGCTCCCGGGCGAGGAGCATGGAGGACCGAGTGCAGTGGTAGCCGATGGCTTCAAACAAATGGCTGATTTCTGTCAGGTGGCGATAGCTGAGATGACGCTTCGCCAGCCAGTCGGCGAGGCCCATACAGCCAACGCCAATGGTGCGGTATTTGTTGTTGTGGGTCTCGCTGGCCTCGAAGGGGGGGTGGGTAATCTCGATAGTGTTGTCCAGGAGGCGCACAGCCGTCTCGCAGACCTCGGCTAGAATTGCGTCCTCCAGATTCGCTAGGTTGAGGCTGCACAGGTTGCAGGTGTGGGCTTCCCGGCCCGGAGCGACGTTGGACCAGCTCTCCTGGCAGAGGTTGCCGCCGGGGATGTAGCCTTGGTGCTTATTGGGATTGGCGCGGTTAACCGTGTCCTTAAACCAGAGGTAGGGCATCCCGGTTTCGACTTGCGATCGCATGGCCGTCTTAAACAGGTCCCGAGCCTTCAGGCGGCGGCAGAGGGTCAGTTTCCCGGCCTCAGCCGCCGCTTCGACCCGTTCATAGGCGGCCTCGAAGGCCTCGCCCCAGCATTCAGCCAGTTCTAGACCCAGCTTCACCCGCACCTCATAGGGATCGACCAGCAGCCAGTCCGCCTGAGCGAGAACCCGCCGCATGAATTCATCGGGGATCACCAACTGGGGAAAGATGTCGTAGGCCTTGCGGCGCTGGTCGCCGTTTTCGGTCTGCATTTCCAGAAATTCCGGCACGTCCAAGTGCCAGACATCCAGGCTCACGGTGACAGCTCCAGCCCGCCGCCCCCCCTGGTTGACGGCGATCGCCGTGTCATTCAATAACTTAATCCAAGGGATCACGCCGCCCGAGGCATTGGACTTGCCCATGACCCAACTGCCCGTGGCGCGAATACGGCTGACATTCACCCCGACGCCGCCGCCGTTTTTCGAGATTCTAGCGGTATCCGTGATCGTGCCGAAGATGCTCTCGAGGTCGTCGTCCATGGCAGCGATGAAGCAGCTACTCAAGGAGCCACCGGGGACGCGCAAATTCGCCAAAATCGGGGTAGCCAAGGAAATTTGGCGCTGGGCGATCGCCTCATAGAAACGTCGCGCCCAAACCATGCGGTTTTCCGCCGCTTCTACAGAGGCTAGCAGTAGAGCACAGGTGAGGAGGGCTTCCTGGGGCAACTCATCAGGCAGGAGGTAACGCTTGGTCAGGAGCACCGCACCAGCATAATCGTAGTCTGTATCCCATTCCGGGACTATCCAAGAGCCAGCTTCCTCCAGTTCGGCGCAACTATAAGTGAGAATGCGCTCATCATAGCGGTTAGCGCAGATTTGCTGTTGGACCGTGCGCGGGTAGTCACCGTACTGGTAGCCGCGGCTGACGAGGGTATCCTTCCAAAGACTCCAGATGTGTAGGCGACCGGCCACATAGCGCCAGTCGGGAGCCTCCGGGTCACACATTTGCAGGGCGCAGTCGATCAAGTTGTCTTGGATCTCGCGGGTGGTGACGCCGTTGCGGAGACGAGTCTTGAGGCTGGACTCCAGCTCAATGGCGCTGACCTCAAGCCCAGCGCAGGCCCATTCGACCACGATCCGAATTTTGGAAATATCGAGGGGAGCGGTAGAGCCATCGCGCCGGACAACTTGGAGGTTGGCGTGGTCGGGCGCACTCAACCCCGTGGTGGGCAGGGGGGTGCGGAGGGTTTGCTGCATGGGATGAAACCTACCGAAAGTTCGTTTTATTCAGCATACACTACATACAGTGAATACTGCCGGAATAATCGCAGAAATACGCTAGCTGTAGCGCCAGGTGAGGATAGTGCCCCTTAGGGTGGCGATCAACTGATCTGCCCCAATGTCTAGGGTGTTGATGTCGCCTGCAACCTTGGTTAATACTCTCGTACTCTACTCAGATATAGCGTTAACGTCAAGGGTCAGCGGGAAATAGCGCTAGATGCCTGGGGATTAGCGAAAAATCCCTCAATCGTCAAGGGTAAAGCCTCGGAGCGATCCCTCTAGATATGGGTTGAAAAAATATTCAAAGGTGACGAGGGATCGCCCTAGCCAAAATCGGGAGTCGCGGTCAAGAGGCCGACCAGAACCTGCTAGCCTAGGGAAGGCTATCTTCTGCCTGCCTACCCATGACTTCTCCTACAAATCCCCAATTCCTCACCGCCGATGAATCGGCCCTGGTGGATGCGGCGCTCTTGGCAGCCCATGAGAAATTCCTGGCCCGCCTCACGATTTCCTCCCAGCGACTGTTGGCCCTCATCGCCGAAGCTTATGGGGTGGCGATCGCCGACCTCACCCCAGCCCAGATCGTGGCCTGGTTTGAGCAAGATAGCCGTGTGCGGCGCGAACAGGGCCCTGAGGCGGCGACGCTGAAATGGTGAAGCCCTTACCCCCGCCTGGGCGGCGAGGGGCCGGGCCGAGCTTGCTCCCAGGGCCCCGATTGGCTGTAACCCCCACGCTCCTAGACTGTGCCGGGGCAGTTCAGCTCTAGGCCGGGTTCGTATTTTTCTCTCCCCAAAAGTTATGATTGAGGTAGATGCACGTGAACAGCTTAGGAACATTGGCATTAACATTGCCAGGGTCTGGTTCTACTGTGACTGCGGCCAAGCACCTTGGCTGCTAAGGGTCATCTCAACGCTAGGACAGTCACGGCTGAGTCCATAGCCACCCCCCCCTGGGCGCATCTCAGTTAGGCAACTTTGCCTGCACCTTGGTCACGACTCTGTTTTGGTGGTCAGGGCCCAGCAACAGTGCATCCTCCCAGCCAAAGGTCTGCTCTGAGGGGGGGGCAATGCTGGCTAGTGGCGGGGAAACAGACGAGCTGAGAACGCCCTACGAGAAGGGCGTGCCGCTCGGGCAAGCGGATCGCCTGGACCGTCCGCAGGGCCTATCTAGTCCTGTCAGGTTCTAGGGCGCTGCTGCGATCAACTCATCGCAAAACTTTCTCACTTCAGGGCTGCCATCTACACCAGGGTGTCGCTTGGGTGTCTCTACAAACAAAAGCTTCGCCAGAAATTTGCAAACTCATCATTGAGATTAAACTTTCGGTGAAGTTTACCCAGGCCCGCAGGCTTTCAGCCAGGAAATGGGTCATGAAATTTTGTAGATTATTGGCCAGAACATGGAGCTTTAAATGGTGATCGTGGCTGATCCTCTTGGCGCAACGGAAGCCAGCGGCCCGCGCAGCTTCACCAACCCGTGCTATCGCCCCCCTGTTTTGCACCGACTGGCTCGCATGGATGTCTCGATCTCACTGGCAGGCGACCCTGCGTTTATCGCGTCCTTTGCGGCGCTCTATGGTGATTTGGCAGCCGAGCCCTTCGTGACGGCGGGGAACCGGCACAATCGCGCGGCCCTAGGGGAGCTAAGACCCGAACTCCTGATTGTGCAAGCCAAGTGGCTCCTAAGTGACCCGCTGGGGGGAAACCTGGCCCGTCGCGCGCTCTACTGCCTGGCGGTGAATTTAGAGGCAGAAGCGGCCGACTCCCCGACGGCCGTGGCCTCGCGGCTGCTGGCGGCTGAGGTCCTGGAGCAAGGAGCCGATGTCTGCCTCACGCTGAACCTGGAACCGTCCCTGCCTTCCGCCCTCGCCGAGGCCCAGGCCCGCCTGCTCTATGGTCAAATCCAGGTGGGTTGCCGACACATCCAGCACTACCGGGATGTCATGCAGACGAATGATTTTCTCTCGGCGATCGCCCTTTCGGATTCTCTGACCGAACTCAGCAACCGCCGGGCGCTGGAATGGGAACTGCCCCGCCAGGTGCAGAGCGCCCGAGCCCGGAGCACCCCCTTGAGCCTGATCGTGCTGGATGTCGATTACTTCAAGCGGGTGAACGATACCCACGGTCACTTGGTCGGGGATCGGGTGCTACAACTCCTCTCAGCACGACTGCGCGATCGCCTTCGCGTTCAGGACACGGCCTTTCGCTATGGGGGCGAGGAGTTTGTCATCCTGCTGAAGCAAACAGGCCGCCAAGAGGGGATCGCGATCGCCCAACGGCTGTGCCGCCTCGTGGGGGAGCAACCGTTCCGGGTCAACCGGGATCTCTTGCTCCCGATCACCGTCAGCCTTGGGGTCGCCTGCCTGCGTTCGGACGATGACAGCAAGGGCACGAGCTTGCTGAATCGCGCCGACCAAAACCTGCTCCAAGCCAAGGCTGGAGGCCGCAATCGCGTGGTGGGGGGTGAGGGCAAGGCCTGAGCCTGCCTAGCCCTCGACCTCGAGGCTGGGCAGCCCGACGGCCGCGAGGAAGCGCTGCAACTCCGGGCTCTCGGGGCCGTATTGATCGCCGATCTGCTCTTGGCAACAGGCGATCGCAAATTCATCCACCTCCTCGGGGGCCAGACCGTAGAGATCGTGAAACACCGCTGGCTCTACTCGGCAAAAGCGCGGCCGCTGGTCATAGATGCGGCACTGGCGCGTCTCGGGGTCAAACTGCACACACCAGCCATCGGGCCCCACCAGGCCTCGGTACTGCTCCAGCTCCGGAACCGTTAAGTAATCAGCCAAATCGGGTCGCTCGGCGGGCTCAAGGTAGCAACAAGCGCCGCACTGTTGAATACAAGACCATTGAGCCATTCTGAAGCCCTAATGAATATCTGCAAGTTGAAAGCCCATCTGGCACTGAAAGAGCTTCAGGGGCTGGGCCTGGGAGGAGGTCGTGCCGGGGCGATGGCTGCAACTGCTGGTTCCCCGTTCCGCCGCTAGGGCACAACTCAGGCGGCCTTGGTGCCAACGGGGTAGACCGCTACGATCCGCGAGCAGGCAACCTTGGCACACTTGGCGCGGCGATAACACTTGTTGCTCGGTCAGGACGACTAACATGCGCTCCAAAATCCTCGCGGTAACGTCACCGTTACTCCTGTATTTTAGGGGATACTTTCCAGGTTCTTGTTGCCTGCGCTACACAGCTTAACGTTCAACCCCTGACTCTCAGGGCGCGATCCCCGAGGGGTTAATCCAGGGACCGAGGGAGGCCGAAGGGAAAGCCATAGACCAGTTGCGAGAACTCGTTGGCCAGGATCGCTTCCGCCTGAGCATCCTGCAATTGGCGGGCCAAGGCGATCGCCTGGGTGTAAAACTGGCCCGCCTGCCGCCCGTCCCCTAGCCGCAGGAGATAGCGGGCCGACAGGGTGAGGGCTTGGAGGGTTTGGCGGGGCTGATTCGTTTCCTGGGCCAGGGCGAGCCACTCCCGCAGGGTGTGGAAGACGAGGGGCCAATCCTGGCGCTCTGCGTAGGCCGTCGTGAGCCCGTGGTGAGCCCGGAACTGGCCCCGCAGGTCGCGGCCCTCCTGAGCATACCAGCGGGCCAACCGGTACTCGGGGATCGCCTGGTTCGGTTGGCCGTTGGCTTGGTAGGCCGCCCCCAGCAGGTTGAGCGTGTTGGCCTGGGCCACGGGATCGGGGGCGCGGCGACGGAAGACCAGGGCCTCCCGCAGGCGCTTGATCGCCAGCTCGTAGTCGCCGCGCTGGGTGGCGGCCAGGCCAAGATTGCTCAGGCTCAAGCCCTGGCCTTCAATGCTCTGGAGCTGGCGGGCGATCGCCAAGGCCTGCTCAAAGCTGTCCGTCGCCCCGCGAGGGTTCTCATGGCGCAGGAGCACCGTGCCCAAGTTGTTCAAGCCAAAAACTTCGCCCTGGCGATCGCCCCGGTCTCGGGCGATCGCCAGCCGCCGCCGCAGAGCAAATTCCGCCGCCTCCCAGCGCCCCAACTGGGCATAGGTGAGGCCGATGTAGTCATGGGCAAGGCCGAGGCCCCGGAGATCGTCGATTTGGTCATAGAGCGCGATCGCCTGTCGCCAGAGATCAATGGCCTTGAGATAATCGCCCCGCCGCTCCGCCTCATTGCCCTGGGCCAGAAACTGGTCGCCCTGGCGGCGCAGGGCTTCGTACTCCGCCGGCCGACTGGGAAAGCGTAACTGGTCGTCTAGGTTGTCAATATTTTGACCCTGGACCGGCATCACCAGGAAGGCGAGGCTGCTGCTTACCAGCACCAGAACACCGAAGCCATACCGCCGCCACCCCGACCGCTGGCGCTTTGCACAGGCTCCCGGAGCGCCTAAAATTTGCTTATTCATCGCCGCGCCATCTTCTCTGCCTCACGCTACCTTAGTTGTACCAGACTGCTGCCCCTGCCCTCTTGCGAGCACGCCCATGGATCGCCTGCTATACCGGTTTCAGCGTCTCTTGCCCCAAGCCGCTCCCCAAAAAGAAGGAGCACGCCTGCACCGTGAGTTAACGGCGGAGGCTACCTGGACGATTAACTATGTGGTTCTGATCATCAGCTCCTGCGCGATCGCCACCTTCGGCCTGATTGGCAACAGCACCGCCGTGATCATCGGCGCGATGCTGATCGCCCCCCTGATGCTGCCGATTCGGGCGATCGCCTTCGCGGCCCTAGAAGGGGACTTCGACCTCCTCCGTAGCTCCTGCCTCACCGCCCTAGGGGGAACCATACTCGCCGTGGCTCTCTCAACCCTGTTGGGCTGGGTGACACCGATCCCTTCCTTTGGCTCCGAGTTTCAGGCCCGGGTTGAGCCCAACCTAGTGGACTTGGGGATCGCGATCGCCGCTGGGGGGATCAGCGGCTTCGCCAAGGTGCGGCCGGGGATCAGCGATGCCCTCGCCGGCACGGCGATCGCCGTCGCCCTGATGCCCCCCCTCTGTGTCGTGGGACTTTCCCTGTCCAAAACCCCCGCAGACCCGCGCTTCTGGCTCTTTAGCCAAGGAGCCCTGTTGCTCTACCTCACCAACCTCTTGGGGATCATCCTGGCCTGCATGGTGGTGTTCATCCTGGCCGGCTACACCGGCCTGAGCCGCTCCATCGGCCTCGCCTTTCTAGCCACCCTCGTGCTGGCCGTGCCCTTGGGAACCAATTTTGCTGCGCTGATGCGGAAGGCGCGGGTGCGGGACTTCGTGGAGCAACTGCTGATTCGCAGCACAATCACCATCGGCCAACAGGATGTCACACTGCTCAGCACCCGCATTGACTGGAGCCGCCAGCCGGAGGTGGTCTACCTAACGGTGCAAACCGGCAATGACATCACGCCGCAGCAAGTGCGTGATATTGAAAGCTTTGTCAGTCGGCGGGTGGGGCAACCCCTGCGCTTCGTCCTCTTTATTTCCAATGCCAAGATCGTCACGGCCGACGGCGTGGAGCGACCCGGGGAAGAGACCGTTCTCCCCCGCGATCCCGCCCTGCCCCTCAGGATCAAGCCCCCGGCTACGGAGTCCACGGGGAAGGAATTTGTGCCCCCGCCGAATCCTCAACTTCACGAGCGCTTAAGCCAGGGCGGGTGAGCCCGGTCCGGGTTGCGACGGCTGGACGAGTTGGCGGCCGAGGCAGCCCTAGGGAGAGGGCTGCAATCGGGCCAGGCTCGCCAGGGGCAGGCCTTGGGCTTGGATCGCCTCAAAGGCCGTGCGAGCCGCCGCCTGCTCGGCATCCTTTTTGGAGCGGCCACGGCCAAAGCCGAGGCGGTCTTCGTGGAGCCAGACCTCCGCCTCGAAGCGTTCGGCACTGGCATAGCCAGCACCGGTGTCGCGGACGCGGTACTCGGGCAGGATTTTGAACTGTTTTTGGGTCCAGGCCTGCAAAGCATCTTTGTAGTTGTGGTAAGTAGGGTCTTGCCGGATCTCAGCCGCCTTGTCACGCAAAATCGGGGTCAGCCACGGGCGCAGGGTCGCCAGGGAGGGCTCGCTGAGGTACAGGGCCCCCAGAATCGCTTCCAAGGCGTCCGCCAGCAGGCGAGTCCGGGCTGCGTCATGGAGCGTGGCGCGGTGGCCGTGGCGCTGTTGGGTGGCGCTGGCGGCAACGAGCAGGTAACGGTCGAGGCCGAAGCTGTCGCCGAGGGCCGCGAGGAGGCGATCGCTCACCAGGACGGACCGAATCGCCGCAAATTCTCCCACGAGGGCGGCCGGATAGGTGGTCAACAGCACTTCTGAGGCCAGCAGGCGCACCACCGCATCGCCGACAAACTCAAGCTGCTCGTAGTTGTCGGTGGCGGAGACGCTGCTATGGGTCAGGGCCCGGTTGAGCAGGCGGTAGTCTACGGGCATGGTCGCTGGCAGGCCGAGCCGTTGGATCAGGGTTTCCAACTGCCGCTGGCGACGGGGATCAGGCAAAGGGGCGATCGCGGGCATGGTCCAACCATCTGGGGAGCGGAGAAGGAAAAGAGCTGGGCATAAGCCGGATTCTGTTCACGCTCGCTGTTGCCAGCGATCGCGGATGGTTATCTATCTAGGATGACTGTCACCAGCCACCTCCAGCGGTTCACCTAAAGCGGGGCAGGCAAAAGACCAACCCTTGCCCCTCCGACCTTGCTCCCAACCGGGGTTTACCGAGCCAGCACCTCACGATGCTGCTGGTGCGCTCTTACCGCACCTTTGCACCCTTACCACATCCAGCGGACTGAACGGGCGGTATGTTTCTGTGGCACTATCCTCACGATCACTCGCACTGGGCGTTATCCAGCAGGCTTGGTCTTTCGGGAGTCCGGACTTTCCTCAGCGCTGCCGCGAGGACAGGCTGCAACCATCTCGCCAACTCTTTCCCAACCCCTAATTATAGCTCGCTCTAATCGCCCCAACCTTGAGTACGATAATGAAGAGGAGTTCCCCAAAAGCCCATGCGCCAGTGCCTCAACCCTGACTGCCTCGCGTCCAATCCTAACGAGTCCCAGTTTTGCCAAAAGTGCGGCGACAAGCTACTGCTCAGGGAGCGCTACTGGGCGAAGCGGGTTCTCGGCCAAGGCGGTTTCGGGCGCACGTTTCTAGCGGTGGATGAGGACAAGCCCTCAAAACCGCCCTGCGTCATCAAGCAGTTTCTCCCCCAAGCCCAGGGCACAGACAGCGTAGCCAAGGCGGCCGAATTGTTCGCGCAGGAGGCGCAGCGCTTGGAGGAATTGGGCAAGCACCCGCAGATTCCGGAGTTGCTGGCCTACTTCACGGCGGATAAGCGTCAGTATTTAGTCCAGGAGTTTATCGACGGGCTGACGCTCCAAAAGGAACTGGAGCAAAATGGCGTGTTCAACGAGCGGGCGATCCGCGAGTTACTGCAAGATTTGCTCACCGTCTTGGAGTTTGTGCATCAAAACCAAGTGATCCATCGCGACATCAAGCCAGAGAATATCATCCGTCGCGCCAGCGATCGGAAGTTGGTGCTGGTTGATTTTGGGGCGGCCAAGTATGTGAAACCTGTGCAGCGCAGCGTGACGGGAACGGTCATCGGTTCAGCGGAATATTGCGCCCCCGAGCAAGCAATGGGCAAACCGAAGTTTGCCAGCGATCTATACAGTTTGGGCGTCACTTGTTTGCATTTACTCACGCAGGTCAGCCCATTTGATCTCTTCGATGTGATGGAAGCAGAATGGGTCTGGCGCGATTTTCTCAATGGCAATTCGGTCAGCGATGGGCTAGGTCAAATTCTCGACCGCCTCATCGCGACGAAACCGAAGCAGCGCTATCAATCCGCAGAGGCTGTACTGGCTGATTTGAATCCGCTGCCCCCCCAACGGCAATCGACTGCACCGGCCCCGCCGCCTGCAACACCGCCGCCTGCGGCTCCGTCGAAACTCGCTTTGTCAACCTTCAGCTTCAAGACAGTGCGGGTGGACGAGCGGGGCCGGATCGTCGAGGAGCGGGACGGCACAGCCGAGTACTTTGATGAAGACCTGGGGAAGGGGGTCAAGCTGCGGATGGTGGCGATCCCGGGCGGCC
>CAYNIP010000018.1:0-75804 GCA_964397305.1 uncultured bacterium
CTCCCAGAGCGGGAGAGGGACTTTGAGATCGTTTTGTATGATTCGTGGAGGGGCTGTAGTGCAGCGATCAAAAGAGTTTCTCAAGGTTCTAGAGGAAGGTCCTAGGCCGCCCAGATGCAACAGCTAGATGCAGGGTTGCCTCCAGTTTCTCGGGGGGGACGGCTGCTAGGGCCTCCGCCTAGCAGCAAGATTGCGGGCGGCCCTAGGGCAAAAATCGTTTGCCTCTGACAGTTCTCCGGCTCCCTTAGGTCGTAAAATCGGGGTCCTTGGCGGTCTCCGTCGCCGCTTAGGGTCGTTTTTCGGGGAAATTGCAAGGCCATGACGAAGGATCGACCGTCGCAAGGATTGGCTCGCTATGAAGATGTCGATGCGGCGTACCTTGCCCAGCGACAGTTGCAGCGCAAGGCGGGCTGGCTGCTACTCTGGGCCCTGGGCGTTGGGGCTGTGATCTCTGGAGATTTCTTTGGTTGGAACTTTGGCTTGGCTGCCGGGGGCTTTTGGGGCCTGGCGATCGCCACGTTGCTGATGGCGGGAATGTACCTCTGCCTGGTCTTTTGCATTGCCGAACTCTCAGCGGCGCTCCCCCACGCGGGCGGCTCCTATGCCTTCACCCGCAACGCCTTCGGGCCCCTGGGGGGCTACCTCAATGGTGTCACCGACGCAATTGAGTACGTGGTGACGGCGGCGGTGATTGTGGTTGGCATCGGCGGCTACATGCGCGAACTGATTCCCGCTGTCCCGGCCCCCGTCTGGTGGGCGATCGCCTACGCCATCTTCGTCGGCATCAACATCCTCGGGGTGGAGCTGACGCTCAAAGTCGGCCTCGTGATCACCGGGTTGGCGATGGCCGTGCTGGTGATCTTTTACCTCGGAGCTTTGGGGAGCGGCGCATTCGATCCGGCTCTGTTGTTCAACCTGGAGCCCGATCCCGGTCAAACGGCGTTCTTACCTCGGGGAGTCTTAGGCATTTTCGCGGCCCTCCCCTTTGCCATTTGGTTCTACCTGGCGATTGAACAACTGCCCCTGGCAGCGGAAGAAACCCACGATGTCCCCAAGTCGTTGCCGAAAGCGATCATCCTCGGCATCATCACCCTGCTAATCCTCTCCCTGTTCACCCTGATTCTCAACTCCGGTGTGGGGGGCGGCGTGGCGGTAATCGGTGAGTCGGAGGCTCCCCTCGGGGAAGGCTTCAAGGCAGTCTTTGGCGAGGGGGGCTTCATTACCGTTGCCCTGACCCTGATCGCCCTGACGGGACTGATCGCGAGCTTCCACACGATCATCTATGCCTACGGTCGGGTGCTGTTTGCCCTCTCCCGGGCCGGCTATTTTCCCCGCTGGATCTCGGTGACGGGTCGCTACCATACGCCGGCTCGGGCCCTGATCTTGGGGGGCGTGATTGGCTATGTCTGCGCGCTGCTGATCAATGCCTTTAGCGCAACCGTTGGCGCGGCCCTGCTGAATATGGCCGTATTTGGGGCGACGATTACCTACACCTTGATTTTTCTCACGTACCTCAAGCTCAAGGTCGCTCGCCCAGACCTCCATCGCCCCTACCTTAGCCCTCTGGGAGCGCCGGGGGCCGTGGTTGGTACGGTGCTTTCGGTGATCGCGCTGCTGGCCTGTTTCTCGATTCCTGACTACCGGCCGGGAGTTTGGGGGACGGCGATCGTGCTAGGGCTCAGCCTGCTCTACTTCCTGCTCTACAGCCGCCATCGCCTCGTGGCCCAGGCTCCGGAGGAGGAGGATGCTCTCGTGAGTCGCGCCCTCGAGAGTATTGAGCACCTGGACGAAGACCCGTCTTAGCCCTGGGCGGCTATGCTTAACGATGGAGCCGGGGCGGTGGCCTGAACTGCGGCGGCTCTCTCCTCACTTTTGCCCCTGCAAACCTCCTATGACTCAACCTCCCGTGCGCGGCCTGCTGACGGTGGAAGCCCTGAAGCAGGCGATCGCCGATGATCGCATTGATACCGTGCTCGCGGTCATGCCCGACCCCTACGGGCGACTTTTGGGTAAGCGCATTACTGGCGATTTTTTCCTGCATGATGTCCTCAACGGCGGCCTCCACGCCTGCAATTATCTCCTAGCCTGCGATATGGAAATGGACCCTGTGCCAGGCTACCAGTACACGAGCTGGGCGAGCGGTTACGGGGACTTCCGCATGGTTCCGGACCTAAAAACGCTGCGGGTGGCCGACTGGCTGGAGAAGACGGCCCTGGTTTTTTGTGATGCCTACGAAGAGGAGGGGGATGACTTAGTGGCGATCGCCCCCCGCTCGGTGCTGCGCCACCAGATCGCCCGCGTCGCGGCCCAAGGCTACCAGGTCAAATGTGGCTCAGAGTTAGAACTCTACCTGTTCAACGACACCTACGAGCAGGCCCACCAGAAGCAGTATATGAACCTGGAAACAGCGGGACATTACATCGAGGACTACCACATTCTTCAGGGCACAAAGGAGGAGTTTGTCATCGGCGCGATCCGCCGCCATGTTGACCGCTCCGGCGTGCCCGTGGAGTTTTCCAAGGGCGAGTGGGGGCCGGGTCAGCAGGAGATCAATCTCCGCTACGCTGAAGCCTTAGAGATGGCCGACCGCCACGCTCTTTACAAACACGCGGCTAAGGAGATTGCTTGGCAACACCGGGCGGCGATCACTTTCATGGCGAAGTGGGACGAGCGCTATGCCGGCTCGAGCTGCCACCTCCACGCCAGCTTGTGGGATCAGGGCGGCCACCAGCCGCTGTTCGCCGGAACCGAGGCCTGGGGACCGGTTCACTGCTCACCCCTATTCCGCTGGTTCCTGGGGGGATGGATGGCCCACGCTCGGGAGCTGTTCGCCTTCTATGCCCCCTACCCAACATCTTACAAGCGCTATGTGGCGGGCTCCTTTGCGCCCACGGGCCTGGCCTGCTCCTACGACAACCGCACGGCCGGGTTCCGCATCATTGGTCACGGGCCGTCCCTCCGTATCGAGTGCCGCGCCCCCGGGGCCGACGCCAACCCCTACTTGGCCTTTGCCGCTACCCTAGCCGCCGGGTTGACAGGGATCGAGCAACAGATTGAGCCGCCGCCCCTGTTCACGGGGGATGTCTATGAGGCGGCGGAGTTGCCCCAAGTGCCGCGATCGCTCCCGGAGGCGATCGCCGCCCTCGAGCAAAGCACCTGGGCCCGCCAGGCCCTAGGCGCGGCGGTCGTGGACCACTACCTCCACTTTTTCCGCACCGAGCAGCGTAAATTCGACGAAGCGGTGACAAGCTGGGAACGAGCCCGGTACTTTGAGCGGGCCTAGGGGGTGTGATCAGGGGAGTTGTCAACGCGCTGTCATCGTGCCGTCTAGGGTGTGTCGTCCCTTAAGCCAAAATCCCGCCAGAGGGTAAACGAAATTTTACACGGGATGTTGGTACTCCTTCACTCAGCCCTCACCCCAACCCCTCTCCCAAGTAGGGAGAGGGGCTTCTAGTTCCCCTGCTCCCAGCTTTGGGAGCAGGGGCCGGGGGATGAGGGCCCGGTAACGCTGGAGCGGGCGGCCCTCTGCTCCTGGAGCAAGCGCTCAACATTCAGGGGAGCCGCGCTTTTTTTCGTCCACCCCAGGCCGGCCACCGCTCAGCGCTCGGCCAGACGGTCGAGGCGCTCCCGCAGCAGCAGACTGATGAAGGCACGGCTGAGGAGCAGGAGCCAAAAACCGCCAAAGCAGAAGGCAGCGATCGCCCCGTTGGCAACCCCATGAAGGGCTAACAACGTGCCACAAACGGCTCCCGTGGCTGCCAGGCTAGCGTAGATCAGGCACTTCAGCGCCAAGTAGACGCGGCGCAGGGCGCGCTCCGTGGTGAGGGAGCGGACCCGGAACTGCAACTCGCCGCGCTCAATGCGCTCCTCCAGTTGGCGCACCGCCCGCTCCGCCGCACTGGGCTGAGTCAGTTTGTATTGAATGAACTGGCGAGTCTGGCGGGCTACTTGGCGCACCAGGTTGCCGCTCTGGGCTGACTTGACCATCTGCTTCAAGAATGGGCTGCTCGCGGCGATCAAGTTGTACTGAGGATTGAGGGCGCGGGCAATGCCATCGAGGGTGGTGACAGCCTTGACGGCGAACATCATCTGGGCCGGCAAGCGAAAGGGCTGCTGCTCAAAGATGACGTAGAGTTCGCTCCCCAGTTGGCTAAAGGCCCTAATATCAATGGGTTTACTACGAATTTCCTCCAACAGGAAGGCAATCAAGCGCCGCACCGCCGTCATGTCGGAGTTAGATTCGATGAACCCCATATAGGTCAGGCTGTCGAGCAAGCCGTCGGCATCCTTCCGCATGACCGCGAAGAAGGTACGCACCATTTGCTCGCGATTGAGACCCTTCACTTCGGTCATGGTGCCGAAGTCATAGAAAATCAGCTCGCCGTTATTACCGACAGCCATATTGCCCGGGTGGGGATCGGATTGAAAAAAGCCATCGACGAGCATCTGTTTGAGGTAGCAGGAAACCCCCAGTTGAATGAGGCGGTCGGGCTCAAGATGACAGGCTTCAATGGTGGCGCGATCAGTGATTTTGATCCCCGGCAAATACTCCAGCGTCAACACCCGGGCGGTGGTGTAGCGCCAGTAGACTTCAGGCACACGAATCTGGGGGACTTCTTGAAAATTATGGCGAAATCGATCGGCATTTTTCCCTTCGTGGATGTAGTCAATTTCCTGATAGAGAAGGCCAAAAAATTCACGATAGAGTTCTTCGAGGTTGTACTTACGTACATCGGACCAGTAACGATTCAGCCAACGGGCGAGCTGGTGCAGGACTTCAAAATCGAGTTGGAATAGTTCTGCGAGGCCGGGGCGCTGCACCTTGACAACGACAGCATCCCCGCTATGGAGGACGGCCTTATGAACTTGACCGAGGCTGGCGGCGGCGAGGGGGTAGGGATCGAATTCGCGAAAGAGGTCCTGGAGGGAGTGGCCGAGTTCGTGCTCAATGACAGCGATCGCCACCTCCGTGCCAAAGGGCGGCACACGATCCTGCAAGTCGCTCAAAACCTGGGTATACTCGCGGGGGATCAAGTCCGGGCGAGTCGAAAGGGCTTGACCGAGTTTAATGAAGGTAGGGCCCAGCTCGATCAATCGTTGCACCAGCCAGCGGGCGTGTTGTTGGCGGTGAGCGCTGGTATTGCGACCCGTGAGCCGATCCCAGCCGAGGGCGAAGCAGAGGCGGACCGCGATCCTGAGAATGTCCCAGCGCCGAGCGCGGCGCGAATAGCGGGGCTGCTGCCAGCGCTGAAGGGGCGATGATGCATCCCGTTTGACGAGCATTTATCCAATTGAAGGGGGCGGGGGCGGCAAGGTAAGGGTAAAGCGAGTCGCCGCCGCGCGATCGCCAGCGGCACCCTGACTCTCCACCTCAATTGTGCCATTGAGTTGCTGCACTAGACACTTCACGAGGGCGAGACCGAGGCCCGTGCCGGGGACCGCCTGGCTCGTCACCCCCTGGCCCCGCACAAACTTCTCAAAGATCGTCTCTTGCTCCTCGGGGGCGACGCCGCGACCCGTGTTGGTGATGCTGACCTGAAGCTGGTACTGGCGCGGGTCTTGGGCGATCGCCACCTGCACAGTCGTATCCGGGTCAGAATACTTCCCGGCATTCGTGAGCAGCTCTTGCAAGATTTGGCGCAGGCTATCGGCATCACTGTACAAGGGCAGCGGCTTTTGCGGCTCCTCCAACTCCGGAGGTTGGTAGGTGAGGCCGAGGGCCAGGCCCTTGTCCTGCCATTTTTCCTGAAACTTGACCAGCAGGGGCGTCAGCAACTCCTTGAAGTTAAAGCGTTGCAAGTCAATTTCAACCTGGTTGGATTCCAATTTTTGCAAGGCCAGTAGATCTTGAATCAAGCCATACTCTCGCTGCCACTCCTGTTCCAGCAGGTCAAGGTATTTGGCTTGGCGTTCGGGGGCAAGATTGGGTTGTCGCAGGACTTGAATTGCCATTTTCATGGCCGTCAGGGGAGTGCGTAACTCGTGGCTGACTGCATCCAGAAATTCACTTTTTGAGGCTAGCAATTGGCGTAACTGTTCCACCTGCTGGCGGCTTTTTTCGTAGAGCTTGGCCTGCATATCAAGGCTGCCCCGGAGCTGGGCGGTCCGTTCGTCTACGACCAACTGCACCCGCTGAAGCGCGCGATCGCGTACCAGCGCCGCACTGATCTGGAGGCCGACACTGGCGATCAGCGCCAGTTCGGCCGGCTGCCAGGCCCAGGAGCGGCGGCCTTGGAGCACGAGGAAGCCCAGCACCAGGGGTCGAGCGCCAGCGGCGGCCGGATGGAACAGGGGTTGGATGAGCCAGCCACCAAAACCCTCCTCCGGAACCAGTAAGGGGGACGGCTGACGGCCCAGGTCTAAGGAGCCCGGCACCAGGGGCTCGGGAGCCTGACGCCAAGCAGCGGTGCAGTAGGGGCAGTCCTGAAGGGGGAAGTCCACCGCCTGGGGGCCAAAGGCCGGGGCCCCCGTCGCGAGCCAGGAGCGGGCGAGGGCGACCCGAGCCCTGGGAGCATCCTCCCGGCGAGCCAGGAGCGGATCGCGATACTTCAAGGTGACGATCGCGCTGCGCTCGACGGCGATCGCCTGGGCCGTCCCCGTAAGCGCGACCTGCATCAGGGCCTGGAGCGTGTTGGTGTCGTGGAGCGCGTGGCTGAGGTCTTGGAAAAGCTCTTGGTAGCGCTGGTAGGTGAGCAGGTGCTGCTGGAGTTGGGCGTGGGCGATCAGGGCGGCGGCTGCCTCCCCAGCTTGGTGGAGGTCCTGTTGCTCCCGAGGGCTCCAGTCCTGGGCCCGGCAGCGACCGATGATCAACACCCCGCCGTTCTGAAAACCCTGGCGATGCAGGCGGCGCAAGGGGGGTTCGCTGGCCGGCGGCCAGGTCGTCGCGCCACAGCTAGCCTGCAACTGGTCGAGGCTCTGCTGGCGCGATCGCGCCGCCAAGGGACTGCACCAGCTCCCTACCACCGTCGCCGTCCCGTCACTCGCCAGCCAGCAGGCATCCGCCGCCAGAGCTTCCCCAACCAGTTGGGCAGCCGCCATGAGGAGGACCCTGGGCTCAGGGTGTTGTTGGAGGAGGAGCCGATTGAGGGCTAAAGCCAAGGGCAAATCAGATGGCGCGGTAGTCATGTCGCAGGTTCAAGAGCGCTCTGGGGCGCACCGGCGACACGCCCAATACTGGGTAGACCCAAGGCTCCAACCGTCGCCAGCACGGTCATGGACTGGGATGGACAGCTCAGCTCGACTAATAGCCTACGTCCCTCAAAGCTAAGATTATGCCAGGGCTCTGGACAAGACTCCCAGAGATCCCTGCATCAATACTACCGAATTGCACCCGGCCAAACGTTTAAGACTAGGGAGCCGCCGCCGCCCGTTGTTGAGCAACCCCACTATTCTGCTCATAGACTTGGCTGCGTTCCTGGGCCATCGGATAGCGGGGGTCATCGGCGGGCACAGCCCGCATGAGGGCCGCCGCCTGTTGCCACTGCTGAGCCAACGCTTGCCACTGCGCCGCCGTGGTCGCCGTTTGCCCCTGAACCGCTCCCGATTCGGCCAGCCGCACGGCCGCCGCGAAGGGATCAGCCGGAGTGGGGCTCGCCGGGGGCGGGGAGCTAGTCGCTTCCGTCTCGGGGGGCACGATGACAGTGGTCGGTTCTGGGCTGGGGGGAGCCTCTGGAGAGGGAGAGGGCATCGCTGCCGAGGTTGGGCTGCTGAGAGCCGGAGCCTCGGGGGCAGGCTCAGCCTCCGAGAAGAGCCCAAGGTTGCGAACCCGCCAGTGCTGGTAGCCCCAACCGAGCAGAAAACTGAGGGCACTGAGCAAAACACCCCCGGCGAGCCCGCGCCAGAAGGTCAGATCCTCCGAGGCCGGGGGCTTGGGTTTTTTGACAATATCGGCGGGGGGGAGTAGGAGAACTTTCGGGGTGGAGGCGCGAGCGGGCGATCGCCGACTCAGGCGCTGGAATAAGTTAGGGCGCCGCAGGACGATCGCCTCGGACCAAAGGAGTTGGCTGTTGGGGTTGCGGTGAATGTCCTCGAGCCAGATCACCTGCTGATCCTGGGCAATGCGGCTACTGATGCGAGCCCGGCGCAGCTTGCGGGGCTCGATGCTCTCCAGGATCTCGCGGACCCGGGGCAGCAGGGCGTCGCGGGCCAGCGGCTCCGCCGTGGGCGCTTCGCAGAGAACCTGGAGGACCCCTTCTTGCAAAATAGCCCGCGTCCGTACCCCCTGGTCGGCCAGGCGCTCATTGAGCACTTGAATGATCGCCGCCATACTGCCTTGGCGGGCTTGGCTGACAATATCTTCGATGGTGTCCGGCATGGCGTTGCGCTGCGCGAAGGTTGCGATTGGCGACCTTCCTCGCCACTACTGCACATTTCACTTTACCAAGAACTGCGGGCAAAACTATAACTTGGAACCCGGAATTCTGGGATGAAGGTCGCAGGGCGGGCGGAGGATGTTCGCCTTGTCTCGATCCTCTAGGGGCGATCGCCCCCATCAGGACTCAGGGCCGACCTGGGCGATCGCCCCGCCCCAACCGACAAAATCCCTCATCGGGATAGTTGAGCCGGGTCCCTTCGCCCTTTAAACTAGGTTACAAAGCAACTCAAAAACTCGCTTCCCCTTCCGAGTCCCCCACGAGGTTGAACCATGCTGCTCAAATCCACCACTCGCCACATCCGCATCTACGCAGCCGAAGTCGCTGGCGAGGAATGGCAACCCAGTGACAACGTTTTGACCCTGGATGTTGATCCCGACAACGAATTCAACTGGGACGATGACACCTTGCAACGGGTGTACCGCCAGTTTGATGACCTGGTAGAAGCCTACAGCGGCCAAGACCTGACCGAGTACAACCTGCGCCGCATCGGCTCCGATCTGGAGCACTTCATCCGCGCGCTCCTGCAACAGGGCCTCCTGAGCTACAACCTCCAGAGCCGAGTCACCAACTACAGCATGGGACTGCCCCGGCTGGCTAGCCCCGAGGATGAAGGCGACTACCTGCCAGACGGGGGCAAGTACCGCGCCTAGGGCCGCAAAGGCTCAGGTTCCTTGGGTTGGACTGAAACAAGTATGGCGTCTTGAAGATTGACGAAGTGGGGGTATGGAGCTCGGATTTGGGATCAGTAGCGATCGCCCGCGCCGAGGACTGGCAACTGCGAGGCGGTGCGACCTGACGAGCGGCGTTGCTTCATCAAACGATTGCTACTGATAGGTGCGACCCTGGGTGCATCTCAGTTAGACAAGTTTACCCTCATCGTAACTATTCAGGTGTTGGCATTGACAGAGCGATTTTTTTGTGTAGTCAACCCTTGGAAAGCCGTATTTAGTCGATTTAAGACTAAATTTGGTGTCCAGAGATACATTTCTGGGACGTTTGCCGCCGAGATGCATAGATTTGTATTCAATGCAACCCCATGACCTGAATAGTTACGAAACCCAAAAAAGTCAAACCCAGATTTATGACGATACGGTTCCTGCCATGAAGAGTTGGCGCTTTTATCACTTTCATGATATAAGTGCCAGTGCCAAAGTAAAGCAAGTTCATGGGATCAACGATAATCGTTATTTGCGTAGTGACGCTCAAAACTTAGCGGCTTTTCTATACTTTCTTAGAGAACATCATGCTGAACATTATCAGGGAATTGTGAAAACAATTCGCTTGGTGGCTCCCTTCTTTGGAGATTTTACCCTGCGTCCAAAAGTTGATAATCCAGAAAATATAGAGTTGGAGTGGGTGGAAAAAGATGCTGATATTCCCTTTAAGGCGCATCACCTGTCAGACAGAACCCTGCGCTTCATGTGTCTGACAACGGTACTATTACAGCCCGAGAAACTGCAACCCGAGACAATCTTGATCGATGAACCAGAGTTAGGGCTACATCCCTATGCGATTCAGACCTTAGCAGGATTATTACGATCTACTTCGCAGTCTAAACAAATCATCGTTTCAACCCAATCGGTACAGCTGTTGAATGAGTTTGAGCCGGAGGATGTGGTTGTGAGCGATCGCACGGATGGCTCAACTTTGCTGCACCGTCTGGAACCTGAAAAACTAGCAACCTGGCTGGAGGATTATTCTCTGGGAGAGCTGTGGCAGAAGAATATCTTGGGGGGGGCGGCCATCAAGAAGCGTCTTGAATCCCTGGCTGGCTCCCCTTGATTGGTGATGTCTTGACTGTTTTGGTTTGCCAATTCACTTAATTTTCTGAACTGCTATGTCCGTGCCCCCCCTCTCCCTCCAAGACGCCCCCTCGCTGATCGAGCGGGTGTTTCCGGCCCAGAAGATTTCGGCGGAGGCGCAGAAGGAGCGCAAGGCCAATTTGGGGCAAACCCTTACGGCATTGGGATCTTACTGGAAGGGACGCAAGCCGCTGATCATGGCTAGAGCGATTATTCTCGGATGTCTACTGCCAGCCACGGATGATCTGACGGCTGATTTAGAGATCTTTGAGAAACTTATGGGTATTGATGATGGTGCATTTGGTCGCCGTGAACCGGACTTCAATATGTTGGATATCGCTGGGCGAATCACCCTGAAGAATCCCTGGGACTTTTTTCATTACAGCAATAAACACTACGACTCGGTCGAAATTGACGCGCTCCAATTTCCACTTGATACATCACGGTATTCCAAGTTGAGATTGCGCTGGAAACGTGAAGTGGAGGATGGGCAGAAGCAAATATTTTTGAGGCAGGCATTAGATAGTTTGTCATATGAAGAAAAGGTGAGGCTCTGCCGTCGTCCAGAGGATATCGCTCCGGAAATTCTTTATGGTCCAATTTGGGATGACGTAAACGCACATCTGGCCCATTTTGGCATTGAAGCCTATTCCCACGAAGAGCTAGTGGAGCAGTTGGGGATATTGCGTTATGGGCATCGGCCCAGAGTGGGAGATACGTTTTGTGGGGGCGGCTCGATACCCTTTGAGGCGGCGCGGTTGGGATGTGATGTGTATGCCTCGGATCTGAATCCGGTGGCCTGCATGTTGACTTGGGGGGCGCTGAACATCATTGGGGCCAGCCCGGAGAAGCGGGCGGAGATTGAGCAGGCGCAAAAGGAAGTAGCCGAAGCGGTGAATCGGGAGATCACCGAGTTGGGGATTGAGCACAATGAGCGGGGGGACAGAGCAAAGGCGTTTTTGTATTGTTTGGAAACACAGTGTCCTGAGACTGGATGGATGGTGCCGATGTCCCCAAGCTGGATAGTTTCCAAAAGTAAGAAGGTTTATGCCAAGCTCATACCCAACTTTGAACACAAACAGTTCGACATAGAGATAGTTTCAGGAGCAAGCGACTCAGAAATGGAAGCTGCATACAATGGAACTGTTCAGGACAATAAGTTAGTTTACAAATTGCAAGGTACGACCTATATCACTTCCATAAAAACGCTTCGTGGAGACTATCGTTCAAGAAGTAGAGAAAGCTTCAATAAATTACGAAAATGGGAACTCAATGACTTTCGCCCTAGACAAGATGACGTTTTCCAGGAGCGACTATTTTGCATCCAGTGGATCACAAAAGACACACTGGAGTCTGCTCGGCAAGAAACATTTTTCTCTTCAGTTACAGAAGCTGACATTGATCGCGAAAACAAGGTTGAAAAGGTTGTCGAAAGGGAACTTAGTGCCTGGCAGGAGTTAGGTTTGGTACCGGACATGTTGATTGAGCCGGGAGCAAAAACAGATGAGCCAATTCGTACCAGAGGCTGGAGCTATTGGCATCATCTTTTTACTCCAAGACAGTTATTGATTCACGCATTATACAAAAGGAGAGTTTCTTCTTGTCTTTCTCTAGGTTTTGCAAATGCTCTCGACTGGAACTCAAAACTTTCACACTGGCATAACAGGTGGGATAAATTTGAAAACTGTTTCTACAACCAAGCTCTAAATACATTTTGGAACTTTGGTCTCAGAGCATCTACTTTTGATAAAAATGCTCGATTTCCAGATTACTCGAGCTATCCTCTGAAGCCTGTTGAAACAGAAATTGAATCGAAAGATGCTTCTGAAACAACTTTTACTGCAGAAATTTGGTTGACTGATCCTCCTTATGCAGATGCAATTAGATATGAAGAAATAACAGAATTCTTCATTGCATGGCTTCGCAAAAATCCCCCCGCCCCCTTCGATCAATGGACATGGGATTCCCGCCGCGCCCTCGCCATCAAAGGCGATGGTGAAGACTTCCGCCGAGGCATGGTCGATGCCTACCGCGCCATGACCCACCACATGCCCGACAACGGCTTGCAATGCGTCATGTTCACCCACCAAGACACCGGAGTTTGGGCGGATATGGTGTCCATCTTCTGGGCAGCGGGGCTGCAAGTCGTCAGCGCCTGGTACATCGCCACCGAAACCACCTCCGAACTCAAGCAGGGCGGCTACGTCCAGGGCACCGTCACGCTGCTGCTCCGCAAGCGCCTCGACACCGCCGCCACCTTCAAGCAGCGCCTCCTGCCCAAAATCCGTAAGGAGGTGCAGACCCAAATCGAAGCCATGCTCAACCTCAACGATGCCGCCCAGGCCCATGGCGAAACCGTCTTCAACGACTCTGACCTGCAAATGGCCGGTTATGCCGCTGCCCTCAAAGTGCTGACCCGCTACACCAAAGTCGATGGCCGCGATGTCACCACCCTCGCCCTCCAACCCCGCCAAAAAGGCGAAACCACCGTCGTCGATGACATCGTGGAATATGCCTCCGAGGTCGCCAACAACCTGCTGATTCCCGATCGCCTCAAAGCCCTCAACCCCGACACCTGGCGCGAAATCGCTGGCGTTGAGCGGTTCTACCTCCGCATGGCCGCGATCGAGAAAACCGGAGCCGCCAAACTCGACAACTACCAAAACTTCTCCAAAGCCTTCCACGTCGAGTATCAACCGCTGATGGCCTCCCTCAAGCCCAACCAGGCCCAACTCAAAAGCGCCGAGCAGTTCAAGCCCCGCGAACTCACCAGCGGCGACCTAGCCGGAACCCTCCTCAGCGAACTGCTCATGGCCATCCAAGAACTGCTGAACGACAAAGACCCCAAAGTTGTCCTGGACCAGATCCGCACCAGCCTCGATGACACCTACTTCCAAAAACGCCAGCACCTTATGGCTATGGCCCACTACCTGGCTGAGATGTGGCGCGATAGGCGTCCCGAAGAGGCCCAGAAGGCGGAAATTGTCGCAAACCGCATCCGCAATGAGGGGATTTAGGGGTGCATCTCCCTTGGGAGACTCCCCTTCGCCCTCCTTGGGAGAAGGGGCCGGGGGATGAGGGTTTTCTCCAAGTTGAAGACCCTCACCCCCGGCCCCTCTCCCAGGGTGGGAGAGGGGAGAAATAGCTGCTTCTTGTTCCCCTTCTCCCCTTTTGGGAGAAGGGGCCGGGGGATGAGGGGGCAATTGGGAGACTCCCCTTCGCCCTCCTTGGGAGAAGGGGCCGGGGGATGAGGGTTTTCTCCAAGTTGAAGACCCTCACCCCCGGCCCCTCTCCCAGGGTGGGAGAGGGGAGAAATAGCTGCTTCTTGTTCCCCTTCTCCCCTTTTGGGAGAAGGGGCCGGGGGATGAGGGGGCAATTGGGAGACTCCCCTTCGCCCTCCTTGGGAGAAGGGGCCGGGGGATGAGGGTTTTCTCCAAGTTGAAGACCCTCACCCCCGGCCCCTCTCCCAGGGTGGGAGAGGGGAGAAATAGCTGCTTCTTGTTCCCCTTCTCCCCTTTTGGGAGAAGGGGCCGGGGGATGAGGGGGCAATTGGGAGACTCCCCTTCGCCCTCCTTGGGAGAAGGCTTCGGCGTAGGCTCAGCCAAACGGTGAGGGGCCGAGGTGTGCCACGATGAAACAGTCAGAGTATTTACATCGCCCAGTACTAGGGTGTACACACATCTCAGTTGCTATCTACCCCCCTAATTCTGGAGAGCCTGCCATGAATTCCTCCCTAGATCGCATCACTATCAACCCCGACATCTGCCACGGCAAACCCTGTATTCGTGGGCTGCGCTACCCTGTCGAGCTGTTGCTAGAGCTGCTCAGTTCTGGCATGACCCAGGCCGAAATTCTGGAAGACTATGACGACTTAGAGGAGGCAGACATCATCTCAGCCTTAGTGTTCGCCACCCGACTCAGCCAAGTCAAAAGCGTCTTTAAGCTGGCCTCATGAAATTTTTGGTGGATGCCCAACTGCCCCGGCGGTTGGCTCAGTTTCTTCAGAACGCTGGGTACGACACCCTACACACTCGTGATTTGCCTGATGATAACGCTACCTCAGACACCGCCATTAACACCCTGTCCATCGCTGAACAGCGAGTGGTGATCACCAAAGATGCCGACTTTGTACAGTCGTTTTTGCTTCAAGGTCAACCCTATAAGCTGCTGCTGGTGGCGACGGGCAATATCAAAAACACTGACCTCGAAGCCCTATTTCAACAATATCTGAGTCAACTGGTAGACCTGCTAGAAACCCATCACTACATCGAGTTAGGGCGCGATGCCGTCATCATTCATCAATAGCCAGGTTTCCTATTCATGAGGTTTTGACCACTGCCGACGAGTCCATATCTGATTAGGGGGTGCATCTCCCTTGGGAGACTCCCCTTCGCCCTCCTTGGGAGAAGGGGCCGGGGGATGAGGGTTTTCTCCAAGTTGAAGACCCTCACCCCCGGCCCCTCTCCCAGGGTGGGAGAGGGGAGAAATAGCTGCTTCTTGTTCCCCTTCTCCCCTTTTGGGAGAAGGGGCCGGGGGATGAGGGGGCAATTGGGAGACTCCCCTTCGCCCTCCTTGGGCGGGGTGAGGGTAGACTTGCTTAATTGAGATGCACTCTGATTAGGGGATAGCACACGTGATGACAGAGCCATCGATCCAGCGTTTTTCTTCTCGCACCCACCACCGCCTAGACCAAACAGTCCTCACGAAGTACCTGAAGCAAGCAAAACGCTACCACCGCATCGCGGGCTACTTCACCTCCTCCCTGTTTGAGATTGCCGGAGAACACCTCGACAACATCGAAGATGTCCGCATTGTCTGCAATTCCGACGTGCGTTCTGAAGACATCAAAGTGGCCAAGATTCAGGAAGCTAAACTGCTAGGCCGCCTCAATAGCCTGCCGGTCGAAGCGGAATCTTTGCTCAACCGTCCCCGCTACCAATGGCTCTACCAGTTTCTAGACAGCCACCCCAACGCCATCCGCGTAGCGCCAGACGACTTCTGCGGGTTTGTCCACGGCAAAGCGGGGGTGATCGAACTGCATGATGGTCGCCGCATCGGCTTCATGGGGTCTATGAACGAAACTCGTGCGGGCTGGCAATCCCATTACGAGATCGTCTGGTCCGACGAGAGCCCCGAGGGCGTGGACTGGATACAAGCGGAATTTGAGGCCTTGTGGGCCAAGGCTGTCCCGCTACCTCGAGCCGTTGTCCAAGAGGTCGGCCGTCGCGCCCATCGGGTGGAGATTGAGCTGGAGAAAGCATCTGACGCAAACAATCTGGCCCCCGCTGCCCTAGTGGAGTCGCCTATGTACCGGGAGGGACTTTCCCTCTCCCCCTGGCAGCGGGCCTTTGTGGCTGAGTGTATGAAGCACCTGCGCTGGCATGGTGTCGTCAGGCTGTTACTGGCCGATGAAGTGGGTTTAGGGAAAACCCTGGCCCTGGCTACAGCGGCCCTCACCTTAACCCTGATCCACGAACAGGAAATTGCTCAACGGGGCACTCGTACCCGTCGTCGTCCCATTGTCATCTTTGCCCCAGCTCCCCTGACGGAACAGTGGCAGACGGAACTGCTGGATAAGTTGGGGCTACCCTGTGCTCGTTGGTCGTCTCGCCAAAAAGTGTGGCTTGATCCCGAAGATCGGGCCATCTCCCCCACTGGGGCCGAAAACGTGACCCGCTGTCCCCTCCGCATTGGCATTATCTCCACGGGGCTGATCGTCCAACCGACTAGGGAGCGGGAGCTCCTGAGTCAGCTCAACTTTGAGATCCTGATCCAGGACGAATCCCACAAATCTCGCACTAAGCAAGGTATGGGCAACGATGCGGGGGAGCCTAATGCTCTCTTGAAATTTATGCTGGCCGCAGCAGGGCGATCGCGCCATGTCCTGCTGGGAACGGCTACACCCATGCAAACCCAGGTGGAAGATTTATGGGATCAGTTAAAGATTTTGCACCAGGGCGATGGGCACTTTGTCTTGGGCCATGAGCTGAGTCCCTGGCACTACCCCGAACAGGTGGTTCCGGTAGTGATAGGCGAAGCGCATATTGACAATCTCGAAGAAGCTTGGCGTTTTTTGCGATCGCCCCTACCGCCGGTTGAATCCTCCTCCGAGGGCGACTTTCGCCGGGTGATCCACGAAATTCGGGGCGAGCTGGGAATGCAGCCCCAGAGCTTTAATGCGACGGCTCCGGTAGTCAACATTCCCTCTGCTATCCGGGATGACTTGGAGGATCTGCTAGAAACCAAACAAGCCAATATGGGGTTCTTCCAGCGCCATAATCCCATTGTTCGCCATGTGGTGCTCCGCAAACGCAAGGTCCTCGAAGCAGCCGGACTCCTGCAAAAAGTGGGCGTAGACCTCCATCCCAACCAGGAAAAGTGTCGCGATCCAAATACTTTTGCGATCTTGTTCCAGCACCGGGCCTTGAGGACTGATTCGACCTTTCTCCAGGCCTATGAGGCCGCGCAAACTTTTGGCCGCGCTTATGGCCGGAGAGCAGGGGCCGGGTTTATGAAAAATCTGGTTGAGCAGCGCCTTTGCTCGAGTTGTGTTGCGGGCTTGAATACGGCGCAAGCGCTCCTGAAAAAGCAGCCCCTGGAGGAGGAGCAGGAGCTAGATCTGGGACAGCAGGAGGTTGAACTGGCGATCGCGGAACAAGAAGCCCTCCATGATTTAATCAAGGCTCTGGAAGAGATGCAGGGAGATGATCCAAAAATCAAAGCCGTTAAGCACTATCTCACCACAGAAAACTGGGTTCAGCACGGCTGCATCATCTTCAGTCAGTACTACGACACCGCCGCTTGGGTTGCTCAGGAGTTGGCGATACTTTTCCCCGAGCAGCTCGTGGGCCTCTATGCGGGAGCTGATAAGAGTGCTTTATTTCGGGGGCCAAAAGACCTAACGCGACAAAAGCGAGAAACGCTCAAAAAAATGGTTGAAGACCAAGAAGTTCGCATCATGGTGGCGACGGATGCCGCCTGTGAAGGGTTAAATCTTCAGCGGCTGGGCACGCTGATCAATGTAGATCTGCCCTGGAATCCAACGCGCCTGGAGCAACGGATTGGCCGGATCAAGCGTTTTGGTCAAACGCGCCCCAGCGTTGACATGCTCAACTTAGTCTATCAGAGCACTGTTGATGAGACTATTTACGAACGTCTTTCTTTGCGGATGAAAGATCGGTTTGACCTCTTTGGCTCCTTACCAGACACCATCGAAGATACTTGGATCGAAAATATCGAAATTCTGGATAAAAAGCTCGACGAATATATCAAGGCTCAGAAACGAGTTAACGGCTTTGATATTCGCTACAATGCGAATCTTGATGCAGAGGAAGATGAATGGCGAAACTGTGCCAGGGTCCTCTCTCGTCGCAGCCTTGAGGATCTGATGCGGACTGGCTGGTGAAGGGGAGTCTCCAACGTGAGATGCACTCACTTGCTTAGAGCTTCTTCCAGATGTAGATGCATTTCCTCAACTCCGTTCTACCATGACGCTTCATCTGTTGCGAGCTGTTTCCTTTGCCGCGCGGTAGAACCCAGATTTTTTCGGTTTCGAGGTTAACAGAAGCAGCAAGACTGCTGAGGATCAGATCGACTGGGATCTCTAGCCCGTTGTAGCGAACATTGTCATTCACCATGACATAGTAGCCTCCTGATTTAATTTTTGAGGCGGCCTGCGCTAAGTGGATAGCACTGTCATAAAAGTAGCCTTTGACCATGCTAACAATCCCTTTATTGTTGAGGCGGCCTGCATCGGATTCTGTTTGCAAAAACCGGAGGGTGTCTTGAAGGCAGGCTTGATTCCAGAAGGCCTGTTCGGCGCGATCGCGGAGGCCGGGCTGCAACCCGCTAAATTGCTTGGGCTTGTTCTCCACCGTGCAGGTTAGCAACGATTGTCGCAATGCCCGAATCTCTGACTCGCTAATACCAAGATAGGCCAGCTCTAGGGCATAGGTGCGCGTGTAGTCATAGCGATTGCAGTAAGGGGGTGATGTGATGATGCAGTCCAGGAAATCATCTGGTAATCTCTCTAGCTCATGAAAAACCGATCCTTGAAAAATGTTGACTGCTTTTCCTTCAAGGCGCGGAGCATCAGACAAGGGAGCTACACCACTCTCTAAGTCATCAATAATGCGCCCCAATTTATCTTCAAGAGCTTCAAAAAAGCCCCAAATCTTACCTTTGTCAAATTCTGACGGGCGGCGAGAATCTCCGAGCCGCTTCGCACGATGATCCCAGCGCAAGTATTGTCCATCTTTGCGGGTGTAGCTAATTTTTTCCAAAATAGAAAAAGCTACAAAGTCAAGGAAGAGGGCAAAGTCACGATCTTGCTGAGCGGCCCAAGTCTTGTACTGAGCAAGTTCTCGCTCTGTTTCTTCAGGAAATGCACCACGAGTAATGTTGAGATGCTGATAGGTCCAGGTTGGCGGCGCGGAAAGCCAGCGATCGCGACCAGCGCCAGCCCTGCGGGCCAATTCTGCCAGGATCTCGTTGCTGAGTAAGGCAAAGAGATTGCGGCATTTCATAAAAAATACACCAACGGGCAATAGTTCAATGGCGTAGCCCGTGAGATGGCGATACTGGGTACCGACAAAAGCCGCCGCACCTGTACCGGCGAAAGGATCTAGAATCGTTCCCCCTTCGGGAATTTCGAGGTTATCTAAAAGATACTCAATCAGAGCCCGTGAAAATCCCTCTCGATAACTAAACCACCGAAAAATTGGTTCGCTTTTGTTAGCTTGAAAGCTGACTACGGAGCGAGTTAGGTCTGGGTTTACTTGTAATTTATCACGGTAGAATTCTGCAAGTTTATTGGCAGATTTCTGAGCTTGGGAATATTCTGGAGAGGCAGGCTCCCCTACGTGCATTTCAAGTGGATTGGCTTCTGAAAAAAGCATTTATTTCTCAGCAACGTTTCGCGGTACGGTGGCGATCTCAGGCTAACAAGGGCTGGCGATCGCAAATGAAGCGGGGCATTAAGCAAGACTAAATGGGTTCATCTTCCTCAAAATAATCAGAATCAATTTTCTTGAGGATGTACCTTTCTGTCTCTGCAACACCAACATTGTGCTCGATCATTAACTTAGCCAGTTGCTCACCATCTATTAAGATAATTCTTTTCTCAATTCTTTCTACATAATCATTGGCTTCTCTGGAAAATTGAGATGTTGTCATAATCACGCCTCTTTTCGCCTTAAAACCTTCTAAACTACCGGCGAAAGCTTGAACAACAGGTCGTCCCACAGTTCCTTCCCATCGTTTTGCTTGAACATAAATAATGTCGAAGCCAAGTTTGTCCTCTTTGATGATCCCATCAACGCCACCGTCATTAGTGCGACCGATTGCTTGACCAGCATCTTTCCGAGACCCCCCATAGCCCATTGCAAGAATCAAATCAACCACAATCTTCTCGAAAAATTGTGGCGAACACAACTTAACTCGGTTTAGGATCTTGCTCGCAAGTTCAGCTTTTAAGCTTTGAAAGCTAAATTCCAGCATTTCCTCAGGAGTCTGCTCGGATATTAGAAGTTGGCGATCACTATCTTCATCGCCACGCAATTCATTGGTTTTGCTAGTTTGCGAAGAGCCCTGAAATTCTACGAACTCTGAGAACTGTTCCAGAAACTTTCGATCAATTGAAGTAGGCTGCGCTTTTAATGCTTCCATGCCACGTTCTGTAATGCAGAACTTACCGCGATTTGGTGTATCTAGTAGACCTGCTTTTTTCAGGTAAGTTTTTGCCCATCCCACCCGGTTGTCAAATCTACTCTGGCGGCCGCTTGGCAGCAATTCGCGTCGTTCGCTGTCAGTCAGCTTGAACTGCGAGGCAAGAAGTTCAATGGTGTCGCTTAAGCCGTGTTCCTTGCCATCACTAGCAATCTTCAAAACCGGCAGCATTAGGGATTGGTAGTCTGGTATCGGCATTGAATTTACTGGAGCTACTTATGCTATTAAGGAAACTAGAAATCATTGAATTGCCAAGTGTATTAGCCTTTTTTCTCTAGGAGTTATCGTCTCATCAAACATTTCACTCGAAAAATATAACCGATCAGTAAATTTCTTGAACGCCGTATTATAAAAGCTTCGCAGAATAAACTCTATGAAGGCGGCAGGCGTGATTGGAGATGTCACAGGAATTCTACAATTCTTGAATTGTCCCAAAGTTAAATGGCATTTAGGATGATCTAGCTCACAATAATTTTTAGGATCGTAGTCCAATCTTATGGGAACAGGCAAAATTCCCTTCGCAACTATATCAGCATACACCTCATCTTCTTCATAAATTTCTGGCTCATTCTGGAATTCATGTAAAAATGGTGAAGGGAAAAACGCCAATCGGTGTGAAGCTAGATTCGATTTTGAGTAGGTATATAAGAATTGAATTAAAGCACCATCTATCATTTTTAGATTATAGTTTTTACCTCTGTCTAGCTCCTGATAGACTTGCGAGTAAGTAACGTTCCGTAGAGCAATCGAAAGATCTACCATACTGGAGTAGGCAATTTCATAACCCCTGCCTTGAACCTGTTTACAGGAGGGAAACTGTTGCTCTACTGATAGGCCAACAGATATTAGCTGCTTAGTGATCTCCTGAATTTGCTGATAAATCTTTTGGTAACTTACCATCTCTACAACAACTTTTTCAGTCTCTCACGCATTTCAGAAGGTATATCCTCCCTATGCAGCTCGCCTTTGGCCAGAGCCGTTAATAGACTTTCAACATCTTTACGCTTACTAATGACCTTTTTCCGTTCTTCCTGGCTCATATCCCTATTGACAAGATTCATATGTCTGCGCTCTTCTTCCGTAGGATAGGTAAGCCCAAGCGTAAAGTCTCTGCTCTTTACATTTTCATACTCTTCCTTCAGCTTTTCCATTGAAGGACCATAGCCAACCACTCTCAGCCAAGCTTTACTCCTTGTCATAGCCGTAAATAATATATTTCTCTTTCTGGCAAGCTCTAAACCAGAGAAGCACAACTGAGCATTCATAACATAAACCATTGCTGCTTCGTTCCCTTTGGCTCTATTAATACTCGTAAAAATAACGGCATCATCAGAAAAGAAGTTGTCCGGAGAGGTTGTTACTCCTGCAAGATTGGAATTAATGCCGATCTCGAAAAGAAGAGCCCTTGCAGGACTTAAAGCACTCTGAGTCGTGCGTGGATCAGAGTGAATTACCATAATGTCATCGCACTTCAATTCATCCTCAGTCAAGTTGATTTTTATCTGCTCAACCAACCATTTAACTTGCTCTTGGTTGCTATCAAATGATTTGAAGATAATCAAGTCACTTTTATCGGAATGACTTTCAAGAAATCTTGGGCTTGTTTCTGAGCTTCTAGCAAGCTTAACGTGATGGCCGTCTTTTAACTGACCATCCACAACTTCATAGCCAATATCTCTCCAGAGTTCGGAGTTTTCAAACATTTGAACTAAACCATCTTGCCTATATATTCCAAATCCCAAAGCATGAGCAGAAACAAGAATAGGACGTGAATTCCTATAGCATTTCCCCAAAATAATGTCTTGTTTTGGTTCTCCAGGTATATTCTGCAATTGAACACGTGGAGTTCCATTAGAGCCCAGGCCAAAAATATCTTCCGGCGACTCCATTACCTTCTTGTTTAGGCTTTGCAATTCATCGTAGGCGTATACCAACCGCTTTGGGTCCCTAAGAATCCCATAGCACAGCCGGAAAAAATACCTTGAAAAGTCCTGAGCTTCATCGATGAGAATCACATCGTAAAATTGATTAAAGCTTCTAATAGATTTTACTGCTTCTTCACAGACGACATCGAACTCTTGACCGGAAGATATTGCAATACTCTTTGCAGCTCTAAAATCGCGATACTCGATGTTATGCCTCTTACAGATCTCATAGTAAACGCCATCTTGGCGAGGGCTTCCCCATGCGTGAATAATTTTGACCTTTTCCCAGTCAGGCTCTTCGCTAGTATTTTCAATTGTAAACATATTGATGAAGTGCCTGAGCTGACCTTTGAGGGAACGAGTATTAAAAGTAACTGCTATATCCCACTCAGGATGTTTCGTATGTAAGTAGGCAACTTTCAACGCTAAAACAATGGTTTTTCCTGAGCCGGCAAGACCTCTTATCCGTTGCACTCCCTCAACTGTTTCAATAACAGCTTCGCTCTGATTGCGGTCTAAATTGGCGATGGAATCCTCTAGCCTTTTCAGCTTTGAGCCTCTAGAGCTCTCTCGCTTGAGGTAACTGCGCTGACCCCTCCTTCGTATAGAGGTGATAGCCTGTATTACTGAGTTCAGAGCCTCAAAATACTCATTACTTTCCCACTTCTGATTATCGAGGAATTCTCCAATTTCTCTCTCGTTGAGAGCAACGGCGTAGTCTTCCGACACGGGCTTATCTCGCCAAGCCGGTGCGTATGTAATAACATTTACGTTAACCATTAATTTGCGCTTCTTGGTTAACTCACTATGCCGAAGTAGCTTTGATTGAAGCTTAGTTACGCTTTCATCCTGATCCTCTTCTAGGCGTTTTGAAGCTGTAACACCTTCAATTAAGTTGAATATTACAACGCCGTGCTGTCTGGAAATCAGAAGTGCATCAATCTGGTAGCCTCCTTCGGGGGTACTGATGATTGGATAGCCTAGATACAAATTCCCCTCGATGTCTTCTCTTCCCTCAAAGTAGTCGGCTAACCTTTTGGAGGAAGCAGGCTTAGATACGTCGCCCCGAATAACGTTAACCATTGCAATACTCTAGCTAACTACATTGATATTACATATCAGCGGGATGAGATTTGCTTGGCGGTCTTTTTAGAAGCCCGTGACGAGACTTGAACTCGTGACCTCACCCTTACCAAGGGTGTGCTCTACCGCTGAGCTACACGGGCGGTCGTGGTGGTGGGCCGAGCTGGATTCGAACCAGCGTAGGCGTAGCCAGCGGATTTACAGTCCGCCCCCATTAACCACTCGGGCATCGACCCTTACATTTACCACGATTAATTAGTCTAACACAGGCTGAGCAAAATCCGATCTAAATGGGGGCCTTGGTTAAGCGAGCGGCCTGGGGGCGATCGCTCTCGTCGTAGATTTCCCCCACCAGCTCCTCCAGGATATCCTCCAGCGTCACCAGGCCCACCGTGCCGCCGTACTCATCCACCACGATCGCGATGTGGACCCGCTGCTGGAGCATCTCCCGCAACAGGCTGGCTACCAGCTTGGTATCCGGCACATAGAAGGGCGGCTCCATCGCCTCCGTCACCAAGGCTTGGGGCTGGGCCTCGGGGGGGAGCGATCGCAGGCGTTGCAGGGCCCGTTTCAGGTAAGTGATGCCGATGATGCGATCCTTCGATTCCTCTTGCACCGGAATGCGCGAATAACCCGTCTCCAGACACAGGCTCACCAAGTCTTGCAAACTGGCCTCCCGCGAGATCGTCCGCATCTCAATGCGAGGCTTCACCACATCCCGAGCCCGTACCCGGTCGAGCCGCAGGGCCTTGCTGAGGAGGTCTTGCTTGTAGAGGTCCAGCTTACCCTTGCCGCTGAGCATTTCGATCATCAGGTGCAGATCGCGCTCGGACTCGTGGGACTGGGGATTGCGGCCGGGGCCCCCCTGAAAGAGCCGGATCGCGCCATGGGCGATCGCCTCCAAGACCGTCAGGATGCCCAGCCAGCCGAGCAAGCGAGAGAGGGCGTAGATAGGGCGCACCGCGAGCAGGAACACGGGCATTGAGTAGATAATCGCCAGGGATTTCGGCGTGATTTCGCCGAAGATGAGCACGACGACCGTGAGGACACCCGTAGCCAAGCCCAGGCCGGCATTACCGAGCCAGAGAGCGAAGAGATTGCTGGTGAGAACCGTCGAGAAGATGTTGACCAAGTTGTTCCCAACCAGCAGGGTCGTGATGAAGCGGCTACGACGCTGCATGACCAAGCGGAACAGGCCGCGCGGATCGCCCTCGCGTTCAATCAGACCCCTGAGCTTGAGGTCATCCAGGGCCGTGAGGGCCGTTTCTGAGCCGGAAAAGAAAGCTGAGAGGGCCAGCATCAGGGCGATCGCACCGAGATCGAGCCAAATGGAGCCGAGCAGCGGGCCGGGTTCAGCGACAGCGAGGGCAACAGCAGGGGAAGGTGGCAAGATTAGTTGGCGAAAGGAGGGGATGCAGAACAGGAAGAGCCGTGAACCTAGCCGAGCTCAACCCAGAACCAAGACTAGGGGGCTGGGCCAGAGAAGCAGGGCGCGGGGTGCGGAACTGAGCTGCCCCGGCTAGCCGACCGCATAGGCAGACCGCAGGGCCCACCCGATCAGCACCGCGATGCTGCCCAGCACCAAGAAGGCTGAGACGAAGACGACCGCTGGTTTATCAGCGTCTTTGAATTTCATGATGCCGCGATTCAAGTCGGACATAGCACCTTATTCCTCTCGCATTGCCAGACAGTAGGCCAGATTTCGGTTCGGTTCGATCTAGAGTGGTGATAGCCCCGCGACGGGGGATATGCCACCCCAATTTAAGCAAAAATTGCTCGGGATCGGGTGTAGTCCGGGTTGCAAAACTGTGAGTGGAGGTTCTCCCCCATGAAAACCCTATGGATTGGCTTAGCGATCGCCCTAGCCCTATTCGTGCTCCTCGAGCTGAGCCTGCGGGCCCTCGGCCTCGGCCGCCCCCTGATTTACCTCGCTGACTCTGAGATTGGCTACCGGCTCGTCCCCCACCAGCGCACCCACCGCTTCGGCAAGCGAATCTGGATTAACGAGTACTCCATGCGGAGCCCCGCCATCGCCCCCCAGCCGCCAGCTCAAACGGGGCGCGTCTTGCTGCTAGGAGATTCCGTGGCCAATGGCGCTTGGTGGACCGATCAGGAGGCGACCATTTCCGCCCAAATGGAGCGCTGGCTGACAGAGGCCACCGGGCACCCCGTTGAAGTACTGAATGCCTCTGCGAACTCCTGGAATCCCCGTAACGAGGCCGCCTATGTGCGCCGTTTTGGAACCTTTGGGGCCCAGGCGATCGCCCTGCTGATCAACACCGACGATCTGTTTGGCATCGCCCCAACCTCCCTGCTCGTGGGGCGCGATCGCAACTACCCCGACCGCCACCAGCCCCTCGCCCTCCTGACCGTCTATCAGCGTTACCTCGTCAAGCAGCGCCCCATTCCTGGCTGGGACGAGGCCCTGGCCGAAGGGGGCGATCGCGTCGGCTTCAACTTAGAGGCGATCGCTGCAATTCACCAGCAGGCCCAAGCCACCGGAGCAGCCCTAATCCTCGGCCTCACCCCCCTATTGCGCGAACTAGAACCCTCCGGCCCCCGCGACTACGAACTCCAAGCCCGGAAACGCCTGCAAGCCTTCACCCAAGCCCAAGCCATCCCCTACCTCGACTTCCTGCCCCAGTTTCGCCAAGATCCCCAGCCCCAGCGGCTGTTCCGAGATCACATCCACCTCAGCGCCCCTGGCAATCAGTGGGTTGCCCGCGCGCTCGCCCAGGCTGTCCAGAGAGTCCTACCAACCCCATAAAATAGGGGCTAAAGCCCAACCACACAGTTCTCAAACAGCACGAACACCGTCACGATTCAATCGTCTTTGGCGTACTCGTCAAAGTTGGGCTGAGAGCGTAGCGCTCATTCTCCAGCTCCAGCCAGCGTTGGCGGTAGAGCACTTCCAGATCACTGCCAGCCTTGCGAAAAACCCGCATTTGGCCGAAGACAAACGCTTGAAAGAGGCGGTAGAACGCGAGGCTGATAATCGCCACCACCAAACCAGTAGCCGTCGAGATCAGCGACTCCCCAATGCCGAGCGTGACACCCGCCGTCGAGGCTGTGCCCAAGTCACTGAGACTGATCGAGCCCAGAGAGTTAATCAAACCCAGAACCGTTCCCAACAGTCCTAGCAGAGGCGCGAGGGCGATCACCGCTTCGAGGAGCTTGTCACCGCGCCGCATCAGGGCCAGCTCATCATCAGCGGCCGCTTCCATCGCCAAGTGAAAGACTTCCGGCTCCGGGTCCGTGAGGTGCAGCGGCGCGTAGAGAAAACGTCCCATCGGGTGGTGGCGGTAGTCCTTGGCGACTTCCGGGGCAACATTCCAATTACGATAGGCTGCCTCCATCACAATCGAGAGAATCTGCCGTTCCTGCAAGAACACCCGCGACCAAAACCAGAGGCGGTCAAAAATCGCCCCCACAGCCAGAATGGACAGGAACAAGAGCGGCCAAATCGCCACTCCACCCTTACTGATGATGTCCTCAAGCGTCACCGCTGATTCTCCTTAAATCCCCGATCAGGGCCATTATGCCAATACTCTTGACCATTATGCGGTTTGTGCTGAAGCTGTCAACGCCGTTAAGGCGGGAGGGTGGACGAAAAAAAGCGCGGCTCCCCGGAATTTTGAGCGCTGGTTCCAGAAGCAGAGGGTCGCCCCCTATCGCTCCGCGACGCTAGCGCAAACAGGGTTACAGGGCCCACACTGCGAGAAACCACTGCGCGTCTACATCCCCCGGCCCCGGCTCCCAAGGTTAGGAGCCGGGGAGCTAGAAGCCCCTCTCCCAAGTTGGGAGAGGGGTTGGGGTGAGGGCTGAGCGAAGGAGTCCCAACATCCCGCGTAACATTTCGTTCACCCTCCACACCTATCTCTGCTAGCGAAGTAGTCGGCTCCAAGTCTGGGGGCCCACAACACCATCGCTAGTTAAACGGTGGGTCGTTTGGAACTGCCTCACAGCCGTGGCCGTTCCTGGGCCAAACACCCCATCCACCGTAGCCCCAACCCGGTGCTGTACATAGCGCACCGCTTGCCCCGTCGCGTGTTGGGGGCGCAGAATGGGCTGCTCGAGGATATCCGCGAGGGCTTTCCAGGTGGCCGCTGTTGGGCTGCCCTTAGCGCTGATCCCAGCGATCGCGTGAAAGCGTTCCAGAGCCTCCGCCGTCCTTGGCCCCGAGAGGCCATCTTCTGCTAAGGGCCGACCTTGGCGATCGCCAATCTGCAAACGATTCAGGGCCGTTTGCAACTCCCGCAACTTTGCATCCGGGCCAGGGCCGGGACGCTCGCCCCCAGTTCCTCCAGGCACTTCCCCCGCCAGACCGGCCACAATCGCGTTGGCCATCAGCTCTGGGTTAAATCGCTCCATATCTCGGGCCGAGTCAATGAAGCAACACTCGACCAGAATCGCTGGCATATAGGTATTTTTCAACACGTAGAGATGGGAGCCATTCTTCACGCCGCGATTGTAGAAACCCAGAGTGACAATGCGCTCCAACACCGGCCGCGCCAGCCGTGAGGATGCAGAGCTGGCAGCAAAAACCTCAGTGCCACTCGCACGGCCATTGAAGGCATTGAAATGGATCGAGACAAAGACATCAACCCGGCTGGTGTTCGCGGCATTGACCCGTTTGCGGAGCGAGTCCAGGACGCTACTGGCCCACCTCGGAGTGCAGTTCACCGCACTGTGGCCCAGGGCCGTGAGCTTATTGATCACCCGCTGGCCGACGGCGCGGGTGAGGTCATCTTCCTTTGCTAAACCCACAGCCCCCACGTCAGGGGGTGCATTGTGCCCAAAATCGATGCCAAATTTCATGCCCGCCTTCGTGCCGCTAACGTTTGATGCTGGGGGCGGCTCCCCAGGCCTAGGCTGCGGGGGCATCTCAGTAGGCAAGTTGGCCCCCGCTGCGTGAAGCCGCTGCGCGCCTACATTCCCCAGACCCTCCACCCTACTGGGGAGGAGGGAAGTCTCCAAGGGGATATGCACCCTAGGCTGCTGATACGTTGGCTTTACTTTATCAGGTTTCCCCTAGGTTCTCGCGGTCAGTCCTCCCAGAGCCGCCGGCGATCGCGACCGGCGAGCTGGGCGTGGGTGTCCCGCAACAAACGGGGAATATCCAACTGTTCCGGGCAACGGGGTAAGCAATCGCCGCAATCGGTGCAGCGATCGCCCCGTCGTCCCGGAAACCAATGCCCCGCGTTTTCAAACATCCCGTAGCGGTAGCGGCCAAATTCCGTCATCCCGTAGGCCACTGTCAGGTTTCGCAGGCGCAGGACCTCCGGAATCTGGATCGCCTCCGGACAGGGCAAACACTGGTAGCACTGACTACAGCGATCGCTGCCGAGGGCCAAAGAGAGTTCTCTATTAATACGGTCAGCGATCGCAGTCTCCACCGGTGTCAGGGGGCCAGTTTGATCGGCCAGAGCCGCGATCGCCGCCAGTTCCGAGGGCTGAGAGGCTCCCACACTGAGGGTCGTGATGCGGCGATCACTCAGGAGCCAGCGGTAGCCAAAGGCCAGGGGAGTCAAAGGCTGACAGAGTTCAGCCAGCTTGGCTGAGGGCGTGTAGAGTTGCCCCCCCTTGTCAGCGGGGGAAATGATGAAGAGGCCGCAATCTTGGGCGGCAGCGCGGGCGATCGCCGCCGCGTGGCGCTGAAAAAGCAGATAGTAGTGCAGATTCACAAACTCAAAGGCCTCCAGGTCCAGGGCCTTGAGAATCAGCTCCAGAGAACCGTGGGTCGAGAAGCCCAGGTGTCGCACCTGGCCCGCCGCCTGGGCCCCTTGCAGTGCCCTCAGACAGCCCTCAGGATGCTGGACCCAAGCGAGGTGCTCGGGGGTGTTGAGACCGTGGAGGGCGATCGCGTCCAGATAATCCACCTGCAAGCGCTCCAGAGACTCGTTAATCCACTGCTGCATCGTTGCTGCTGCTGGGGTTGGCGGCAGCTTGGTGGTGATAAAGAATTGGTCTCGCGACAGAGGCAGGGGGGTTTTCAGAGCCTGACCAAGATACACCTCGCTCTGGCCGTAACCCCGGGCTGTTTCAAGGTGGTTAATCCCCAGCTCTAGGGCCTGCACTACAGTCTCTTGCAGGGTCCTGGCACTGCGGAGGCAGCGCATAGTTCCCAGGGAAAAGACCGAGAGCTGGCGGTTGGTTTTGCCAAAGCGGCGGTAGTGCATGGGAGCAAAAAAAATCAGGAATCCCCAGTAGCTAGTTTACTGGCCGGATTCCTGAAGTTAGCGATTAACTGGTCCTGGAGGCAGAACGCGGCGCTCCAAGGATTGGTGAGTGTTGGGAGAAGCGGGGTTAGCAGCCTGTTCCCTTCAGGGAGAAGGATTTAGGCAGGGGACCAACAGTTGCGGCATGAGGACTATGGGGGGTGAATTACTCTGTCATCATCGGCCGGGGGCCGCGATCGCCCGAGCGGTGGGTGCGGAGTGCTTCCTGGAGCTGGGCCTCCGTCACGCCGAGCTGCTGAGCGGCAGCACTGAGATCGGGCCGGTTGGGACGGCTGCCATCCCGGGGCGGTTGGTCCGGCACTCCCAGAGCATTTCGCAGGGCTTGCTCCGTCACCCCCAGTTCTTGGGCGACGGCGGCAAAATCGGGCCGCCCACCGCGCGGCCCCTGGGCGGGCACGCCCAAGGCCTCTTTAAGAGCGGCCTCCGTGACCCCGAGACGCTGGGCGGCGGCGGCGAAGTCTGGGCGCGGGGGACGGCTGCCATCCCGGGGCGGTTGGTCCGGTACTCCCAGAGCACTCCGCAGGGCTTGCTCCGTCACGCCGAGGCGCTGGGCGGCGGCGGCGAAGTCGTGGCGAGGGCCCCGGGGTCGGGGAGCCCCTTGGGCCCCGGCAGGGCCTTGCTGCTGGCCGGGGGAGCTTTGGGGAGTCTGGGCTATCTGGGATGGTTCTGGGGTTGGGCTGGCGGCTTGGGTGATGGCGGCATAGCCTAGGGAGCCGAGGACCAGGGAGGTGGCTGAGAGAGTCAGGAGGATGCGAGGGCTCAACATGAGGTGTGGACTCCTTGTTGCGTTGGTCTACGCTTCTGATTAAGCCCTGCCAAGATGACAATTCAAGGGGTGGGTGGATTACAAAGCTGTAATCTTGGACTGGCTCTGTTGCAGGGTTGGCTGGGTGGACGGAAAAAAGCGCGGCTCCCCGGAATTTTGAGCTAGGGTTCAAGGAGCAGAGGGTCGCTCGCTTCAGGGTTACGGGGGCCCTCATCCCCCGGCCCCTTCTCCCAAGGCTGGGAGAAGGGGAGTTAGAAGCCGCTCGCCTAAGTTTGGCTGGGTGGACGGAAAAAAGCGCGGCTCCCCGGAATTTTGAGCTAGGGTTCAAGGAGCAGAGGGTCGCTCGCTTCAGGGTTACGGGGGCCCTCATCCCCCGGCCCCTTCTCCCAAGCTGGGAGAAGGGGAGTTAGAAGCCCCTCTCCCACCTTGGGAGAGGGGTTGGGGTGAGGGCTTGGCGCTTGAGCGCTGGTTTAAGGAGCAGAGGGTTGCTCGCTTCAGCGTTACGGGGGCCTACGCTGCGAGAAGCCGCTGCTTGTCTACATCCCCCGGCCCCTGCTCCCGAGGAGGGCGAAGGGGAGTCTCCAACGAAAGATGCACCTATTGAACGCTTTGGTCTGTTGTGACTTGGGTTAGCCCCCTTTTTGCCAGTTTTCTATGACTCGCCTGCTGCTGTTGGCTGAACGTTACCCCCCCGATATAGGCGGCCTGGCCCGGAGTGCCGGTCGCATTACGGCGGCGATCACCGAGCAGCTTGAGGCTGTGGATGTGGTGGTCTGGAGCCGCTTTATCGCCCCGGGGGAGGTGGTAGCGGAGCCGGGGGAGTCGGTTGCGGGAGTCCGGGTTTACCGAGTCGGGCTCTACCGCCATTGGGACATGAGTTTTATTCAGACTCTCAACGCCCTCGACTGGCTACACCGGCAGCATCCCTACACCGCTGTCTGGGGGCACTACCTGTTTCCGGCTGGGTTCCTGGCGGTCTGGTTTGCTCACCTGCATCACTTGCCCAGCGTGGTCAGTGCCCGTGGGAACGATGGGGAGCGCGGGGCCTTTCCGCCAGGGGACTTTGCCCGCTTGCAGTGGACGCTGCAACAGGCCACGGTGGTCACGGCTGTGAGCCAGGACCTAGCCCGCAAGTTGCAACTGATCAGCCAGCGCGCGGATACGATGGTGCTGAAAAATGCCGTGGATACGGCGGTGTTTCAGCCTGCTACGGATGGGGGCGATCGCCAGGCCCGCCGCCAAGCCCTGGGGTTTGCGGCGGCTGAACTGGTGCTGGGCTTCTCGGGGGAACTGCGGGAGAAGAAGGGGCAGCGTTTCCTGCTCACGGCCCTGCGAGAGGTGCGGGCTAGCCGTCCGGCAGCCTTGCTGATCATTGGCGAAGTCCGGCCCAGCCAGGAGGGGTTACTGCACACCTTCGCCTTGGAATACCCTGAGGACTACGCCCGCATCGTGATCACCGGCCACCTCCCGGAACCGGAGCTTGTGGCGGCCCATTTGCAGCTCTGCGATCTCTTCCTCCTGCCGTCTCTGTGGGAGGGGCTGCCCAATGCGCTGCTGGAGGCGATGGCCTGTGGCTGCGGGGCGATCGCCAGCGACGCCGGAGGGATTCCGGAAGTGATCGAGTCCGGAAAACATGGTTTCCTGCTGCCTCGCTACCAGCTCCATCGCCTCGGGGCGGCGGTGCTGGAGTGGGAGGCCTTGGGAGAAGCGCGGCAACGGGCGATCGCCGCCGCCGGGCGCGATCGCATTCACCAGGAGTTTTCTCTCCTCCGGGAGCAGGAGCGCCTGCGAGCCGTGCTAGCGGCCTTGGGGTGAGGCTTGGAACTGGCTCAGGAGGCTCAGAGCTTGTTCCGCTTGCTCCCGGGGAACCAGAAGATGGTCATGGTAGTAGGCCGACACGGGATTCACGCTGATGTTGGCGGCCGCGAGTTTGGCGGTAATCGCGGCGAGGAATCCCACGGCGGCCAAGCTGGAATGCACGTTGAGGGTGATCAGGCGGCAGGGATAGGTGTAGGCGATCGCCCAGCGCTCAGCCACCCCTCGGGGCACGATCAGGGTTTCCCCTTCGGCCTCGTGAAACCGGCCCAGGTAGGGAATGTCGAGGGCCGCCGCCTGGTCCGGGGGCAGACTACAAAAGACCCATTCCTCCGCGTGGAGCACGGGCTCTAGGGTAGCGAGGAGGGTCGCGAGATCACGTTCGCCGTTCATGGGTGGGAGTTGGGCTGCTAGATTCGGTCTACTGGCTGAAGGCGGCGGGGAGGTAGTGGGCGAGGGTGAGTTCGTAACCCTGCCAGAGTAGGGGCTCCCCTAAGGTTACGGCGGGCAAGGCCTGGGCGGGAGAGGTCGGGCGATCGCGCCGGGTCCCGCCGGACCTAGCGTGCCGGTAGGTGACAAGGGCGAGATCAAAGCGACAGGGCCGGGGGGCGTACTGGGGTTCGGCCGCGAGAAAGAGTTCAGCGGTTTGCCAGAGTCGCGCCTGTTTCTGGGGTGTAACCGCCAGCAGGCCATCGGCGTCCCAATTGCCGCCGGCGCGGGTCTTCACTTCCACAAAGGCGAGGACGGTTCCCGGCGGCTCGAGGGCGATGAGGTCCAGCTCCCCCCAGCGCGATCGCCATTGTCGAGCGAGAATCTGCCACTGCTGACCCACCAGCCACTGCGCGACCAGTTGTTCACCAAGGTTGCCAATGACCATGGTAGAGGGCTTGGGGCTGGGCTTTGGGGCTACCATCTTGCCGATTCCTGACTGCGATTACTTGCTAGGATTGCACAAGGTTAGGGTCGCACAAGGTTAGGATTGCACAATGTAGTTCACCGGGGGCGACGGCCGAGGTCCCCCGAGCAACCCGTAGACCCTACGGAGGGAGATTGAGAGTGATGGCGTGCTTACACCGTTGGGGATTTTTGCTGCTCCTACTGGCGCTGGTGTGGTTCGCGGGGGCGATCGCCCCGCCCGCCTGGGCCGACGATTACAACAAAGCCTTCCTGCCCGAGGCCGACTTCTCCGGCCAAGACCTGCGCGATTCCAGCTTCACCTCCGCCACCCTGCGCCAGAGCGACTTCAGCCACGCCAACCTCGAGGGGGTCAGTTTCTTTTCCGCCAATCTAGACTCCGTGAACTTTGAGGGCGCTAACTTGCGGAACGCTATCTTGGGCTCGGCCCGCTTGACCAAGGCCAACCTGACCAACGCTGTCCTGGAAGGGGCCCTCGCGGCCAACGCCCGTTTTGAGGGCGCGATCATTGACGGCGCTGACTTTACCGGTGTGCTGCTGCGGAGTGATGTCGAAGCGCAGTTGTGCCAAGGAGCCCAGGGCCGCAACCCCGAGACCGGCCGCCTCACCCGCGATACCCTTTTCTGCTTCTAACTCCCTCCGCGCGAATCCGTGACCGACTTCACCCCGCTCCTCCCGGACCAAGCCCTGCCGCCCCAGAACATTGAGGCGGAAGAATCGATCCTGGGGGGGATTTTGCTTGATCCTGAGGCCATCGGCCGCATTGCCCACCTGCTAGCGCCCGAAGCCTTTTACATCAGCGCCCACAGCGAAATCTACAAGGCGGCCCTGGCCCTGCACCGCAGCAACAAGCCCACGGACCTCACCACCATCGTGAGTTGGCTCCAGGATCACGACCTGCTTACTACCGTCGGCGGTACGAGCAAGCTGGCGCAACTGGTCGAGCGCACGGTTTCGGCGGTGAATATCGATCGTTACGCGCTGCTCGTCACGGATAAGGCGGTGCGCCGCCAACTGATCGCTGCGAGCCATGCCATTGGCCAGCTTGGCTATGACACGGCCCTGGAGCTGGAGCTGGTCCTCGATCGGGCTGAGCAGGAAGTGTTTAGCATCACGCAACAGCGTCCCCAAGCGGGCCTGGTGCCCCTCTCGGATACGTTGATCGACGCCTACACCGAGATCGAAAACTTGCACGAGGAAACGGTGTTACCGGGGGTTGCCTGCGATTTCTACGACCTGGACGCGATGACGGGGGGGTTCCAGCGCTCGGATCTGATCGTGATCGCCGGTCGGCCGTCTATGGGCAAAACGGCCTTGGGGCTGGGGATTGCGGCGAATATTGCCAAGAAGCATCAGCTACCGGTGGCGATTTTCAGCCTGGAGATGTCCAAGGAGCAGTTGGCCCAGCGCCTGTTGGCGGTGGAGGCGAATATTGAGAGCAATCGTCTGCGCTCGGGGCGGGTGACGCAAAGTGAGTTGGACCAGTTGGCGATCGCCATCGGAACCCTCTCCGATTTGCCAATCTATATCGATGACAGCGCGACGCTGACGGTGATGCAAATGCGATCGCAGGTTCGTCGCCTCCAGGCAGAGCACGGCGGCCGGCTGGGTTTGGTGGTCTTGGACTACCTGCAACTCATGGAAGGGAGCAGCGATAACCGGGTGCAGGAACTCTCCAAGATCACCCGCTCCCTGAAGACCTTGGCCCGGGAAATTGACGCGCCGACGATCGCGCTCTCACAGCTCAGTCGCGGCGTCGAGTCCCGCACCAACAAGCGCCCGATGATGTCGGACCTGCGCGAATCCGGCTCGATTGAGCAAGATGCGGATGTGGTGATCATGCTCTACCGAGACTCGTACTATAATCCAGACTCCCCGGATCGCAACGTGGCGGAAGTGATCATCACTAAGCACCGCAATGGCCCGACGGGCACCGTGAAACTCCTCTTTCAGCCGGAACTCACGAAGTTTGAGAATTTGGCCCAATAACCCCCTCTCCCCATGCTTGACCAACGCCGCTATGCTCCTGCGACTCAGCGCAACCGCGAGCCGATCCTGGCCCTGTTGCAGCGGGTGCTGCCCCCCACCGGCACGGTGCTCGAAGTGGCCAGCGGCACGGGGGAGCACAGCGTTTTCTTCGCGCCGCGCCTCCAACCGCGCCAGTGGCTGCCGACGGACTGTGAGCCGGAAGGCCTCGCGAGTATTCGCGCCTGGCAGGCGGCGGACCCGGCCCCCAATTTAGAACCGCCTTTAGAGCTGGATGTCAGCCAGCCGTCGTGGCCGGCAACGCTTCCCCCCCGTCCCTTCCAGGCCGTCGTGAGCATCAACCTCCTCCACATTTCCCCTTGGTCAACCGGCCTCGGGCTGTTGGCCGGCGCCGGAGCCCTGTTGCCGCCGGGCGGGATTTTATACCTCTACGGGCCCTTTAAGCAGGATGGCCAACACACGGCCCCCAGTAATGCGGCCTTTGATCGGTCCCTACGGGCCCAAAATCCGGCCTGGGGGGTGCGGGATCTCGAAACGGTCATCGCGGCGGCGGCGGACGCGGGGCTGGACTGGGTGGAGACGGCGGCCATGCCGGCGAATAACCTCTCGGTCATCTGTCGCCATCGCTAGGGTCAGGGATACGCTAGCGTAGGAAAGGGACTGACGAGGGGAAAGCGATGGGCTGGAGCTGGAGCCGGTATGGGGCGATCGCGCTGCTGATGGGGGCGATCGCCGCCTGTAGTGATGAGGCGGCCGAGTGGTTTGCCGCCGATCCCTCCCTGACGGGCACGAGCCTCTCGGGGGACGGGGCGGCCCCGGAGCCGGCCGAGCCCGCGACGCTGCCGGCGGATTTCCCGGACGGGATTCCCCGCTACCCCGGAGCGACGCTGGTGGCGGTGCGGACCGCCGAGGCGACGGCTGCGGGCGATCGCCCCGCCGTGACGACCCAATGGCAAACAACGGCGACCCGGGCCGAGGTAGAAGCTTTTTATACCGAGCAGTTTCGCGCTCAGACTTGGCAGCGCCGCCCCGCTCCCACGGGGGATGGCACCCTCGTGGCCCGGCGAGAGGATCTGGAGGTGCAGGTCAGCTTTCTGGAAGAGATGGGGACCGGGGCACGCTTTGTCCTCATCTACGAGCAGGGGCTGGAACCGCTCCGAGCGCCGACGGCTCCGGCGGCGGAGGCGGTGTCATCGCCAGAAACGTCGGCTAGCTTTCGCGATCTGGACAGTCTGACGGCCCGGGAGGTGGGTTACATTCGCGATCTCCAGGCCCTGGGGGTTTTTGCGGATCTCGGCCCTCAGTTTCAGCCGAGCCGGGTCGTGACGCGCCAAGAGTTTGCCCGCTGGCTGTTTGGGGCCCATAACCGTATGTATCGCGATCGCCCCACGAAGCAGATTCGCCCGGTGGCCCAGGCGGCCCAGCCGGCCTTTGAGGATGTGAAGCCGGACGCTCCGGGCTTTGCTGAGATTCAGGGCCTGGCGGAGGCGGGGATCATTCCCTCCCGTCTGACGGGGGATACGGCGGCGCTGCTGTTTCAACCGGAGGCTCCCTTGACTCGGGAGCAGGCGATCGCCTGGAAAGTCCCCCTGGATCTGCGTCGGCTGCCGCCCCCGGCTGACCTGGAGGCGATCCGCAACACTTGGGGCTTCCAAGATGCGGAGCAACTGGATGCGCGGGTGCGGCGGGCCCTGCTGGCGGACTATGAGAATGGCGATCGCGCGAATGTGCTGCGGGCCTTTGGGTATACGACTCTCTTTCAGCCCCGCAAGCCGTTGACGCGGGCTGAAGCGGCGGCGCTGCTCTGGCAGTTCGGCCACCAGGGGGAGGGAATTTCGGCTGCTGAAGCCCTGGCTTTGCCGGAGGAGGGGGAACCCTCGGCCCCGCGCGAGGGCTAGGGCTCGAGGGCGTCAATAGGGCTAGTATTCAGGCGGTCCAGGGTTTGCCCGCGTAAGTCCCCTTGAGAGGCTTGGCTGCTGTTCTCCAGGGAGGGGAGAGAACCTAATACCGATAATTACGATTACGGGTAATAGTTTCCAGGCAACCGTGTTCTCCAGGGAGGGAAGAGTCAGACGCTTCTGTAGGGGATAAGGCGGCCAGGAAATTGAGAACGGCGATCGCCCCCTCGTGACCAATGCACCCATCCTGTTGCAGGGCTTCCGTCGCCAGAGTTGCGATGATTTGCCGCATTGGGGGAGCTGCGGCCAGGAGTTGAGCGATCCGATTCTTCGAGGGTCGGGCTGTTCAGGTCGTCATGGGCTTCGGCGTGGGTGCATCTCAGTTAGACAAGTTGACCCGCTCTGCGAGAAGCCGCTGCGCGTCTACGTCCCCCAGCCCTTTCTCTCAAGTAGGGCGAAGGGGAGTCTCCAAAGTGAGATGCACCCCCTTCGTTATAGTTTGGCGCAGGAGAGTCCTATTACCGGCTGGTAGGTGAGTAGGGGCTCCCAGTGGGCTTTGCCAAACGCTTCGACACCTTCGGAGGATACTTCCAGCGGGTGCCACCAGACATCGGAAAATCCTGCCTTTTTCAGGGCAGTTTCGTGCGTGTCTTTGGCATGATGATAATTGGTGACTTCGATGGGTTGCTTGCCCGGTTGATAGAGGCGGTAGATGATTTCTGTCCCCTCGGCCTTGCCTTTATTTTCGCGGGTGAAACCATAGGGAAACATGGCTTCAACTGTACCCTGGTAGTCAGGGTTACTATTGATCGTAATGAAGCGACCGCCTGGTTTCAGGTGTTCAGCGATGATGCGCCCCATTTGCTCCAGCTCTCCGGGATTTTTTGCATAGTTGAGCAGGTAGGCCGCGCAAACCAGGTCAAACTTTTTGGAGAGATTGAGGAACATTACATCCTGCACATAGTACGTGAGCCCGAGGGGGTTGGTCTTCTCTGACTCTTGCGCTAGCCGTATCATTTCTGCCGATATATCTACTCCCACCACTTCTGATGCGCCGTTGGCTCTGAGTTGCCGGGTATAGAAACCCTCTCCGCAGGCGAGGTCAAGTACGCTTAAACCTGACAAGGCGCCTGTCATCTGGAAAAATGTGTAGGCTTCTACGTGAAGCCGCCAGGGCATCATTTTAGATGCTCTATATTCTGTCGCGATGGTGTTGTAGTTAGTGGACATATTCGGTACTGGCTTGCATGAACGAAGTAAATTTTTCAGTAAACCAAACGCTTTGCCGGTTTCTGGGAATAACGAACCAGATGGTCATGGGTGCTGCACATTGTATGATGCTGCAACCCGGTTTTCTATCAACGGTGTTCTCCAGGGAGGGGAGAGTCAGATGCTTCTGCACGGGATAAGGTGGCTAGGAAATTGAGAACGGCGATCGCCCCCTCGTGACCAATGCACCCATCCTGTTGCAGGGCTTCCGTCGCCAGAGTTGCGATGATTTGCCGCATTGGGGGAGCTGCGGCCAGGAGTTGAGCGATCCGATTCTTCGAGGGTCGGGCTGTTCAGGTCGTCATGGGCTTCGGCGTCCATAGCGGGATGGGTGTTCGCGATGATGTCTGCGAGCAAGAGTTCTCGGTCATTATCGAGGATGCCGAGGATGGAGTAGCCGCTGAGAATGTCCTCATCAGGGGCTTCTTCAGCAGAGATCAGCATTTCTTCGATGTGGGTTTCGATGATGTTCATAGATAATTCCAGGCACGAGAAAAAAGCGCGTATCCCCGATGGTAAGTTGGGTTGAGCCCAGTCTAACAGCAGGAGGGGGGATGCTTGGTTTTCTGTCCTCAACTCACCGGAGGCGGGTGCATCTCACTTTGGAGACTCCCTGATTGCTGGCCGAACATTGACTGAAATGCCGCGACCATCTCGCTTTCTGGGACATCGCGAAGGTGGGTGGCGATGATCCAGTGGTGGCCAAAGGGATCGCGTAGGCGCCCAGCGCGATCGCCGTAGAATTGGTCGGCGAGTGGATAGACTAGCTCGGCGCCGGCATCGAGCGCGCGCGCGAAGGTCTCGTCGGCGTTGGCGACGTGCAGGTTGAGGACGACTGATGTTCCCTGTAGTGTCGCTGGGCTTGTCGAACCGATCTTGGGTGTCTCGTCTGCGAGCATTAAGCGGGTTCCCTCGATCTCGATCTCGGCGTTCATGCAAGTCCCATCTGGTGACACTAACCGGGCGCGGACTTCTTTTGCACTGAAGATACGTTCGTACCAAGCGATGGCCTCGCTGGTGTGGGTGACTTGCAGGTAAGGGGTGATACCTTTCACTTCGTTTGTTTCTTAGTGGGTAGGGTGTTTCCAATCAACTGTGTTCTCCAGCGAGTGGAGAGTTGTTGCCGTCACCAAGACCGTTCACGGGTTTATCTTGTTTCCAATCAACTGTGTTCTCCAGCGAGTGGAGAGTTGGCAATGGCGAGATGTTTGGGCCTATATCTGCGTGTTTCCAATCAACTGTGTTCTCCAGCGAGTGGAGAGTCGATCGGTTTGACTCTCCGCCCACAGCTAATTGGTTTCCAATCAACTGTGTTCTCCAGCGAGTGGAGAGCCGGAAGAGACAGGCCGTAGTGTTTCAGCATTGCCCGGGTTTCCAATCAACTGTGTTCTCCAGCGAGTGGAGAGCTGAGCCCTTAATTCTCGTTGAGCTTTAACAGCAAGTTTCCAATCAACTGTGTTCTCCAGCGAGTGGAGAGATTTAACGTTTAGCATTAAAGTTTTTTGCGTTGAGGTTTCCAATCAACTGTGTTCTCCAGCGAGTGGAGAGCAAGAGGCCGCTCAGGCTTCTATCTCGCTTGAGGCGTTTCCAATCAACTGTGTTCTCCAGCGAGTGGAGAGCCGGTGCATTCACCAGATTGCTAATCTCCCAGAAAGTTTCCAATCAACTGTGTTCTCCAGCGAGTGGAGAGAACACATACACAACAAGGGCAAAACGCCCAGGGGAGTTTCCAATCAACTGTGTTCTCCAGCGAGTGGAGAGCCTGATCGATCAAAGCGACGATGGCAGGCATTACTTGTTTCCAATCAACTGTGTTCTCCAGCGAGTGGAGAGAGGGGATTATTCCCCTGTTTGTAGTTTATTTTTTTCGTTTCCAATCAACTGTGTTCTCCAGCGAGTGGAGAGTCATTTGAAATCGACAATGCACTGGATAAACACGGAGTTTCCAATCAACTGTGTTCTCCAGCGAGTGGAGAGTTGGACTGGTGTTCCATTGTATCGATGAGATTTGGGTTTCCAATCAACTGTGTTCTCCAGCGAGTGGAGAGCAAACGCCGATTGGCGCAGAAGTCCTGCATCTGGATAAGTTTCCAATCAACTGTGTTCTCCAGCGAGTGGAGAGTACTTTTTTTTCAGCTTTGCGCACACGCTTCACAGGTTTCCAATCAACTGTGTTCTCCAGCGAGTGGAGAGCTTTCAACGGTTGGTTGAAATTACGAATTTTTATCGGGGTTTCCAATCAACTGTGTTCTCCAGCGAGTGGAGAGTCGAGGACGATAATCTCGTGCCCCCGCGCATAGCGGTTTCCAATCAACTGTGTTCTCCAGCGAGTGGAGAGGGAGGCATGGCAGGGGTGCGGGATCAGTCTCTGCTAGGTGTTTCCAATCAACTGTGTTCTCCAGCGAGTGGAGAGTCAGAAGAAATCTACGAAGAGAGCGAAGCTTTCAAGTTTCCAATCAACTGTGTTCTCCAGCGAGTGGAGAGTTGAGAAGGTTGTTTCGGTGCTACTTTGTGGCATCGAGTTTCCAATCAACTGTGTTCTCCAGCGAGTGGAGAGTCTCCTTGAAGGGGATTGTATACCCCTCAGTGGTTTGTTTGTTTCCAATCAACTGTGTTCTCCAGCGAGTGGAGAGAACAGTTGACATTCACCACCACCCATAAGGGTGAAAGTTTCCAATCAACTGTGTTCTCCAGCGAGTGGAGAGCAACGCGGTCCCCAGCACCATGGTCCCGGCGGCCGGTGTTTCCAATCAACTGTGTTCTCCAGCGAGTGGAGAGTTCGATATTCATGATTTTACTTCTGAACACGTCCGGGTTTCCAATCAACTGTGTTCTCCAGCGAGTGGAGAGAGGGGCTATTCCGATGCAAAAACCCAGTGGATTCTTGGTTTCCAATCAACTGTGTTCTCCAGCGAGTGGAGAGTTGGTTGCCGCCCTCAGCCGGTGGCCCCGGTTGAAGTTTCCAATCAACTGTGTTCTCCAGCGAGTGGAGAGTCAGCGGTAGTAACCACGGGCTTCGGGACCGAGTCCGTTTCCAATCAACTGTGTTCTCCAGCGAGTGGAGAGAAGCGGTAAGCCCGATCTAAGGGCATTGCCGTTATATAGTTTCCAATCAACTGTGTTCTCCAGCGAGTGGAGAGCACCCAAGCGTTCCTCGACAACCTCGCCACAGATGTGTTTCCAATCAACTGTGTTCTCCAGCGAGTGGAGAGCGCGAAGGGGGCGCGGTGGGCAGGCGATGACGCCAAGTTTCCAATCAACTGTGTTCTCCAGCGAGTGGAGAGTTCTACTCATTCAGGATAAACTTCGGGCCCAGATGAGGGTGTTTCCAATCAACTGTGTTCTCCAGCGAGTGGAGAGCCTATAAGGTTAAACAATCGCGGGAAAACTGCGATAGTTTCCAATCAACTGTGTTCTCCAGCGAGTGGAGAGCTTGTACAAAAAGGAACCTGACTCAATCGAGTCAGCGGTTTCCAATCAACTGTGTTCTCCAGCGAGTGGAGAGAAATCTCCCAGACGACGGTGGCACTAGGCAAAGCGGGGTTTCCAATCAACTGTGTTCTCCAGCGAGTGGAGAGAGGAGCGCCAGGCTCAAATCCTGGCAGCGCGCGAGGCGGTTTCCAATCAACTGTGTTCTCCAGCGAGTGGAGAGATCATGAGTTTAATTTTGGTATTGCCTGGGGTGAAAAGTTTCCAATCAACTGTGTTCTCCAGCGAGTGGAGAGAATTCTTGTCAACCGTAGAATGCCCCTGACAAGCTAGGGTTTCCAATCAACTGTGTTCTCCAGCGAGTGGAGAGTTGGTTGCCGCTTTGTCTCGGTGGCCCAGGCTGAAGTTTCCAATCAACTGTGTTCTCCAGCGAGTGGAGAGAGAACGAAGGGCATAAAGGACGCCTGGTTCTGATGTGTTTCCAATCAACTGTGTTCTCCAGCGAGTGGAGAGAATAACCTTGCAAGTTGCACAGGCAACCTGCACTCGTTTCCAATCAACTGTGTTCTCCAGCGAGTGGAGAGCATTCAAGAAATATACTGCGGCGGAACTGGAGGCATCGTTTCCAATCAACTGTGTTCTCCAGCGAGTGGAGAGGCTTAGTCTGCCTGAGCAGATCATCCAGCCCTTCTAGTTTCCAATCAACTGTGTTCTCCAGCGAGTGGAGAGCGGGTTGGGATACGGACGCCCTCCGGGAATTTCTGGTTTCCAATCAACTGTGTTCTCCAGCGAGTGGAGAGAGGAATCATGAAGCTTAGTCGTTGTTTGTTTCAGGTTTCCAATCAACTGTGTTCTCCAGCGAGTGGAGAGTCCGAAGGGCACTCCAGACATTCCCGGACGAAGATTGTTTCCAATCAACTGTGTTCTCCAGCGAGTGGAGAGCCAAACTGGAGTTGGTGGCAGCCCTCAGCCGGTGGCCGTTTCCAATCAACTGTGTTCTCCAGCGAGTGGAGAGGATCGTGGTAACTCCGACCTATGGAAGTGGACTCATGTTTCCAATCAACTGTGTTCTCCAGCGAGTGGAGAGAGGATTCTTGTTTTGCAGGACAGGTTACGGGCTCAAGTTTCCAATCAACTGTGTTCTCCAGCGAGTGGAGAGTGCGAGTTAAGGCCAGCCAGCGGCCTCTGCCTCGTCGTTTCCAATCAACTGTGTTCTCCAGCGAGTGGAGAGCAAGACGCTTGAGCATGGATGCAACCCAGTGCTCCGGGTTTCCAATCAACTGTGTTCTCCAGCGAGTGGAGAGCTCGCTAGCGCGAACCTGAGCTGGGCGGACCTCAGCGGTTTCCAATCAACTGTGTTCTCCAGCGAGTGGAGAGTCGATTGAGTCAGCAACGATCAATCTTGTTCTGGAAGTGTTTCCAATCAACTGTGTTCTCCAGCGAGTGGAGAGTTGCTCTTGCGCGGGTGGCGGTATGTCAAGAACCGCAAGTTTCCAATCAACTGTGTTCTCCAGCGAGTGGAGAGACTCGATCCGCTACCTCCTACTTTTGCGGGGCTGGGTTTCCAATCAACTGTGTTCTCCAGCGAGTGGAGAGCCCACGTACTCTGACGTGGGCAGTTCGGCTATTAAAAGCGTTTCCAATCAACTGTGTTCTCCAGCGAGTGGAGAGCGCCGCGATCGGAAACAGGTCCGGCTGTCTCAGAATATGTTTCCAATCAACTGTGTTCTCCAGCGAGTGGAGAGCCGCTACCTGCTACTTCTGCGGGGCTGGCGGCATGGTTTCCAATCAACTGTGTTCTCCAGCGAGTGGAGAGTGGGGAGAGTTTCAATCTCGGATCCGCCCCATCTTGCACAAGTTTCCAATCAACTGTGTTCTCCAGCGAGTGGAGAGCTCGAATCAGGTGTGAATTACCTGGATTGGTTTTGGCAGTTTCCAATCAACTGTGTTCTCCAGCGAGTGGAGAGTGCGAGTTAAGGCCAGCCAGCGGCCTCTGCCTCGTCGTTTCCAATCAACTGTGTTCTCCAGCGAGTGGAGAGCAAGACGCTTGAGCATGGATGCAACCCAGTGCTCCGGGTTTCCAATCAACTGTGTTCTCCAGCGAGTGGAGAGCTCGCTAGCGCGAACCTGAGCTGGGCGGACCTCAGCGGTTTCCAATCAACTGTGTTCTCCAGCGAGTGGAGAGTCGATTGAGTCAGCAACGATCAATCTTGTTCTGGAAGTGTTTCCAATCAACTGTGTTCTCCAGCGAGTGGAGAGTTGCTCTTGCGCGGGTGGCGGTATGTCAAGAACCGCAAGTTTCCAATCAACTGTGTTCTCCAGCGAGTGGAGAGTCAAGCGAGAAATACGGGAACGTATCCCCAGTGGAGTTTCCAATCAACTGTGTTCTCCAGCGAGTGGAGAGGTTAATCGTCCTGGATACGACGCTAAACTGTCCAGGTTTCCAATCAACTGTGTTCTCCAGCGAGTGGAGAGCGGGTGCAGAACAAGCTCCGGGCCCAAATGAAGGGGTTTCCAATCAACTGTGTTCTCCAGCGAGTGGAGAGATAAAAGGCTTAATACTTTCGTTCTACAGAGGAATTAGTTTCCAATCAACTGTGTTCTCCAGCGAGTGGAGAGTTCAAAGACGTCATCAAGCGGCCTCGCCGCCGCGAGTTTCCAATCAACTGTGTTCTCCAGCGAGTGGAGAGTTTACCCCCACATGCATTACGAGGGCCTCTGGGGTAAAGTTTCCAATCAACTGTGTTCTCCAGCGAGTGGAGAGTCCGGGCAGATTCGTTGGCGGATGCCATGGATTATATGTTTCCAATCAACTGTGTTCTCCAGCGAGTGGAGAGCCCTCTCCTGAACAAGAAAAAAGCCAACCCAGTAGAAGTTTCCAATCAACTGTGTTCTCCAGCGAGTGGAGAGTCTACCCCCAGCAGATCTTTGTCTGCGAAAACGTTTAGTTTCCAATCAACTGTGTTCTCCAGCGAGTGGAGAGCGAAGTAAGCAACCAGAAGCCAGAAGAAATGAATAATGTTTCCAATCAACTGTGTTCTCCAGCGAGTGGAGAGCCAAGATGCTACGAGTTGCCCTCGACACCATTGAGGAGTTTCCAATCAACTGTGTTCTCCAGCGAGTGGAGAGAACGTTTTATTTCTCTCATTTCATCCGATTCTATTAGGTTTCCAATCAACTGTGTTCTCCAGCGAGTGGAGAGCCCAAATGCGGGCCCGGGCAAAGTACCCCGAGGCAGAGTTTCCAATCAACTGTGTTCTCCAGCGAGTGGAGAGATGGAGGAATATTTGATACCCTCGACTCATTAGTCTTGTTTCCAATCAACTGTGTTCTCCAGCGAGTGGAGAGGAGACTACCGGTGACGGTACCACCGAGACTGAAGATGTTTCCAATCAACTGTGTTCTCCAGCGAGTGGAGAGTCCCCCCCATTAAAACCCTTACCCTGCCTGGTGTCCAGCCGTCACTTCCGGAGAGCAGGCAAAAAGTGAGTACATCGTCATTACCAAGCTTCAGCAAAATAGCCTCAAACCCAGACCCAGAGCGGCAACGGGGGAGAAAACGAAAGAATGCAGCATCCAGACCTTTTTCCCCTCCCCCGCTAGACCACCGTTGAACCCGGTGGCTCCGTCAGCGGCAACCCGCCCCAGATCACCACCTGACCCGACGTATGGCCCGACAACGGATAGATCCGCACACTATCCTCCGCCACCTTCACCCGCCCCCGCAACCGACCCAACAACTCCTGATACTTTGACACCGACAACACACACTCAAACGCACTGTACTGCACCCGCTGCCCATAGCCCTCCAACAGCGCCGCCACCTTGCGCCGCCGCTTATCGCAGGGAATATCGTAGATAACCAGATAAAGCAGCAACCTTAGCAACCCGAAAAAACCCAAACCCTCAGGGTAGCCGATAGGGCTGATACCCCCCCGCCGGCTGGTAGACAAACTGCTTGTAAGCCCGCACCTGCCGACCCAACAGATCCCAGTGGGGCTGACCATCCGCCAGCGGCTCCTCCAGCCGGCGCAACCAAGCCCGCAGAAACGTGCGCCGGCCGCGGTCATTGAGAAAACAGCCGCCATCCCGCCACTCAAAATCATCCGCCCGCCGCACCTGGCGCGTGTGGATCAGGTAGAGCACCAGCGCATCCACCAGCGGCGCCCGAAATTCCTCCACCAGATCACTCGCCAGGGCCGCGTGGCGCTCACTGCCCTGGTGTAGACAGGCCTGGTAGGGATCGAGCCCCTGCAACTCCAGCAGCGCCAGCAGATGATTCCAGAGCACCTGATAGCCAAAACTCAGGAGAGCATTGATCTCATCGCCAGGGGGGCGGCGCGATCGCCCCTGAAACTCAAACTCCCCCTCCGCCAAACAGGTCCCCAGGGCCGCGAAATAGCTCGCCGCCCCCGCCCCCTCCAGCCCCAGCAACTGCTCCACCGCCGTGGCGGCCCGCAACTGCTCCCCCAGGGCCGCCAGCTCGTCGATCGTCGTTGCCAGCCGTGCCGCCGCTTGCCGCCGCTGCTGCCGCTGCAAGAGCACCCGGCTATTGTGCAGCTTGCCCCGGACGATCGCCCGGGCCACCCCAAAGCGATCGCCAAAACTCAACTCCTGCTGGTAGCGTGCTAGGGGCCGGTAGCCCCGGGCCAAGGCCTGGACCCGACCGTAGCACCAGCCCAACCGAGAGAGGTAAGCGATCGGGATGTCCCGCTGCAAACAGGCCCGCACTGCTTGGGTCGTCATCTGCGAGTGGCCGAAGATCAGCACCTGCTCCAACAGCGGTAACTGCACTGTCGCCAGCACCGTTCCCTGCTGCTTCACTAGCAGCGACTCCTGGGCTAGGGATACCCAACAGCCCTGCTGCGAGACATAGAGTACCTGCATCAGCGCCGTCCGCGTCGCTCCACCTCCGTCGCTCCGGGCCGCTCTAGGTGGCGGCCTGGAGTGGCGGGCAGGGAGCCGGAATCGGGCTGACCGCGCAACAGCCAGCTCACGACGAGATCGCCGCTCAAGCAGACCGCAAAAGTCGAGAGGGCTACGGCCGCAGTATTAAAAACCACGGCGGCCAAGCCGAGGGGCGCGATCAACAGCAGCCACAGGGTGATCAGGCCATTCACCGCCGCCGCGACGATACTCCGCACCAAGAGGGCTCGCCAAGAGAGGTACATCATTATCTATAGGCTCCAAAATCACGGGTTTAGCGATCCCGGGGGCGCGGCTCCAGTTCTCCGCACCGGCTCCCCAGGCAGAGAGCCGGGGAGTTAGGGGTTTCTCATGCCAGGTTGGGTGTGATGGCGGGGGAAGGTGGCCAAACGGAAATGCTCCCAATCCAGGCGCGTCTGGGCTGGTGGGCTGGCCTCCCTGGGCGATCGCTTGCCTCAGCCTAGCCGTCGCCCCTGGGGCCTCGCTGGCAAAAGCGCATAACCCCCGCGCGCGGCCTCAGCCCCCGGCGGAATCTCTGCTAAACTGAGTTCCCAGCCCCGTTAGCTTCCCGCCCATTGCTATTGTCTTCTCCCTGTGTCTCCCCCTGCCTTCGAGCGCCTGATGCTACTGTTGCTGACTCTGCTGCACCACCCCGGCATTGGTTGCCCCGAGCCCTTGGCCCTGCGCGATGAGTCCGACCAGCACCACAGCGCGATCGCGGTCTTGCGAACGCAACTCCAGGCCGTGGCGGCTGAGCGGGGTCATGCGTGGCCGCCGAATTACCCCTCGAAGGCGACCCTCCGCAAGGACCTGCAAATCCTGCGCCATTGGGGCTTCTTGGAAGACCGGATGTACCGCTGGGGCTACTACCTGGGTACGGCTGTCTTGGATCGCTACGAACTCCAGGTCGCGCTGAATGCCCTCGCCTCTCAGGCTCAGTTTCAAGCGGACCCGCAAGTGCGCCAAATCTATCGTCGTCTGCAATACCGCCTGCGCGGCTTCAACAGTGATACAGAGGATGGGAGTTTCTATCCCATCCGCCAGGTCTACCAACGCAGTATTGAATGGACGGACCCGGAGGAGATGGCCCAGCGCGGCGAAAACCGCCATAACTTGTTCCATTGCGTTGAGGCCCTGGAAACGGCGATCGCCCGGGGTCAGCCTCTGGAAATTGCCCGCCGTCACGCGCCCTATGCGACCCAAAAGCCGGGTATGGAGATTGCCTGGCCGCTACAACTGCTCTATCACAAGGTTGCCTGGTATCTCCTCCTCGAGCATTGTCACAATCACCACCTCGAGATTGTGCGTCTCTCGCGCTTCAGCGACTATTGCCGCGTCCTCGAACCGAACGGCCGCGGCCTCGGGCCCCAGCGGGCTAGCCTCAAGCGGGCCTATCATCTGCTCGAGGCGGGCTGGGAGCTTTATCTCGGGAATCCGGAGGAGCAGCGGGCTGAGCTCGAGGGGCGCATGTCCTTGGAGGCGATTCATGTCCGCTTCTATCCGCCCACGAGCACGTTCATTGCCGAGGGCGATCGCCGCCACCCCCGCCTCCGCCTCCAGCCCGGCCGCAAGGACCCCCAAACTCGCCAGCCTGTCCACCTGGATTTCTACCTGGAGCTACCGCCGCGATCGCACCGCGAGTTTGGTCGCTGGCTCCAGCGCTACGGCAGTGAGGTGGAAGTGCTGGCCCCGGCGGCCCTGCGGGAGGAACACCGGCAGCGGGCGATCGCGATCGCCCAGCGCTACAGCCTTTAGGGCCCGGCAACTGGCGGCCGGCCTCGGTTTGCATAGGTCAATCCTCCCAACAATTAGGGGGAAGTAGGGGAGCGGTTGCGGGCGCCAGTACCGAGATCGTCCCCCGACCAACAGGAAGCGATGGCCCTTGCGCTACCCTAAAAATGCTGAGCCCTGGGTGAAACTTCTCCTGGGCTAGGATCGTCAGAATGGGCGCGATCGCCTAGGGTAGGCTCTGCAAACAGGAATGCTGCACTGTGAACGATCGAAACACGATCAAAGCGAGAGAGGCTTGAGTTATGGGATGTTTAAGGTCACGTCGCTGGTTAATGATCACGGCTGCAAGTTTCAGCGTGCTGACATTCACGACGGCAGCCACTGCCGTTGATTTTCCGCCGCCCCCGCCGGGCCAAGGCGGGCCGAGCCGCACCGCTGGCGGTGGGGTCCGCGCTGGCGAAGGTTGCGTGGCGAAGGGGAGCACGATCACGCCGATCGCCGTCGTCGCTCCGGTGAACAATATTGTGACGACGGTGGCCGAAAGCCCTGCGCTCTACGTCTACCTTCCCCGCAATACGGCCCCCGCCCTGGAGCTGGCGATCTTTGGCCCCGGCGGCAGCGAGTACTACCGCCAGCTCGAGATCCCGGCCCCCATCAGCGCCGCCATGGCGGCGGGGCCGACCCTGCTGAAGATCCAGCCGGAAAACCTTGAGCTGGAGCCCGAGCAGCTCTACGAGTGGTCCTTCTCGCTGTTGTGCGATCCGGACGATCCAGCGGGCTATATTGAAGGGGTAGACAGCACGGTGCGCCGCTTGGCAGTAAACGCTAGCCTAGCGTCGGCCCTGGCGGGGGCTACCTCGAGTCTCGCCAAGGCTGAGGCCTATGCGGCGGCGGGCATCTGGAGCGAAACGGCGGCCCTGGCCCTGGATTTGCGCGCTGAGCGGCCTGAGGAGTGGCAGCAACTGGTGCGCTCCACGATCGATCCCACGATGGCTCAGGATGTGGCGACCGTGAACCTCCAGGACCTGTTCCATGCCCCGCTGCAAACCTTAACCCTGGAGTTAGAGACACGTTAATGGTCATGGGATATCGCCCCCAAGGGCGTGGGCCATGGTAGATTGGGCGGCGGCGCGGCGGTTGGCCTGGCAGTGGCGGGGTGTCTGGACCACGACGCCCACCGTCGCCTTGGCGGTGATTCTCTTGCGGGTGGCCGGCCTGCTTCAGGCCTGGGAGTGGGGGGTCTATGATCAGTTCCTCCGCTTGCGCCCCGCCGCACTCCAGGACTCCCGCATTGCGATCGTCGGGATTGATGAGAAGGATCTCAACCGCTTGGGGCAGACGATTGTGCCGGATCAGGTCTATGCGGACCTGATCCAGATCCTGCGGGCTCAGGAGCCGGTGATGATCGCTCTGGATGTCTATCGCGATCGCCCGGTGGAGCCCGGCCATGATGCCTTGGCGCAAGTCTTTACCGAAACTCCGAATCTGATCGGCATTGCGAAGATCATCGGCGAGCAGGAGCGCGAGATCATTCCGCCGCCGCCAGCCCTCGCCGCAACGGGCCGCTTCGGAGCCAATGACCTGATCATCGATGCCGACAATACGGTGCGCCGGGCGCTCCTCTCCGTGGAGGGGGACTATCTCGGCCCGGCCATCGGCCTGGGGATGTATTTGGCCGGAGCCTATTTGAACGCCCAAGGGATTCCCCCGGAGCAGACCGAGGCGGGCCAGTGGAAGTTTGGCGATGTGGTCTTCCCGCGCTTTTCGGCCTACGCGGGGGGCTATGTCCGCGCCGAAACGGGCGGCTATCAGATTCTGCTCAACTACCACGGGCCCAGTTGGAGCTTTGAGACGGTTCCCCTGCGGGATGTGCTGGACGGCAAGCTTCCTGAGGACTGGGCGCGCGATCGCCTAGTCCTCATCGGCGCGGTGGGAGAAGGCTCGAAGGACTTCTTTTTCACCCCCTACAGTAGCGGTCTGCTCTCGTTACCCGAGCCGATGGCCGGGGTGGAGATTCACGCCAACATCGCCAGCCAAATTATCAGCACTGTCCTCGACGGTCGGCCCCTGATCCGCAGCTGGGCCGAGCCCTGGGAGTGGCTGTGGATTGCTGCTTGGTCGGGCCTGGGGGCGACCTTGAGCTGGACCTTGCGCCACGCCAACGGCTCCCGCACCTTTTCCCTGCGCCGCCTCAGTTTGCCCCTGCTCGCGGCGATGGTGCTCGTGGGCAGTGCCTACGGGGCCCTGCTCTTGGGGTGGTGGATTCCCGTAGTGCCGCCGCTGCTGGCCCTGGCCGGAGCCACGATTATGGTCACGGCGCAAATCGCGCGCACCGCTGGCGATATTCGCAAAACCTTCGGCCGCTACCTCACGGATGAAGTCGTGGCGACGCTCCTGGAAAACCCGGAGGGTTTGAAAATGGGGGGAGAGCGCCGCAAGATCACGATCCTCACCTCGGATCTGCGGGGATTTACGGCCCTCTCGGAGCGCTTGCCGCCGGAAGAGGTGGTGAAAATTCTTAACTTCTATCTCGGCCACATGGCCGATACCATTACTCGGTATCAGGGCACCATCGATGAGTTCATGGGAGATGGCATCCTCGTGCTGTTTGGCGCCCCGACGGCCCGGACCGATGACGCGCGACGGGCGATCGCCTGCGCGATCGCCATGCAGCAGGCCATGGCCGAGGTCAACGAACAGATCACCGCCTGGGATCTGCCGCCCCTGGACATGGGCATCGGCATCAATACCGGCGAGGTGGTGGTGGGGAATATTGGCTCCGAGAAGCGCACCAAATACGGGGTCGTGGGCTCTCAGGTCAATCTCACCTACCGGATCGAGTCCTACACCACCGGCGGCCAAATTCTGGTGGCGGAAACCACGCTGCACGACGCCGGGGACGACATCCGCATCGACAGCGCCAAGGAAGTCTCCCCTAAGGGCGTCAAGCGACCGATTACGATCTACAGCATCAGCGGGATTGGCGGTGACTATAATCTGTTCCTCGAGCGCCAGGTGGAGGTCTTTTTGCCCTTAGCCAAGCCCCTCACCTGCTCCTACTCGGTCTTGGAGGGCAAGGACATCAGCGCCACCACCTACCAAGTGCGGCTGGCTCAGCTCTCTGCTCGCGGGGCGATCCTAGACGGCCGCGATTGCCCGCACTGGCAAGCGCCCCCGCCCTTGGCGAATCTCAAGCTGAACTTCTTCGACCTCGGGGCGGCGAGGGACTCCGAGGAGGATGTCTATGCCAAGGTGCTCGACCAGCCGGCCGCGGTGGGCCACTTCTCCATTCAGTTCACGGCCAAGCCCCCGGCGATCGCCCGCCGCCTGACCGAGATCTACCAAGCCCTCGCCCAGGCCCAAGCGGCTGCCCCGGTGCCTTAGCTACGCTGACGGAGTTTTTCAGGGTGTCGTTCAAGCTAGGATTACGTTAAGGCTGTGCGGGAACAGCCGTCGAGCAACCCAATCATGAAACTACTATTTCTAGGCTCAGGCTCAGCCTTCACCGTCGGAGCCGGTAACTACCAAGCCAATATGCTGCTGATCGACCCGCAGCAAAACAAGCTCCTGATCGATTGTGGCTCGGACATTCGCTTTTCCCTCCACGACGCCGGCTTTTCCCACAAAGACATTACTGATATTTACATCAGCCACCTGCACGCCGATCATGTCGGCGGCCTGGAGTACATCGGGCTCGCGACTCTCTTTGATCCGGCCTGCTCGCGGCCCAATCTCTACGGCAGCAAAGACGTGCTCGGGGAGATTTGGGAACGGAGTCTCTCGGGGGGAATGCGCTCCCTCGGTAACGACATCGCCGATCTGCATACGTTTTTCAAGGCCCACAAAGTTGACTACCAGGCCTCCTTTCGCTGGCAAGATCTCACCCTGCAACTGGTGCGAGTCATCCACATTCACAACGGCTATCACCTCATGCCCAGCTACGGCCTCTTTGGGGAAATCGCGGGGCTGAAGGTCTTCATCACCACCGACACCCAACTGCGACTCGAGGAAAACGGTCCCTACTACGAAGCCGCCGACATCATTTTTCACGACTGCGAGACCGCCGCGCGTTCCTCCACCGTCCATGCCACCTACGCGGAACTCTGCAACCTGCCCGCCGCCCTGCGCCGCAAGCTCTGGCTCTACGGCTACCAGCCGGGCCCCCTGCCCGATGCCGTGGCGGATGGCTTTTGTGGCTTCGTCAAGCGGGGGCAATGCTTCGAGTTTGCGGCCGGTCAGGTCACGGTCACGCTGCCCGGGTAGGCCCTGCCGATGACACGCCTCGGTTATACCCTCCCCGTCTTCGCCGCCGCCGCCGCCAAAGCCGCCCTGCTCCACTTGCAAGGCGAGGCCCTGGGAACCCCGCCCGCCGTCAGCCTCGAGCTGTTACCCGAAACGGCCACGCTCCCGATCGAGCAGGTGGCCCGCTTAGGGACCGCCAGTGCCCTGGCGATTACTCGCAGTGATCCCGGCGACAATCTCGACCTCACCCGCCACACGCCGATCTGGGCCTGGGTGCAGCTCCAGGAGCGCGGTCCTGAGCCCTTGGAACTCCGGGGAGGGGAGGGCCTGGGGAAAACGGCCGCCGGAGAGCCGGCCATCTATCGCTACGCGCGGCAACTCTTGGCGGCCAACCTGGAGCCGCTGATTCCGGGCGATCGCTCCCTCCGCGTCACGATCATCCTGCCCGAGGGGCGGCAACTGGCCAAGCGCACGAGTAATGAGGCCTTTGGCATCCTGGAAGGGCTCTCCCTCCTGGGAACCAGCGGTTTCTCGCGACCCTTCTCGGTGGCGGAGCACTTGGAGGAGCTGCGGGCCGAGCTGCGGGCGAAGTTAGAACAACCGCAACCCCTCGTCTTCTGCATCGGCAGCCACGGGCTCCAGGTAGCGGCGACCTGGCAGATCCCGGCCCCCGCCCTGGTGCAGACGGGGAACTGGCTGGGGGCCCTGCTGGTGGAAGCGGGGCTCCGGGGCGCGCCGTCGGTGCTGCTCCTGGGCTATCAGGGCAAGCTCGTGAAGCTGGCGGGCGGCATTTTTAACACCTCCAGCCACTTGGCCGATGCCAAGCTAGAAATTATCAGTGCCGCTGTGGTGCGGACCACGGGCGATCTGGCCGCGGCCCAAGCGGTGCTCGCCGCCCCGACGGCCGACGCCGCCTACCAGGCCCTGGGGCAACGCCAGCTCGCCGGGCCCGTCTTTCAAGCCCTCGCTGCGATGATTTCCCAGAAGGCCCAGGCCTATGTGCAGAAGTACGCGGATGTGGCGCTGCCCCTGGGCACGGTCTTGTTCGACCGCCAGGGGCAGATCATCGCGGCGGATCGATCCCGCTACGGAGCAACCGCTGGCTTTTCGCGGCCTTGACCGGGGCACGGGGGCGGTCCGACCCGGCTTTTGGGCTCTCTGGCTCCCGCCCCAGGAGCTGAGGCGGGCGGATGGGGTGGGGGTACAGCCCTCATCCCCCGGCCCCTTCTCCCAAGGAGGGCGAAGGGGAGTCTCCACAATGAGATGCACCCTGGGGCCGTGCCTGGCTCAGGGGACTGGCTCAGGGGACTGGCTCAGGTAAAAATGGGCTCTAGGAGCGTGCGGTTGTCTTGGAGCCAACGGTCAATGTCCTCGAGGGTCTGGGCGGGCGATCGCTGGGGCTGCCATCCCGTCGCCTGCTGCACTCGGCGCGCATCGGTGATAAACCAGGGCACATCGCCGGGGCGCTCCTCGGCGATCGCCTGGATCGGGATGGTCTGACCGGTTAACTGCTGGCAAAGCTGGGTCGTTTCCAGCAGCGAGAGACTGTGGGCCGCTCCCCCGCCGACGTTGAACACTTGGCCGTTGAGGTCCGCAAACTGGGCCAGTTGCCCCTCGACCAGCTCAATCAGGTCGGCAATGTGGAGCAAGTCCCGCACCTGCTTGCCGGTGCCACCATAGCCGATGTAGCGGAGGGGGGTTTGGAAACGGTGGGCCGCCACCCAGAGGGCAAACACTCCCTGATCCACCTTGCCCATCTGCCAGGGGCCGGTCAGCACCCCGCAGCGGTTGACCAGCGTGGGTAAACCATAGGCCTGGTGGTACTCCTCGATCAACAGCTCCGAGGCCAACTTGGTCGCGCCGTAGAGGGAGCGGTAGCCGTTCAGCGGGAAGGTTTCGGCCACGCCCGCCGGGGAAACCCCGGGCAGGGTCTGCTCCGGGGCGATCGCCCAGCGGGTGACAGCTTCCTGGAGCGCGATCGCCTTGAGAGACGCAATGGGGTACACCCGGCTGGTGGAGAGAAAGAGGAAGCGGGCCCCCACCTGCCGCGCTAGCTCGAGGGCGTTGATCGTGCCGAGGAGATTGGTGTGCAGCACGTACTGGGGGGAGGAGAAGCCCGCGAGGACTGAGGGTTCCGCAGAGCAGTCCAGGATCGTGTCCACCGGGAAGGCCGCCGGCTCGAGGTCGCTGGCCTGGCGAATGTCCCCGTGGCTGAAGGTGATCCCCAAGGCCTGGAGACGCGGCAGATTCAGTTCCGAGCCCCGCCGCCGCAGGTTGTCCAAGCAGCAAATCCGCCAGTCGGGATGGCGCTGCTGGAGGGCGATCGCCAAAGAACTGCCCACAAACCCGGCTCCACCTAAAATCAGTACGCGATCGCTCATGTCGTTTTTTTCCTGATCCTCGATTCCTGCGGGGGATTCGGGGATGATTATAGGGGACAGGCTGACCCCCGCTAGAGCCGAATCGCGACCTCAGCGGAACCTGACCCCCAGGGAGACCAGTCTGAACTTAGCGATGTCGTCCTCATCTGTGCAAAGAATGGTCATGCTCAAAACCACCCTCCACACCCTCTGGCGTCGTCAGCGCCGCTGGCTCTACGGAGCCCTGGCGATGGTCACAGCCTTGAGCCTGGGGCTTGGCAGCCCCCAGCCCGCCCAGGCGATTCCCTGGCTCGAGCTGATCTTTCGGGGGGCGCAGATCCTCCAGCTCTCCAACATCTCCGACCGCCAAGAGGTGGCCCTGGGGGGCCAGATCAACGACCAAATCACCCAGCAACTCTGGCGCAACCGCACGCCCATTGTCCGCGATCCGGCGATCAATGCCTACGTCAACACCCTGGGCCGTCGCCTGGCCGAGACCAGCGCCCGGCCGACCATTCCCTACACCTTCCAGGTCGTCGATAACCGCGATGTCAATGCCTTTGCCACCATGGGCGGCTTTGTCTATATCAACCTGGGACTGATGTTGCTGGCCGAAAATGAAGCGGAACTGGCCAGCGTCGTGAGCCATGAGATCGCTCACATCGCGGCCCGCCACGCGATTAACCAGATGCGTGATCAAGCCATCCGCAGTGGCCTCTTGTCCGCCGCCGGCCTGGATGCCAGCCGCGCCGTGCAGATCGGGGTGCAACTGGCCATGGACTTGCCCAACAGCCGCGAGGCTGAGCTGGAGGCCGACCGGCTGGGGATTGCCAATCTTCGCAACGCGGGCTATGCGCCGACGGCCACCGTCACCTTCATGCAGAAGCTCCAGCAGCAGGGCGGCAATCGCTTTGTGCCGACAATCCTGAGCACCCACCCAGCGACGGGCGATCGCATTCGCCTTCTGCAACAGGATCTCCGCAATAATCCCCCCCTGCCCCACCAGGCCGACGGCCTCGATGCCCAGCAGTACCAGAACACCCTCCGACAGCTGCTCTCCTAGGGCAAGTCGGGCAAAAAGCGGCTGGCCAGGAGCGCGGCCTGGGTGCGATCGCGGACCTGGAGGCGGCTGAGAATGTGGGTAATGTGGTTCTTCACTGTTTTCTCGGCAATGTAGAGGCGCTGAGCAATTTCCCGATTGCTCGCTCCCTGGGCCAGGAGGCACAAAATGTCCCGTTCCCTAGCCGTCAGCTCCTGCCAGCCAGGGGGTGGCTCCGGGGCCAAGGGCGGGGGTGTTGTCACCATCAGCTTCTGAGCCAAGCCGGGGGCTAGCTGTGTGTAGCCCTTGGCGCTGGTTTGAATAGCGAGGACGAGATCCTCGGGCGGCGTGTCCTTGAGTAGGTAGCCCGAGGCTCCAAATTGCAGGGCACGGGTCACATAGTCATCATCATCAAAGGTGGTCAGGACCAGGACCTGCACGGAGGGGAACTGGGCTTTGATGCGCTGGGTAGCGGCCACACCGTCCATCACCGGCATCCGGATATCCATGAGCACCACGTCGGGTTGCAGGGAGGGGATCTGGGCGATCGCCACTGCACCATTCTCCGCCTCGCCCACCACCTCAAGGCTCGGTTCCGATTGCAGCAGGGCCCTGAGGCCACGCCGAATCAGGTCTTGGTCATCAACAATGAGCAGGCGGATGGTCATGGCTAGCGGCCAGAACAGGGGGAGATACTGGGGTGCGGGGCAGATGCGCCGTGATCGTGCAGCCTTGGCCCGGAGCGGTTTGGATGTGCAGTTGACCCTTGAGCGCTTGGGCCCGTTCTCGCATTCCCTGCAACCCGAAGCCACTGGTCGTTTGCTCAGGCTGAAAACCACGACCATTATCGCTGACCCGGAGGTGCAAAGCTCGCTCGCTGGTCTGGACCGTAATCGTCACGGCTGTGGCGTCGGCGTACTTACAAATATTGGTCAGGGCCTCTTGGAGAATGCGATAAGCAGCCGTTTGGCAACTGACCGCGAGGGGATGCGCGATCGCAATCGTCTGCTGGGGTTGCAGCTTGGTAGCCCGCTGGAAATCAGCCGCGAGGGTGGCGATCGCCGTCGCCAGGGATTTCCCCTGCAAGGGCTCAGCCCGCAGGGTACTCACCGACTGACGTACCTCGCGCAGGGCTTGAGCCCCGAGCTGTTGCGCCTCACGGACCAAGGCCTGGGCCTGGGGGGGATCGCAGTTGAGGAGGCGGAGAGCCGCCTCTAAGTGCAAATTTGAGGCCGTCAGCGCGTGACCGAGAGAGTCATGAATCTCGCGGGCAATCCGGTTACGTTCTTGCAGAATAGCCATATCTTCGACTTGATGGGCATAGTCCCGGAGGCGGGCATTGGCGAGGGCGAGTTGGTCCCGGCTCTGGTGCTCAGCCAGCAGCACCTCGACGAATAGGTTGAGAAAAATCAGGGTCAACCCGAGCACCAGAGCTAGCATGAGGCTCAGCAGCAGAAAGCGCTCCGAGAGGCGGGGAGCCAGTTGGCGGACAACGCTGCGGTAGTGCCAGCGCTCAAAAAGGGCCAGGAGACAGGCTCCATAGGCGAGACCCGTCACCAGGAAGCGCCCGCGACGACCGGCGATCAAAGCATTACGCAGGACGATAACAATGTAGAGCGGTGGGATCATGCGAATTAAGTTGGCCTGGGCCGCAAGGCCGACGAGGAGAAATTCACTGATGGTGTAAAGAATTTTGTGACCGCGTTTTCCCTGGGGCAGGCTGAGCCCTAGGGCTCCGAAGGCGAGCAAAAGGACGAGAGGAAAAGTTGGCCTCGGCCAGACACCGAGGAACCCTAGCCGCAGTAGTTCGCTCAGAACAACTACAGCCCATAAACTCCATTCCAGATAGCGTAAAAACTGGAGTGGACTTGAGCGCACGGGGAGGGAACTCATAGGCTTTACCGAGAGTCTCCCTGACAATTTACTCGTAAAGGGAGCCTAAGTTCTAGGACGATCGTCCTAAATAGTTCAGGACGTTGGCCTCAGGTCAAGCTCGATCAGGCCTTCTAAGCTAGAAGTAATCGGGCCTCTCAATTGATTGCCTGATTGCCAACATTAGGGGCAGCCAATCAAGCCTTTCGCGATAGCATCCGAATTGCTCAAGGTTCCCCCAACAAACACCATCCCAGCGAGGTTTAGACCCATGAAATTCACTTCTTTGTCCCTGGTTGCCAGTACGATTCTGCTCACGCTGAGTGCGACGATGCTGCCCGCCCAAGCCCAGATGGAGGATCTGTTGCAAAACCAGGCCCAATGGCAACAGCAGCGTCAGGAATGGGTGGAAGCCCTGGGCCTGACCCCGGACCAGCAGGCGCAATTGGACGCTCTGCAGGCCCAGCGGCGCGACCAACTTCAGGGTCTCTTGACCCCAGAACAGCGGCAGACCGTGGCGAACGGCCTTCGCAATGGTCAGGCGCAGCGATCGCTCATGGGTTCCCTGAACTTGACCGAGGCCCAGCGACAGCAGCTGCGGGCCGCCAACCAATCCTTCCGCCAGGGGGTCCAAGCGGTTCTCACCCCGGAGCAGCAGCAACAGTTGCGGCAGCTCATGCAGCAGCGCCGGGGTGAGCGCGGTCAGCGGGGTCAATTCCGCCGCTAGGGGCCAGCCGGCCGGGCCAGCTCCCTAGGGAGGTCGGGGACCGAGACCGGAATCCTGGAGGCAGGCCGTTGGGAACAGACTACCGGCCTGCTTTTCCATACCTAGCCGGCCTTCCCGGCCCTGAGGAGCCCCCGCGTGTCGGGGGGCAGGACCCCGCTGATTCTAGAGACGAGCCAAGTGATCCTAGGAATCCTTGGCGTTAACCGATTAAATAGAAGCAACGGTATAGCCAGGGAGTGGGAGCAGCGGTTTTGAAGTGGCCTATGGTATTGAGGAGCAGCTATGAGTGAACGTCCCCAGCCTGAGAGTGATCGCGAGCCGTCGTCCCGCCCGCGCCCCCGCACCGGGCCGCGACCCTCCCGCTGGCTCAGCTTCCTCCTCGTCCTCGGCCTGGGCTCTGGGAGCGCCCTCGCGACCACCTGGCTCTTGCTCCACCGTTTCTTGCCGCCGACGGTGGCGGCGATCCTGAGCGAGACCCTAGAGCGGCCGGTGGAGCTGGGGGAGCTGGCCGGGTTTGGGCTCAACCACGTCCGCTTTGGGGAAACGTCCTTACCCGCCACCGCCCGCGACCCCGACTTTGCGACCGTCCAGGGGATCACGGCTCGCTTCAGCCTCTGGCGGCTGGTGCGTGATCGCCAGCTCGTCCTCGACCTGACCCTGCAACGTCCCGAGGTCTACCTCGAACAGGCTCCGGATGGCCGCTTGCTAGAATTGCCCCCATTGCCAGAGCGGGATGGGGAGGGGCGGGTGAAAGTGGCGGCCGTGAGCCTGGAGGAGGCCCAGACTACTCTCCGGGTCCGGCAACTGGACGGCAGCTTGGGCAAACCGATCCAGGTTGACCAAGCCCAGGGACGCCTTCAGCTTGGCCCCCGCTACGAGAGCACCACCTTCGATCTCAGCGGCCGCCTGGCGGAGGGTCAGTTCAGCCTCCAGGGAGCGGTTCAGTTTCCGGACTTTGACCTCGAGCAGCTCACGGGTCAACTGTCGGTGCGGGGTCAGCGCGTGCAACTGGCTGGCCTCAGTTCCCTGCTGCCTCCCCTGCCCCTGCACTTGCAGAGCGGCCAAGTCGGGGGTCAGGTGCAAGTCGAGCTGGACGGCAACTTTCTCAACTGGCGACAGAATACACCGCGCCTGACCGGCCTGGTGCAGGTTCGTGATGTTCAGGCCGTCGTCAACCGCTTACCCGAAACCGTGCGCGTTTCTCAGGGGCGGGTTCGCTTGCAGGGCGATCGCGCCCGGGTGGAAAATGTGCGCGCCGAGGTGGGAGATCTCCAGGCTCAATTGAGCGGCCTGGTCAGCATCGATAGCGGCTATGACCTGGAGGTGGCGGTCGCGCCTGTCACCCTCGCGGCCCTGTTCGACACGGTGGCCTGGGAGCCTCCGGACCTGGCCTTGACGGGGGCGATCGCCGTCCAGGCCGCGATCACCGGGGATCTGGAAGACCCAATCCTGAGCGGCCGCCTCACGAATGCCTGTCGGCCGGCTGGGAACCGCCTCAGCGGCCCCCAACCCAGGACTTGCCCCCTGCGAGTGGACCGGCTCGACTTCGAGACCGTCGCCACCGACTTCACCCTCCACTGGGGAGCGCAAACCCTGACCCTGGATCGCTTCTTCGCCCAGCCTCGCCTCGGCGGTACGATCACGGCCCAAGGGGATCTGCGCTGGTCAGAGGCCCCGCTCGCCGCCCTGGAGGTGCAACTGTTTGGCCTGCCGGGGGCGGCCCTCGCCCAGCTCTACGACCTGGCCTTGCCCCTAGAGTTGGGGGAGATTGGCGCGCGGGCCCAACTGGCGATCGCCCTCAATAATCCCCGCCAAGTTCGGGCCACCGTGGCGAGCCAGGTGGAGGTGGGCGGTGGCCAAGTACGAGTTGACCCGCTCACCGTGGTTGGCCGTCGCTTCACCGGCCGCCTCCAGGCCAGCGGCCTCACGGCGGCCCGCTTGGGCCTGGCAACCCCGCTCCCTGGGAACAGCCTCGCTGGGGACCTGGCCGTGGCGGGCTCCCTCACTCCCCCCCTCACGGAGGGGCTGGCCCTGGCCGGCCAGGTGCAGGTGGCGATCGCCGGCGGCTCCTTGGTCATCGACCAACTGCAACTGGCCAACCAGCAGTTGACCGCCACGGTGAACGCAGCCGGGATCAACGCCCGCGCGCTCCTGCCCCAGGAGCTCCCCCTGCCGCCCCTGGGTCGCCTCGCGGGCCAAGTGCAAGTGAGCAGCCAGCTCGCGGGGTTCCGGCCCCGGGCCGCCCAGGCCGTGGGCAACCTGGGGCTCGAGGTGGCCGGGGGCCGCGCCCAGGTGACTCAGCTGAGCTGGGAAAGCAGGGGCCCAATCCTGGCGGCGGCTCAGTGGGACAATCTGCAAGTGGCGCAACTGGTGCAGCCCTTCTCCCTGCCCTCCGCTTGGGGGCTCCAGCGGGGAGCCTTGGGGCGCACCCGAGGCGAGGCTCGCCTGACGCTGCCTTGGGCCGAGAGAAGCCGCTGGGAGGCGATCGCCCTTCAGGGGCGCAGCCAAATCACCAACCTGGCCGGGGGCTCCTTGGTAACGACCTTCAGCGTCCGCGCCGGCCAATGGCAAGCCGAAGCTCGCCTCGCCGGCCTCCAGGCCCGCCGCCTCAGCACCCGCCTACCGGCCGCCTGGCAAACGGTGGCTGGCGGCACTGGGCGACTGGCGGGCTCTCTGCGGGACTTCTCCCTCGCCCGCCTGCAAGGCACAGGGAGCGCTGACCTCCAACTGGCCGGGGGCCGGGTCGCGGTCTCGGAGTGGCGCTTGGCCCAGGGCCAACTCCAAGCCCGCTTGCAGCCCCAAGGCCTGCGGCTGGCGACCTTCTCCCCGGCGCTGCGGGGCCAGCTCCAGGGAACTCTCACGGCGCGCACGGATCTGCGCCGCCCGCGCGCCCTGCAAGCGGCGGGCCAGGTCCGCTTCAGCGAAGGCATTTCCGCGATCCGCCAACCCCTCACGGCCGCCTTTACCTGGCAGGGGTCGCGGCTGGCGATCGCCCAAGCCCAGGCTGGCGACCAGTTCCAGGCCCGGGGCTGGGTGGATTTCAACCTCGCCGCCCTGGGACGGAGCCCGGTGACAGCTTGGGTGCAGTCGTTCAACTTAGAAACCCAGGTACGGAACCTCGCCTTGGCCCCCCTGCGGGCCGACTTGGCCCAGTTCACGACCTTGCCCCTGGTGGCCGACTCCCTGGCTGTGGGGGGAACGGCGGACTTCAGCGGCACCCTGGCGGGGAATTGGCGATCGCCCCGTCTCCAGGGCAACCTAGCCTTGAACAACCTGACGCTCAACGATCTCATGCTCGATCCGCGCCTGGCCGGCCCGGTCGCCTTCCTGCCCGGGCAAGGGGCCCAGGTTGCCTTGCAGGGAAGCGGCACGGATCGCGTGCAAGCCTCCCTAGACGGCCGCTACCGCCCCCTCAGCCTAGATCTCCGCCTGGGAGAGGCAGGGGTCACGGGCCGGCGCACGGGGCCCCAAACCTTCACCGCCACGGTCCAGGGTCTGCGCTTGGATCTGGTTCGGCCCTTGCTACCAGCAGATTTGCTGACGCCGACACTGCTTGCCCAGCCCTTAGGCGGGGAACTTCAGGGCCGCTTCGACCTCGATTTGACCACCGACCACCTGGCGGGCACGGTGGCGATCGCTCGTCCCCACATCGGCCCGCTGCGGGGCGAACGGTTCACCGGGGAACTGGACTACCGCGCCGGGGCGATCGCCCTCCGCGACGGTCGCTGGCAAGCTGGCGCAACCGAATACCGCATTACCAGCCGCCTAGCCCCCTTCGGGCCCCAGCCCCAGGTTGAGGCCCAGATCGAGATTGTCGCAGGCCAAGTGCAAGACCTACTAGCAGCCCTGAATCTGGCGGATTTTCCCGACCTCCGCCACCTGATCCAGGACTTCCAGGTAACGGCTCCCGGCCGCGCCGCTGACCTCGCCACCCTCGCCGCCGGCCTACCCGAAGCCACCTTAGAAGACCAAGTGCGTCGCCTGGCTGAGATCCAAGCCCTCCGCCAGCAGCAAGAGGACGCCCGCCGCGCCGCCATTCCCCTCCCCGATCTCGGCGAAGCTCGCGGACACTTCAATGGGCTGATCACCCTCGGCGGCCCCCTCAATCAGGGTTTGAACGCGCTCCAGGCCCGGTTCAACCTCGCGGGGAGTGACTGGGAATGGGGTTCCTACTTTGCTGATGCCATGATCGCACGCGGTGACTTTCAGAACGGCGTCTTGACCATTCTCCCCCTGCGCTTCCGCACGGGCGAGGGTGAGATCGCCCTGGCGGGCAGTTTCGGGGCTGAGGCCATCTCGGGGCAGTTGGAGATCACGGAGTTGCCCATCGACACCCTCCAGGACATCATCCCCCTGCCGCCCTGGGTCGGTTTCCGGGGACGGATCAATGCCTCTGTAGCCCTAGCGGGAACCGAGGTCAATCCCCAGGCCCAAGGAACCATCCAGATTGCCGATGCGGAGTTGAATGAAACCCCCGTCTACACAGCGGCGGGCGGCTTCAACTACAACAACGCCGTGTTGCGCTTTGCCGGCAACAGCACCCTCGCTGAAGGTGGCACGCCCCTCACCCTGCGCGGCCGGATTCCCTACCGCCTACCGCTCCCTCAGGCCCAGCCGCCCGATAGCTATGACTTCAATCTCGTGGCCCGAGCCCAAGACGACGGCCTCGCCATCTTAAATTTCTTCACCAACCGTTACCTCACCTGGCAAGTCGGCCAGGGAGAAGCGGATATCGAGATTTCCGGCCAAATTAACCCCCAACAGCAGCGGGTTGAGAGCCTGATTACCCAAGGCTTGATCACGATTGAGCAGGCTGAATTGGGCTCGCGAGTTGTGCCAGAGCCGATTACGGACGTTCAGGGTCAGATCGTGCTCAACACCGACCGGATCGAGGTTCCCGGGCTCACCGGTCGCTTCGGGGGCGGCGATTTACGCCTCGCCGGGGGGCTGCCCACCTACCAGGCCCTAGAGGAGTTGGAGCAACCGCTGACGCTAGAGCTGGATCGCCTCAAGTTGCGGCTCAAGGGCCTGATGGAGGGGGATGTCCGGGGCGCGGTGACGGTGGCCGGAACCGTGCTCGACCCGAAGCTGACCGGGGCCATCGATCTCGAAGAAGGGAGCCTCCAACTGGCGGGAGCTGTGGGCCGCCAGCAAGGACTCCGGCAGCGACCCCGGGGCAATTTCTTCCAACGCTGGGTTGAGTTTGACGATCTGCGCTTGGTGCTGGGTCGGAATTTCTTCATCACCCAGCCGGGTATCCTCAGCTTCGAGGCCGATGGCACGCTGACCCTGGCAGGAACCCTAGAGCAGTTGGAGCCACGGGGGACGATTCGCCTCGAGCGCGGGGCGATCAATCTCTTCACTACGCAACTGCGCTTGGACCGGAGCGAGGAGAATATTGCTCGCTTCACCCCGGTTCACGGCTTTGATCCGTTCCTGAACCTAGTGTTGACTGGCACGGTTACAGATGTGACGACGCGAACGATTCAGATCTCGCCGGGGGCCCAATCGTCGGAAATTGTCGATACGCCACGTACCTTGGGTTCGGTCGAAACGATCCGGGTACGGGCCCGGGTGGAGGCCCTGGCCTCGGAGCTGACGGCAACGCTCAATGCGAAGGCGGCAGGAATTCCCAGTTGGCGGCAACAGGTGTTGCAGCTCTCCAGCTCTCCCTCCCGCTCGGAGACGGAGATTATTGCTCTGCTGGGGGGGAGTTTTGTCAATGCGATCGCCGGGGGCGATGATGTCGCCCTCGTAGGGGGAATTGCCAATCTTGCCGGAGGGGCGCTCCTCGGTCGCTTCCAGAGCGAGGTCGCGGAGGCCCTCGGTCTGAGTGAGTTCCGCATTTTCCCGGCGGAGGTGTTCGACCAGGACGAGCGCCGCAGCCGCAGCAGCCAACTGGGGGTTGCGGTGGAGGTGAGCAAGGACATCAGCACCAACTTCTCGCTCTCGGTGCTCCAGTACATCACGCCCGCCAATCAACCCACCCGCTTCAGTGGCCGCTATCGGATCAATGAGAGCTTGATCCTGCGGGGTTCCACAGACTTCGGCGGCGACAGTCGCGCCACGGTGGAGTTCCAGACTCGCTTCTAGAGGATTGTCCTGGGCAGGAAAGCCTCGACCCCCTCTCCCAGCCTTGGGAGAGGGGCTTCTAACTCCTCTTCTCCCAGCTTTGGGAGCAGGGGCCGCGGGATGTAGACGCGCAGCGGCTTCTCGCAGAGGGAGCCCCGCAACGCTGAAGCGGGCGACCCTCTGCTCCTAGAACCAGCGCTCAAAATTCAGGGGAGCCGCGCTTCTTTTCGTTCCCTCGATGGGCGGTACTGGATTTGAACCAGTGGCGTCCTGCTTGTAAGGCAGGCGCTCTACCGCTGAGCTAACCGCCCGATACGATTTATTTAGACTAGCACGATTTTCGGGAGCATTTCATGGTTATCGAATGGCTACAGTTTCGCGTCGAGCCAACCCAGCGGCAGCACTTTATCCAGGCCGATGCGGAGATTTGGACGACCACCCTAGCGGCTTACCCGGGATTTTTGAGTAAGGAAGTCTGGCTCGAGCCGGACCAGGATGATCGCGTCACCCTCGTGATTCGCTGGCAGACCCGGGAGCAGTGGCACGCCGTACCAGCCGAGGTCCTCAGGGCGATAGAAGCACGCTTTGCGGCAGCGGTCAGGGGTGACTACCAGCTCCTAGCTGCCCAAGAGTATCAGGTCCGGAAGTTTGCACCCTGAGCCGTGCGGGCTATGGTAGCGTAGAGGTGTACTCGGCACTGTCACTACATCCCTCGTCAAACTGGAAACTATGCCTACCTGTCCGCACTGCCAGGGACTTGTGACAGTGGATGCCGTCAAGTGCCCCCACTGTGGTACGGTACTCAAGGCTTACGGCCATCCTGGAATGCCCCTGCATCAGGCAGGCGAGGGGTATCTTTGCGCGAGCTGCGCCTATCACGCGGATGACTCCTGTACCTACCCTCAACGACCCTACGCCAAAACCTGTATGCTCTACCACAATTTGGCCTGGCCGAGCGAGGAGCTAGATCCTCAAGCCTGCCAGCCCCTGGGGTGGGCCGGCTGCCGCGCCTGGGGCCGGCGCCACCGAGGTTGGCTCCTGCTGGGGGGAATCTTACTCTTGAGCCTTGGAGTCGCGCTGCTGCGCTGAAGCTACCACGATGCTTGAGCCCTACGTTTTGGGAATGATACACCCCGCTGGGAGTGAATGGCTGGCTTGGGTCGGTGGGAGCGGGATGGGGTTTGGCGAGGCCTTGCGCGGGGCCCTGGCCTTGGATATTGAGACATTTCGCCAGGTCCGGGACTTTGCTCCCAACTACCGCTTGGGGCTCTGGGTCGCTCTGGGGGCTGGTCTGTCCCGCAGCTTGGCCCAGGCTTTCATTCTTTTTATCAATCAGGTTCCGCGCCGCCGCTTTGCCCTCAGCCTCTTGCTGGAGGCCTTTCTCTTCCTGCTCAGCTTCTTGGGGTGGGCGGGGAGTACCTGGCTCATGGTGTGGTTGGTCGGGGGGCAGCGCGTCCCCTTGCCCCTGATCACCCGCGCTCTTGGTCTCGCCTACGCGCCGCAACTCTTCAGTTTTCTCGGAGCCTTGCCCTATTTGGGGGTTCCCTGGTTGACGCTGCTTTCTGGCTGGACGGTGCTCGCTTTTGTGACCGGCTTGAAAGCGGTCACGGGGTTGGCGATTTGGGAGGCCTTTGGCTGCTTGGTGGGGGGCTGGTTACTGGCGCGGCTGTTGCAGCGCACGGCTGGGCAGCCGGTAGCCAATGCTACTCAGTGGCTCCGGAATCGCACGGCGGGCGTTGCCTTGGTGTCGGACCGGGAACGGTTGCGGGCTCTGGTGCAGGCGGGTCGCGATGAGCGGCTGTGAGGGGGTGTTGGGTTGAGTGCAGGAGACGGCTAGGGATGGTCTTGGGGGGTGCGAATTGATGGGGCAACGGCGCTGGCGACTTTGGGGGGCGATCGCCCTCGTCCTGTTTTTGATCCTGCCCGGTACGGGCTTGCTGGTGCGGGTGGCCTACTTGGCCTTGCGGGGAACCCTGGGTCTGGTTCTGGATCTCACGCTGATCGGGGTGCTCCTGTTTCTAGCCACAGCTCTGGTCGCTCCCCTCGAGGCCCTGGGCTGGTGGGCCGGCTGGTATGGTGATGCCGTGCAAGTGGGCCAACGGGTCGAAGAACCGGGGACGGCGGATTTGCCGATTACCCGGTTCGTGGTCTACCTGGATGGCATCGGGCAAGCCTCCGCGGCCGCCCTGCCGGAGGGGGAGCATTTTCTCCAACAATTGGCCCGCCGTCTTCCCGATGACATTTTGATCATCCGAGGCCTGATGCCCTACTCGGTGCGGAATCAGCCGATCACGGAAGGGCGCTGGCTGGCGCGGTTCTGGCGCTGGGCCGATCGCTGGCGGCTGCGGAATCCCCAGAGTCTCTTGGGTCTGTTGATCAATCTCCGCAATGTCACCGTGGTCGCCGTCTCTGCTGATCAGCGCTATGGGCCGATCTACAACCAGGGCCTCGCCCAAGTGATTTGCGCCAGCCTCCTCGCCAATGGGTATCGCTTGGGCAGCGGTATTCCGGTGACGCTGTTGGGGTTTAGCGGCGGTGGTCAGATTGCCTTGGGGGCCTTGCCCTACGTGAAACAGGCCCTGGGGGCTTCCGTGGAGGTGATTTCCCTCGGGGGGGTGTTTAGCGGTAACAACCAGTTTCTGGCGGCGGAGCATCTCTACCATCTGGTGGGCGATCGCGATGCGGTGGAGCGAATCGGTCCGATCGCCTTTCCCCGGCGTTGGCCCCTGCTCCTCCTCTCCTATTGGAACCGGGCCAAGCGACGGGGCAAAGTGAGCCGCATTTCCCTGGGTCCGGTGGGCCATGAGTTGCCGGGGGGCCTGCTGGACCCCGAAGCGCGGCTGCCCGATGGTCGCACGCACCTTGAGCAGACCCTCGCCCGGGTCGCGGACCTGCTGACGGGCCAGCAGGCGGCCCCCCTAGCCCCGCCCCGGCTCAATAACTACGAGCGCTACCAAGTCAACATTTGGCACCGGCTGGATCGGCTGCGGGATACGCAGCCCCTGCCAGCCGGTCATTTTCGACCCTTGGCCCCTTGGCTGGGGCGCTTGCGGTTGCCCGCTCCCTCGCAGCGGCAGGGGGGGGTGCTGTTTGAGGTCTTCCATGCGCCGCCTGCCTGGGCCTCGCTGGTGGGGCAGACGCTACGGCTGGACTGGCAGCATCCCCTAGTGGCGGCTGTGACCATGGATGTGCATTTCAGTGAGGAGGCCTTTGACAGTCTGCGTCAGGGGATGGTACATCCCACCCGTCTCCAGGGCTGGCGGCGGGTGACGCCGCTGGAGTCCCTGGCGGGGGCGCGATCGCGCGATGACCAGTTGGTCGCCCTACCGGAACCTGTGGTGGTGGCGGGGGCCGCCGACTCCCCGCGCTTGGTGATCACCCAGGAGCCTGTCCAAACCACGGGCTTGGCCCTGGCCTTGGTGCAGTTTCACAGCTCGCTGGAGAACGACCGCTGGCGGGCCCGGTGCTTTGAGCCCCAGGTCGGTCAGTTCACGGGCCCAGAGCTTGTGCTCCGGCTGCCGGAGCCGGCGGTCAATGCGGAGGGGTTGCGGTCGGCCACGAGTCGCGGTCTGGAGCGCCATCCCCTCAATGGGCTGGGCTGGTATGTCAGCGGTGTGCCCTTGGGGGATGACAGTTTTGTGGTGCAGTCGCTCGCCCCGCGCGCCCTGCTGCGCTGGCCGCCGGAGCGGGTGATCACGGGTCCGAAGGCTGCCTGGAACTATGTCAAGCGGCAGGCCTGGCAGGAGCAGACCCGGGGAATGGTTAGCTCGGTGCTGGTGAGTCAGCGGCGGTGCAGCCCGGAATCTCTGCTGGCGGAATGGCAGGTGGGCGATCGCTTCTTAGTCGTCCATGTCTACGGGGGGATTGGCGGCGCGCACCGGGAACCGGCCGCCCGCACCGGCCTCTACTTCGGTCACTTTGCCTACGGGGTCGCTGAGCTGGTCGAAGAGCCCTTGGCGGCGGAGTGGAGTTTGGCGATTCGCTACCATCAGGTCTATGCTCACAATCCCGACGGCATCATCGCCGGGGCCCAAAGCTGGTGGCGCTACCTGGGCGATCGCCAGGTGGGTTGGCTGGGGACGCGCCCCGTGGCAGATATTCTTATCCGCTTCCCCCCCTTTACGGGCCGTTACACCCTTCAGGGAACGGAGCGATCGCCCCTGCTGGAATTTAGCCAGCAGTTGGCCGCGATGACGGCCCGCTACCGGGTGGGAGATGGCACGGGAGCCACCTACGTGGGGCCGGCCAACAATTGCGCTCAGGACTCGAATCAGGCCCTCTACGCGGCGATCGCCCAGTGGATGGCTCAGGTCCAGGCCACGGACCCCGAAGCTCTGCGAGCCTGGGAAGCTCGGGAGCCCGACCAAGCGGAGCAGTTACGTCAATTGCTGCGGCTGGGGCGATCGCTGCGACAACAGCTATTGCCCCTGGGCAGCTCTCGCCGTGATTGGCGGGAACAGGCCTACCAGTTGGGGATCAGCCTGGAAGATCGCCCAGTGCGAAACCTGGTCCGAGGCCTGGGCAGTTGGCGCGCCATGCTGCCCCGCTTGGCCAGCGACACGGTGGTGAAGACGTTCCTCGCTCAGGGGGCCTCGGCCTTGGTGCTGCGGACCAATCAGGTGGGGGGCGATCGCCAAGACATCGAGCCCCTAGCACCGCTGACCCTGTTTTAACACCGTCAGCGCGGCTGCTGGTTCCAGGGTCAGGCCTTTTCCGGCTCCCCTACTCCAGCGGGGGAGACTCCCCTGAGGGGCGATCGCGTCGTTGGCGGCGAATTGTCCGGGCTTTTGCCTGCAAGTCTTGGAAAAAGTCAGTTTCGACAATCTCGCTCACCTGGGCCTGGCGCTGGCGCTCGTCGATTTCGATTTTCAAGTCCTGCACCTGCTGTTGGAGGCGCTGCTCCCGCGCCCATACTTCCTCGCTCATGCCCTGAAAAACCCGGGCCAGTTGCCCCAGCTCGTCGGGGCGACGGGCGATCGCCTGGAGATCCACCGCCCCAAAGTCCCCGACCTCAATCGCCTTGGCCGCTCGGCCCAAACGTAGGAGCGGCTGGCCGATGGTGTAACTCGTGAGCCCTACGGCCAAGCCGGCTGCCACCAGGAGAAAGCCGCTGACCGTGAGGTAGAGCCGGCGGTTGTTGCGCTGAATGTCTTGCAGATAAAGGGATTCCGCGATGACCGTGCCCACAAACCAGTCCAGGCCGTCGTAACGCAGGGGAGCCAAGGAAAGGTAGTACAGTTCCCCCGTTGCCTGGGAGCGATAGGTTAAATCTTGGCGCTCGGTGAGTTGGGCAAAGCTGACACCTTGTTCCTGCAAGGCTTGACTCACGAGGCTTAGATGCGGGTGCTCGGACTCCGGCACCTGCTTGAGGCGCAGCTCGCCATCGGCTCCCGGCACGTAGGCGGCCTCCTCCAGTTCACTGAAGGCGATCAACTCTCCGGCCGGATTGGTGATGAAAATTGCACTGGCGCGATCGCCCTTCAAGGCCTGAAGAAACTGCGAAATCCGCTGTAACTCAAAGGCCACACTCACCGTAGCCAAAAACTCCCCCCCGCGCTCCAAGCCCAGAGCGGCATTGATTCCCAGCACGCGGTCGGTGGCAAACACATACACATCGGTCCAGACTGGCTGCCCCGGCTGGGCCGCGCCCGCCTGATACCAAGGGCGATCCTGCACCCGAAAATCCTGCTCGTCAGTCGTAGTACGGATCAGGGACAACGGAGCCGGGGATAAGGCCTCTGCCTCGAGCCCAAAGGTTTTGACCGTCTGGGCGACTCGCTGGCGCTCGGGCAGCCAGCGCCGCTCGATCCAGTTGAGCCGCTGGGAGCTGACCCGTTGCACCCCCAACTGATCCCCATTGGGAAAGCCGAGGACGATCCAAGCAAAGCTCGGATTTGCCTGCATCCAGCTCAAGTACAGCCAGGCTCGCTGCTCGGGGTCGTTTACATCGACCAATTCTTGCAGGAAGGCCGCCGCAATGGTCTCTTGAGCGACCAGCGCCTGATCAAACAGGGCCTTCACTTCCTGGGAGGTACTGCGGGCGATTTCGTCATTGACTTGGGCAATCACTTGGTCAATGTTGCGGCGCGAGGTCAGCAGCCAGGGTCCATGGACGAGGGCCGCCGTGGTGCTGATGGTCACTAAGATCACCCCCGCGAGAGCGGCCTTGAGACTAAACTGCCAGCGGGGACGGTGAGATTGAGCGGATTCCATAGTGGCGCTAGCGGCAGTGGGCATTCTCCCTAGCCTAACTTAGGGAGGGGGAGCAATCCTTGAGGGTTCACTGGGAACCGTAGTTGGGCTTCAGCGCTCCTTCCAATGCCAAGAACGAGCAGCACAGAGTACTGCTCGTTCTTAAGTCTGAGGATTCTCCGCTAGCATCTCGCGGCGCGGGGCCCCTCAGCCTGGCTGTTGGCTATTACCTCACGGTCGGCTCTACGCACGTAGCAAGTTATGAGCCATAAAGCCAGGAGGGACGTTGTGACATCCCAGGATTACTCGCCCAGATCCTTCCAGCCGGTGGTGCTGAAGGGTGGTGCTGTCACGGTTGCACAGGTAGTATTCGCCGGGTTGGCATCTGTGACGTAGCCGGTGTTGCCCAGGTTGGCATCAACGATGGGCTTCTTCGACTCGCACACCGTACCGACCGTGGTGGATTCCTGGGAAGCAGCATCGGTTAGCGAGGTGGCTGTGATACCAACGTAGGCGCGGAGCGCGCGCTTTTGGGGTGCGCCCCAGTTGTACATTGCGCCGGGGGTCGTTGTACCAGCAGTCCCTTTGAGGCTGTAGAAGTAGTTAACAGTTTGAGTCTTCAAGCCCAAGCCCAGAGAAGCCATGTCGGTGCTGAAGTACTGGCTTTCGAGGAAGAAGGCCTGCTGACCCCGGTTGATGGAGCCAATGTTGTTGCGGGCTTCTGATTGCTTGGCCTTGTTGGCTTGACCCAGCAGCGAGGGCAGGGCGATCGCCGCCAGAATACCGATGATGATGATCACAACCAGCAGTTCAATGAGGGTAAAGCCCTCGTCTTCTTGCTTGCGTTCGTTGAGGAACTGCAAGAATTTAGCCTGAAATTCCGGTTTCATGGTGTAACTCTCTCCTAAATCATCCGAAGGGTGTAATCGCGAAACGCCGCGTCCTGAAGTCTAGGGATAACTTACCCGATGGGCAAGCTTTTCCTATCATCAGGGCCAGAGAAAATTTTGGCTCCCTGGCGATCGCCCCTCGCTCACCCCGTAACCAAGAGGTAGCCCGACACCGCCAGGCCCGTGATCGCGTCTTGGAGCAGGGCCGCCACCGCCCCTGGGCTCACCGGTGCTAGGGTCAGCGGATTGACCGGCCGCAGTTGCTGCCAGCGGGCGACCAGGGCGGCAAAGGACTGAGGGCCGGCCAAGAGGGGCTGGAGCAGGCAGGCGGCCACCGTACTGTCCACCAAGCGCGCCTGGCCCGCCTGGGAGAGGAAGTGGTGCAGTTCCAGCGGGTGCAGGCAGTTGATACTCTCTGCCAGGGCCGCTTCCAGGCCGGGGGTCGCCAATTGGGGGTGGAGGTGAACCGTTGCCTGGTGCCATTGGTCCGCCGTCCAGTCCTCCAAAGGCGTGATCGGGGGGGTGGGGCCCGCGCAACCGCACCAGAGATCGATCAGGCGATTGACTGGGTGCAGCAGTTCGTGCAGGGCGAGTAGTTCCGCCTCGGTGGCCTCCGTGAGGGCGAGGCCCCAAATCACCGGGGGATTGTCCGGCTCCTTGAAGAGGTTGCGAAAGTCCCAGGCCAGGGGGTTGGTCAGGGCAATGAACTCTAGGTCAGCAGCCTGCAAGAACTCGAAAAATTGGGGCACGGTGTAGCCTTTGTCTCCTACCAGGAGCGCGTTGGACAAGATGCTTTCTTTATCCTCGAGTTGGACTGGCGGCTGCCAAGCGGCTCGCTTGACCAAGACATCGTCCCGGAGGGCGGCCATGGTGTCGTGGACGATCTGCACCTCCTCAGCGCCGGGATTTTGCTCGAAGAGCCCTAACTTGGCGAAAACCTGTTGCAGGCAGAGCATATAGTGGCGGCCGTAGAAGCTGTGGAGGTTTGCCCGCAGAATGCCTTCGGGCTGCAACACGGCGCGCATGGCCTGGAGGCCGAGCAGGGGGTCGGGGAGCAGGTACAGGACTTCGTCGCAGTTGATGTAGTCGAAGCGCCAGTCCTGCTGGGGCAGTTCTTCAATGGACAGGGCGTGAAATTCGCAGTTGTCGAAGCCGTGGTATTGCAGGCGCTTGGCGGCGAACTCTACGGACTCTGGGGACAGATCGATGCCAATGATCCGGGCACCGGGGTTGGCCTGGGCAAGGGCGAGGGCCTTGAGGCCGGTACCGCAGCCCGCGTCTAGAATGACTTTTCCCGCCGGGGAGGGGACTTGTTGATAGCGGCGATAGTAGGGAGTAACGAGGTTGTGGATGTAGAGGAGGTTGGGGTTTTGGGCGTGGGAGACTTCGATCGGGATGTTGGGGTAGGGGCAGTGATCGAATTGCTGGCGGATGCGATCGCGCAACTCCGGATCGGGCAGTGGCATAAGCGATGGGGGCCCTGAGTTCACTCAGGATTCACTACTTTCTTGGCGACGAACGCGGTCGGCGAAGTCTTCGGGGCTGAGGTTGGAGACAAAATCCCGAAAGGCGCGGCGTTCTTCTTCGTCGGCGTCCCGATCCACAGGGATGGAGGCATCGGCAACAACTTCTTCCATGACCCAGATCGGGCTGCTGGTGCGGAGGGCGAGGGCGATCGCGTCGCTGGGGCGGCAGTCGATCTCCTTTTTGACCTCCCCTTGGACAACACAGAGCACGGCGTAAAAGGTATTATCTTGCAGCGAGTGAATAATCACCTTAGAGAGGTTCATCTCCCAAGCATCCAGGAGGTTGCCGATCAGGTCGTGGGTGAGGGGGCGCGGCGGTTTTTGTCGCTCCAGAGCACCGATGATGGCTTTGGCTTGGTCTTGACCGATATAGATGGGCAGCGCCCGGCGTTCAGAGCCATCCTTGAGCAGGACGATCGGGCTGCGGGTGACGGCATCTAACGCAATGCCAGCAACTTTCATTTCAATCATCGGCTTGGTGTCTCAAACGCAGTCAGCAGCAAAGCGATGTCAGCGGAGCGGCAACAGCAACAGCCGGTATAACGAGGGGGAGCAAGCCGAGTTGCTCGCATGGCCCGCCCTTTGGGGTTGCTCGTCCACCCTGGGGATAAAACTCGAATCTTCAACCATCAGTATGCCTCAGGATGAGCGTCCGTGCGTCTTGCCTTACCCTAAAGAATACTGGTGCCAGTGGGCAACATTCTTGAGGAAGTCCTTAGATTTCTTCAAGCTTAGACCATCTTAGCGGGCGACTGCCGTGTTTACAGGATTGATTCAGACCCAGGGGTGGCTGGAGGGGCGCGATCGCGATCGCCTGACCATCACGCTCACGGGCGATCGCCCCGAGGCGATCCTCACCGACCTCGCTCTCGGCGATAGCGTCGCCGTAGACGGCGCTTGCCTCACGGTGGAAGACCTCCTACCCCAAGGGTTTATCGCCGCGATTTCCCCGGAAACCTGGGAGCGAACCGCCCTCGGCCGGCGGGGCCCAGCCCAGGCTGTGAACCTGGAAGCCTCCCTACGCTTGGGTAGCAAGCTGGGGGGGCATTTTGTCACCGGCCATATCGACGGTGTGGGGCAGTTGGCCAGGAGCCAGGAGACCCGCTTGGCCTGGGAGTTGACCTTCACGCCCGTGGCCGAGCGCTGGGAGCAGTGGCAGGCGGCGATCGCCCGCTACCTGATCCCCAAGGGAAGCATCGCCGTTAACGGCATCAGCTTGACCGTCGCTGACTGCGATCCAGAGGGTCAATGGTTCCGCGTCGCGGTCATTCCCCACACCTACCAAGCGACCAACCTGCACCAGTTGCAGCCGGGGCAGTGGGTGAATCTCGAGAGCGACATTCTCGGCAAATATGTTGAGAAACTCTTGGGGCGGCGGCCTGCCCAGGCCGCCGCCCCCGAATCCCTTACTCTATCGTTTCTAGCGGAGCATGGCTATCTAGGATGATCCGAGGCTGACGGCGCTCCGGGGCTGGGGCGCGCAACTCCAGTTCCGGCAGCGGCTCCTGGGGCTGACGCGGCGGCCGCGCCGCCGCCGCCGCCCCTACTGGCGGCGCTCCTCGGCGCTCTTGGGGAGCGTGGTGGGCTAGGAAGAAGGTCCCAATGCCCAGCATGGCGTGACCCAACTCTAGCTCCTCAAGCCACGCCGCCGTCACAGATTCCTCCTCCTCAGCCGCGTCGGCGTCCGCCAAGGCCTCGGCCGGCTCCGGCGTCGCGTAGAAATCCTGCGGATCGAGGCCGGCCGCGGCCAGATCGATGGAGTGAGATAGATTAGCCAGGGCCGACTCCAAGTAGGGGCCCGCATCCACGGGAACCCAGCCCTTGGAGAGGTGGTGCCGCCACTCGAAATGGAGGTGCGGGCCGGTGGAATTGCCGGTGCTGCCCACCAGGCCGATCAGTTCACCCTGCTCAACCCATTCGCCGGGCTGCACAAAGATCTGGGCCAAGTGAGCATAACGGGATTCTTGAGTGCCATCTAGGTGTCGCAACACCACCATCATTCCGTAGCCCCCGGCATAATCCGCCAGGGTTACTTGACCCCGATAAGCGGCCACGACGGGAGTGCCGTAGGCCGCGCCGAGATCCGTCCCTGCGTGCATCCGCCAAGTGCCGAAGATCGGATGTTGCCGCCAACCGAAGCTGGAGGTGATCCGAGCCGGAATCGCTAAGGGGAAGAGCAAGCCACGATTGCCGTTGTTGGGGTAGATGGGGCGCTGGGTAGCCGTGGGTTGAGCGGCGGTTTGGAAGGGGTTGATAAAGCCGGGGGGCAGCGGAATACCCGACTCCATGGGCACGACCTGAATCGGGCCGCCGCCGGCAACGGGGCCGCGCCGATGGCCGCGCCGCGCCGTCGCCTCAGCGGCAGCCTGGGCCCAGACCTGGGGCACGGGTACGGGGGAGGACACAAGCTGCATTCGCCCCGCGCTACGGGGGCGCGACCCTGGTCCTTGAGCCGAGCGATCCCGAGCCGCATCGCCCCGAGCTGCTTGGGCAGCCGCACCAGCGTCGGGCTGCGTCGGCCGGGACTGCTGGCAGTTTTGGGCGAGCTGGCCCTGGCGGCCGACGGTTTCACAGCCCCTGGCGCGATCGCTCACGACCACGCGCGGCGATTCGCCCAGGCCCGGCTGGGGTTCGCGCGCCGGGGAACTGTAGGCGGTGGAATCGACAAAGCGGCTCGTACTGCCGGGCTGACCGACTTGGCGGTGGGGGGCCGGGAGCTGGAAGGCGGGAGGCTCATCTCGCAGGGCCTCGGGCAGGGGAGCCCGGACAGGCTCCCTGGGAACTGAGACCGTGGGCGGGCTCAGGCGGGGGGCGGGCGCAGCGGCGGGGGCCGTCGTAGCACGGGTTGGGGCCGGCGGCGCGGCGGCGGGTTGGGGTCGGGGTTCGGGCTGAGCTACCGGAGCGGGGGGAGGCGGCGCGGGCTGGGGCTGGGCCACCGGAGCGGGGGGAGGCGGCGCGGGCTGGGGCTGGGCCACCGGGGCGGGGGGGGGGGGCGCGGG
>CAYNIP010000019.1:0-73434 GCA_964397305.1 uncultured bacterium
GGTCAAGCGGGGCTCGGGGGGCAGGGGGGGTGGAGCTGGCCGGGGGGGTGGCGGTTCCCAGGAGCCGGCCTGGGGATTCTCGTCCCCCTCCCCGATGCTGAGTTCATCGAGATAGTCGCCCTCGTGGTCTCCCCAGGGGGTCGCCTCTAGCCCAGCCGAAGCCCCTAGCGCTTCCGCCTCAGGAGCTTCGGCCTGCCAGTCCAGCTCGCCAAAGGTGGCCTCCAGCAGGGCGGAGTCGGCCGCGAGGGCTTCGGCATCGAGGTCGCCAAAGTCGAGGGGAGCGGGGGTATCGTCCCAGTCTTCGCCCCCCCAGGCCTGGGGGGACTCTTCCGGTGGGAAGGGGGAGCCCGGGGCAAACTCGGATTCAAAGCCAGCGGTGGCGGTGAAGATGTCCGGCTCTGGCAGGGTTGGGTTGAATTCCAGGGCTTGGCCGGCCAGCTCGAGCAGTTCGGGGCTGGGTTGGCCGCCGTGCTGGCGATCGCCAGCCAGCACGGCTTCCTGGGCGGCGCGAAAGTCCGCATAGGCCGCTACGGCCACTTCGCGCTGCCGCTGGGGCTGGGTCTCTAGGGCGGCCAGGGTCGTGGTGGCGATCGCCTGGAATCCCGGCAAACTCAAGGATTCTCCCAGGCCGAGGAAGACCTCCGCCTGGTCCCGTAGCACTTGGGCCAAGTGCGCCGGGTCGTCGTCCTCCCGCAGCGCGGTGGCAAATTCATCGAGGCGCTGACTCACGCCCACCTCAAAGATCGACCGGGTGAGGTCAAACCCCAGTTCTGAGGAGGAGGGCAGGACGGACTCCTGATCGAAGCAGTCCCCCAGGTGAGCCCGACAGCGCTCAAACACGGCCTGGGAGCGCTGGAGGATGTCGGCGTTGGTGCTGGGATCGTGGCTGAGTTCGGCTGTGAGCGATCGCCGCAAGCACTCGTAGCCCTCAAACAGCATCGCCTGCAACTCGTCATCGAGCCGGGCTGCGGGGACGAGCAGGGCCCGAAAGATGTCTTCCAGTTGATGGGCGACGGTTTTGATCGTTTCTTGCCCGACGTTGGCGGCGGCTCCCTTGAGGGTGTGGGTGGCCCGCATCAGGGTGTAGATTTCGTTGGTCTCTTTGCTGGGGCTGAGGGTGAGCAGTTGCTGCTCGATTTCCACGAGCAGATCCTGGGCCTCGCTCATGAAGTAGCCGTAGCCCTCGGACTGGCTGGCGTCAAAGTCTAAGGGGGCCGCGGGTTCCGGTTCGATCAAGGGCTCGGCCTCCGGATTAGGAATGCTGTTCCAAAAGTCGGCAGCCGCCTGGGTCGCGGCGGCGGGGAGGTTGGGCGGTTCCGGGGTGGGGCGGGGGGGCGAGAGGGTGGCGACGGGTCTCGGGGGGGCCGGGGCTCGGGGCTCGGGGTCCGGCAGCGGCGTGGCGGCGGCGGCTCCGGCGGTGGCCTCAGGGCTGGAAGCCGGGGCGTTCGCGGGGCGTCCCGGCGGGATGATCGCCGGACTCTCAACCCCCGCCTCCCGACTCCCGGCAGCCGACTCCTGCTGCGCCGGCGGCGGTCCGGGAGCAACCGTGCCCAAGAGGCTATCGGTGGCCTTGGCGACTTCACGGCCGAGTTTGTCTTGGGTGAAGTAGTCCCAGTCACGCACGGATTGCCAGACTGCGCCGGCCAATTGCTTCGCGAGTTTGTGAAAATCCCAGTCGTCTTTCGCCGCCATGATTCTAGGTTCCCCTCGAAACGCTGTTTTTCCCGCCAGCCATCCTCACGCTAGCGCGTCGCGACGGTGCGACGTGCTCGCGCCAGGAGTTGCTCGGTGTCAGCATTGAGTTGCTGTTCCTTAATCTCTAATTCAGCCAGTTGCTCGCGGAGAATCGCGATACGCTCTTCTGGCGATCGCCCGCGCAAAAAGTCAACTTCAACAACGTTGGAAATACCCTGCAAGCGATTGAGAGCATACTGGAGTTGTTGGCGGCTTTTCGGCTTAATCCGAGGATTGTCGATGCGCTTTTGGATCGCTGTTTTGACATCTGCTTTCCGATAATAGGACAGATTGCCTGCCGTTAATTCGCCAGAAATATCCTTGACAAGTTGCCGAATTGTATGATCGGAGAGTCCCAGCGCTCTTAAGTGAAGTTTTGTCAGGTTATTACCCATTGGACTCGCTTCCTCCTTCTTGCAATAGTTTTTGGATGTAGCTAGCTTGCTCGTGAAGGGTGGCTTGCAGCTTTGGAAGATATTGGTTGGCATAAAAATCCTTCATTTCATTCAATTGATTGATTAGGTCATCAATCAGCTTTTTCTGCTTAGTTGTAATGCCTTTCTGTGCTCCTAGACGGCGATTTCGCTCTAGCAAGCTTGGCCCAGCATAGCGAATCATACAAGCCACAATCGCCTCGTCAGAATCGGGATTATATGGGGAGGATTCAATCGCTCGCTGCACATCAGCTTGACACCAATTGTATTGCTGTGCAATTGATTTAATCTGGGCTTTGTCAACCATCAGTAAACCTCTGGGAATCCCTCGTTAGATATCGACCACTTTAGTGCCAATCTTGAGATTGCAGTTCGGATGTAACAATCGAAAGTTATCGGGTATATTGGCGGATGAGCCTAAATCCTTGATGGGTTGGACATGATGAACAACAGTATCTTGGAAGCGCAGTGGCTCGCTACAAGCTGCACATCTACTATTCTGACGCTCAAATTGCTTCTGCTTCCAAGCTTGCCCTTCTTTACTTTGCAACCATCGGTTAAATTCCTGACGAGGATCTGTGATGGAGCGCGCACGCTCTACAAGCCGATCGTTTTTCTGCCAAAGTTCGGTTTCTTGGTCAAGCAGAAGCAAGAGATCGTTATAGAGCTGAGTCAGTTTATCTGCGGAGTCTGAAACCATGGCTATGGGTTGCTGCTAAAACACAACGTTTGGGGCAAGTGACGGATCTCAGCGACCTAGCCAAGGAGCTGGGAGAGGGGAGTTAAACTCCCCCATCCCAGCGGCTTAGTTGACTTTGAACTGGCGGACCACGGCTTGGAGTTGCTGGGCGGTCGCCAGGGAGTTTTGGAAGGAGTCGGAAAGTTCCAGAGAACCGTCCGAGGTGCTTTGGGAGATGGCGGCCACTTCGTTCATAGTCTCTGTAACTGAGCAGGACTGGGCGAGCTGAGCCGTGGTGGCATTGGCGATCGCCTCCACCAGTTCGCTGATCTGGGCCGTGGCGGCGGCGATCGCGTTCAGGCTCTCGCGAGTTTCCTCCACCAAGTTGGTCCCGGCGCTGACCTGCGCGATCGCCGCTTCGGTGACGGCGATCGCGTCGCTGGTCTGGGTGCGGATTTCCGCGACGAGGTTGGAAATTTCCAGCGTCGCGCTGGCCGACTGGCGGGCGAGGGAGCGCACTTCGTCAGCGACGACCGCGAAGCCCTTGCCGTACTCCCCGGCCCGGGTCGCCTCAATCGCTGCATTCAGCGAGAGCAACTGCGTTTGGGTGGCGAAGTCGCTGATCAGCTTCACCACGCGGTCGATCTTCTGGGAAGATTCGCTCAGCTCCCGAATCTTCTGGCTACTCTCGGCCACGGTGTCCCGAATGGCGAGGATGCTCTCCACGGTGCGGTTCATGGCCGCGTCGCCGGATTGCACCGTCTGGTTGGCGTTTTGCACCGCGCCTTCAATGGCTTCCGCTTTGGTGCTCACCACCTGCGTCGAGGTCGCCATCATCTGCACCTCTTCGAGGGCCTTGTTCAACTCCGCGGCCTGGCGCTGGGCCTGTTCCGCCAGCTTGTTCACGGCCACCTCGCTGCTAGCCGAGGTTTCCGCCACCTTCACCGTCGCTGATTGCACCTGAACGACAATGCCGCGCAGGCTTTGCAGCGTGTTGTTGTAGACATCGGCGATCGTGCCCAGTTCGTCGTCCGACAAGGGCGCACGCACGGTCAGGTCGCCTTCCAGGGCCGGGCGCACGGCGGTGAGCAGGTCGAGGGCGCGGCGCTGGAGCAGTTCGCGGGCCGTTTTCTCGCGGGTTGCCAACTCCGAAAGTTGCTGGGCTTGCGATCGCAACTGTTCCAAATCCTGGGCCCGCTGGAGGGCGATACCCAACTGCGTCCCCAGTTGCACCATGAGTTTGACCTCGGCCTCTTCCCACTGGCGGGGTTCAGAGCACTGGTAGTTCGCCAGCAGACCCCAGAGCTGGTCGCCCAGAAAAATCGGCACGGTGACATAGGCGCGTGCCTCAAAGGCTTCGAGCAATTCCAGGTAACAGGGCGGGAACCCCGCTGCGCGCACATCGTTGCAGACGCGGGCCTTGTCGCCCTGGCTGTAGCTGCCGCCCTGGGTGCGTTGCAAGTAGGTATCCTTCGACGCCAGCTCCCGGATCTGCATCTGTTTAATCGTGCAGCCCTCGGTGTCGATGTTGTCGCGGGTTTGCTCGAGGAGCTTCGGGTCTTCGCCTTGACGCCCCAAGAGGGCTGTCCAGGGACTTTGCACAGACTCAGCCACAAACTCGCCGCTCCAGTCGGGGTTGAAGCGGTAGATGGCCACGCGGTCGGAGTTGAAGACCTTGCGGACCTCGCGGGTGGCGATGCGGAAGATGGTGTTGATGTCGGAGGATTCGCGGATCTTGTCGCTGACGAGGGCGATCGCCCGCTCCCGTTCCACCGCCTCTTCCAGCTTGCGAGTCTGGGCCTTGAGGTTGTCCAAGTCCTGGGCCCGCTGCAAGGCGATCCCCAACTGACCCCCCAAGTTCATAGCCAAATTAACCTCCTCCGGCTGCCACTCGCGCGGCCCCGAGCACTGGTAGCTGGCGAGCAAGCCCCAGAGCTGCTCGTTGAGGAAGATCGGCACGGTAACGTAGGCGCGGGCCTGGAAACTTTCCTCCAACTCCACATAGCACTGGGGAAACCCAGCGGTGTAAATATCGTTGCAGACGCGGGCCTTATCGCCTTGGCTGTACGTGCCGCCCTGGGTACGCTGGAGGTAGGTGTCCTGGACCGCCAGCTTGCGCGTCCGCATTTGCTTGATCGTGCAACCCTCGGTGTCGATGTTCTGGCGGGTGCCCTCGAGGATTTCTGGCTCCTCCCCCTGGGCTCCCAGCAAGGACTTCCAGCCGGCCCCCACCGACTCCGCCACAAAGACGCCGCTCCAGTCGGGGTTGAACCGATAGACCACAACACGATTCACCGCGAGCAGGCGACGCAACTCTTCCGTTGCGACGCGGAAGATGGCGTCGGCACTTTGGGATTGGCGAATGCGATCGCTCACCAAAGCCAAGGCCCGCTCCCGTTCCACCGCAGCCTCCAGCTTGCGGGCCTGGGCCTTGACTTGCTCCAAATCTTGGGCCCGTTGCAGGGCGATCCCCAACTGGCTGCCCAGGGTGATAGCCAGGCTCACCTCTTCGTCCTGCCACTGGCGCGGCCCGGAGCATTGGTAGGAAGCCATCAGGCCCCAGAGCTGGTCGCCGAGAAAAATCGGCACGGTGATGTAAGCACGGGCCTGGAAACTTTCCAACAATTCCACATAGCACTGGGGAAAACCAGCGTTGTAGACATCGTTGCAGACGCGGGCCTTATCTCCTTGGCGGTAGCTCCCCCCCTGGGTGCGTTGGAGGTAGGTATCTTTCGCCGCCAACTCGCGGACGCGCATTTGCTTGATCGTGCAGCCCTCGGTGTCGATGTTTTGGCGGGTGCCCTCGAGAATTTCTGGCTCCTCCCCCTGGGCTCCCAGCAGGGACTTCCAGCCAGCCCCCACCGACTCCGCCACAAAGAGGCCGCTCCAGTCGGGATTAAACCGATAGACCACCACGCGGTCATTGCCGAGGAGTTTGCGAACCTCTTCGGTGGCGATGCTGAAGATGGTATCGGTGGTTTGGAATTGCTTGATCTTGTCGCTGACCAAGGCAATCGTGCGCTCTCGCTCAACAGCGCGCTCCAGTTGCTGGGCCTGCAAACGCTGTTGCCGCAGCAGGGCCGCCTGCTGCAAGGCAACCCCGAGTTGATCGGCGATTTGCCCCAGCCAGCGCACCTCGGTCTCTTGCCACTGGCGCGGGCCCCGGCACTGGTAGCAGGCTAGCAGACCCCAGAGTTTATCCCCTTGGTAAATGGCCGTGGTGAGGTAGGCGCGGGCCTGGAAGCGTTCCAGAAGATCGAGGTAGCACTGGGGAAAGTCGCGAGCATAGACATCATCCACAACTCGGAAGGGGTCGCCCTGGGTGTAAGCCCCGCCTTTGGTGCGTTCCAGATAGGTGTCTTTGACTTCGCCGAGGGCGGCGTTGTTGTAGTTGCGGGTTTGCGCCCCGTTGACCATCAACTTGAGGTTGCAGTCTTGGGCATTGTCTTGGATCACTTCCGGATCGACGGGGTTCTGCAAGAGGGAGACCCACTCCTCCCCCACCGATTCGGCAATGAACTTGCCGCTCCAGTCGGCGTTGAAGCGAAAGATGCCTACGCGGTCGGCGTCGATCAATTGCCGCACTTCTTGGGTGGTGGTTTGGAAGATGACTTTGAGATCGAGCGATCGCCGCATCCGGTCGATCACTTTGCTGACGGCATCCTCCCGGGCCTGCTGCTGCTGCAACTGCTGGCGCACGTCGTAGTCAATCAGGTTGAGAGCGAGGCTACCGGCCACTTGCTCCAGCAAGGCGATGTCCTGGGGCAACCACTCGAGCGCTTCGTCACACTGGTGCAGGACGAGCAGGCCCCACACGCGGCCAGCCGGTCGCAGGCTGAGGCTGAGGCTGCTGCGGACTTGGTATTGCTCCAGGAGCTGGCGCTGGTAGGGGGTCAGTTCTGAGTCGGTGGTGTCGTCAAGGACCACACTGCTCAGGGCGGCGTAGTGCTGCTGTTCGTCCTCCCCAAACAGGGTTGCGGGCAGGGTCTGGGCCAGGGCCGGGGTCCAGCCCCGCTCCACGGACTCGGCCCGGACGAGGCCGCGATCGCGTTGAGTGAAGTGATAGATCAGGACGCGGGAAGCCGGAATGAGGTCACGGACTTGCTGGACGGCCAGGGTGAGGAGGTCTTCCAGATCGGTAGCTTGGCTGAATTGCTGGGCGATCGCCGCTACGTGCTGGCGCTGGCGCTGAAACTCGGCCTGGAGGCGAGAATCCCGTTGGGACGCTTCGTGAACGTGAGTATCGGTGGCAGTGGAAGCCGGCTGGGTTGCAGTCATGGTAAGGGGTTGCGAGGGGTTGGGGATCAAGCGGGGGGCCAGGAACCGTGGCGGTTACGGCGGCGGCACGGGCAGCCAGCGCTGGGCGATCGCGAGCACTGGCTCCGCCGCAATCGGTTTGCTCAGAAAATCGGTCGCCCCTACTAGTTTGGCGCGAACCCGATCGACCAAGCCATCCCGGCCGGTCACGATCACGATCGGCGTGGCCTGAAACTGCTTCACCCGGCGGATTTGGGTGCAGATTTCGTAGCCATTGGCGATGGGCATGACGAGATCGAGCAGAATCAGGTCGGGGCGGTGCTGGAGCAGGAGCGGCAGGGCTTGAATCGGGTCCGTAATCGTCAGACAGCGGTAGCCAGCTTCGCTGAGGATGCCTTCGAGCAGTTCCCCCACCTGGGGGTGGTCGTCGATGCAGGCCACCAGGGGCTGACTGGGTTGTTCAGCCGCGGCCGGTGCTTCGGGTTGGTCCGGCTGGAGAAAGGATGGCGGCGGTAGGTCGGGGATCGTTTGGAAGGCGATCAACCGCTGCTGGTGGTAGGGCAGGAGCGATCGCCCCAAGGATAGCACTTCCTGCTTTGCCATCCAGGCAATGTCTCGGAGCGATCGCCGCCCATTGGCCAAAAGGGTCAAGTTGCGGTAAACCTGGGGAGGGGTCTGCCGTTGCAGAGCCAGGGACTGGGCAATGACCGGGGCGAGATCGGGGGCCTGGCGACCAAGGCCGGCGGCGGTCCAGGCCTGCCATTCCGCCTGCGCTTGGGCCAAGATCGCCTGGAGATCGAGGGTGGAAGTTTGGGGCAAGAGGCCCAGCTTGGAGGGGCGGCGGCCGGGCTGCTCGCGGAGACCGGGGGGCGCGGCACTGAGAGTCTGGGCCGTTGCTTGCACGAGGTCAAAGGTCACTTCCGCGACGATGCCCCGGATGGTCGCAATGATCGGTTCCACTGGCGAGACCTGCCGCCGCACCATGAGCACCAGGACATCGTAATCCCAGCAGGCGAGCGGGTCGCTGTCTCGCAACTCTAGGTGGCTCGGCTCCAGGGAGGGGCAGTGGCGGATCAAGTGCCGTCGCCAGCGCCGCACGGGATGGGCGCCGCCCGTGGCCCAGACCAAGCGACCGAGGCTGAGGTAGAGGGCCCAGGTTTGCCCCTGGGAAAACGCGACCGTCAGGCAGCCGGTAAACTTGTCCTGGCCGTAGGTGGCTAGGGCCGACAGCAGCGGGGAGTGGGTGGGTGAGGGATTGAGCGGGGAGGTTGTTGCGGGCATGGGGGGTGTGAGCCAGGCTGATCCCATCCTGCTTAAGGGGGGACTGGATCAGAGGAGTCTATTTACAAATTGTAGACATTGCCGCCAGCCCTAGGGGGCTTCAACCCCTAGACTGGGGGTTGCTGTTAGAAGCTGTTGCAAACCGTTACGAATCTTTACACCTCTACGGGCCGGGGGCCATCGCCTCCGCTTGATGCTGCGAGGGCAGGGCTTCTCGAAAGCGAACTAAATCCTGGCGGGGATCCGCACTGCTGACCTGGAGATCCAGGCGATCGCCCAAATTCACCTGGCGGTTGAACCGGTGCGGCAGTTCCACTCCTAGGTCTTCCAGCAACACCAGGGCCAAATTGTCATCCGGCCGCAGCCACCGCAGCACCATCGCCGGCCAGACCCGCTCCGGGTGGCGGCGCAAGTATTCCAAGCTCCAGTAGCGGTTGGTCTGGCGCTCCACCAAGGTGGCTTCGTAGGCCGAGGTGGCGACATTGTAGAGGATCTCCTGCAACTGCTCCGCCGTGAGGGGCAAGGGATCGCCCCGGAGGAAGGCCTTGAGCTGAAAGTGGGCGAGGAGATCCGTGTAGCGACGGATCGGCGAGGTCACTTGGGTGTAGAGTTCCAGCCCCAAGCCCGCATGGCGCGCGGGCACAACCCCCATCTCACTGCGGGGCATACAGCGGCGCAGGGCACAAAAGCGCACTGGGCCGGCGGGCAAGACGATCAACTCTTCCTCCGGGGGCAGCTCGGGCTGGGGCTGGCCGCGAAAGGGCAGGGGGAGCCCGTGATCCCGTGCAAACCGCCCCGCCACCTCCCCAGCCAGGATCATCATTTCCGCCACCAAGTGCCGGGCGGGGGAATCGTCTAGCAGTTCAATTGCGATTTCGTCATCCTTGACCTTGATCGAGGCCTCGGGCATCCGAATCTCGATCGAGCCCTGGCGATCGCGCCACTGGCGACGCTGGGAAGCCGCCGCCGCCAAGCTGGACAACTCCGGCTCCGTCAAGAGCCCCAGTTGCAGCATTTCATCCACATCCTCATAGGTCAGCCGGTAGGTCGGCTTAATCCGAGTGGCGTGGATGCTGTAGTCGGCAGGAGCCCCGCTGGGATCAAGCACGACACTAAAGCTCAGGGCTGGGCAGAGCTGCCCCTGAATCAAGCTCATGGGGCCGGTAGCAAGGCTCTGGGGAAACATCGAAATCGTCCCCGTGGGCAAGTAGAGGCTCGTGCTCCGCCGTCGTGCCTCGAGGTCCAGGGCGTCCCCGAGGGTGATCAGGCGCGTCGGGTCGGCGATATGAATCCAGAGGCGAACTGTACCATCGTCACCGTATTCGACGCTGAGGCCGTCGTCGATCTCCTCGGTGCTCTCATCATCAATGGTATAGACCTTCAGATGGGTGAGATCGAGCCGCTCGGGGTCAGGATCGGGGGGGGGCGCGGTCAGGTAATGATGGGCCAAATCGAGTACCTTCTGCGGATAGGAGCGCGGATAGCCGCTACGGCGCAGGGCCAAGTTTTCGTGCTCGGTCCACCAACCTAGAGCCACGAGTAACTCGAGGGCCGCTTCCGGAGTCTGGGGCCGGTCGAGGCTAGCGAGGAACTCCTGAGCCTGGCGGTGGGATCGCTCGGAGTCAAGGACGAACTTTTCTAGCTCCTCAAAGCGCAGGCGATCGCTCTCTTCCCAAGGGGGGGACTCCCCCGCGAGAGCCGCCTGCAAGCGGTCGCTGAAGGCCTCGCGATCGCGCTGCTTCTGAGCCTCGACCTCCAGTTGATGCTTGATCTCGGCTACCTGAGTCGCAGGACGCGGCTCGTAGATCTCGGCTTTGCGCTTAAAGTAAATTCTATCCTCGGTCAGCAAGATGTGGGCGGCATAGCACATCGGTGGCTGCTGTTCGGAAAATAGGAGCTGGGCCAACTCCGGCGGCGTGATTCCGGCTGCTTCTTCCACCAACAGTTCCCAGGCCACCTCCAGGCTGCTGGGATCACAGTAGTGCTCCGCTTGCTCGCGGAAGGCCGTAATCTCACCTGATGCGTAGGAGCCCGCAATCATGTACTCAATGCGTTGGGGTCGCAGGCTGTGGGTTTGGCCGCGCTCATCAACAGCGAGCCATGTTTTTTTACCTTCGGGGCGATCAATGACGGCTAGTCGGCGCTCGCCCTGCACTCGGAATTCGACTAGCGTTCCCTTCTCCACTGACCTCGTCTCGCTCCCATCGCCTCGCTTTCCAGTGTAACGCCAATTGCGACTCCCTCAAAGGGGCTCCCCGCGCCCAGTCTGGCTCTCCCCGGCGGCCCGCGAGCGACGGGGAGCCCCCTGTAGTAGGATAATGCTCAGGCTGTCCCCGAAGACCAAAACGGATCGTGAGACAAGAACCCTAACCCGAAATCCAGGTTCTAGAAGTTCGATTCAAGCCCTCACCCCAAACCCCAGAGTATGAGGAGCTTTGAAGATCCTCCCCAGGGGAGCAGGAACTGGGGAATGAGGGCTGCCTAACGCACATCTGGCCGGAGGATTTCCTAGCAGGCGGTAGAGCCGCAAAGCGCGGTTTTTGGGGAGCGCCCCCGTTAGCCCCCTCCAACTTGAATTCCCAACCCAGCCTTGGGCGACGGCTCTCCGGCCCCCAAAACCGAGAGCAGCCGGTAGCTGGTACAGCGGTTTTTAGCCTAGCCCTCACCCCAAACCCCTCTCCCAGAGGGCGAGGGGTTTTACTAGTAAGAAAAATGCTGTAAGCTGAGTCAAAGTAAGTCACAGCTAAACCACCCGACACATTTGATACCCACTGATACCCACCGCTCTAATCAGTTTCTACCGCGAATTCTATTTACCAGAACCCTGATTGTCAACGTGATGGTTTTGACCGATCTCAGGTTTTGTCACCTTGGTTCCTAGACTTTTATAAGCCTAGGCTATCGCCGTATTAACCCAAAAAAGAGGATAAAGCTGCTAAACTCAAGCGCTGAAATGTAACGAAATGTTGCTATACTCGAGGGGCTGCTGTCGTAAGGATTCTAGGGCCTTGAGCGAAACAAAACAATCTTATTCCCCCTTGACCCTGACATCCTATCTAGCTGGTCCAGCACTCATTATTCTGAGCCATCTTGGCTCCGGTCTAGTGATCTTGACTGGCCTATCTTGGGGCTCCAGCCTCTGGATCTTGCTGCTGTACAGTGTCCGCATGTTGGCCACAACTGGCATCTACCACCGATTGCTCACCCACCGGAGTTACCAAGCTCCGCGCTGGATTTTGTGGGGGGGCTGTACCCTCGCCGCCGCCGCTGGCCAAATGGGCCCCAGTTGGTGGAAGGCTCATCATTTGGCTCACCATCAATACGCCGATCAGCCCCTTGATCCCCACTCTCCCGCGAGGCCCTGGCCAAAACGCTCCGGCTTTGCTTGGTCTCAGGGCCTCTGGCTGCTATCCCCTTGCTTTTTTCCGGCCCAGCTCCCGGCTGATGTTGAGGCTGATCCCGTGTTGCGAACCCTGGATCGCCTGCATTTTGTCCCCCTGCTGACCCTGGGAGTCCTTTCCTGGTATCTAGGGGGCCTGGAATATGTCGGAGCCTTCTGCTTGAGCACGACCTTGCTGTTTCATGGGGTGCAGACGGTCAATTCCCTGAGCCATCTGTACGGAGCACAACCCTTTGTCACCTCGGATCACAGTCGCAATAATTGGCTGGTAGCTGGGTTGACCTTGGGGGAAGGGTGGCACAATTGCCATCATGCCTTTCCCGCCTCCAGCCGCCATGGCATCACCATCCGCGCTGGGCAGGTCGTTTATCTGCCTGATCCCACGTTTCGCTTTATTCAGCTCCTGGCCGCCCTCTCCCTCGCCTCCAAGGTGCGCGTCCCGGCCCCTCAAGCCTTGCTCGCCCGGGCCCAGCCCGCCCTGAAGGTGTCTCAGCCCCCGATCGCCGCTAATGGTGGGACTATCGCCTCCGATTCGTCATACTAGTAGATCGGCTGAGCGATCGCCCCCTAGCCGTTTTCGCAACGGTTGTTGATACTGAAGAATACTGCAACGGAAATTCCTTATGACTACGACGGTTTCCCTTCCTAAGCACGATGTCCGCGACCTTAAGCTCGCCCAGCAGGGGCAGCAACGCATTGAATGGGCTGGCCGCGAGATGCCCGTGCTGCGATCGATCCAGGACCGCTTCGCCCAGGAGAAGCCCTTGGCGGGCATCCGCATCTCCGCCTGCTGCCACGTCACCACGGAGACGGCGCACTTGGCGATCGCCCTCAAAAACGGCGGCGCTGATGCCCTGCTGATCGCCAGCAACCCCCTCTCAACCCAGGACGACGTAGCCGCCAGCCTCGTTGCTGACTACGGCATCCCCGTGTTTGCCATGAAGGGCGAAGACAACGCCACCTACCACCGCCACGTGGAAACTGCCCTCGATCACCGCCCCAACATCATCATTGACGACGGCAGCGACGTAGTGGCCACTTTGATCCAGGAGCGCAAAGCGCAACTGAGTGACATCATCGGCACGACGGAAGAAACCACCACGGGTATCGTTCGCCTACGGGCCATGTTCAAGGACGGCGTGCTCAGCTTCCCGGCCATGAACGTCAACGATGCGGACACCAAGCACTTCTTCGACAACCGCTACGGCACGGGTCAATCCACCCTCGACGGCATCATCCGCGCCACCAATGTCTTGCTGGCGGGTAAAACCATCGTCGTCGCTGGCTATGGCTGGTGCGGCAAAGGGGCGGCCCTGCGGGCCCGCGGCCTCGGCGGCAACGTCGTAGTCACGGAAATTGACCCCACCCGGGCCATCGAAGCAGTCATGGACGGCTTCCGCGTGATGCCCATGGCCGATGCAGCGGCTGTTGGTGATCTGTTCATCACGGTTACAGGCAACAAGCACGTCATCCGTGCCGAGCACTTCGCCGTGATGAAAGACGGAGCGATGGTCTGCAATTCCGGCCACTTCGATATTGAAATCGACCTCAAGAGCCTCGCCGCCGAAGCGACGGAGATCAAAGCAGTCCGCAACTTCACTCAGGAATACAAGCTCAAAAGCGGCAAGTCGGTTGTCGTGCTCGGGGAGGGCCGCCTGATCAACTTAGCGGCCGCCGAAGGCCACCCCAGCGCGGTGATGGACATGAGCTTCGCCAACCAGGCCTTGGCCTGCGAGTATCTGGTGAAACACCAGGGCAAGCTGGAGCCCGGCCTGCACTCGATCCCCGAGGCGGTGGATAAGGAAATCGCCCGCCTGAAGCTCCAGGCCATGGGGATCGCCATCGACACGCTGACCCCAGAGCAGGAAATCTACATGAGCTCCTGGACCATGGGAACTTAAGGCTCCCTGAAGCCTCGTCGGGGCCCCTCCTCTCAGCCCCTCTCCTGGGGGAGAGCGACCGGCAACGCGGTTGCCCGTGAGGACCAGGGGCTCCGAACCCGACCTTCTTTTTAGGCAGACCTCGCGTCTGACCCCGACTTCTCCCTAGAGAGAAGCCGGGGATCAGGGCCTCCAGCTTGCACCCGATCCCTCGATTGACACGGAAACGATGACGGCAACCCCTTCACCCCTCTCCGAGGCCGAAGCCCAAGCCCTGCTCCTGCAACTGCGCCGCAAGGAAGGTAACTGGGTTGATTGGGGCCACGCCTGCCAGCGCTTGCAGCAGGCGGGCTACGAGGCTAGCGCGATTTTTGAGGAAACAGGGATCGAGGGCAGCCAGCAGAATTTAGTGATCGTGGCCGCCCAGGTCTACGACAGTCTCGAGCGGGCGGGCGCGACAGCGGCCTTGCTCGCCTATTACCAAGGGCCCCGCAGTGATGTGCTCTATGAGTTGCGGCTGCTCAACCAAGCCCAGCGCTTGGCCGTGGGAGTTTTGGCTTGGCAGCAGTCCCTGGATGCGGACGGTGGCCGCGAGGTCGTGAAGGCGGTGCAGGAGGTGGCCCGGCGCACCAGTCTGCCGGAGGGGTTCACCACCCACCCAGGGGATGCCGTGGCCTTCCAGTGCTGGCAGCGGGCACGAGCCCAGAAAGATTTGCAGGTGCGATCGCGGGCGATCGCCCGCGGCCTCAAATTTTCCCACTCCCCCGGCGCCCGAGCGCAGATCGAGCGCCTCCTGAGTGATTTCACCGTCGTCGCCGCCAAGCGCGCCCCCCTCTTGCCGCGCTATCGGCTGGAAGCGGAGGAGGAATTACCCTGTATCGTGCCCTTCGCCGGAACTCTGCCCCTCACCCCAGCTTCCATTCAGGCCATCCCCTCCCTGAGCTACGCAGAGCCCTTCCGGATTAGCCGCTTTGAGCAGCCGGGAGCCTTTGTCCCTCTACCCGGCTGGCAGGCCCTACTCAAAGCTGGGGACCCAGTCGCCTGCCAGGGCCAGGAACAGGACCTGCCGGGAGTCGAAGCCGCCACCCAGGAACCGGTGCTGATCGTGGTCGATCGCCAGGCTCAGACCTGGGATGATCACAGCTACTTCCTCATCGCAACCGAGGACACGGTAGCCATCCGCTGGTTCCCGGAGCCGCCCAGCGAGCCACTCCTCGGCCAAGTGATTGTCGTTCTGCGCCCGAAAAAGATTTTGGATGAAGGGAATCTTCTGCAACCCTGGCAGATGGATGACTAGGGCCTCTCGCCAGTTCAAGCCAGAATCCAGTCAGAGAACCCATGACAGCCTTAGCCGGTCTTGTCAGCCCTGTCGCTCAGAAGCCAGTGCTGGCAAGGGTTTCGTGGGTAATTAACGACAGATCCGAGGGCGCTAATGGGGTCGCGGCTTGGCTTCAGGCCCCTCGGAAGTCTGACCGCTGGGCTCAGGGCTCTTGCTGAGTAAAGTTGCCCTAAGGAGGTCGGGCTAGCATTGCAACACCAGAAAAATTGGGCTGCTCAACCCAAAACCCTTGCTGACACTGGGATTAAGCCGTGGCCGGTTCGTCATCTAGTCCAGCATCAAGCCGGGTCTACTGATCTACTCACGCCTTGAGAGTTTCCCAAGCCCAAAGTTCGTGAGGTTGAGGGGCTAAGGCTCTAGGGTTGCAACGGTTGTCTGGCGGGCGGAAATCACCGTGAGTTCTGGAGAACTCAAAACCCAGCCGCCTTCAGTAAGGGAGACGGCTGGGCCATAGACCCGTATGGTGTAATCGATTACGACACTCTGGCCGCGGGCGCGGTTTAATCCAAGTAACCGATCAGTTCCCCGATGTCATCGATCTCATTCGCGGCAACGGGCCGGTTGCCCATCACGGAGTAAGTTTCGCTAATCACCAGATGGCTCTTCACAATGGGGCGATTGCCGGAAACCACCATGCTGCTGGAAATTTCCAAACCGCTGGACACCACCGGACGCAGTCCCATTGTGTTGTAGGTTTCAACCACTTTCAGGTGGCTCCGCTCAATGGGGCGGTTTTGAGGCAGGGGCGCGGGTTGGTATACGTCCAAGCTCACTGCTTCTCTAGTTCCTGAGTCGCTGGCAACCAGGCTGCCGGCGTTGTCATGGTCTGTGCCGTTGTGCGCGACTGCTTCGGTGCTCACGAGTTTTTCTCCCTTGCGGTGCAAACAATAGTTATCAAGTCAATCCGCCGCCGCGATCGCCCATTCACTGGCGCAGCAATGGTCCTAAACGCAGAGCCTGCTTACAGCGGCGCGAAAGCTACTCAATTGAATTTTAGATTGTTTTAACGTCTTTACGTCACCTCTAATATAAAACTACAGCTAACCGTTACAGAAATCGATAAAAATACATAATTCTGAATACAAGCAGCGGTTTTCACTCACCGTCCGACCCGACGGCTGCCGACCAACCTTGACGGGTGCATCTCACTTTGGAGACGCCCCTTTGCCCTACTGGGGAGAAGGAGCCGGGGGATGTAGACGCGCAGCGGCTTCTCGCAGAGGGGGCCCGGTAACGCTGTTCGCGCTAGCGTCGCGGAGCGATAGAGGGCGACCCTCTGCTCCATGAACAATCGCTCAAAATTCAGGAGAGCCGCGCTTTTTTTCGTCCACCCTGCCCGCGAGAGGCCGACGCGGCCCCCGTCGAGACTGGCTTACAATAGTTGGCCGCATCATTCGCTCGAATTTGAAGAGTATGCTGCTTGCCCTGGTTGGTTGCCTGCTGCTTGTCATTGGCTCTCTCGTCTTCTATGCCGCCTGCGCCGTGCTGACCTGGCGCTTCTTTGCCCACTCTCCAGAAGGTAGTGCCCCGGACTATAGGCCCCCGGTCTCGGTGATGGTTCCTGTCTGTGGCCTCGAGGCGGGGGCCTGGGAAAACTGGACCTCGCTTTGCACGCAGGACTATCCCGAGTATGAAGTGCTCTTTGGGGTCAAGGAGGCTGACGATCCGGCCGTGCCCCTGTTGCAGCAGCTAGTTGCCAGGTTTCCAGATCGGAGCCGTCTCTTGGTGGGGCTGCCCGCCCGGGGCATTAACCACAAAGACAGCAATCTCAGCTACTTGCTAGAAGCGGCCCAGCACGAAACGATCCTCTTTGCCGATAGCGATATCCGAGTGCGCTCGGACTACCTCCGCATTGCGATCGCCCCCCTGGCTGATCCCCACGTCGGTCTTGTTACCTGCGCCTTCACTGGCCGCCAGCCCCAGTCCCTGGGCGCGGCCCTCGCCTCCTTCGGCCGCTGCACGGACTTCATTCCCAGTGCTCTGATCGCCCGGGCCCTGGATGGTGGCCTGCGGTTCGCGGTCGGTGTCACCCTCGCCACCCGCCGCTCCACCCTGGCGGCGGCCGGCGGCCTGCACCTGAGCCGCATTGGCTCGGATTACAACCTCGGCAAGCGCATCGCCCAGGCTGGCTACCGGGTGGAGCTGTCGCGCTATGTGCTCGATTGGGACACGGGTTCGGAGGGTCTCGGCGCGGTCTACCAGCGGGAACTCCGCTGGGCGCGGACGATTCGCTACAATCGCGGGCCGATCTACTACACGCTGATCATTTGCTATGGCTCCCTAGCGAGTTTGGTGCTGCTGCCCCTTGCCAGTTTTGCGCCCTGGGCGATCGCCCTGGCCCTCGCGACCTGGGCCCTCCGCTACCTCCAAGCCCTGATCGCGATTCACTACCTGCAAAGTCCCCAACTGCGACCCTGGCTCTGGGCCTTGCCGCTGCGGGAGCTGCTGAGCGTGGTGGTCTGGGGGGCTGGAGCCTATGGACAACGGGTTTACTGGCGGGGCCGCTGGCTGCGGGTGGAGGGAGATGGATTGATTCGGTCGTGGGAGTAGGGGGCTAGCTTGGGTTGCGGTGCGGCTGGTGCGGCTTAGTAGGCGATCGCGCAGCCATCGGCCCGGGGCTCGGAGGCGGCCACGAGGACCTCGCCGTGGCGGAGGATGAGCTGCCCCTTGCCGAACTGCTCATAGCGAGGGGTGAGGGCGACGCGGTGGCCGCGATCGCTCAGGCCGGCGGCGATCTCAGCCCCCGCTGTTGCCTCAAGCAGGAGGCGATCGCCCCGCAGAAACCGCCAGCGCGGCGCATCCAGAACCGCTTGGGGATTCAGCCCGTAGTCCGCCAGATTTACGGTCACTTGGACATGGCCCTGGGGCTGCATCGGCGCGCCCATGACGCCAAAGGGTCCTAGGGGCGCGCCCGCGCGCGTGAAGAAGCCCGGGATGATGGTGTGGAAGGGCCGCTTCTGGGGGGCCACGGCATTGGGGTGCTGGAGGTTGGTGCTAAAGCCCGTGCCGCGATTGTGCAGGGCAATGCCCGTCCCCGGAATCAGGACGCCGCTGCCAAAACCGTTGTAATTCGACTGGATGAAGGAGACGAGCAACTCGCCATCAGCCGCGCAAAGGTAGACCGTCCCTCCCTGGGGAAGCCCGGGGGTAACGGTGGTTAAGGCCTGATCTTGAAGCAACTGGCGGCGCTGGGCCGCATAGGCTGGTGCTAGCAGCTCAGCTACACTCACGGTCATGGCTGCTGGCTCAGCGACGGTGGCGTAGACATCGGCAAAGGCGAGCTTCATCGCTTCGATTTGCAGGTGATAGCTGGTGGCCGACTCGCGCGGGTATTGCGACAAGTCGCAGCCCTGGAGGATATTCAGGGCCAGGAGGGCGGCGAGGCCCTGGGTGTTGGGGGGCAATTCCCACACGGTCAGGTCGCCGTAGGTCGTCGCGAGGGGCTCCACCCACTCGGGTTGATGCTGGTGGAGATCCTCGAGACTCAGCCAGCCCCCGGTCTCGCTGGCAAAGGCGGCGATCGCCGTCGCCAGGTCGCCCCGATAGAAGCTGTCGCCGCCCGTGGTGGCGATCGCCGCCAAGGTCGCCGCATGGGCCGGACTCGCCCACCGCTCCCCGGCCTGGGGGGCGCGATCGCCGGGAAAAAACACGTCCTTAAAAGGCTGAAACTCCGGCGGCCCTAGGAGCAAGTAGCGGGTGGCGGCGGCCTGCCAGGCGCTGGCGGTCACGGGCGACACCGCAAAGCCCTCCCGGGCATAGCGTTGGGCTGGACCGAACAATTGCTCAAAGGGCAACCGGCCCCAGCGCTCCCAGAGGGCTCGCCAAGCGGAGACGGCCCCGGGCACCGTCACCACCGGCCAGCCCACCTCGGGCATCTGGCTCAGGCCCGCAAAGGCTGCCGGGTCTAAGGCGGCGGGGCTGCGCCCGGAGGCATTGAGCCCGTGCAGGCGACCGTCCCAGACCAGGGCCAGGGCATCCCCGCCGATGCCGTTGGCGGTGGGTTCCACCACGGTGAGGGCGATCGCCATTGCCACGGCCGCATCGACCGCATTGCCCCCCGCCAGCAGCATTTCGATGCCCGCCAAGGAGGCGAGGGGCTGACTGGTGGCCACAGCCCCGTGGTGGCCAAAGAGAACCCGCCGCTGGGAGGGGTAAGGGTAAGCTGTGAAATCGCAGGAGAGCATGGCGAGGGAGGGAGGTAACTATGATTGCATCCTATACCTCAATATGCGAGGCCCAAGGCCGCCAGCCCCGCCACCGCCGGGGCTAGTCTCCCCCCAGCCACGTAATCGGCAGGGGGGGCGAGGGCAGGAGGGGGGAGGTGTAGGCTTCCTGGGTGTGGGCGGCTGTTTCGGCGTCCAGGACGGCTTCGACGCGGGCGAATTGGGCTTCCGCTTCTTCCAGGGAGTTGCCGATGCTGGTGAGCCCCAATTTACCAAACTCCGAGAGGGCTCCCATGAGGTGAAAGACCGTGCCCGTGCGGTTGCTGCTGTCGAAGTGGAGGCGGTGGCGCGTGATGATGTCCATCAAATCACTGGGGAGTAGGCCGCGATAGTGGGGCTTTTGCAAGTTGTCCGAGGCGATGTAGTACTTTTCCTGGCCTTGCTGACTGTAGAACAAGCCGCTGGTGGGATCGTAATAGCCGTTGGTGAGGAGCTTGAGGGTCATGAAGGGGTGGGTTGTACCCCCCTTGCGGAGATTGATTTCGATGGCTTCGAGGCTCCAAGTCTGGGTTCTGGGCTCCTGCACGGCGATGAAATCGACACTGTAGCGCTCGATCGCCCCTTTGGCGGCTAGGACTTCGCCGACTTGGAGGCCGTAGGTTTGGAGCGGCAATCGGTAGGCGGCATCGGCCGGGAAGCGGCAGCCGAGGTAGATTTGGCCGTCGGGGCCGCCGAGAATTTGGTCGTGGGTGGAGAGAATTTCCACGGCGCCGTTCGGGGCGATGTAGCCCTGGACGCTGGGCGATCGCTTCACCTCCCCTTCGATGAAGGCCTCGGCGATCGCCCCCAGATCCGTGACCCGGCGGCCGAAGTGAGCCCAAGTCTCCTCGCGAGCCTGAAAGCTGAGGGTCGGCAAACAATCTCGCAGGGCCGCGACCCGTTCAGCGTGGCTGGCGGCGCTGATGCCCGGCGCGACGCGAGCAAGGGAGCGTAAGTCGAGGATGGCGTTGCCTTCGCCGGAGAAGCCCTCATTGAGCTTAATCGCCAGGCGCTGCAACTGGGGCTGACGCTCCCAGACCGTGGCGGCCGCTTCAAGCAGATCGGGCTCGCTCCACACTAGGGGACTGCCCTCGGGGTGGGGCACGCCAGCCGTGGCAAAGATTTCGCGGCTGCCGCTCTTGGTTCCCCAGTAGAGGAGGTCGGGGGAACAGGCCAAGAGGGGAATCCCCAGACGCAGGGACAGTTCCTGCTCGAGGGGGGATGAATTGAAGCAGACCATGTAGGACTTGTCCGCCCGGAGGGCCTTGCGGATGCGCTCGATCAGGCGGGGCCGCTCGAGGATTTTTTGTGAGAGGGGCTTGAGGGACGAGTCGTAGGCCGCCAGCAACATCAGGCGATCGCGGGCATGGGAGAAGGGAATTCCCGGCAGCAGTTGCAGGTAGTAGTCCACGATCGCCGGGCAGAGGGGCTGGGCGGTGACGTAGATCAGGCGCGTGTAAGGACTCCGCAGGCGGATCAGGGAAAAAAGCAGCCGTTCTTCGTAGTGGAGAAAGCCCGAGACCTTCTCAAGCTGCTGCTGGTCGAGGCTGAAGGAGGGAATGACGAGAATATCGCGATCATCCAGGTCCGAGAGATCCACACTGGCGGCGTAGTGGCGCAACTGCGCTTGCAGCTCTTGGAATCGCCGACCCGCATCGGCGATCGGCTGCTCTGCAATCGTGACCCAATCATTCACAGTATCCGCCGCGCCTCAACGGTGAAGTCAACTGTTATCTTAATCGCTGCGGTCCAGTTCAGCGCAAAAATCCCCCCATCCCTGGGCTATGCTGGGATGCAGGCTCGCTCTGGGCGGAGGCCCCGGCCGGGCTGATTCCACTGCTCTTGTTTGGCAAACTGCCGCGTGGCTCATTTTCCTACCCCCCCCTTTCTGGCCCGCTTTTGGACCGATGCGTTTGACCTCGAAGCCCATCTCGGCGCGTTTCTCAACCTGAAGCCGGAGCAACTGGCGACACGCCTCCAGGAGAGCCAGCAGCAGTTGGCGGCCCTGGGGCGGCGAGATTTTGACTGGGCGGCGGCGAGCGAGTTTTATCGCGATCGCGTCGGGGAGATCTACCTGCTGGAGCTGAGTGCTTGGCACTTGAGCAGCCGGGACTATATTGGCGATACCTTGCGCTTGGTGAGCGATCGCGCCCGAGGCCGGGTGCTCGATTTTGGCGGCGGCATTGGCACCCATACCCTGGGGGCGGCCCTGTCGCCCCAGGTCGAACAGGTGGTGTTCTGTGATCTCAACCCCCGTCACTGCGAGTTCGTCACCGCCCGAGCCCAGAAGCTGGGCCTGGAAACGAAGATTACCTGCCAGGCGGCGATCGCCGACGGTGAATCCTTCGATACGATTCTCTGCTTCGACCTGCTAGAGCACCTGCCCGATCCCAGCGCCCAGCTCCGCTGGTTTCACCGCGCCCTGGCCCCCGAGGGGCATATCCTGCTCAACTGGTACTTTTTTAAGGGCTTTGAGCAAGAGTTCCCCTTCCATCTCGAGGACCCGGTGCAGGTTGATCACTTTTTCTGCACCTTGCAGGACCATTTCCTCGAAGTCTTTCACCCCTACTACATCACGGCCCGCTGCTATCGGCCCAGACCCGCGCCCCTCCCGGCGGCCGTCCGTCCCCCAGCTCCGTAGCCCAAGCCGGGGGGCCGAGGTCCTCAGCCCGTGCTTCAGCCGTAATGACCGACGCGCCCGCAAGCCTGATCATCGGCAGGGTTCAGCCAAGCCTCATGACCCCATGGGGGTACGGCCCCTCCGGTAGTCCTGCTAGAGGTAGTCCGCGAGGAAGTCAAAGGTATCCGCATCCGGTCGCTCAAAGGGGTCATCTTCCCAGCAGGGCTCCGGCCAGAGACCGTGGAGGGCACTGGTGACATCTGTGCAGACTACCTCCATATCATCAACGCTGAACAAAATATCCAAGGCCTGCCAATCGCGGGCCTTGAGGGAAGCTAAGGGCGCGCCGTGATACTCGCCTTCAAAGAAGCGATAGCGAGGGGCGATGAAGGAATGATCACGGCGGCGATCGCGCTTCGCCTCTACCTTCGCGCTAAATTCAACCAGCTCTCGGGGAAAGGCCTCGCCGAGGTCGGGAGCAAGGGGAGCAACCATAGACCGCTCATTGCGGATTTAGTAGACGCAGCAGCCAACGGAGTCAGGGAACGCAGCCCTGCGAAAGGAATTGGATCGATTGAGTAGATTGAGCACCCCAAAGACGAAGGCGCTTTCTAGCACCCCTCGTTCCCCTTATCGTATCCTAGGCTGACAGGATGCAGACGCGATTCTGAGCTGAATTTCCATGCAGATCTACGCACTGCGACTCACCCCCGGCCAGGACTTGCGGCAGGAGCTCGAGGCCTGGGCCCGGCAGCAGGCGATCGCCGCGAGCTACCTCTTAGCAGCCGTTGGGAGCTTGCAGCCGGCGCGGCTGCGGTTGGCGGGGCAGGCGACAGCGACCCTGTTCCCAGGTCCGGTGGAACTGATCGCCCTCAACGGGCTGCTCTCCCAGCAGGGAGCGCATCTGCACGGGGCGATCGCCGATGCCCAGGGCCGCGTCTATGGCGGTCACATCGTCGGGGGCTGCTTGATCTACACCACGGCCGAGCTAGTCCTGGGAACGGCGCCCCAGCTCGACTTTCAGCGCGAGCTTGACCCCCAGACGGGCTACCCAGAACTAAAGATCCGGGGCCGGGAGGCCGGCGAGAGTCCCTAGGGGGAGGGGGAGCGGGCGCGGGCGCGGGCAATCTCGACCTTGGTCGAATAGGCGCTGAGATGGCGATCGCCCTATAGTGGCGGCACTCTGGCTTGCTGGTTTCCTATGCCCCGACCGCCCCACGCCACGACTGCTCCCCCCCACCTTGGCTGTGGTCTCAGCTTTCCTTTGCAGATTGACGCGCGCGGCAACGTGCAACTGAGCGCTGGGGAACTTAACGTCCGTGAGTCGATTGGGTTAATCTTGGGAACCCAATTAGGGGAGCGAGTGTATCGGGCGAATTTTGGCTGCCGTCTGGCGGAGCTAGCCTTTGCGCCCCTGAACACCCAGACCCTCCTGGCCATGCGCCTGTACGTTGAAGAAGCACTCAACACGTGGGAACCTCGTATTGCCCTCGAATCCGTCCAGACGGAGCCGGACCCGGTGCGAGGGCGCGTCGATATCACCATCAACTACCGGCTGCGCGCCAACCATGTTCCCGGCAGTTTGGTTTATCCCTTCTACCTCCAGGCGGACGGTGAAAGCTAGCTTGCTCCTCTTCTCTTGGCTGCTGTATGGACTTCGATTTTCTCCCCAACCTTCCCAAGTCCGACCTAGATGACCGCCGCTTTGAAGACTTGGTGGAGGAATGCCTGTTGCGGATTCCCCGCTATTGCCCCGAGTGGACGAACTACAACCCCAGTGATCCCGGCATTACCCTGATCGAGCTGTTTGCCTGGTTGACAGACCAGATGATGCAGCGCTTCAACCAAGTGCCGCGCCGTCACTATGTCGCCTTTCTGGAACTGCTGGGCGTGCGGCTGCACCCCCCCAGCCCCGCCCAGACCGACCTCACTTTCTACTTGGCTGGTGAACTGCCCCAGCGCTACACCATTCCAGCGGGGATCGAGGTGGCCACGGAGCGGACCAGCAACGACGCCGCCATTGTCTTCAGCACCGACCGGCCCCTGATCATCGACAAGCCCCGCCTGCGCTACTGCCTGATCGCCAGCCAAACGGAGGCCAGGCCGCAGATCCTCCGGGATGCGTTTGCCAACCTCTGGACCGAGCAGACCAACGGCGCTTGGTCCGGCCCGGAGCTGCCGATCTTCAGCGACCAACCCCAGCCTGGCAACTGCTTCTACCTCGTCTTTGGGGAAGGGGAGCAGATCGAGGGTAACGTGATCGCGCTGACGGTGCGGGGTCAGGCGGCCACCCCGACCGGGATTGATCCCAATGACCCGCCCCGCCGCTGGGAGGCCTGGGATGGGGCCTTTTGGCAACCCGTATTGCTGGATGGGGCCGACGATGCCACCCAGGGCTTCAGCTTCAATGAACTCGCCCGCCAAGGGGGCAATCCGTTGCAGGGGGCGGACGTTATTTTGCACCTCCCCCAGAGCTTTCCCGTGGCCCAGTTCGGCACGTATCGGGGCCGCTGGCTGCGCTGCACCTATACCACCCCCCGCCTGACCCAGCCCGGCTATACGGCGGCCCCGCGCCTCGTCGGTCTGGCGGTGCAAGCGACCGGTGGCACGGTTAACGCCAGCCAGGGACGCCGGCTGGAGCGGGAGGTCCTGGGGGCCAGTAGTGGCAAGCCGGGCCAGCAGTTTCAACTGCGGGAGTTCCCGGTTTTGCCGCGCCAGGAGGGGGAATACTTGGTGGTCGTGCCGCCGGGGGGTCTGCCTCAGCGGTGGGTTGAAGTGAGTGACTTTGCGGACTCGGGCCCGGAAGATCTGCACTACACCTTGGATTCCGTCAGCGGCACGCTCCAGTTTGGGCCCCTGATTCGGGAGCCGAGCCAGTTGCTGACGGCGACCCGGGGACCCTATGCGCCTAGGGAGCAGGCGATGGCCATGGCCCAGCAGCGTCAGAGCCAGGTAACCAATGGTGCGATGGCTCCGGCCGTCGGCTCCGAGAGCATTAACCGCCTCGATCACCAGTACGGCGCGATCCCGCCCCGGGGGGCGCGGTTGATCTTCGCCAGCTACCGCACGGGCGGCGGCCAGCGGGGTAATGTGCAACCCCATACCCTGCGAGTGCTGAAGGCGGCTGTGCCCCATGTCACCAGCGTGACCAACCACGGCCCAGCCCGCAACGGTGCGGATGCGGAGACTCTGGAGCAGGCGGCCCTGCGGGTGCCGCGCCTGCTGCGAAGTCGCGATCGCGCCATTACCCCCGAAGACTTCGAGATCCTAACCCTGGAAGCCGGCCGGGGAGCGGTGGCCCGAGCCCGCTGCCTCCCGGCCGACCCGGAGCACCCGGGCACGGTGACATTGCTCGTCGTTCCCCAGGCCCAAGGGGCCTCAGCCCCCGAGCAGGGCCTTGTGCCGGACCTGTTCGCCTTGACGCCGGAGCTGGAGCAGCAGATTTTGGCGTTCCTCAATGAGCGCAAGCTGCTGGGAACCCAGGTGCGTTGCCGTCCGCCAGACTATGTGGGCGTGTCAGTGCAGACGGAGGTGGCCCTGGAACCGGCTTACAACAACCCCGACGCTCGCCGCGAGATTTTGGCCCAGTTGCGGGCTGCCCTCTACCGTTTCCTCAACCCGCTCACCGGGGGCAATGATGGACGGGGCTGGACCTTCGGCCGGCCGGTGTATCCTTCTGATATTGTCGCTCTCTTCCAACAAGTGCCGGGGATTCGCTACCTGGGGGCGGTGCAACTGTTTGCCCTGCGGCGCGCCAATGGAAGCTGGAGGCGTCTGCCGCCAGCCCCCGTGGTTGATCCCGGTCCCCACGGACTGATTGCATCTTGGGCAGATCCCCAGTTGCGCTCGGCCCACATTGTCAACGTGACCTGATGCTCTGGGGGAGGCCCCGATGTCCGCAACCCTCGATCTGCAACTGCTGCCGCTGAATCTGGCTGATGCCGTGCCGGTTCCCACCGGGACGGGGGCTGAGTTGACCCTCAGCTCCGGTCAGCGCCAGGACATTGTGCTGCATCCGGCCGAGCCGAGTGAGGTCGCCTTGCGCTTGACCAATCGCGGCCCCGAGCCCCTGGCCTTTGAGCTGCGGGTGACGGGCACGTTCCCCCGGGATTGGTGTCGCATCCTCGCGCCGACTCTCTCTTTGCCCCCTCAGCAACAGCAGGAGGTGGTACTGCTCTTCAGTGTGCCCTCGGGGTTTTTTGAACAGGCGGGGGCCCTGGAGGCTGGGGAGGAGCGGCTCCTGCTGGATCACCAGGGCCTGGTCGAGGTCTACACGACGACCGCTGACCGCCCTCCGCAATTGGTAGAAACCATTGCCTTTAACCTCTTTGTCCGTCCTGCCAGTCTCTACACCAATTTCCTCCCCGGCCTTTACCGCCAGAGTGACTTCTTAACTCGCTTTCTGGCGCTGTTTGAGCAGGCCTTTGAGCCCGATGTGGAGATTTTGGATAGCTTCTGGGCCTACCTTGACCCGTTGCTGGCTCCCGAAGCCCTGCTCCCCTTCTTGGCCCACTGGGTTGGTTGGCCTTGGCAACCGCACCTGAGTATGCGCCAACAGCGCTACTCGATTCGCTACGCGATGATCATCTACCGCTGGCGAGGCACCCGGCGCGGTCTGCGGTTTGCCTTGCATTTGACCACGGGGTTGCCGCTGGAAGAGCAAGCCGCTAGTGAGGATGAGCGCTCGATTGGCATTTATGAGTCCTTTAGTCGTGGCTTTGTCCTCGGGGAGACCCAGATCGGCCACGATGCGACCTTGGGCGGTGGTCAGCCTTACCATTTTCGGGTGCGGTTGCGACCGCCGCCGGGGGTGGAGTTGGCGATCGCCCCGATCGAGGCCACGATTGAACGGGAGAAGCCGGCCTTCTGCACTTACGATCTCACGATTGAGCCGCCAGGATAATCCCGGTGTGTCTCCGGTCTCCCGTTACCCCCTGATCTTTACTATCCCCCTACTCACGATGGCCTCCCGATTTCCCCCCCTGTCCCTGCAACCGCTGGAACGTCTGCACGCGACAGATGGTTTGCTGCTGAGTGCTGACCTCTGGGAGCGCGCCCATGCCTACCACCGCCAGCGCCAGAATGTCCATTATCAAGCCCTGCACCAGGCGGGGATTGTCACGGGGCTGGGGGTGCGGGCTGTGGCCGCACCGGCTACGGTGGCGGCGCAATACCGCGATCGCCGTTGGCTGCGAATCCAGCCCGGCTTAGCTATCGACGCAACGGGCAACCCGATCGTGGTCGATCGGCCCCTCGAGTTTCGCCTCGCCTCGACGGCGGCGACGGAGCCGCTGCTGGTGTACCTGCTGATTCGCTACGTGGACCCGGAGGGGCTCCAGCGCCAGAATGGTAGCGCTCTGGTGCAAGAGAGTTTTCGCCTCGATGAGCAGACGAGTCCCCCCGCAACCGGGGAGATTGAACTCTGTCGCCTCCTGCTGCGACCGGGCACGCCGGAGCTGGCCAACCCTCAGGATGTCCTGCGGCCGGGGCCTCAGGAGGTTGACTTGCGGTTTCGGCCGGTGGCCCAGACGCGATCGCGCGGCACGGTGCGCCTGGCGACGCTGCCTGCGACGGCGGCCTATGACCAACGGGGGAGCCAAAATTGCCAAGAACTGTTGGCAGCGCTGCCGGCCCTGTATCCAGCCTTGAGGGCCGCCGAACCACCCCTGCGCTTGAACTTGCCGGCGGACCAGGCCCGCCTCGCGGACTGCGACCTGGTTTATCTCACCCGGCAGCAATACCAGGAGCTGGAGCCCGTGGCCCAGCAGTGCCTCCAGGATTTTATCCGTGGTCAGGGAACGGTCCTCGTCGAGCTGCCAGATGCAACGACGAAGATCAATGACCTCAAGGGAGCGATTCAAGACTTGGCCGTGGCGATCGCCGACATCGGCAATGCTCCCGACCTAGCCGAGATGCGGACTGAGTTGAGTCACGAACTCACGGCCAGCCAAGACCGCCTCGAAACCTGGATGGCAGAACTGCGGCAATCCTTTGCCGATCTCCTCGCCGCAGCCGGGGCTTCGACCGCCGACCGGGGAGACATCAACCACCAACACCTCTTGCGCCGCCAACCGTTTCTCTTTGCCCAATGGCCCGTCGTGCGCGGGAAGCCCGTCGAATTCCTAGCCTGGGGGAATGTGATTCTCGCGGTGGGTGATCTCTCCCTCGCTTGGGGCGTCGATGAAGACTTGCACTTGTCCCGCGAGACCATCCGCACCGCCCACGAGATTGGCATCAACCTGCTCCACTTTGCCTGGCAACGCCGCGAACTAGCGCAGTTGCTGGTATCAGAGTAGGTTTCACCCCTCTTCCAATCCTCACCCCCCCAATCCCCATGTCCCGCTCCCGCAAAACCCTCTCGATTCGCTATGCGCTACCCCTGTTGCTGGTGGGGCCGATCCTGGCGACGGTCGCTCTGATTGTCGGCTTTGCGATTAACAACGGCCGCCGCGCGGCCCAAGAGTTCGGCCTCACGGTCTCGGCGAGAACCTTGGCGTCGATCGAGCAACACGTTATGAGCTATCTGGAGAAACCTAGCCTGCTCAACCGCTCCCATGCAGCGACGGGATCACGGTTTCTAGACCTGGAAGACGCCGATCGGTTGGCGGATTTTTTTTGGGAGCAGGCCGCTCTGTCGTCTGATGCAGACCTAGATTCTCTCTCCTTTGGCAGTACGACGGGGGACTTTGTGCTGGTGCAACGGTTCCCGGACGGAACCGGGGAGCTGCGGATTCGTACCCAGGAGACGGCCCCAAATCGCGAGTTCTACCGCCTCAATGAGGCCGGACAACGGCTGAGCCGTACTCGCGTCCAAGAATTCGATCCCCGCACGCGGCCCTGGTATCAGGCTGGGGTCCAGGCCGGGGAGCCCGTCTGGAGTGAGATCTTTCAGGCCGCCGATGCCCCGACCCTCAATATTTCCTCCATCGTGCCCATTTACCAGGGCAACCAGTTGCAGGGGGTGCTGGCGGCGACGATTCAGCTCCAGGCGATGAATGAGTTTCTCGCCGGGTTGACGATTTCTCCCAATGGCGAGGCCTTTATTCTCGAGACCTCGGGGGAGTTGGTGGCCAGCTCGACCCGGGAGCCCGTGGTGATTGAGGAGGACAGTGGTGAGCGGCGGCGCTTGCTGGCGGTGGATAGCAGCAACCCCCAGATCGCGGCCACGGCGGTGCGGCTGCGGGAGCGCTTTCCTGATCTTCAGGCTCTGGAGGGAACGGTCAGTTTTACTTACAATGACCGGGGCGATCGCCAAGTCATCAGTGTCGTGCCCCTCAATCCCGAGTTCGGCCTCACTTGGCTGGTGGTGGTGATGGTGCCGGAGCGGGATTTTAGCGGCGCGATTGAGGCGAATATGCGGGCCACGCTGATCATCGGGGTGGTGATTGCCATCGCCGCGGTCATCCTGGGCCTGCTGGCGGCTCGCTGGTTGGTGCGCCCGATCGAGCAACTCCGCCTCGCGGCCCGGGACATCCAGGCCGATCGCTTCGAGCCCTATACTCTCCAAGAGGTAGCGTCCCGCCACGATGAACTGGGCGAGTTGGGGCAGGCCTTTCAGGACATGGGGGTGGTGATTGGTGATCGCCAACAAAGCTTCAATGCCCAAGTGCGGGAACTGCGCCAGCAAAAATCGACGGCGGATAATGTGTCCCTGCAAGGAGTGGAGCTGGCCTACTACCAGGCCTTGCAGAGCAAAGCCCAGTGGCTCCGGGCTCAGGAAGCCGACACGCCCAGGAACGGCGGTTCCAGCGAGTAGTTCACCATCACAGGGTTGCCAGGATGATCAAGCTCTCCCTATCCCTCCGCTATACCATTCCGCTGCTGGTCGTTTTGCCCTTAGTAGCTGCTACCAGTACCACCGGGTGGCTGGCCTTGATGAGCGGTCGCAAAACCGTCGATAGTCTGTCGGCGGACCTGACCGCCAAGGTGGCGACCCAAGTGGCGGATAATCTCGCGACCTACATCCGCCGTCCCCACCAGCTCAACCGCTTGGCGAGCGATGCGATCAGTCTCGGCCGCCTTGATCCGGAAGCCATGGACCAGATCCAGCGCTACTTCTGGCAGCAGTTACCGGCCTTCCCCACCCTTGAATCCGTTTATTTTGGGACGGCAGCCGGGGAGTTCCGGAGCGCTGGGCGCTTGGGGGCTGACCAATTGACCCTCTCGGTGGTCTCTCGCGAGCAACCGGGCCAGGTGCGGCGCTACTTCGCTGGCCCGACGGGGGAGCCGACCAACCTCCTCACGGAACAATCCGGCTTTGACCCCCGGGAGCGACCCTGGTATCAGGCCGCGGCCCAGGCTGATCGGGCGATCTGGAGTGACCTGTATCCTGACTTTGACAGCCAGCGCCTGGGTATTACCGCCGCCCGAGCGGTGCGGGATGAACAGGGTCAATTGCTCGGGGTTTTGGGGGTTGACCTGTTCTTTGCCGAGTTGGAGGCCTTTCTGCAAAACTTAGCCGTCGGCAAGACGGGCAAGGCCTACATCACCGAGCGGGATGGCACGCTGATCGCCAGCTCCCTCCGCCGTCAGGAACTGATGCCCACGGCCCAAGCCGGCGACCGGAGCTTTTCGATCGCCAACAGCCGTGATCCGCTCACGGTGGCGATGGTTGAGGCTCTGGTGGCCACCTTTGGGGACTTGAGCTTGGTGGGGGGCGAGCATCAGATTGTGTTTCAAGCCGAGAACCAGCGCCAGTTCCTGCGGGTCTACCCGTTTACCGATCCCTACGGCCTGGACTGGTTGATTTTGATTGTGATTCCGGAGGCGGACTTTGGGGCCGGCCTGGGGCTTCAGCTCCTGGTGACAGCGCTGTTGGGGGGGGCGGTCTTGGCGATCGCCGCCGCCGGGGGTCTCGCCGTCGGTCGCTGGCTCCTCCGGCCGATCACGCGGCTCAACCAGGCAGCGGCTGCGATTGAAGCCCAAACCTTTGATCCCGCCAGCATTGATGATCTGGCGGCACGCGATGATGAGGTGGGGGAATTTGCCCGCGTCTTTCTGGAAATGGCCCTCGCCATTGACGACCGTGAGACCCGCCTCGGCACCCAGATTCGTCACCTAAACTTCCGGGACCAAATGGCAACGACGGTTAAGCAGGAGGCCTTGCAGGAGCAATTGACGGCCCTGTGCGATCGCGCTCGTGCCCTCCAGACTGCTGATGCGGACCCCACCTAATCCACCCTAAGGAGTATTGCGCCCCGATGCCAGCCCTACCTCTGAAGCGCACCGTACCTTTGCTGATTGTGATGCCCCTGCTGCTGGCCGTGGGCGCGACCGGCCTGTTGGCCTACTTCAACGGTCGCCGCACGGCGAGCAATTTAGCGCGGACGCTGATCCACAAAGTCGCGTTCCATGTCGAAGACATCCTCGAAGAAGTTTTGACCGATGCTCAGACGGTGAATCGCCTCAATGCAGCGACCTTGCCCCGGGAGGGGCTGTCGGCGGCAGTCGCTCGCGACTTTGAGCAGCAAGCCTGGTCTCAGGTGGGAACCTTCTCCAGCCTGGCCTATGTGTACCTCGGAACGGAGCGGGGGGAGTTTATCGGGGCGGCCCAGAGTGCGGCCGGCCTGCCCACCTTAGGGATCGCCGGTCCGGAGACTGGGGGGCAATTCCAGACCTATAGCACCACCGCGCAGGGCGATCGCCAAGATTTAGTCGCGGTGACATCCGACTACGACCCGCGCCGCCGGCCCTGGTACGAGGCGGCGATCGCCACGGGGGAGCCGACCTGGGGCCCGATCTACGTCTGGTCAGCACCGTACCCCAACCTAGTGCTGCCGGCCGTGCAGCCCACGCAGGCCGGTGTGCAGGCCGTGATGGCAGCAGATATTTCCCTGGTGTTCCTGAGCGAGGTCCTCAGTCGCTTGGAGATCGGCCGGACAGGTCAGGTCTTTATCCTCGAGCGGGATGGCCGCTTGGTCGCTACCTCGACTACCGAGCGGCCCTACAACCAAAACTTGGAGCGGGTGGCGGCCAGGGAGAGCAGCCACCCCCTGACTCGGGCAACCACCCAGGCTGTGCTCCGGCGCTATGGCAATCTAGCTACGATTACTGAAGAGGGTCAGTTTAGCTTTCGCTGGCGCGGCAGGTCCCAGGTGGTGCAGGTCTATCCCTTTCGGGAGGAGTCGGGCTTAGATTGGCTCGTGGTCGTGGCGGTTCCCGTGGCCGACTTTATGGACACGGTGACGATGCAGGCTCAGATCACCCTGCTCCTGGGGGGCGTGGCCTTGGCGATCGCCGCTGGCCTGGGCCTAGCCGCCGCTCGCTATGCTCTGCAACCTCTGGTGCGTCTCAATGAAGCCGCTGCCGCCCTGAAGGCTCAGCAGTTTGAGTCCCAAGCGATCGAAGACCTGACCCACCGCACCGACGAGGTGGGAGAGTTCGCGCGGGTCTTTCGGGGCATGGCGGCGACGATCGGGGCCCGGGCCCAGAGCTTAGATGAACAATTGCAGGCCTTGCGATCGCAGGTCAAGGCGGATCGCTTGCGGGAGCAGGATGTTACCCTCGCTCGCCTGCGGCCGCTGCAAAAGCAGCTCAAGCTGGTGCGGGAGGCAAAGCAGCTTGCGTTTGATCTGGATCAGTTACTGAGTACCAGCCCCTTGATCGGCTCTCTGCCTGTCCGGGAGCGGGAGAAATTGGCTGAGGGGGGACAGCAGCGCATCTGTTCGCCCGGGGAGATTATCTGCCGCGAGGGAGAGCCGGCTCGAGAGCTCTTTCTCGTGCTGGTGGGGACGGTGGAAATTTTTGTTGAAGCGACCAATCAGCACTTGGCAACGCTCCGGGGGGGCGATGTTTTTGGGGAGCTGTCGTTGCTCATGCACACGGAGCGCACCCCCCGCACCACGACCGTGATCGCCCGCAACTACGCCACGGTTTTCCAGATCGACCGCCCAAGCCTGACCCGCCTGCTCGAAGCTGAGCCCCAACTGCGGGAGACGATCCGGGCTCTCTGTCGTCAGTCCCGGGCCTTGAAGCCTTGACCGCTTCCCCCGGCTCCTAGAATCGACCCAAGAGGGTCTAACTCCCCTGCTCCCAGCCTTGGGAGCAGGGGCCGGGGGATGAGAAGAAACTTACTCAACGGAGAAGCCCCCCCTGGCCAGCCAGTGCTCAAACCGACCAAACCGCCCGCAGATCCAAAACAAACCCCGGTAACAGGGGTTCCCCCGACAGGGTTGCGGGTGCTGTGAGCTGCTCGGGCGATCGCCCCGGGCGGTAGATCCCCACTGTTTGCGTCTGGGGATCAATCAGCCAGCCCAGTTGCAGGCCATTGTCGAGATACTCCTGCATCTTCGCTTGGGTTTGGGGCAGCGTGTCGCTTTCTGACAGCAGCTCCACGGCAAAATCCGGGCAGAGGGGCAAGAAGCCCCGCCGTGCCTCGGGGCTCAGGGCTTGCCAGCGGGGCAGGCTCACCCAACTGGCATCGGGCGATCGCACCGCCCCCTGAGGCAGGCGGAAGCCCGTTGAGGAGTTGTAGGCTTTCCCCAACCGACGCTGCTGATTCCACCACCAGAGTTGGCCTTCGATGTCCAAGTTGCGCTCGCCCGTGTCCCCCCCGGTCGGTGGCATGACGATTAGCTCCCCCGTAGCGGTTAGTTCCAGGCGGCGCTCCCGATTGGCCGCCGCCAACTGAGCAAACTGCTCCGGCGTGAAGCGTAAACCTGACGGCACATCCAGGGACACCACAAGGGATCGCCTCCAGCCCAATCCTGCCCCTTTACTGTAGCAAACCTAGGTGCGATAGGCCTCCAGGCCGGCAACAGACGAGATGGCGATCGCCCGGGTGGTCAATCCTGCCGTCCTCACCCCAACCCCTTCCCTGAAAGCTTGGTGTTACCGGGCCCTCATCCTCCGGCCCCTTCTCTCAATTTTGGGAGAGCGATTATGAGGTTGGGTTGACGCGAGGAAACCCGAGGCCAAGCTCCTGGTTGGGGTGGGTTGAGGCAGGAAACCCAGCCTAGGCGATCGGGAGCCAGGGCTGGGTTTTGGTCGCCCTAGTTGGAGACATCAGGGCCAGGCGACGGGAGCCCCAGGGGCAAGGTCAAGCGCAGGGTCGTCTCCCCCGGGCGGGCCGGCTCGAGACAGAGATCACCACCGTGAGCGCGGGCCACTTCCCTAGCCAAGCTGAGGCCCAGGCCAGTGCCCTCGATGCGGCGGGTCCGGGCGGGATCGCCGCGCTGGAAACGGTCGAAGAGGCGATCGCGATCCCCCTCGGGGAGATCGGGGGAGGCGTTGCTAATCCGGATGAGGGCTTGCCCAGGAACCCGCTGGGCCTGAACTCGCACCCAGCCCCCAGGAAGGTTGTATTTGATCGCATTGCTGAGGAGGTTTTGGAGTGCTTGAGTCAGCAACTCGCGATCGCCCCGCAGCCATAGCCCCGGCTCAATCGCCGTCGTGAGGGTCAAGGCCGGGGCCAGCAGGTCAAAATCTGCCATCAATTCAGCGATCAGGGCAGAACCATTCAGCTCTTGGCGCTGCACGGTCATCTGCCCAGCATCGGCCAAGGACAGCAGCAGCAGCTTACGCACAATGCTGTTGAGGCGGCTGACCTCCTCGAGGAGTTGAGCCAGTCGTTGCTGGAGGATCGAACCGGGCTCCACCTCCTGAAGCAGGCGCTCGAGCTGCCCTTGCAAGATAGCCAAGGGAGTTTTCAGCTCATGGGCAGCATCCCCACTGAAGCGCCGGGCTTGCTGAAAGCTGCGTTCGAGGCGGGCGAGCATGGCATTGAAGACCGCAATTAGCTCCTGAAACTCCACATCCACGCCGGCCCCCACCACCCGCTGATCGAGACCCGCGGCCGTGACCCCTTGAATGGTCTGCGTGAGCCCCTGCACGGGTCGCAGGGCTTGACCGGCGAGGCCCCAAGCACCCCCGGCGATCACCAGCAGCAGGCCGGGAATTGCGAGGGTGTAAACCCGGCGAATCGCCTGCAACTCTTGATCCAGGGCCGTGAGGCTGACGGCGATCGCCACGTAGGCCTGGGGTAGCTCTAGGGTGGCGAGTCGCCAGGTTTCCCCAGCCAGCCGCTGCGAACGAAGGCTCGGAGCGGGCCGCGGACCCTGGAAGCGGCGCGGGCGGGAGTCTGAGGGCGGGCCAAACCCTGGGGGGGGCGCGGGGGCGGGACGACCGGAGGGCACGATGAGGAGTTCCGGCGGCCAAGCGTCCGACTGGTAGAGGACGCGATGCTGGCTGCCGAGCACGCGCAGGGCGATCGCCGTGTCCGTGGCGAGGCCTAGTTCCTGGGGCAATTGCGCCGCGTAGTCTTGCCAGTGGTTGGGCAAACGCGGTCGCCCGGCGAGCAGCAGTTGCTGCTCCAGCCGCGCATCGAGGCGGCTGAGCTTGGCCTCGCGGATCAGCCAGTAGGAGAGCAGCCCAAAGCCCAGCAGGGCTCCCCCCGCTAGGGCGGCGGCGAAGAGGGCTAGACGGCGGCGGAGGGACGGCCGCATCAGGCCGGCGGCCGGCAACGGTAGCCGACCCCGCGCACACTCTCAATCCAGCGCTCACCGTTGCTGAGAGGCTCCAGCTTCTTGCGGAGGCGCTGGATGCAAACATCCACCACGTTGGTTTGGGGGTTGAAGTCGTAGCCCCAGACGTGTTCCAGGATCTGGGTGCGGGTGAAGACGTGGCCGGGCGATCGCAGCAGGTAATCCAGCAGGTTAAACTCGCGACTGGTCAACTCCACAGCTTGGCCAGCGCACTGTACTTCCCGACTGAGACGGTCTAAGTAGAGGGGACCAACCCGGACAGCGTTTTGGCGATCGCCCTGGCTCCGGCGCACCACGGCATGAAGTCGCGCGATCAGCTCTTCCACAAAAAAAGGCTTGGCGAGGTAGTCATCGGCCCCCAAATTCAAGCCGGCCAAGCGATCATCCAGCTCATTGCGGGCCGTCAGCAGGATCACCGGAGTATCCCGACCGGCCTGGCGAAGCTGCTTGAGAATGAAAAGCCCATCTTTGCCGGGAATCATAATGTCCAGCACAATCGCATCAAAGGTCTCCCCCAGGGCCCGCTCATAGCCCTCATCCCCATGATCACAATAGTCCACCACGAAGCCCTGTTCCTTGAGCCCCGCTTGCACAAAGTCGGCGATCCGCGCTTCATCTTCGATGAAGAGAATGTGCATTTAGAACAAGTCCTTTTTACCCCGCAGGCGGGCAAAGGTGCGAGTGTCATCGGTAGTCTCCATCGCCGCCTGGAGCGCGGGATCATCCCAGCGGAGAAAGGGATTGGTCTGCTTCTCTAGGCCCAGCCAGGTGGGCACGGTCGCCTCCCCCCGGCGACGGGCAACCTGCACGGCCTGAAAGCGCTCCGTGAGGGCCTGATTTTGGGGATCGACCTGGCAGGCAAACTGGAGATTTTTCAGGGTGTACTCGTGGGCGCACCAGATGCGCGTGTTGTCTGGCAACTGCCGCAGCTTGCCGAGGGACTGCACCATCTGGGCTGGTGTGCCTTCAAACAGGCGGCCGCAGCCCCCGGCAAAGAGGGTATCGCCGCAGAAGAGTTCGCCAGGAGCCTCGGGGGTTGGGGGGGGGAAGTAGTAGGCGATGTGGGCGCGGGTGTGGCCGGGCACAAAGAAGATGGTCGCAACGCGGCCGGCAAACTCGAGGCGATCGCCCTCCGCCAGCGCCACCTGCTGACCCGGAATGCGGCCCCGATCCTGAGCACCGCCGTAGACCCGCGCCCGGGGAAAATGCGCCAACAATGGGCGATTGCCCCCCACATGATCGGCATGGTGGTGGGTATTGAAAATAGCGCTGAGGGTCAGGCCCAAGGCCGCCAAGCGCTGAAGAACCGGCTCCGCAACAGCCGGATCGACCACGGCGGCTTCGCGACCTGCTGGGTCCCAGATCAGGAAGATGTAATTATCAGTCAGAACCGGCAGGCGTTCAATGTGCATGATTTGGGTCGAGACGTTTGCCTAAACTCAGGAGTTGGCTGGGGGAGCCGGGAGTGCTAGCTGAGGGCAATTCAAGCCAGCAAGGCCTCAGGGCAGGAGCGAGCTAGACGATGCTACGGTGTCATGGGTCTCGGGATTGGGTACCCTACCACGCTCGCAATCACGCTTTTAACATAACAAGGGATGAGGGGCTTTGGGGCCTTGGCATCACCCGAAGGACTGCCAGGCCGGCGGCTCTCCGGCGGACCTTGGTCTAAATTTGAGCTTGAAGTCCTAGGGGGCGCTATTCCCTCCAGGACGCTGCGTGAAGGCCGCTGGCAGAGGTTTGCGATACCCTTCAAGTTCGCAATTTTGTTGGGCAGCCTGGCGAGTCAATTACTCTATTTCTTATCCGCTCTTCACGGGCGATCTTTGCTAAGTCCTGAGATTTCAGCAGTTTCATACTAAAGCAAAAGCTAAAGTAAGTGGGCTCTTCGGCACTTGGTGTGTAAACCAATCAGAATCTAAACCCCAAAAACCTTGCTGTGTAAAAATCCGAACTTTCCGAAAGCTTTGTCCGATTTGAAAATTGCCAGAAGCCTTGCCATAACGTGGTTTCGCCGATTTTCACCAAGCCAAATGTCGAAGAACCGCAGGTGTAAGCTTTAAAAAGCCACTTGCAATGTCAAGCAAATTGCTTTACATTGGTTATAATCTAGTACAAGTACATGAGTTAGATCGAATGCAGTTGCCCCTATTTCCATCAGACTTAAAAGAGAACACGAAGGACAAGTCGGCTTTCAGCGATCCTAGCTTTGCAAGCAACAAGCTCCTGCCAGTACATCGATGGATACCTTGGATTGCGGGCTTTTCCAGCAGTTTTGTACGCGATGTGCTAGAAGCTAAATTGCCAACTAGAGGAACTGTCTTAGATCCATTTGCAGGTGTAGGAACAACTCTGGTTGAAGCATCTCTTCTGGGACATGATGTAGTTGGTTTTGAAATTAACCCGTATGCTGCGCTAGCATGTGCCACTAAAGTTAATGCACATAAACTTAATTCACCGATAATTCATCGAGAAATAAGGAATCTTCAGTTTTTCTATAAGGATGCTTTAAGAACAAAATATTCTCCCATCAGTAAACCACCGCATGGATTCAAAACACGCAAAGATTTTTATAGTCCTGCGGTATTAAAGAAAGTCTTGATAATTCAAGACTTCATACAGCAAATGGATCATCTTCAGACTCAACAAGTCTTTCAATTGGCCTTCGCGTCAACAATGGTGAGCTACTCAAACTATTCCTATGAGCCAAGTTTGGGAACTCGAAGTGCAGCAGGAAGAAGTGATGTTGAAGATTTCCCTGTTATTAACGCTATTGTTGATAAGCTAGAAAAAATAGCCATAGATGTAGAATGGTTCTCTAATAATATACGAGCTAAGGAGGCAAAAGCAGAAATAATAAATTCTTCTTTCTTTGATTGTCATACACACACTGAAAAAGCCTCTGCCGATCTTGTGATAACATCACCACCTTATCTGAATAACTATCATTATATCCGTAACACGCGCCCTCATCTTTACTGGCTCGGTTTTGCAGAAAAGCCGCACGACACAAAAACCTTAGAACATCAAAACTTTGGAAAGTATTGGCAAACTGTACGAGAGTCAGGTGTTATAGATATTGACTTTGCCGATCCACCAAAGAAACTTATAGGACAGTTAGATTATCTCCGCACATTAAACGCGGAAAAGGGAATCTATGGCGGGAATGGTTGGGCTAATTATGCAGCATCTTACTTTAATGATTGCTATCGATTCATTAATAGTCTTCAATACGTGCTTAAGCCGGGTGGCTTAGCATACGTTGTTATTGGGAATAGCATCTTGCAGGGAGTCATGATTCCAACAGATGAATATTTAGGGGAAATCGCTAAAAATACGGGACTTGAACTAATTGGTATTGATGTCCCTCGCAGCACTCGCGTAGGTAATAGTATCATTCAGTCATCTGTACGGGTTTCAAAAGCTGATAACTCGCACAAGTTATATGAATCTGTTGTTGGGTTGCGTCAACCAAAGTGATTCTGAATTGATTCAATTAATTTAGCGTAATCAGGACGCTGCCCTTGCCATTTCTTTTCCCAACTACGACCGGGATGAAGAGTGTCCCATCCAGCAAGAATTTGCCCATAGCGATTAATACCAGGATCATGATTACCGAAACCATCTATAACGCTGTTCCACAAAGGTCGATATCTTCGAATTATTGCGGCTTCAATTGCAGAAATTAAGCTACTTTCCTCATCATTCAAAATAACAAAGCGGCATTTAAAGTCTGCAACTTCGAGATTTTCAGCGACCTTGATGCTAGAAGCATGCTCATTCAAGCGGCGGTACAGAGCGCTAGATCTAGATACAGACACAGATTCTCTAGCTTGCCTCCAACCACTCGGAACTGCTTTCCCAGCATAAATGGGTATTGATAAATCATAGCTATTACTCTGTGCAAGTGGAGCATAAGGAGGAAATACACCAGTGTAGTAAAGGAGGTAAATTCCGGCTCCCGCAAAGGCTTCGGGAGGAGGTAAGGGTTGAGCAGGAGTCAATACAACAAAGTCTAAAACTTCATTGACAACCTGCTGAAATGTGGATGAACGAAAGATATGGTTGGCGGGATTGAAACGAGATAACATCAACTATGATTTTCTTGCCTCTTTCTATTCATAGTCCATAGATGGCGCAAATGCCAACTTTGGCTGCCATATAACCAGAGCTTTAGGGCGTTGGCGTAGCCTGTTCCGCAGGAACGCAGAGCGGCTATGGCAGGGTGCTCCTAGGTCTTAGGCCTTAGGGGGCGATCGCCGCTGGCAGAGGTTTGCGATACCCTTCAAGTTCGCAATTTTGTTGGGCAGCCTGGCGAGTCAACTGCTCGATTCGCTCCTGGGAGGGTGGGTGCGTGTGGAAATAGCCCGCAAAGCGCTGGGTGGCCTGATGCTCGTCAGCCGCCAAGCGCTGAAAGAAGTCCAAGCTGCCGTGACCGTGACCGTAGTGACGGCAGACCGCCGTGAGAGCATAGCGATCCGCCGCTGACTCAGCTTGACGACTGTAGTGGAGACCCTGGAGGTTAAAGCTGGCACTCAAGACATTTGCGCCGCCCCGAGCCCCGCTACTCCCCAGGGCCAATTGCAGTCCCCAGGCCACCACCAGGCCGCGCCCAAGCTGGCGCAGACTGTCATGGTGGACATGGTGGCCCAGTTCGTGGGCGAGGATGAACGCCAGTTCGTTCTCGGACTCCACTTCCTGGAGCAGGGCCGTGGTCACAAAAACATGGCCCCCCGGCAAAACGGCTGCATTGGCAATCTCGCTCTCGATCAGGTGAGCCGTAGGCGGCAACCGCTCCGCCTCCGCTTGGGCGAAGGTCAGCAGCAAGGCCTGTACATAGTCCCGGCGCGGATCGTCCTTCAGTTCCTGGCCACCGAAGATGCTCGCCCCGTCTTGGGCGAGCACCCGGCCGATCTTCGCCTCCAGACCCGGATTCACCTGGGGCGCGACCCAATCCACAGCCCAGCCCAGGAGGGCATAGATGGCCACACTGCCCCCCACAACCACCCCCAACAAGTAGCCCAGATTGGCGAGGGGATGGTGGGGAGTTACGTTAACTTCTTCGCGAATCTCGCGGGGGATGTACTTCATCGCCGCTAGCCCCTTGATGTTGGCGAATGCCAGTTCCGTAGGCGATCACCTCAACCGAGGTGTTGCTGTTGTCAGTGCTGCCGACATCACTGGTCTCCAGCCGCACATTGAGCACTTCCGTCGCACCCCACTCGACCGCCTGCTCCTTGAGCCGCAGCAGGGCCTCGCGGCGGGCGCGGTCGATCAGACTTTCGTAGGCCAGCACCCGACCCCCGACCAGATTCTGTAGACCGAGCACAAAGGATTTGAAGGCATCCGTCGCAATAACCGCACTGCCGACAAAGAAGGCCACCTCGCGGGCTTCAGGCAGGGGTTGGCCAGCGCTGAAGTTCACGAGGGGAATGTGCATCAGGCGGCGCTCGCGGCGGCGGATGCTCTCGTAGTGGCGTTTTTCAACACCGCTACCGACGACATAGCCGAGGATGAGCACGGCGGCGGTAATGATCAGGGCAAGAATCAGGTCCATTGCTTAGCCACTCGTTAATAAGGATTAAGGATGCTTGGGGCACTACTCAACCCGCACTGCCGTGCCGTAGGCGAAAAGCTCTGCCGCCCCTTGGGCGATCGCCGAGGTGCCGAAGCGGATATTCACCACGGCATTGGCCCCCAGTTGTTCTGCTTGGCGTACCATCCGTTCCGTCGATTCTTTGCGAGCTTCTTGGAGTAGTTCCGTGTAGGCTCGCAGTTCGCCGCCGACGAGATTCTTGAAGCCGGCTAGGATGTCTTTGCCGACGTTCTTGGCGCGGACGGTGCTACCTTGAACGATGCCGAAGTGTTCAATGATTGCCTTGCCAGGGACACCTTCGAGAGTGGTGAGAATCATAGCCTTACCGCCGCTGGGGCAAATAATAGGATGTTTTATAGCTTATACGAAAAGATGATGGCGGCTAGGGGCAAGCTTAGCTGGCTCAGCCCAGAATTCTTAAGATTTTGGCTGGGGAGGCCGGGAAGTCGCCGCTGAATTTTTTGTGGGCCTCGAGGGCCGGGAGCTAGGAGGCGGGCGGGGGCCGGGGTGAAATCGGCCCCGACGCCAGCCCCGAAAATTCACCCCGCTGACAGCAGGCCAGGATTCGTAACATTAGGCACAAACGCCTAGAGGAACCAGATCTAGACTGAGGAATACCCTCCGATTGCTTATTCAGACCGCCCTTCTATACAGTGGCGGTTTTCATTCTTTCGCAAAATTGGGGTTGGCTGCGTCATCGCTTCCAGTTTGGGCTTCTTCTTCACTGCCCTTGCAAGCGGGCGGCGTTCTCCACCAAGCTTTTGGCAAAGGCATCGAAGCGCTCGGCTAGCGTTTCGTCAACTAGTTTGCCGTCTTCGGTAAAAGCCTGCCAAGCTTGGCCAACGGCGATCTGCTCTGGAATCACCCAGGCATGAACCCAGCGCAAGACCAAGCGCAACTCGTTGAGGGCGTTGCTATTGTTGCGGCCGCCGAGCACGCTGATCAGGCCTGCGACTTTGCCCGCGAGGTGGTCGAAGCTCATCAGATCGAGGGCATTTTTGAGCACGCCACTGACCCCACCGTGATACTCCGGTGTCGCCAGAATGCAGCCGTCCGCCTGCTGGAAGGCCTGACGTAGGCGCTCCACATCGGGATAGTCGGGGTACTCCTGCTGGTCGCCGTTGCAGAAAGGCAAGTTCAGAGTACGGATATCGAGCCACGCCACTTCAGCTCCGAGGGCTGCAACCCGCTGAGTTGCCTGCTGGAGGGCGAGGGCGCTGTAGGCGTTGGCGCGCAGACTACCGTTGAGGCCGATGATTTTGGGCATAGTGTTAACCGAGGGGGTGGGTGAGAGCAAAGTCATAACGACTACGCTTAGGCTAGCAAGTTCTAGCTCCCCCCGTCAACGGACGGATTTTACCCGAGGTGGCGGCTGCTAAAGGGCGATCGGCTGCTCGACCTGAGCTTCCAACCGCAGGCGCTGGCTCAGGGTCGCCCGGTCTAGGGTGTAGAGAGAATCCAAAAAGTGAGATTGCAAGCTGCCAGGCCCGCAGGCCTTCTCGGCCGCAATTTCCCCCGCCAGGCCCATGAGGCCCATGGCATGGACGGCGGCCCGGAGGGGTTGCTCTGGTTGTACGGCGAGGAAGGCCCCGATCAAGGCTGAAGCCGTGCAGCCTAGGCCGGTGACTTTGGCCATCAGGGGATGGCCGTTCTGGTTGGCGGCTAGGCGATCGCCCTGCACACTGAAATCTGTGGCGCCGCTGATGGTCACGACACAGCCGTACATCTGGGTCAAGCGGCGGGCGGCGGCGATCGCCATTTCCGAGCCCTGAGTACTGTCAACGCCGCGAGTGTTGCTGGCCTCGGCGGCCACGGCCAGGATCTCTGAGGCATTGCCGCGAATCACCGTGGGCGTTGCTGCGCTGAGGAGCTGCCGCACGGCCAAGGTCCGGTAGGGGGTGGCCCCGGCCCCTACGGGGTCGAGCACGATCGGCTTGCCCAGTTGCTGGGCCTTCTTCACCGCTCGCTCCATCGCGGTCAGCCATTCCCGATCCAGAGTGCCAATATTCACCACCAAGGCCGCGGCCAGGGCTACCATGTCTTCGACTTCGGCGATCGCGTGGGCCATAACCGGCGAAGCTCCCAGGGCTAAGAGCGCATTCGCTGACGAGTTCATGGCGACATAGTTGGTAATGTTGTGGACCAACGGCGTGGTCGCCCGGATGGCTTGCAAATCCTGCCAGAGAGAATCAGCGTTCACAGTGCTTACCTCGCAACCTTGCTGGCTGCCATTCTAGCAGGCATTTATTCACGCAGGGCAGCGGGTAGGTAGCGCACGAGCGTGAGCGGATCGACTCCGAGTTCCGTGTGGGCGGCTGCTGCGAGGCTGCCGGCCCGGGCGTGCCACCAAGCCGCCACCGCCGCGCGGTCGGTCGCGGCCGCTGCTCCCCCGGGCTGGGCCAGCAGTCCCCCGAGCAGGCCGGTCAAGACATCGCCGCTGCCCCCCCGCGCGAGGGCCGGGGTGCTGTCGGCGATCGCCCAGGTGGGGGCCTCGGGGCCCGCGATCACCGTCCGCGCCCCCTTCAGCAACACCGTTGCCTGGCTCTGGTTCACCGCTGCTCGCACGGCGGCGAAGCGATCGCTGGTTTCCAGGCCGGGAAACAGTCGCCGAAACTCCCCCGCGTGGGGGGTCAAGATCAGGGGCCCCGGGCGATCCAGGGCTGGCCAGCGCGGCTGGGCCGCCAGCAGGTTGAGCCCATCGGCATCGAGCAACAGCGGCCCCGGCTCTGACACCAGGCCCGCGATCAGAGCCGGAACCTCGGGGGTGAGGCCGGGGCCGCAGGCGATCGCACTGAAGGCGCTTAAATCCAGCTCCGGGGGCAGGTGGGCGATGGCCCCAGTCGCCGTTTCGGGGCAGGCGATCACGAGGGCCTCGGGCAACTGGCTCACCAGCAGCGGTTTCAGCGCTGCTGGTGCGGCGATCGTCAGCATCCCCACCCCGCTCGCCCGCGCCCCCAGGCCCGTGAGGAGCACGCTCCCGGCAAAGCGCCAAGAGCCCGCGATCACCAGCAAATGCCCCTGCTGGTACTTGTGGGTCACGGCCGGACGCGGTAGAGGCGTGGCAGCGCGGGCGGCGGCCGGGGTCAACACTTGCTGGAGTGGTGGCCCGCTGAGGATGGCGGCGCGATCGCCGGCTGGAATCCCAAAGGGCAACAACTCCACCGACCCTAAGTAGGGCAGGGCCGCGTCTTGAAAACAGGCCTGCTTCCAAAGTCCCAGGCAAAACGTCCGGTCCGCCCGGAGCGCGCCCCCCAGCACCGCGCCCGTATCCGTGTGCAGGCCGGAGGGCAGGTCGATGCTGACTCGAGGAGCCCGCCCAGTATTGAGCGCCGCGACGGCGGCAGCCAAGTCATCGCTGAGGGGACGGGTGAGGCCGAGGCCGAAGAGACCATCAAGGAGCAGATCGCGATCGCCCCAGGCCTCCCAGGATTCAACACGCGCGATCCCCAGGGAGTCAGCATAGCGGGCGTGATCAGCGGTCAAAGGCTTCAACCCCGGCAAGGGCTGGTAACGGTTCACCGCATACCCCGCCAGATGCAGCTCCCGCGCCACCACGAGGGCATCACCGCCATTGTGGCCCGGCCCCACCAGCACCCCCACCCGAGGGTACTGGGTTCGCGGGTACAGAGCTTGCAACCGCGCCGCCACCTGACTCGCCGCCTTTTCCATCAGGGCAGGCCCGGGCATTCCGGCCGCAAACAGCCGCGCTTCGATCTGCTGCATCTGAGCGGCGGTGACAATCTCACAGGGTTCGGCTTCCCAGGGTTCAGCAAACACGTCAGGCTCCTTATGAATCGGGGGGTCTCTCATCCCCCCTAGACATTACCCAAAAATTGCCTTGTCACCCTACTCGTAACCGGCTCCATCGCCCAGGTTTGGACCGGTCGCGTCAACGCCATCGCCCACGGAGCAGGGTCGCTCACCCCTCGCCGCTATCGATAGGCTGCATGGCTCCTCGAGAGGCCTTGCATGGTTCTAGTCGAGCAGCCCGCCTAGGGTAGAGAGAGTTGTGTCGTACATCCAAGACCTGCCATGTTACTCCGCGCTCGCCCCCTCTTTTTAGCCCTGAACCCAGAAGCGGGTGCTCGAAGGGCGATCGCCCGCTGCTGGCGCTTCAGCCGCTTCTACGGTCGCTACCTCGCCACCCCCGTGCAGTCTCGCCGCTCCCTCGATTAGTCCCCTACTCCGCCTCGACGGCCACAACATCATCCGCCACAACGGCCCATGCCCCCCCTCGCCAGGCCTTGACGATCACCCGCTTGTAACCATCCGGCGTGTAAATTTCCGTCGTTTCCCGCACCAGCACCGGCTCGCCTTCCTGGAACTGGTACTCTCCGAAAACGTAAGTGTTTGCACTCACCCGCTGGAAGGATTGGAGCACTTGGCGCTCGGCATCCACCGTCGGCGATGTCACAGTCTCTTCTAAAGCTTCCTGGCGCTCGAACAGCCCCGTCTCAGGGTTGTAGAGCCAATAGTGGTAGGGAATATTGGGGGATGCGGGCAAAAACTGCGGCAGGCGTAGGTCCTGGAAGCCGTTGAAGTCCAAATCCTCGATCACCAAACCAGCCTGCACGAGGTCAGGAAACTGGGTCTCCAGCCCCGTGAGCCGCTGGCGGGGCGTCTCGGCCGTGCCGACGTAAATGGCGATCGCCTCCACCTGGGCCTGATCCTCCACCACCGTTCCTTCCAGCACCAAGGTGAACGGAGGTAGGGTCGGGTGGATAACCGCTTCAACCCGCCATTGAGCGGCCTCCTGGCCCGCCGCTGGGCCGGCACAACTGGCCAGCGTCGCCGCCGTCACGGTCAAAATCGGGGCCAGGCCATGGCGCAGCCAGGACTGCCAAGTTCTCAGTTGCATCATCATCGCTCGGGGCCTGTGCCTCTGGGTAAACCTTCTGAAGTCTAGCTTCAACGGCCCATCCCCAAAACCCGGTTTCGGCGCGAAATCCCTAGATTAGCACCCGCTCTCCAGCAGGCGAAGTCGTGACGACAAGGGGTTTCAGGCAGGTTCATCGTGGGGGCCCCAGTCCTCCCCCTCTGAATTTCCGGACAGGACTGCGAGATCAGGCAACCCGGCTCGACCCAACTCCTCCCACCACTAGCGGTAATCCTGGCGCTGAATATCCCGCAGGCGCGCTTCCGGGCGTTTGAAGCGATCCAACTGCGCCTCAAAAAAGCGACGATTGGTAAGACGGTGCTTCGGATTCGGATCATCCAGGGGATAGAGGAGAGCAACCCGCAGTGCTTGGATCACGGCTGAGGTAACGTTGTACATCGAGCGCTGAAACGTAATACCAAGCTGAATCAGCACATCATCTTCACCGCGACAATACTGCTGGTAATAGTCCTGCAAATAGGGCGGCAAAAAGTGCAGCATATCCTGCATAAGCAACGTTGGCGGAATGCCGGCCGTCCCGACGGGAAAGACATCGGCGTAGAGAATGCCATAGTGAAAATCTTTCTGCTCTGCGGGCACTTGCTTCGCCTGAGCATTGTAGGACTTCGTGCCCCGAAAGGGAGCAGTGCGGTAAAAAACCGCTTCTACATAGGGTAAGGCCGCTTCGTAGAGCCACATAAATCCCTTGGACTTGGGGATAATCTCGTAGCATTCACCGTCGATGTAGACATGGTGATAAATCGGGCGACCGGCCGCGATAAAGATGGCGTTGACGAGAAAATTCATGGCGTCAGGAACTGTCTTGAAGTCGCCCGCATCGTAGCGATCGCTCATCTCAAAAAAGACCGGAGCCATGACCTCCCAAAATAGACCCAAATTCGCATAGTAAGACAGTTCCCGCACCTTCTCGTAGAACATAGTCGGGAAAAGTTTGTACAGGCCCAGCATCACCGGACTGCGTTTGAAATAAGCCCGAATGGCTCGGTCCGTATGGGCGATATACTCCTCGCTCTCGAGGTAGTCATAAAACTGCCCCCCCATCCCTTGATGCCAAAGCATGGCTCGCATACAGGCTTCGGCAAATTCCATATTGATGCGATCATGCCAGAGGTGATGGAGCAGCTTGGGGAGGGGGCGCTTCAGCTCCCCCTGAGCCATGAATTCCAGCAGTTCGGGGTGAGCTGAGGCGGCCCCTTTTTGCCAAACCCGATAATCCGCGTTATCCCCGGCATAGTGGTTAGGTAAGTCGAGGTACTCCTGCGGTAAGAAGTACTTGAAAAAAGGAACTGGATCGAGAAAAACCCGTTCCGCGATGTAGAGCAAGTCCCGCCAATAGAAGTCCATCGGTACAGCATAGGCCTTGTAGATCCCAATGATTTGCATCAGGTTCTCAGGGGTGTCTGGCAGCATCGATCCACCTGACTCAAGACGATGCACGACATCGGCAAATTCGTGGTTTGAGGGGGGCAGGATAACGTTATCTTTCGGCAGGGCTTGGATCATGATGGTAGCAGGGTAGGGATGAGCAGGCTGACGATAAACTTTCGCGAGCCATGAAAGTCTAGATCTCACCTTTGGAGGCAGCCAAACTGGAGTCCTAGCTCGGTTGGTGAACTTTCAAGCTGGCCGTCAGGGGCGGTTGTTCGGTCGTAGAAAGCTGGGCAACTAGCGCTGTTGTCGTCGGCTGAATCCAGCGCACTAACCAGTTGGGCTGAAGGCCGAGGACGAGAATGATCCCGACTAAAATTAGGGCTGGCAGGCGCTCCGAGAGCACCACTTTTGGGTAGTAGGCGAGGGCATTGTTCAGCTTGCCAAAACAGGTGCGGTTAATCAGAATCACAAAGTAGACGGCTGTGAGGCCCGAGGCAATGATGCAGACGAGGGTTGGTACGGGGAAGCGGGTAAAGCTGCCTTGGAAAACGATGAATTCAGCCGCGAAGCCGACCAGGCCGGGAATACCGGCGCTCGCCATGCCAGCAACAATCAACAAGGCACTGGTGAGGGGAAGACCACGAACGGGGTTCATCAAACCGTTTAATACGTCGAGGTCACGGGTTCCCGCTTTGCGCTCGATGATGCCTACTAGAAAGAAGAGCAGTGCCAGAATCAAGCCGTGGCTCAACATTTGGGCTACAGCTCCCAGGACACTCAGCTTTGTTCCGGCCGCCGCTGCCACCAAGATGTAGCCCATGTGACCGATAGAGCTATAGGCCACCATGCGCTTGATGTCTTTTTGGGCGATCGCGCTCAAGGACCCATACAACACGCTCACGGTCCCCACCGTTGCCAAGCCCGGCGCGACGAAGGCCCAGGTTTCCGGAAACAGTTGTAAGCCAAACCGGACCAGACCATAGGTTCCCAGTTTTGCCAAAATTCCACCCAACAGGATGGCAGTTGCAGGGGAAGCTTCCACATAAGCATCCGGCATCCAGGTATGCAGCGGCACGAGGGGAATCTTGATCCCAAAGCCGATGAGTAGGGCTGCGAGCAGAACTAACTGCGTCTTGAGCCCCAGGCCCTGAGTGGTGAGCAGGTCATAGTCAAAGCTGGCTGAATCGCTCAGGAAGGCTAGGCCGAGAAAAGCTGCCAACACTAGCAGTCCAGAAACGGCTGTATAGAGCAGAAACTTAATCGCCGCATAGCCCCGTTTCGGACCGCCCCAGATGCTAATCAGAAGATAGAAGGGTACAAGTTCTAACTCGTAGAACAAGACAAATAGCAAAAGATTTTGAGCTGTCAGGGCTCCTGTGACCCCCGCATTGATCAGCAAAATCAGGCTGTAGTAAAGGCGGGGTCGCTCACTGGAATCTCCGCTGGTATAGAGGGCGATCGCCGTCAGGAGCGTACTCAGCACGAGCAGCGGCAGGGAGAGACCATCGACGGCGAGGCTGTAACTCAAACCAATCGGCTCCGCCCAAGGATGGTATTCCTGAAACTGCCAACTCCCGTTGCTGAGGTCAAATTGGCTGAGCAGGTAGCAGTTCAGGAGGAAGAGGAGGAGTGTAATGGCTCCAGCCACGGACCGCAGGCGGGTTGCTGGCCAGGTAGCTGGGAGCAGTAGCAGTAAGACGGCCCCGAGGAGGGGAAGCCAGAGGAGAAGACTCAGCATGGTGTTTTGCGATTCGGTAGGGAGGGGGGAGGACGCGCGTGATCGTCAACCTTGGGCCTGGGAACTGGTAGACCCTAGGGCTTTAGGGAGAAAAAACGAGGGAGATTTGATCCAACAGGGGATAGCAAGCAAAAATTCCGAAGATGGCAATACTTAGAACAATGGAGAGAGCATAAAACTGAGTTTGACCCGAGGTGTTGTAGCGTAGCGTTTGACCGCTGAACATGGTAGCCAGACCCACCAGGTTGACAACACCATCGACGATGAAGCGGTCGATCCAGTAGATGACATTGGACACAGCAGCGATCGCGAAAACAATCGTGAGCTTGTACAGCTTGGCCGTGTAGAGGTCATAGGCAAAAAAGTCCTGAACAGCTGGTGAACTGAGTTGGATCGGTAATTGGGCCCGCCGGAGACCGTAGAAAAGACCCCCGAGCCCTGTACCCAGCAGTGTTGAACCAACCAGCGCCAAGGCCGGAGCCCCCAAAACGGCGGCACGACTGGGTAGCAGGTTCAGCTCTGCCAGCACGAGGGGCAGATGAAGGGCAAAGCCCATGAGGCTGGTCATGGGTAGTACCAGGGGCCAGAGGCCTTCGGGCGATCGCCGTGTAAAGTCCGTCGGCTCCCCGAGAAACAGCAGCCCAAACAATCGCGCCATGCTGAAGGCGGTCAGGCCGTTCACCCCTAAGAGCAGGGCAAACAACCCCCAGGCCTCCTGAGCCAAGTTCGTCGCCAGTTGGGTGAGGGACCAGAAGCCCCCTAAGGGGGGCAGAGCGACGAGGGAAGCGGCGCCGACGAGGTAGCAGATAGCCGAGACCGGACGGCGCGACCAGAGCCCCCCGTACTGGGTAACGTCTTGGGAAATATTGTTGAGCACGATGCCACCGATGCTCATCACTAGGAGCGCCATGGCGATCGCATACGTCAGCAACAGTGCTAGAGCCACCTCATTTTGACCCAGGCCCACCGTCACGAAGATCAAGCCCATGTAGGCACTGGTAGCGTAGGACAGGATGCGCTTAAGGTCGATCTGGGCGATCGCGATCAAGGACGCCCCCAAGGCCGTCACCGCCCCAATCACAATGGCAGCATCCAGACCAACGGGAGAGAGGGCCAACACCGGCTGAATCTTAATCAGCACCCAAGCCCCTGTGGATACCACCACCGTATTGCGGAGAATCGTGGCGGGGACCGGGCCCTCCATCGCCTCATCCAGCCAGAGGTGCAGCGGAAACTGGGCACACTTGGCCAAGGGGCCGGTCAAGAGCGCCAGACCGAGCAAGGTCGCGACCCAGGGCTCTAGGTCAGCCGTCGCAGCCCAACGCGCCAGCTCATCGAAGTTCCACGTTCCTGCTAGAGGCAACAGCGCCACCACGCCCATCAACAGCACCAAGTCGCCCACCCGCTTAGTGAGGAAAGCATCGCGTGCTCCCGTCACCACCAAGGACTGGTTAAACCAGTAGCCAATCAGGAGATAGGTTCCCAGGGTGAGAATTTCGAGCACGACATAGCTGAAGAAGAGAGAATTGATCAATACCAGGCTACACATCCCCGCTTCAAACATCGCCAGCAGCGAGTAAAAGCGAGCCCAGCCCCAGTCCATTTCCAGATAGCCAATGGCGTAGATCTGGGCCAACAAATTGAGGCCTGTCACCAAGACCGCTGCCCCGGCCGTGACCGCCGATACTTTGAGGTCCAGGGGAATCGTTAGGTCCGCTGCCTGGAGCCACGTCAGGGACAGCAACTGCGGCGGGCGATTCCAAACTTCCCGCAGGGCTAGGATGCTGTGCAGGAAAGCGAGCCCCGTGGCGATGATGTTGATATAGCCGGCCGGGCGGGGGCCGGTGCGGCGAATCAACCCCGGCGACCAGGGAATGGCCAGCAGAGCGCCGATCAGGGCGTAGCAGGGGATCAACCAGGCAGTCTGGCTAAAGAAAGATGACATGGACGAGTTCCTCGGTGGGGTCGTAGGTCTAGGGGGAACCGAACTGCACGGAATAAACAGTTTTAGAATAGGGTGTCGGGGTGGCCTGAGGCCATGAGCCCAACTTTAGTAGGAGTCTAAGCAGGGCCTCGGGTTGCTAATTCCCCGGAATTGGCGATCGCCCCGCAGGATTAACCAACGGACTCAGTTGACAGACACAACGATTAAAAATCCCGGGGAATCTCAAGGCTGGGCTGACAATAAAAAACCCGCCCCCCTTGGTTTTGTTGAATTTCGCTTATTGCTCCTAAGTCTAAAAAAATCTTTACATTGACTCATCTATCAGGGGGTAGATTGGGGTCACAGTGAAAAATTCTCGCTGGCAGCGTGGCTCCGTCGCGACGCATTCCTGCTGTGAGGATACTCCCCCACTGCCCCTCTCCCCTCCTCCCTCACAACCCTGACGTAGCTGTAGCTCGGCCAGCCGCATGGGCTGTGCCATCTGGCATGATCGCGCCGCTAAGGTTGGCGCCGCTGAGGTCAGCTCCTTCCAGGTTGGCCCCACGCAAGTTGGCGCCACTGAGGTTAGCGCCGTGCAAGTTAGCGCCGTGCAAGTTAGCGCCACTCAAGTTGGCCCAGGTGAGTAGTGAGTGGCGGAGATCAGTCCCATTCAGACTAGCGCCGCTGAGGTTGACACTGGAGAGCTGAAGGCCACTGAGAATATAGCCAGCCAGGTTCACTTGGGGGGCAATCAGGTAGGCCCCCACCGTGCTGGGATCAAACTGAGGGGGAAACAGGGTTTCGGCACTGTAGAGGGCTCCACTCAAGTTCGCCCCCGTGAGGTTCGCCTCCCGGAGGTCGGCATCGTAGAGATAGCTGCGGCTGAGGTTGGCCGCCGTCAGGTCCGCATCCGTCAGCCGGGCTCCCATCAATTGGGCGCTGAGAAGGTTGGCTTGGCGGAGGTTGGCGCTGCTAAGGTCACAGCCGATGAGGTTGGTGAGCATTAGCAAGCTGCCGATCAACTCGGCGCCCGTGCAGCGTGCCAAGTTTAAGGTAGCGCCGCTGAGGTTGGCATCGTTGAGGATCGCGGTGCTCAGGTCGGCCCGGCTCAGGTCGGCTCCTTCTAGATCGCTGGTGGCTAGGTTGGAGCCGATGAGCGTGCAGTTGCTGAGGTTTGCCCCGGCTAGGCGCATGGCGACTAATTCGGCATAGCTAAAGTCTGCGCCGCTGAGACTACAGCCGCCAAGGTCTACCGCCGTAAGGTCACAGTCGCTGAAGTCGCGATCGCCTGCACCGTACTGCCCAAGAAGTTCTGCCCGGTTCATAGCGCCCGTTGCCTTGATTCGCTCTTTGAACCTATTATGGCGGTCGGCGTGGCGCTTGGCGTCCGTGCAATCGAGTATTACCGACCGGTTCAGGGTTATGGACCGAGGCAGACCGTATTCCCGGCGCCACGCAGGCCGCACCCGCTAGCGGCCGGAGACCTCAGGCCACGGGAGCTATGCTGTCATCGTCAATCTTCTCCATGTCTCCTCAAGGGTGTGATAGAAGGGCAACACCCTAGAAAGAGTAGTCGTCTAGCGCTGGCTGAGCAGTGCCGCAGCGATCGGCTAGCTGGAACGGTCATGGTCTTTGATCGACTGAGCGCGCACGATCTTGGAGCCCGCTTTCAGGCGATAATGCACCCACTGATGCACGGTTTTGTACGGCACCACTAAGCCGAGGTGAGTTTCTAGCCATTTCACGATCGCACCGTAGCTCTCGAAGCCCTCGCCCTGTTCCAAACGCTCTTGCAGCGCCTTTTGCGCCCAGTCTGGCAAGCTAGGCTGGCGACCCGTTCTGGGTTTATGGCTCAAGAGGGTTTTAATGCCGCCTTCTCGATAGCACCGGGCCCATTTCTGGAGTGTAACGCGATGACGGCCGAGGAGTTTGGCCGCCTGTTGCATACTGCTCGCTTGCCCGCTTTTGAGCAGATAGAGGAACTGCACCCTTTCCCGATCTGAGGGGGTCTTTTGCCGGTGCAGCAAGCTTTTGAGTTCCTCGACTTCTTCCTGGATCTCCAGTTGACAGACTCCTGGCATTACTCCTCACGCAACCTTTCTTTACAACAGGATTTATACCATCTGTAGCTCCGGGTTGCAGAATTGGGGGCTCGGTATTTTGTGGCCCCCTGGGCCCAAAACGGGCGGAGCCGCCCGGCTGAGAGGGCGGCTCTGACGTGCTGATGTGATTTTTACTGAGGACGAATGACGACTCCTTGCGCCAGCAGCAGCTAGCTCATGGCGGCGTTGCTGCGGTCATAACTCAGGCGCGAGGCGGCACTGGGCTTGCCTTGGATTTGGGCGGTGTAGTGAGCCACATCAACATCGACCCCGATATCGGCGGCGGCCCGTCCCAGCATCGATTGTTGGCGGTTGCGGATCAGTTTGGTGTGACGCATCATTTGAGCGCGAGCTTGGTTTTGCATAGCCATAATGAAGAGCCTCCGAGTTGCGTGCGATTAAAACTTCTGTAACCTTGCTTACAATTCTCACTATAACAAAAATTCTGTAGCTGTTGTTACAGAATGCTCAGCTTGTTACAAACGTTCACCCACCACGGCTCGCAGCGGCTGGCTTGGGCCGAGGGGCTCGGCTGGAATGCTGCTGTGGGTTTGGTGCTGGCGATGGCTAGAGCCCAGGTTGCTCACGCCCCTCTCCCCCTTTTCGGTAAAATGAGCGCGGAAAAGAAAAATCGTCATCTCGACTGCACTGGGGAGAATAACCAAGCGTGGCTACTCGCGTTGTCATCGTGCGTCACGGGCAGAGCACCTACAATGCCCGTAAGCTGATTCAGGGCCGTTCTGACGAGTCCATCTTGACGGAGCGGGGGTGTGCCGATGCGGCTAAAGTGGGGGCTGCTTTGCAAGGCTTGCCGTTCACGGCTCTCTACCATAGCCCCCTCCAGCGAGCCGCCCAGACGGCGGCGATCATCCACGAGCATCTGAGCCCCGCGCCGACTCTGATCGCCAGGGACCAACTCCTCGAGATTGACCTGCCTCTGTGGGAGAAGCTGAGCCGGCCGGAGGTGCGGGAGCAGTTTCCGGGGGAGTATGAGCAGTGGCAACAGCAGCCGGATGCTTTTTCTATGCAGGTGGGCGATCGCCAGCACTACCCCGTCCGTGCCCTCTGCGACCAAGCTCAGACCTTTTGGCAAACGGTCTTGCCGAAGCACGTGGGTGAAACGATCCTGATCGTCGCCCACAACGGAATCAACCGCTGCCTGCTCCTGAAGGCCCTCGGCATGACCCCAGCCCGCTACCAAACCCTTCAGCAGTCCAACTGCTGCCTCAATATTCTCAACTTCAAGGGTGGCTGGGGAGAGCCTGTGCAACTAGAATCCCTCAATCAAGTGGCTCATTTGGGCCAGGCCATGCCCAAGCCCCGCCCGCCGGGGACTCCGGTCCGCCTTCTACTTGTGCGTCATGGGGAAACGGAGTGGAACCGGGTCTCACGCTTTCAGGGGGCGATGGATATACCGCTCAATGAAGTCGGCCGGAGCCAGGCTCGCCAAGCGGCGGCCTTCCTACGGGAGGTGCCCTTGAATTTTGCGGCTAGTAGTCCGCTGTTGCGGCCGAAGGAGACGGCGGAAATCATTCTGGAGTCCCACCCCGGCCTCGAGCTGCGCTTAGACCAGCGGCTCTGTGAGATCAGCCACGGCCTCTGGGAGGGGAAATTCGAGCGGGAGATTGCCACTGAGTACCCCGAACTCCTCCAGCGCTGGAAGGAGGCGCCCGAGACGGTGCAAATGCCCTCGGGCGAAAATCTCCGCCAGGTCTGGCAGCGGGCGATCGCCGCCTGGCAGGATTTAGTGCAGGCCGCCGACGCCCAAGGCAGCCTGGAGCAGCCCACCATCGGTCTCGTCGTTGCCCACGACGCCGTTAACAAAGTCATCCTCTGCCATCTCTTGGGACTAGAACCCAAGGACTTCTGGGCGATCAAGCAGGGCAACGGTGCGGTCAGCGTCATCGATTACCCGGAGGGCCCCGACGGGCTGCCGATTCTCCAGGCTATCAATCTGACCGCTCATCTGGGCACTGGGGTTTTAGACCGCACGGCCGCGGGGGCCCTCTAGGGCGAGCTGCCTGAACCCTAGGAGGCTAAGGCGTTGCTGAGCACAACGTTATGTTGCGCTCAGCAACGCTGTGCAAACCTCCTTGAATAATCATTACGAATCGGGTGAACAAGGGCTAAACCCTAAGCAAAGCGATCATAATGAAGGTGTCAATCTCTCCAGCCTGCATCGCCTCTCGGAGCGATTGGGCAGTGGGATGTCTGATCTACGCGAGGTAAGCCGTTATGAATATTCGCAAAACCTTTGCTGATGTGAATCGCTATTTTTCGGTGGCGATCGCCCGTATTTTTGGTCCCAACGATAATTCCTATCCTGCGGTCGGCCCTCAGCCTTTTTCCGGCGACCTGCCCCGCAAGCAAGAGCACGACGACGCCTGATCGCGGACTCGGGCCACGAATGTGGAATTCTCTAGCATGGTATCGGATGGAAAAGCGGTAGCGCTGACTACAAAGTGCTGCCGCTTTACTTTGGCCGGCGGTGGGCTCCCCGCTTCCCCTCGAGGTCTCGACTCTATCGCGCGGTAGATTTACCCGACGAACAGCAGCAGGATGGCAGGGCCACCCCAAGCCCTAGTTACAATACCTAGAAACTCTGGTAAACTTATTCTTAAGATTCTTATAAGAATTCTGCTTCTCAGACTATTGCCAGAGCGCGAGAAGCAATCTAAAAAGACGACCGAAGGAATTAGGAGGACTACTTTTATGGCGCTCGTACCCATGCGACTGCTGCTGGATCACGCGGCTGAGAACGATTACGGGATTCCTGCTTACAATGTCAACAACATGGAGCAAATCTTGTCGATCATGCAGGCGGCGGAAGAAGCGGACAGCCCCGTGATTCTGCAAGCATCTCGCGGCGCGCGCAAATATGCCGGTGAGAACTTCCTGCGCCACCTAATCTTGGCGGCGGTGGAAACTTACCCGCACATCCCCATCGCCATGCACCAAGATCATGGCAACGCTCCGTCCACCTGCTACTCGGCCATGCGCCACGGTTTCACCAGCGTGATGATGGACGGCTCTCTGGAAGCAGACGCCAAGACCCCCGCAAGCTTTGAGTACAACGTCGCTGTCACGGCGGAGGTCGTGAAAGTGGCCCACTCCATCGGCGTGAGTGTTGAAGGGGAACTGGGCTGCCTCGGCTCCCTCGAGACCGGCATGGGCGACAAGGAAGACGGTCACGGGGCAGAAGGGAAACTGAGCCACGATCAACTGTTGACCGATCCCGATGAAGCGGTGCAATTTGTGGAGCAAACCCAAGTGGATGCTCTCGCAGTTGCCATCGGCACCAGCCACGGCGCCTACAAGTTTACCCGCAAGCCGACGGGTGAAATTCTCGCGATCAGCCGCATTGAAGAAATTCATAAGCGCCTGCCCAACACCCACTTGGTCATGCACGGTTCTTCCTCAGTGCCCAAGGAACTGATCGACATGATCAACGAGTACGGCGGTGCGATCCCGGAAACCTACGGTGTGCCCATCGAAGAAATTCAAAAGGGCATCAAGAGCGGTGTCCGCAAGGTGAACATCGACACCGACAACCGCTTGGCGATCACGGCAGCGATCCGTAAGGCAGCAGCGGCAGATCCGAAGAACTTCGACCCCCGCCACTTCCTGAAGCCTTCGATTACGATGATGAAGGATGTCTGCTTGGAGCGCTACCAAGCCTTTGGCACGGCGGGTAATGCTAGCAAGATTCAGCAAGTGTCTCTAGATGAGTTTGCGGCGAAGTATGCCAGCGGCGAACTGGCAGCGAAAGTCAAAACGGCGGTGGCTGTTTAAGAAACTCAGGCGGCGGCTGTGATGAGTGGCTGCTAGCACTGTGTTTTTGCAGAAACCGGGGGGATCACCTCCCGGTTTTTTTTACTGCCTTCTCCTTTGAATGGACTTTAGGGGGTGACAACCATGCCCCTGCCAATTCGGGCCTCCCTGGGGGAGCCTCCCCCGTTGGCGTTACGGAGGCCCAGGCGGTAAGAAGCCGCTGCGCGTCTACATCCCCCGACCCCTTTTTCTCCCAAGGAGGGCGCAGGGGAGCCTCCAACGTGAGATGCACCCTCCTAGTGTTAGGCCGTAGCTCGGCTAGTCTGGCTTGTCGTTCAGGGAGCGGAATCGAGCTTTAGCGGCCTGGAAGGACTCCCGCATCGCGGCCTGAATCCGTTCTGGGTTGGGGGTTTTGCCGCCCAGGAGATCGCCGAAATAGATGCAGGCTGCCTCGCCCAGGGCCCAGGTGTAGGCGGCGGCCCAGGAGGCGGCGATCGCACTGCCGAAGCCGGGAATAAACTTCACCAACTCCCGCCCCACCGTCTGGGCCAAGAAGCCCCCGGCGATCGCGCTGACCAGGCCCCCGGCCTGGGAGGGAGCGAGGGTTTGCCCGTAGAGCCGGCCCAGCAGCCCCACCATCGACACTTGCAGCGTCGTCAGGACCGGCATGGTGGCGAAGGGTAACGGCACCGCCGCCAGGGTTGCGGCCGCGAGGGCAAAGGGTAGAATATAGCGCCGTCCCGCCTCGCGGTAGAGGGAGCCCAGGGAGGCCGCCGCTTCCCCGGCGACCAGCTCGTGAATGGTGCGGGCCTCGGCTTCAGGGAGCAAGTCGGCGATCGCTGCCTCAAAGGCCGCCAAGCCGTAAAACACCGGCGTGAAGCCATCTTCTTCCAGGGTGAAATCAATGACGACAGACCGATCATAGAGACCGGCAAAGCTCGCTTCGATAGCCGCCAAGGCTCGGGTCACGGCTGGCAGCGTCGGTGGATAGTCAGGATGATCCGTCACGTCCGGCGGATAGACTTCATGGAGGCAAGTGACAGCCAGCAGACAGGGAATCGTCGGGTGAGCTTGACGCAGGCGCGCCAAAATCTGGCCCAGGGAGTCCGTGGCGAAGTCGGTAATCTTAACCGTCAGAATGAAGATGCGCGCCTGCTGTCGTTGCGACTCCAGCTCCCGGAGCAGATCGTCGGCGATCGCCGCCGTCTCCGGTTGGATGTCCCCCAGGCCCACCGTATCCGTAAAGACAATCAGCGGCACATCATCCACCGGGTAGGCGTAGCGGGTGGTGTGCTGGGTGTGGGGCCGGAAGCCCTGGCCGATGATCTCGGCCGAAACCCCAGTGATGCCCCGCACGATGGAACTCTTGCCAGCCTGAGGCTTGCCCAGCAGCAGGGCCTCCGTCGTCGGCAGTTGGGCCCGTACTTGAGCGAGGATCGCCGCCATCTGGTCATCGCTGACGTTAAACCACCGGGCCACTTGTTGCTGGAACTGCTGGCGAACGGTGTACCAGACGGCTTTCAAACCCTGGGGCTGAGGGGAAGCCGCGTCGCGGGGTGGCGGAGCATCGGGAAGCATGGTTCTAGCCAGGAGAACGACCGACTCTAGAATAAGGCAGAAGTGGGTTGGTCAGCCCCCGCTGCTGGGAGCAGAGGGCTGAAAGGGTAGCGAGAAAGAACTGCCAATCCAGCCGCTTCCCCAAGTCGGGTGAACGAAATTTTGCGCGGGATGTTGTTACTCCTTAGCTCAGCCCTCACCCCAACCCCTCTCTCAAGTTGGGAGAGGGGCTTCTAACTCTCCTGCTACCAGCTTTGGGAGCAGGGGCCGGGGGAGGAGGGCCCCGTAACCTCAAAGAGGGCGACCCTCTGCTCCTTGAACCATCGCTTAAAATTCAGGGAAGCCGCGCTTTTTTTTCGTCCGCCCCCCAAGTCGTGCCCGGTCAGCCTGAGCGCGGTAAACGCGGTAAAATAGCTAGGCTTAGCCTCGTGGCTTCCCTTACTTATCGACTCGACAGCGCAGGACTTATGATTCGCGACATCTTCATGCCGGCTCTCAGTTCCACCATGACCGAAGGCAAGATTGTGTCTTGGGTAAAGGCCCCAGGGGACAAAGTTGCCAAGGGGGAAACCGTCGTGGTGGTGGAATCCGATAAGGCTGATATGGATGTGGAGTCGTTTTATGAGGGCTACCTAGCGACGATTTTGGTCGAAGCGGGTCAGGAGGCTCCGGTGGGAGCGGCGATCGCCCTCCTCGCGGAGACAGAGGCCGAGATCGAGCAGGCCAAGCAACAGGCCAGCCAGGCCCCCACCACCGCCCCTGCCAGTTCCCCGGCTGTAGCGGCTGCTCCTAGCCCCGCACCAGCGCCGGCCCCGGCAGCGGCGGCAACCCCCAGCAACCGCAACGGCCGCCTCGTCGCCTCTCCCCGGGCTCGCAAGCTGGCCAAGGAACTCAAGGTTGACCTCACCACCCTGGAGGGCAGCGGTCCCTATGGACGGATCACGGCCGGCGATGTTGAAGCTGCTGCCGGTGTCTTGCCCAAGGGCAGCCGCGCCCTGGTCACGACGCCCCAAGTGACCAGCCTCGCCAAAGCGCCGGCCCCCGTGATCACTGCACCGCCCGCGCCGGGAGAATACGTCCCCTTCAACACCTTGCAGAAGGCGGTCGTCCGCAACATGGTGGCCAGCCTGGAAGTGCCCGATTTTCGCGTCGGCTACACAATTACCACCGATGCCCTGGACAAGCTCTACAAGCAGATCAAACCCAAGGGTGTCACCATGACCGCTCTGTTGGCCAAGGCGGTGGCCGTCACCCTCCAGAAGCACCCGGTCGTCAATGCTAGCTACGGCGATGATGGCCGTCGCTACGCCAGCCAGATCAATATCGCTGTGGCGGTGGCCATGCCCGATGGCGGCCTGATTACCCCAGTCTTACGGGCCGCCGACCAGCTTGATATTTACTCCCTCTCCCGCAACTGGAAGGATCTCGTGACCCGGTCCCGCAGCAAGCAGTTGCAGCCCGATGAATACAACAGTGGGACGTTTACGATCTCGAACCTGGGGATGTTTGGGGTCGATCGCTTTGACGCTATTTTGCTTCCCGGTCAGGGAGCCATCCTCGCGGTGGGAGCGTCGCGGCCGCAACTGGTGGCCAATGACGATGGGAGCTTCGCAGTCAAGCGACAGATGCAGGTGAACTTGACGTGCGACCACCGCAGCATCTACGGCGCCGATGCGGCTAGCTTCCTGCAAGACTTGGCGAAACTGATCGAGACCAACGCTCAGGCCCTGACGCTGTAGACCCATCAGGCTGGGTTGGAGTCGTTGGCCGGGGAGGCCGGCTGAGCTTGGAGGCTTCGGCTTCAGGACTCCCGCTCAACCGACCCTGGCCCCCTTCAAGCAGAGGCAAAGTTGGCGGGGTCTTGGTCGCGACGGTGCTGAGTCGGAATGGGGGGACCTGGGCGATCGCCCCCCAGGGCTGCCGTGACCTCCAGCGACTCCCGCAGCCGCTTCGCGGCATAGATGGACATATCCCGGGGCACACTAACGCGATCGCGCAGGTAGCGCAGGCCGACCTCCGACCCCGGCGGCGGCGGGCAGGCCGCGCCCGTGATCAAATACGTCAGGGCACAGCGCAGGGCCGGGTCAAACTGAGGGGCCTCCAGAGGATTGACCCGCAACAAATTATGGCGATGCTTGAGCACCCGCGCCAGGGCTTCCCCCCGCGCCGTCTCCGGTTCCGGATAGCGCACATCGGGCAACCCCAACCAGGGCCCCGCATCAACCCGCTGCTGGTTGGCCAGGGCCTGGGGTTCCCCGTTGCTCCAGCAGCCCCCCATCTGGGGCGGCAAGTCGTGGGCGTGGGTGTGGAAATCGCTCTGGGTGCCGCGATAGGTGCTGCGGCTTTCTAAGGCATCAAACCAGGCGGCAAGGCGAGGATTGGCCTCCCGCAGGGAGTAGCCTTTGTAGTAAAACAGGCTGGCATTCATGCGCTCGACATAGGGCGTGAATACCACATCGACGACGCTGAATTCCTCGAGGAAGTAAGGGCCGGGCGTGCTCGCCAGGGCCGCTTCGACTTGGGCTACAACACCGAGAAATTGCTCACGGTTGCGCTGCTCATCGCGGGGCGATCGCGCCGGGTAGCAGAGCCAGAGACACCAGGCCCGGAACAGGAGCCGCTCCAGCCGCCGCAGGGGCAGCACTTCGGGCGCACTCATGGCGCGGGCCAGGGGCCCAAAGGTCTGTTCCAGGGCCAGCAAAATATCGTCACTCTCCGTGATCAACTGCCCGTCCAGCTCCACGGCGGGCAGCATCCCGGACGGGACAATCTGCTTATACCAGCGTTCTTTCTGCCCATAGCAAAACATCGTCACCTTTTCAATCCGGTAGGGGATGCGCTGCTCCTCCAGCCAGAACCAGACTTTTTGGCAGTAGGGACACCAAGCATGGTGGTCTCGGTAGAGCGTGACCCGCACCGCCGTTTCCGGCTGCCCAAAAAGACGCAGCCGCGCTTGGGCATTGGTCGGGCCTTGGACCCGCTCAAGGGAAAAATCACTGTGGGCTTCCAGTTCAGCCCAGCTTAGGGGGGTCGTCATAGCCTCGGGAGTAAGTAAAATTGAGTGCTACCAGAATAAGGAGCGGTGCTGCTGACGATGATAATGAAAATCGCGTAGCCAGGGGTTGGGCAGGGGGTGCATCTCACTTTGGAGACTCCCCTTCACCCTACCTGGGAGAAGGGGCCGGGGGATGTAGACGTGCAGCGGCTGCTCGCAGAGGGGGCCAACTGGCCTCACTGAGATGCACCCCGCCCATTGCTCCTGGGGAAGTCTGTTGGCGATCGCCCTTATATTACAGTTCCTCCGGGTTAACTCCCTGGGCGCGTAATAACTCCGCTAGTCGTTCCGCCCGTTGGCGCTCCTGCTGTAATGCCAATTCTGCCCTTTCCGCCCGCTGGCGTTCATTGTCCGCCCGCTGGCGTTCATTGTCCGCCCGCTGGCGTTCAATTCTAGCCCGTTCATCCCCGGTTAAGAGCAAATTACCCTGACGATCCCACCAGCGCAGCCAAGGTAACTCTAAGTTGCCATACTGTCCCCGCCAAAGGCCTAGTTCTACACCCATGGGGTCAATGGGATAATGTCCCCGTTCATTCGCCGCCACTAACTCATAGTGATTTTCGACTAATTGATAGACTTCTACACTGGGTTTTTGGACTTCATAGATAGCATAGAAAGCCGGACGGATGATTGTTTCGTAGACCCAAAATTTACCGGGTTTTTGACGTTCTCCAGAAATTTGCAATAGGGGGGTGCGATCGCGTTCTTCTGAACCATCCCCCGACACAAATTCAATAGCAATTAAAGGGGGGATATATTCCTGCCACAATACATAGGAACGCCGCACCTGTCCTTTGATGGTTGGGGGAACGTTGGGCACATAAAACCAATCGGGACATTCCGCGCCCCGTTCGGGAGGTTCTGTGAATCGCCAGTAGATACCGCAGTCTTGACCAATGGCATACTGCTGGTCTGGGTGGAGGGTATCGAGGGTAGATTGCAGGGAATCCGTCAATAAGATACTTTGGGGATGCTCCTGAAAGTTTTTCACAAAAGTACCGTCGGAGTCGGGGAGCTGGGTGTGATCGGGAAGCGAGGTAATCCCCAGTTCGGTTGATTGGGCGATGGTCATAGCCAATAGTTTCTCAGCGCAAGCGATGGAAGATAGTATAACGCTGACCCAGCGAGCGGGTGAACGAAATTTTGCGCGGGATGTTTGTACTTCTTAAGTTAAGCCCTCACCCCAACCCCTCTCCCAACTTGGGAGAGGGGCTTCTAGCTCCCCTTCTCCCAGCTTTGGGAGCAGGGGCCGGGGGATGAGGGCCCGGTAACGCTGTTCGCGCTAGCGTCGCGGAGCGATAGAGAGCGACCCTCTGCTCCTTGAGCGATCGCTCAAAATTCAGGGGAGCCGCGCTTTTTTTCGTCCACCTCCCAGCGAGCAGTTGCTGCGCGTCTACAGCCCCCCGGCTGGGGAGCCAGGCCGTGGACCACATCCCTGAAGCGAGCGGGCGTCAGGGAAGGGCTCGGCCAGCTACCCGATAGTCCCTAGGGGTTATCATCTATTACTCACGAAACCCTGACCAGCACTAGCCTTGAGGTGATGAGACCGACAAGACTGGCTGAGGCCCCAAGGTCGTCTCTGACTGGATTCTGAGCCAGATCCCGTTCCTTTGATTCCGGATCAGGAGCTGGCTGAGGCCCCAAGGTCGTCTCTGACTGGATTCTGGCTTTAATGGAAGACCCGCCCTAGGGTTGGGTCGTCGGACCGGGGCGCAGTTCTTCCAGGATCGTGAAGCGCACATGGTTGATCGCCAGTTCGCCGATGGCCAATTGTTCGCGGGGGATGAGTTCCCCTTGACGGTAGAGCTTCTCGAAGGGAAGGCCCTTGCCCATTTCTGCGTGATACCAGGCGAGGCCCATAAAGAAGCGGGTGGGGTAGGGTCCCCCTTCCACTACATCATCAGGGTTTGACTCCATGGGCAGCCAGCCGAAGCCCGGTAGGTAGAACTCCATCCAGACATGGTTATAGTCCGGTTCTAGCGGCAGACCTCGCTGCTGAGGTTTGGGGGGGCACTTGTAGCGGCCAACGGTGCGGCAGGCAATGCCATTGAGGCGGCCCAGGGCGAGCAGGACGCCCAGGTATTCTCCACAAGAGCCGACCCCCCGGGCGAGGGCGACATCCGGGGTATCGATATGGGGCTTGATGCCGTAGGAGAGGCGGTCGTAAACGTAATTGCGGATGTTGTACATTTTCCGCAGGAGGTTGGTCTCTTCGCCAACGGCATCCCGGGCGGCCCGCTGGATGTTCTCCTTGTCCATGGCCAGGTTGTCGTTATCGACGAGGTAGCGATCGCAAAACTCCGGCGGCAGTTCCGGCAGGTTATCGCCATCCTTGGGACCGAACTGATACTTGATGCTCCAGACTTGGAGCGTCGCTTTCCAGCCAAACAGGCGACGCTCCCCCGATTCCAGGCGGTCGAACTTGAAGGTGGCGACCCGTTGACCATCAATGACTTCTTCCACAAAGGGGAGGCCCACGGGCTCCACACTCAGCACCTGTTGGCGTGGGGTTTCTGCGGGCAGGGCAATGCGCCACTCGATCTCGGTCAGCTCCACCTTTTCCAGGGGGGCGAGCTCTTCCACGTAACTCATTTCGATGCGGTAGCCATTGGAGAGGGCGTAGTGGCCGGCGACATCGTGGTGGTAGTAGAGCGGGTGCAGGAAGGTGCGATCGCGATAGCTGAGTTCGTGGTTGGGGTGGCTGTTGGGATTGTCGCGAATGTAGGGCTCGTCTTGGACATAGGCGATATAGAGAGTGTCATCGCCGGTCGGGTTGAGTTGAAAGGCTAGACCCGTGGGATTTTCAAAGGGGGTGAGCACGCTGAACTGGATTGCTCCCGTAGCCCGGTCTAGGCAAAACACCGTCTGCTCGGTGGTGTCGCTGAGCCAGAGCTGCTCGTCGCGCACGGCGATATTCTCCACACCGATCCCCGGGGCATAGAAGCGCGTGATCTCGCAGCGAGTCTCGCGGCTGAAGGCGGCGATCGCCCCGGCCCGCTGGGAGGTAAGGTAGATCGTTCCTTTCCAGACCGCGATCCCATCGACGGGATAGGCCAAACTGAGAAACCGCTGGGGTTTTAGCTCCGCCGCCAAGGGACAGAAATAGACATCCTCGTAACGGGTAAACCAGAGCGTGCCATCGGCGATCGCCAAACCCGTCGCGCCGACAAAATCTTGCCAGCAATGGGGGTTGAGAATGCGAGTGCGGTCGGTGGCTGGGTCAATTTCCAACAGGTAGCCATTGGTGGCATCGAGGGCGTAGAGGTGATCGCCGTCGAAGGCGATCCCGTGAATCGCCGCCGCCGCAATCGGGCGAATTGAGCGGGCCACCGGACTGGAATGAGTTAAAACAGGGTTGGATACGTTGGCAATCATGCTGGGTCGGCTGGCGGAGTGGGGGGCAGCAACTCTAATTTAGGGGTAAGTTACGATGACACTTCAGCCCCAAGTCCCTCAACATAGCAGAAGGGGAACCGCTGCCAATGCTCAGCGCGAACTTTATCGGCTGGAGCCGTAGTCTGTCACCCTACGTTCCTAGCGCTCAACCTCCTGATCGTAGACGGCTAGCAACGTATCCGTGTATCTACGGAAGTCAGGTTTGTTTCGGGGTGCTCTGCGTCGAGCTCATCATTGTTACGCTTGCTGAGTTACGCTTGCTGAATCCTTATTAGAACCCCATCCCCCATGAAGGCCATGTCTTTACCTCGCTACTCAACCTTCGCTCGTCGTGTCAGTCGTCTGGGCGCAGTGATCGCGATCGCTGGCGCAGCGGCCCTCAGCAGCCCCCAAATGGCTGAGGCTCAGTCCATTCCCCGCCGTTGGCAAGCCAACTACCAGCCCCCCAGCGGCATCGGCGCCCCTCGTCGTACCGAGGGTGGGGCTTCCCGAGGCACCGAAGACGACATCGCGCTCACCGCCCTCGTTCCCCGCAGCAACGACTTTGGTGTGACCACCGTATCCCACCCCACGATCTTCGCCTATATGCCCGCCTCGAGCGGCCCAGAGGCGGCGAGCATTGTCGAATTTGAGCTGATCGATGCTCAGGGGCGCTCCGTCTACTTCACGGAACTGGAACCCGTGGAAACGGCGGGCATCCTTGGCCTGCGCCTGCCCAGCACCACCCCCGGCCTGGCCGTGAACCAGGGCTACCGCTGGGTGATCACCGTCTACGACCGCTTTGATGAGCCCATCGGTCAAGTGAACGGCCTGATCCAGCGAGTGCCCCTGCCGGCAGCCCTCGCTGCTGCCACCTCAGCTTCTGCCTATGACCAAGCCCTGCTCTATGCCGAAGCCGGCCTGTGGTACGACGCCCTGGCTGCCATGGCTACCGCCTACCGCAGCAACCCCACGGCGGCCGTGCGCGAGAGTTGGACGCGCCTGCTGGATTCCGCAGAGCTGAAGGAGTTGACCCAAGCGGCCGTCCTGAACGATCGGATCATTGCCCAGCCGTAGCTCTAGGGGCCTGAGCCTCCCGCTAGGGCTCCAAATTTCGCGGCCTAGGGGACCCTGTCCCCCAGGCCGCGTTCTTGTCGGCCAGATTCTACCCTGGTGGAGATTTCCCCGAGGCCGAACCCATCTTGTATAATATGTGCAACAAAATTTAACGCTTGAGCGTCCGTCCTGGCTGCGAACAGGAGACCCTGACACCTATGCCGCAAATCGAAACCAGAACCGAACCGATGGTGCTCAACATGGGGCCGCACCATCCCTCCATGCACGGCGTTCTGCGCCTGATCGTCACCCTGGATGGGGAGGATGTCGTGGACTGTGAGCCCGTGATCGGCTACCTCCATCGCGGCATGGAAAAAATCGCCGAAAACCGCACCACCGTCATGTACGTCCCCTATGTGAGCCGCTGGGACTATGCGGCGGGGATGTTCAACGAAGCGATTACAGTCAATGCCCCCGAACGGCTCGCTGACATCGACGTGCCGAAGCGAGCCCAGTATATCCGCGTGATCATGCTGGAGCTGAACCGCATTGCCAATCACCTGCTCTGGCTGGGCCCCTTCCTGGCTGACGTGGGCGCTCAAACCCCCTTCTTTTACATCTTCCGCGAGCGGGAATTGATCTACGACCTCTGGGAAGCGGCCAGCGGCTCGCGGCTGATCAATAACAACTACTTCCGAGTCGGTGGGGTTGCCGTCGATCTTCCCTACGGTTGGATTGATAAATGCCTCGACTTCTGCGATTACTTTGCCCTCAAGGTGGACGAGTACGAGAAGCTGATCACCAATAACCCGATCTTCCGTCGCCGCATTGAAGGGGTGGGAACGATTAGTCGGGAAGACGCGATTAACTGGGGACTGTCGGGGCCGATGTTGCGCGGCTCCGGGGTCAAGTGGGATCTCCGCAAGGTGGACAAGTACGAGTGCTACGATGAACTCGACTGGGAGATTCATTGGGAAACCAGCGGGGATTGCCTCGCCCGCTACCTGGTTCGTATCCGAGAAATGCGCGAGTCTCTCAAGATCATCCGCCAGGCCTGTGACCAAATCCCCGGCGGCCCCTACGAGAATCTAGAGGCCAAGCGCTTGGCAGAGGGCAAGAAGTCGGAGTGGAATGGCTTCGAGTACCAGTACATTGCCAAGAAGGTCGCGCCGACCTTTAAGATTCCTGAAGGTGAACATTATGTCCGCCTCGAGAGCGGCAAGGGTGAGCTGGGAATCTTCATCGTCGGTAAGAATGATGTCTTTCCCTGGCGCTGGAAGATTCGTCCGCCCGACTTTAACAACTTGCAGATCCTGCCCTCGCTCCTCAAGGGGGTCAAGGTGGCCGATGTGGTAGCCATTCTGGGCAGTATCGACGTGATTATGGGCTCGGTGGACCGCTAAGAGGGTCGGCTGCTGCGGAGGAATGGGCCCTCAAAGCCTGGGCTCCTCGTAGCCTGGGCTGGGGCGCAAAAGTGTTGTCAACGGGTAGGGCACAATGAGCTACGGGCGGGATTGGGGTATTTCGGTTTTGGCGGGGGCCCTGGGGTTCAGTCTCGGCCTGGGGGCGATCGCCCAGGCTGAACCGGTGTCCCAGGGCCGAGAATTGGCTCCCGAGTCTTTTGCCCTTCAGGAGGAGCTTGGGGGCGTCCTAGAGGTGACGCCGACTCCGGAGTTGCTCGGTCGCCAGGTGGGGGAGGGGGTGGCGATCGCCCCCGAGTCCCCAGGGCCAGCCTATCGACCTACGGTGCGGCTGGACTTCGAGCTGGTCACGGACTGGGGGCGCACTTGGCGGTAGGGGGGTGGCTACAGATTGTTGAGAATCCGCTGCACAATATCCACACCTGTCACCGCTTGCCAGCCAAAGAGGCCTAGAATGGCGATGTTGAGCGTGATGTGGGTGTAGCGGGCTACGGAATTACCCTTTTGCATGAAGGGCGAGAGGGAGGCCGACAGGGCCACGAGGCCGGTCATCGCCAGACCCGCGAGCAGGTGCGGGCCCACAAAGAGCTTGCCGTTATTGACATAGGTGACAGCCATGCCCCCCAGGGAGCCCAGGACCAAGAGGGCCAGCAGCAGGGAGCCTACTTGGTAGTGGCGGCCGTTGAAGTTTTTGCCGACCAGTTCTTTGCGAGCCTCCTTGTCGGCGTTGCGGGTGCGACGAATCTGCACCCCGAGGTAGAGCGCGTAGAGGGACAGGCCGAGCAGCACCCACATCAGCAGCGGGTGGAAGAATTGGGCGTAGACAGCGATCGGTTCGGGAATAGCCATAGGTCTCCAAGCTAGTTGCACAGATAGAGAATCCATTCTGTTACTCAACTTAACATGAGCCCTTGCCGGCCAGAGTTGGGCGATCGCCACCCCGGCAAAGCGCAGGCAGGGGGGCGTGGGAAGTCAATATTTTTCCCCTAATCGGTTGAGGGCTCGGCCACCGCGCCTCTACCCGCTTGAGGGAGCGCTGAAGCGCAACTACGGGAATGTTTCGGAAGCGTTGTTGGGCTTTAGCCCTCCGGGAGAGCGCTGAAGCGCAACTACGGGGGTTGTCAGGGAGCGTTGGGCCCTCTCCCCTGTGCTAAAATAGATTAGAACTAATTGAACAATTAACAGGCTCAGGGGGCGAAAACTGGCAGTTTCGGCTGCCTTTTGCTGTTTCTTTGCCTAGAAGCCTGCCAAGCGGAGCCTTGTAGCCTATGCCTTCCTCAGACGAGCGCATCCAGACCACAGACTTGAGCGCCGAGATGCGGGATTCGTACCTCGAGTACGCCATGAGTGTGATCGTTGGTCGCGCCCTGCCCGACGCCCGGGACGGCCTGAAACCCGTCCACCGTCGCATCCTCTACGCCATGTATGAGTTGGGGCTGACTCCGGATCGCCCCTTCCGGAAATGCGCCCGGGTGGTGGGTGAAGTTTTGGGTAAGTACCATCCCCACGGCGATGGGGCTGTGTACGATGCCTTGGTGCGAATGGCGCAGCCCTTCTCTATGCGCGATCCCCTGATCCAGGGCCACGGCAACTTTGGCTCGGTAGACAACGATCCGCCAGCGGCGATGCGCTACACCGAGTGCCGCCTGCAAACCCTGACCATGAACGCGCTGCTGCGGGACATTGAAGCCGAGACCGTTGACTTCATCGACAACTTCGACGGCTCTCAGCAGGAGCCGGTGGTGCTGCCGGCCCGCCTGCCGCAGTTGCTCCTCAACGGTTCCTCGGGTATCGCGGTGGGCATGGCGACGAACATTCCGCCGCATAATCTGGGGGAATTGATCGACGGAACCATCGCTCTGGTGCAGAATCCTTCTCTGTCTGTGGCTGAGCTGATGACCTACATTCACGGCCCCGACTTCCCGACGGGGGGCCAGATCCTTGGTCGCAGTGGGATTCGCGATGCCTACCTGACGGGGCGCGGCTCGGTGGTGATGCGGGGGGTGGCTGCGATTGAAACGATTGAGCAGCGGGGCCGCCCGGATCGTGAGGCAATTATTATCACAGCCCTCCCCTACCAGGTCAACAAGGCGGCCTTGATTGAACGGATCGCGGAGATGGTAAACGAGAAGCGCCTGGAGGGCATCTCGGATATTCGCGACGAGAGCGATCGCGACGGGATGCGGGTGGTGATCGAGCTGAAGCGGGACGCGATCGCCCGGGTCGTGCTCAATAACCTCTACAAGCAGACGCCCCTGCAAACGAACTTCGGGGCGAATATGCTGGCCCTAGTTCCAGCGCCAGTGCCGGCCGGGGCCCCGTCCCGCTTGGAGCCTCAACTGCTCGATCTCAAGCAGTTCTTGGAAGTCTTCCTGGAATTTCGCGTCGATGCGATTACCCGCCGCACCCGCTACCAGCTACGGAAGGCTGAAGAACGGGATCACATTTTGCAAGGGCTGCTGGTGGCCTTGGCGAATTTGGATGCGATGATCCAACTGATCCGGGCGGCGGCCGATACGGCGATCGCCAAGCAGCAGTTGATCGAGCACTTCGATCTGTCTGAAGCCCAGGCTGATGCGATCTTGCAAATGCAACTGCGCCGCCTCACGGCCTTGGAGGCGGAAAAGATCCAGGCTGAGCACGAAGAATTGCAGACTAAGATCGCTGACCTCCGCGATATTCTGGAGCACCGCGAGCGCGTCGATGCTCTGATCATCGAGGAACTGGAGGAGGTGAAGCGCATCCACATCACCCCCCGCCGCACGGAAATTCTGGTGCAAGACGGTGAGATTGATGACATTGAACTGATCGCCAATAAACCCTCGGCGATTTTGCTCACGGAGCAGGGCTACATCAAGCGGATGCCCGTAGCCAGCTTCGAGGCCCAGCGGCGGGCGACCCGGGGCCGTTCGGGGGCGAAGATCAAGGAAGATGACGGCATTGAGCACTTCCTTACCTGTCGCGATCGCGATACCGTGCTCTTTTTTAGCGATCGCGGCGTCGTCTACTCCCTGCCGGCCTACAAAATCCCCGCCGCGTCTCGCACGGCTCGCGGGGTGCCGATCGTGCAGATGCTCCCGATTCCCCGCGAGGAAAAAATCACCTCTGTCCTAGGCGTGACGGAATTCACCGACGATGAATACCTCGTCATGCTTACCCAGGAAGGGTTCATCAAAAAAACAGCCTTGGCGGCCTTCAGCAACATTCGCGCCAACGGCCTGATCGCGATCTCCCTGGCTGAGGGGGACCAACTGCGCTGGGTGCGCCTGGCCCGGGCAGAAGACAGCGTGATCATTGGCTCCCGGCGGGGCATGGCGATCCATTTTCGCGCCGATGACCAGGAGTTGCGACCCTTGGGGCGGGCAACCCGGGGCGTCAAGTCCATGAAGCTGCGGGAGGAGGATGAAGTGATCAGCATGGACATCCTGCCCAGCCAAGTCGTTGCCCACATCGCCACCAGTGACTCGGAGGAGGAGGATGAACCGGGAGATGATTCGGCGGCGGCGGCGAGCCTCGGTCCCTGGGTCTTGGCGGTGACGGCCGGCGGCTATGGCAAGCGCGTGCCGATTGAGCAGTTCCGCTTGCAAAAGCGGGCCGGGATGGGCTTGCGAGTGATCAAGTTTCGCTTGGAGAATGACTATTTGGTGGCTCTGCCCGTGGTCAATTCTGGCGATGAGTTGATGGTGATTACCAATCGCGGCATCATTATTCGCCAGGCGATCGCCGAGATTTCGCCCCAGTCTCGTGCGGCGACGGGGGTGCGGGTGCAGCGCTTGGACGATGAAGATGCGATCGCCGCTGTGGCGATCGTGCCGCTGGTAGACGAAGAGACCGCAACGCTCGAGGAAATGGAGGCTGTCGCGGCTGTAGCTGACGCAGCGGCCGCGATGCCCACGGAATTGGCTGGCTCGGAGGCTAGCGAAGAGGAGTAATGCCGCGAGCTGCGATGCCTACGGCGCGCTGCGCGATCGGGATCGACCTGGGGGGCACGGCGATCAAAGGGGGCTGCTTCGCGGCGGATGGGACGGAGTTGGCGGCGCAAACCGTGCCGACGCCGCAACCCTCGGAGCCCCGGGCGGTGACAGCGGCGATCGCCCAGTTGGTGCAAGCCCTGGAACAAACCCTGCCGGCCCAGGTCGGAGTCGTGGCCCTCGGGGTCGGCACGCCGGGACCGAGCGATCGCGCCGGCCGGGTGGCTCGGGTCGCGATCAATCTCGCGGGCTGGCGGGAGGTGCCCCTGGCGGACTGGCTCGAGGCCCAGACGGGACTGCCCACGGTGGTGGCCAATGACGCCAACTGTGCGGGCCTCGGTGAAGCCTGGTTGGGGGCGGCTCGGGAGTGTCAGGACTCGCTCCTGCTCACCCTGGGAACGGGGGTGGGCGGCGCGATCATCCTCGGCGGGGAGTTGTTTGTCGGTCGCGAGGGAGCGGCGGGGGAACTGGGCTTGATTGGCCTCGACCCCCACGGCCCCCGTTGCAACAGTGGCAATGCCGGTTCCCTGGAGCAACACCTTTCGATCGGGGCGATCCGGCGCGCTACGGGCTGTGAGCCGGCCGAGTTGGGCCAGCGGGCGGCGGCGGGCGATCGCGCCGCCCTGGCCTTTTGGCAAGACTACGGCCGCTGGCTGGGGATGGGGCTCACGAGCTTGATCTACGTCCTGACGCCGGAGGTGATTGTGATCGGCGGCGGGGTGAGCGCCAGTGCAGCTTTTTTTCTGCCGACGGCGATCGCGGAACTGGAGTGCCGCACCCTGCCCAGTTCTCGGACCGGTCTCCAGGTGCGGGTCGCGGCCCTGGGCAACCGGGCCGGCATGATTGGGGCGGCCCGCTTGGCCTGGCAGACAGCGGCGAGCGCTGGGCCCGAGGGTTCGACCGCGACGGCGCTGCGAGGCGGTTAGGAGGTCGCGGTTCCTCGCGATCGCCCCAGGATGACCAGCATTCCGGCCAGCAATAGCACCAGCCCCACACTGGCCACGAGATTTGCATCGCCGGGCTCCGTAGCGGGGTGATACCAGTGGAGGAGGCGGGACCCATTCCCCGCGCGCCAGAGCAGCAAGAGGCCGGGGGCGAGCAGGAGGCCTGCTGCGGGGGGCCAGCGGCGGGCGGCGATCGCGATCAGGCCGCTCAGCACTAGATCGTTGAGGTGCAGCGGCATCAGTAACGTGAGAATCACCAGCAGCACCAAGCTCCGGGGCCGCGTCAGGTCGGCCCGGAACTGCCAGCCCAACCAGGCTCCTGTGAGGAGGCCGAGGCCCAACAGGAGCGGCGACCCCACCGACCCGCCGCCATAATCCAGCAGGTGAATGATCCCGGTCAGGCGCTGGGGTTGGTTGGGGGCGAGGGTTTGGTAGCGCGCGAGGGTGGCCAGGAAGTCGGTGGTGTTGGCCGTGAACCCGGTGCGACTGATGGCCAGGAGCCAGCCGAGGCCGGCGATCGCGCCGCCCCCCACCAGCAGGGGCCACCGACCGCTGGCCAGCAGGGCGCCAAGGAAGACGACGGCTAGCTGAGGCTTGAGCACTAGGCTATAGACCCCGAGACTGCCGAGCACGAGGGGGAGCCCCGAGGCCGGTTGGCGGGCGGCGGCCAGGGCCAGCAAGCCGCCCAGGCTGGCCAGGAGCGAGGTCTGCCCGAGGAAAAAGATCATGGCTGTGCCCTGAAAGGTGCAGTAGTAGGCGGCTCCCAGGGTCCAAGCGGGGGTGCGGGCGGCTTCCCAGAGGGAGGAGCGCCACCTCTGGAGGCGATGCTCCTGCGGAGACGCGACAGGAGCGCGCGCTGTCTTGGCGAAACCATCCCCCCCCAAGAGGTAGCCACTGAGCCCAATCACGCCCGCTAGCAGCAGGTAGTTGAGGAGGGTCCACAGCCGCAAGGCGGTCTCGAAGGAGAGGGCTCCCAGGGGTAAGAATACCAAGCTGGAATAGGGCAGGTAGGGGAAAATATTCGCGGCTGGATCGATGATGTCGCTACCGACATGGCCGAAATACTGCTGATTCGCGGCCTGAAAGCTCGCTTCGTCGTAGGGCGATCGCCCCCGCAACCAAAGCCGGCCCGCCAGCCAAAAGATCCGAAAATCCACGATCCCCTGGCTGACGCCTTGGTGAGCGGGGGCGAGGAAGGCTTTCCAGGTAATGTAGGTCAGACTGAGACCCAGCAGGGCGATCGCCAGCCGCCAGCCCCAGCCTCGAGCACGATGAACCATGAGTGCAGACAGCCCTTTCACGAATTACAAAACGATCCCTAAGCTAGCGCGGGCCCTCATCCCCCGGCCCCT